>NZ_JAUJZH010000019.1 GCF_030486595.1 Variovorax ginsengisoli | reverse complement strand
GCTGTATATTTTTAACGATCCGTCAAAACAATCTCTTGTTTTGCTTGCTTCGCTGCGATCAGCGGAGCCTTCGATTATGACACGGTTTTTTAAGAACCGGCAAACTTTTTTCGCTTTCTTTCGCTTCTCACAACCGCTTCACTGGGAAGCCGCTGCAGTTCGCGTTTTCTGCGGAGCCTTCGATTATGACACAGTTTTTTCAACTTCGTCAACCTCGAGAGGTCTTTTTCTTTCCCGCCAGTCACTTCGATCAACTCGCAACCCGGAAGCTGCCTCGTCGCCGTCGTTTTCAGCGGAGCCTTCAATTATGACACGATTCTTAGAACCAGATCAAGACCGAAGGGCCTTTTTTGTTCTCGGCGATCTTGCGATCTTCTTGTTGTAGTCCCCTGAAGTTTCCTTCCTGGAACCCGGCGAAGTTGCCTTCGCGTTTTGCCGAGCCCACGAGTATATGCCACTTTTGGAGCCTCGCCGGCACTTCGCTCCGATAATCGCTCCCACATGGCACTCATCACACTCCTCGACGCGCAACTCGCGTTCGGCCACGTCCCGCTGCTCGACCATGCGGACTTCTCTCTCATCGAAGCGGAGCGCATCGGCTTGATCGGCCGCAACGGCGCGGGCAAGTCCTCGCTGCTCAAGATACTGGCGGGGCTCGAGAAGCCGGACGACGGCACGCTCCAGATACAACAGAACGTGCGCGTGACCTATGTCGCCCAGGAGCCCGTGCTGGACATGGAGGCGGACGTCTTCACGGCCGCCAGCGCGGGACTGGGCGAGGTGATCGCGATCCGCGACCAGTACCTGTCGGGCGCGCCCGGGCTGGACCTGGACGCCCTGCAGTCCCAGATCGAGTCCTTCGACGCCTGGAACTGGGAACAGCGCGTGGAAGAAACGCTGCATCGGCTGCATCTCGATGGCGCCGCC
This sequence comes from Variovorax ginsengisoli, assembly GCF_030486595.1. Taxonomy (GTDB): domain Bacteria; phylum Pseudomonadota; class Gammaproteobacteria; order Burkholderiales; family Burkholderiaceae_C; genus Variovorax; species Variovorax ginsengisoli_B. Next base: position 154,333 of record NZ_JAUJZH010000019.1, on the reverse strand, counting down.
CGCGTCGGCTCGCTGTCGGGCGGCACGCGCAAGCGCGTCGCCCTGGCGCAGGCACTGGTGGCCGCCCCCGACGTGCTGCTGCTGGACGAGCCCACCAACCACCTGGACCTCGATTCGATCGAGTGGCTGGAGCAGTTGCTGATCGACTTCAAGGGCAGCGTGGTGACCATCACCCACGACCGCAGCTTCCTGAACCGAGTCGCCACCCGGATCGTGGAGCTCGACCGCGGCAAGCTCGGCTCCTACCCGGGCAATTTCGAGCAGTACCTTCTACAGAAGGAAGAGCAGCTGGCCCAGGAAGCGGTGATCAATGCCAAGGCCGACAAGCTGCTGGCGCAGGAGGAGATCTGGATCCGCAAAGGCGTGGAGGCGCGCCGCACGCGCAGCCAGAGCCGCATCAGCCGGCTGCAGGAGCTGCGCGCCAACCGCGCGTCCCGGCGCGAGGTGCAGGGCAGCGTGAACATGGACGTGGCCTCGGGGCAGTCGAGCGGCAAGATCGTGGCGGAGCTGACCGAGGCGACGAAGTCCTTCGGCGACAAGACTGTGATCCGCGGCTTCACCGGCACCATCCTGCGAGGCGACAAGGTCGGCCTGATCGGCCCCAACGGCGCCGGCAAGACCACGCTGCTGAAGCTGATCCTCGGCGAGCTCGAGCCCGATGCCGGCAAGATCCGCCGCGGCGCCAACCTGCAGGTGGCCTATTTCGACCAGATGCGCAACGCGCTGAACCTGGACGCCACGCTGGAAGACTTCATCAGCCCGGGCAGCGAATGGATCGAGATCGGCAACCAGCGCAAGCACGTCAAGAGCTACTTGGCCGATTTCCTGTTCTCGCCGGCGCGCGCGCATTCGCCGGTGCGCTCGCTGAGCGGCGGCGAGCGCAATCGGCTGCTGCTGGCCCGCCTGTTCGCGCGGCCGGCCAACGTGCTGGTGCTCGACGAGCCGACCAACGACCTCGATATCGACACACTGGAATTGCTCGAGGACCTGCTGCAGAACTACGACGGCACCGTGTTCCTGGTAAGTCATGACCGGACCTTCCTCGACAACGTGGTGACCAGCACCATCGCCTTCGAGGGCGACGGCCGCTGGCGCGAGTACGAGGGCAGCGTGCAGGACTGGCTGACCCAATCCAAGCGTGCCCGCGAGATCGCGCAGCAGCGCGCCGCGGCCGCACCGCCGCCGGCCACCGCCGCCCCGGTCACTGCCGCGCCGCCCCCCGCGGCCGCCGCCAAGCCCGCGGCGACCCGCAAGAAGCTCAGCTACAAGGAACAGCGCGAACTCGAGACGCTGCCGGCGCGGATCGCCGAGCTCGAGGAAGAACAGAAGCGGATCAGCGAGATCCTGGCGCTCGACGGCGGCGCGATCTACGCCACCGACGCCTCGCGGGCGGCCGAGCTTGCCGAGCGCCATGCCCGCATCGACGAAGAGCTGATGGCCGCACTGGAACGCTGGGAAGCGCTCGGGTCCGCAGGCTAGCGGAGGCTTTGTCCGACGCGGCGGGGGAAGACGGCGCTCTATATATAGCGCCGTCCTGGTTCTTTTCCTCGCCTCATGCCATTTAGAAACGCCCTCGGGCGAACCGCCGCCTGCCTCGCACTCTTCCTGGCCCTGGGCCTCGGGGCCTGCGCGGAACTGCCCAAGGACGTCGATCGGCCGGTCTCGACCGCGCTGCCCGCTCCCGCAACGACACCGCTGGGCGAGCTGGTGCAGCAGCGGCGGGCCGCCGCCGGCACGCGCTACGAATCCGGCTTCGTCCTGCTCGACGGGGCACCGGCCGCGTATGGCAGTCGGCTGGCGCTGGTCGAGGGCGCCCGCAAGACGCTGGACCTGCAGTACTACGCGATCCACGCCGACGCCAGCACGGCCCGGCTGCTGAAGGCGGTGCGCGAGGCCGCCGAGCGCGGCGTGCGGATTCGAATCCTGCTCGACGATCTGCACAGCACCGGCCGGGACGCGGTCGTGATGCGAATGGCGCTGGTGCCGAATGTAGAGATGCGGATGTTCAATCCGCTGGCGGGCGCCCGCGCCTCGACGCTGGGCCGCCTGTTCGGCTCCATCGACGATGCCGCGCGGATCCAGCAGCGCATGCACAACAAGCTGTTCATTGCCGACAACGTGCTGGCGGTGGCCGGCGGCCGGAACCTCGGCGACGCCTACTTCGGCAAGGACCGCAAGGGCAACTTCATCGATCTCGACGTGCTGGTGGCGGGGCCGCTGGTACAGGACCTGTCCCGGAGCTTCGACGCCTACTGGAACAACGAGCGCGCCTACCCGGTGCAGTCCTTGGTCACGGCCAAGGACCTGGACCAGATCCGCGAGCAGGCGCGCGCCGACGCCAAGGCGGAGCGCGAACGGCAGGCCGGCAACCCGCCGCCGGCCGATGGCGCAGCGGACACCGGCGCCTCCGCCGCCGAGGTCCGCGCGCAGGTCTGGGACGAACGGCCATTGGACCTCCGGACCGCCGATTTCGTCTGGGCCCCGGCGGTCGTGCTGGCCGACAAGCCGGGCAAGATCCCGCCGGACGGCGCCAATGCCAGCGCCGATGTCGGCAAGGCACCCGGACTCACGGTGACGCAGACGGGCCGGCGCCCGCAGGGCGGGGCCGCAAAGAACGATGCGTCGCTTGCTGCCGCAGCCGACGCCGCGGCCGATGGCGAGACGGTGGTCGATGGACTGCTGCAGCTGATCGGCCAGGCCCGCAGCGACCTGCTGGTGATCTCGCCCTATTTCGTGCCCGGCGCCGACATGAAACAGGCCTTCGCCGCGGCCCGGGCCCGTGGGGTGCGAATCCGCGTGCTGACCAACTCACTGGCGTCGAACGATGCGCCCGTGGCCCATGTGGGCTACGCCCGGCATCGCGACGAACTGCTCGCGATGGGCGTGGAGCTCTACGAACTGCGCAGCGAGCAGGCCGGACTCGGCAACGCATTCGGTTCAGGCAGCGGCGGCGGCAGCGCGCCGGGCGGATCGCGCTCGATGCTGCATTCGAAGGTGCTGGTGATCGACGGCCGGCTGCTGGTGGTCGGGTCGATGAACCTGGACCTGCGCTCGCAGCACCAGAACACCGAGATCGCAGTGCTGGTGCGCAGCGATACGCTGTCGCGGACGGCCGCCCAGAAGATCGACCAGGTGATGCGCGAAGGCGCTTGGCACGTGGTGCGCAGCGACGGGCGCATGGTGTGGAAGGCGCCCGAAGGCAGCGGCCTCGAGGACGCCACCGCCGAGCCCGACACCAGCGCGGGCCTGCGGGCGATGGTGAAGCTCTTCGGCCCCCTGGCACCGGACGCCCTGCTCTGAGCGCTGGGCGCAGCCCCGGTCAGATCTGGTCGCGGACCCTCGCGAACACCTTCCAGAAGGTCGCGTCCTGCGCGGTCGCGAAGTTGATCCGCATCAGCGTGGTCGGCGGCCGCCGGGCATGGAACAGCGAGCCGGGCGCCAGCAGATAGCCCTCGTCGAGCATGCGCTGGGTCAGCGCGTCGGTGTCGACACCGGTGTCGACCCAGCCGAACAGGCCGGCCGGCTCCGAGGCCAGCGTGCAGCCGGCGGCCAGTGCCAGCTTGACCGTGCGGCCGCGGGCGCCGTCGAGCCTGACGCGCACCCGCTCGGCATGCCGGCGCAGCTGGCCCTGGTCGATGCACCAGGCCAACGCGCGCTCGAACAGCGCGGGCGAGGTCAGGGTCGCGAGCAGCTTGGTCTCGAGCAGGCGGCCGATCAGCGCCGGCGAGGCGGCGACGAAGCCGATGCGCCAGTTGGGCGCCAGGATCTTGGCGAAGCCGCCGACATAGATGGTGCGCTGCAGCCCGTCCATCGCGCAGAGGCGGGTCGCGTGTTCGGGCGCCAGGTGGCTGTAGGTGTCGTCCTCGACGATGTGGAAGTCGTGCCGGTTGGCGAGCTGCAGCACCCGGTGCGCGCTGCCCGGCGTCAGGCTGTAGCCGGTCGGGTTGTGCAGCACGCTCACGCTGACGAAGAGCTTGGGCTTGTGGGCGTCGCCCGCCGTGCAGTAGCGCTCCATCACCTCCAGGTCGGGGCCGTCGGCCTTGCGCGGCACCGGCAGGATGCGCATTCCCAGCGCCTCGAGTCGCGCGAACTCGAGCGCCCAGCCCGGCTCCTCGACCATCACGGGATCGCCGGGCCGCAGCAGGGTGCGGCTCACGATGTCGAGCGCATGGGTGGCGCCGATGGTGGTCACGATCTGCTCGGGCGCGGCCGGCACGCTGATGGCGGCCAGCCGGGTCGACAGGCTGCGCCGCAGGCTGCCGTCGCCCGCGGGCTCGCCATACTGCAGCGACAGTTCCTGCAGCGCCTTGCCGCTGGTCACCCGGCGCACCGCCGCCGGCATGAAGGTCGATTCGAGCCAGTCGGGCGGAAAGACGCCCATGCCGGGCTGCGGCTTGTCGCTCGGGCGATGGAACATGCCGCGGATGAGCGTGCTGGCATCGGCCGCCACCAGGGGCGCGGGTGCCAGGGCCGGCGCCGGGCCGGCGCTGTCCGGCGGCGGACCCGCGGCGGGGCCCGAATCGCGCACGTAGAAGCCGCGCTGGCGGCGCGCCTCGACCAGGCCCTGGGCCAGCAATTGATCGTAGGCGGCAACCACGGTGTGCGGGCTCACACCCTGCTGGCGCGCACACTCTCGAACCGAAGGGAGCCGCGCGCCGGGCGGCAGCAAGCGGTTGCGGATGCGCTCGGAAAAGCGGTCGGCGAGCTGCCCGGTCAGTGACTGGGCGGAGGTTCGTGTCAGCATGACGCGTATTGTTCTGTGTCAACGGGTCGACAGATACAGATGGCTTCCATGTTCGACTATCTGTATCGGTACTGTAATGGTCATCAGTTTAAAGTGTGTCCCATGAACTGGCAAGAATTCACTGCGCTGCTGGTGTTGGCCACGGCGATGAGTTTCTCGCCGGGCCCCAACACCACGCTGTCGACCGCGCTCGCCGCCAACGGCGGCCTGCCCCGCGCCATGCGCTTCGTCTGGGCCGTGCCGGTCGGCTGGAGCCTGCTGCTCGCCCTGTGTGCGGCCGGCATCGGCGCCCTGGTGGTCGCGGCGCCTTCGCTGCGCTGGTTCATCAAGGCCTTCGGCATCGCCTACCTGCTCTGGCTGGCCTGGAAGCTCAGCGGCAGCCGGGCCCTCGGCCAGGCCGACGGCGCGCAGCTGCGGGTCGGCTTCAAGCAGGGCGTGATGCTCCAGTTCCTCAACATCAAGGCCTGGCTGCTGGCGCTGACCCTGGTCGCCAACTTCATCGCCGGCCAGTCCGATGCCTTGCAGCGCTACGCGATCGTGGCGCCGGTGATGCTGGTCTATGCCTTCGCCAGCAACTTCCTCTATGCGCTGGCCGGCGCCGTGCTGCGCCATTGGCTGGCCCAGGGACAGCGCCTGCTGTGGTTCAACCGCGCGATGGCGGCCCTGCTGGCACTCACGGCCTGGTGGATGGCGGGCGCATGAAGACCCGAGACGAAACCCTCGGCATGTGGCTGGGCGTGCTCGGCGTCGCCATCTTCGCGGTGACGCTGCCGATGACCCGGCTGGCGACCGGCACGCAGGCCGCCCCGCAGCTCTCGCCCTGGTTCGTGACGCTCGGGCGGGCGGCGCTGGCCGGCGTCCTGTCGGTGATCTTTCTGCTCGCCACCCGCTCGCCGCGACCGCAGCGCGTGCACTGGAAGCCGCTCGGCATGGCGGTGCTCGGCAACGCGATCGGCTACCCCTTGCTGCTCGCCTATGCGCTGCGCGTGGTCAGTGCCAGCCATGCCGCGGTGATCACCGCGCTGTTGCCGCTGGTGACCGCGGCCTGCGCCGCCTGGGTGCTGCACCAGCGCGCGCGCCTGGGCTTCTGGCTCTGCGCCATCGCCGGCAGTGCGCTGGTGGTCGCGTTCTCGGTGCTGCGGGCCCAGTCGCACGGCAGCGGCTTTGGCTTCGAGTGGGCCGACGTGCTGCTGGTGGGGGCGGTCGTGGCCGCCTCGCTGGGCTACATCTACGGCGCCCAGGTGACGCCGGCGCTCGGCGCCGAGCGCGTGATCTGCTGGGTCTGCGCGATGGCGCTGCCTGTGACCTTGCCCGGCACCCTGCTGCTGTGGCCCGCACAGCCGGTCGCGGCTTCGGCCTGGGTCGGCTTCGTCTACGTCGGCGTGTTCTCGATGTGGATGGGCTTCTTCGCCTGGTACCGCGGGCTGGCGATGGGCGGCGCACTGCGCGTCAGCCAGACCCAGCTGCTGCAGCCCTTCCTCTCGATCCTGGCGGCCGTGCCGCTGCTCGGCGAGCCGCTCGATGTCGTCACGCTCGGCTTCGCCGCGGCGGTGGTGGCCACCGTGGTCGCAGGCAAGAAGCTGTCCCAGCCGCGCGCGCCGCTGGTCGCCGCCGCGGCCTCCCGTTAGTCTCACGCACTCCAAAGGAAACAACATGAACTGGAAACTCGCCGCCCGCGCCGAAAAGATGAATCCTTCGGTGCTGCGTGAAATCCTCAAGGTCACCGAACGCCCCGGCATCATCAGCCTGGCCGGCGGCCTGCCCTCGCCCAAGGCCTTCCCGATCAACGCCTTCGCCGAAGCCTGCGCCGAAGTGCTGCACAAGGATGGCCAGGCCGCCCTGCAGTACGGCGCGAGCGAAGGCTACACCCCGCTTCGCGAAGCGGTGGCCGCGATGCTGCCCTGGCCGGTGGACCCGGCGCAGGTGCTGATCACCACCGGATCGCAGCAGGGCCTGGACCTGGTCGCCAAGGTGCTGCTCGACCCGGGCAGCCGGGTGCTGGTCGAGACGCCGACCTACCTCGGCGCCCTCCAGGCCTTCTCGCCGATGGAGCCGGAGCCGGTCAGCGTCGCCAGCGACAACGAGGGCGTGGTGGTCGACGACATGGTTGCCAAGGCGCAGGACGCACGCTTCATCTACCTGCTGCCCAATTTCCAGAACCCGACCGGCCGCACCATGACCGAGGAACGCCGCGCCGCGGTGTCGGCGGCCGCCGCGAAGGCCGGCCTGCCGATCGTCGAGGACAACCCCTACGGCGAGCTCTGGTTCGACAGCGCGCCGGCGCTGCCGCTGACGGCCCGCAACCCCGACGGCTGCATCTACCTGGGCTCGTTCTCGAAGGTGCTGGCACCCGGCCTGCGCCTGGGCTTCATGGTGGCGCCCAAGGCGATCTTCCCCAAGCTGCTGCAGGCCAAGCAGGCGGCCGACCTGCATTCGCCGAGCTTCAACCAGCGCATGGTGCACGAGGTCATGAAGGACGGCTTCCTGTCGCGCCACGTGCCGACCATCCGGGCCCTCTACAAGCGCCAGTGCGAGGCCATGGTGGCGGCGCTGCAGCGCGAGATGAAGGGCCTGTCGGTCGAGTTCGTCAAGCCGGCCGGCGGCATGTTCCTGTGGGTGCGGCTGCCCGAGGGCATCGATACCGTGGCGCTGCTGCCGAAGGCGGTCGAGCGCGGCGTGGCCTTCGTGCCGGGCGCGCCTTTCTATGCCGGCCAGGGCGATCCGCGCACCTTGCGCCTGTCCTTCGTGACCGCCAGCGTCGACGAGATCGACACCGCGATCGCCGCCCTGGCCGAGGTCGTGCGCGAACAGCTCGCCCACCACATGGCGGCCGAGGTGCAGCGGCAGCTGGCCGCCAGTCCCGCCTGACACGCCCCGCAGCCCTCCGCGATGATCGACGCCGGAAGCTTCCTGCTGTTTCTCCTCGCGGTGCTGGCGTTGTTCGTCTCGCCCGGGCCCAACATGGCCTTCGTGCTCTCGCACGGCGTCTCGATGGGCCCGCGGGCCGGCCTCGCGGCCGGACTGGGCATCGCCGCGGCGGACCTCGTGCACACCGTGTCGGCGGCGACCGGCGTGACGGCGCTGGTGGCGGCCTGGCCGCCCGCCTTCGACCTGCTGCGCTACGCCGGCGCACTCTACCTGCTGTGGCTGGCCTGGCAGGCGCTGCGTGCCGGCAGCGTGTCGCCAAAGGCGCGGGCCGACGCCGCCAGCTTTGCGCGCGTGGTGCGCAGCGCCTGGCTCAACAACCTGGTGAATCCGAAGGCGCTGCTGTTCTTCATGGTGTTCCTGCCGCAGTTCGTCGACCCCGCGCGCGGCAGCGTGCCGATGCAGCTGGTGCTGCTGGGCATCACGCTGTCGCTGGCCGGCCTGCTCTTCAACACCCTGCTCGGCGCCTGCAGCGGGCAGGTCGGCCGCTGGCTGCAAAAACGCGGCGCGGCCGGCTTCCAGCGCGGACTGCTGGCTGCGATGATGGCGGGCCTGGCGTTGCGACTTCTTCTGCTCGATCGCCCATCGAAGGGACTCTGACAATGCTCAATATCTGGGGGCGCATCAGCTCCATCAACGTGCGCAAGGTGGTCTGGTGTGCCCAGGAACTCGGCCTCGACTTCCAGCGCACTGAGGCGGGCGGCCGCTTCGGCGTGGTGCAGACGCCCGAGTACCTGCGGCTCAACCCGAACGCCATGGTGCCGACCATCGACGACGGTGAGGGCGCCGACCGGGTCACGCTGTGGGAGTCGAACGTGATCGTGCGCTACCTGTGCGCCAAGCACTCGCCCGGCAAGCTCTATCCCGAGCCGCTGGCCGCACGCTTCGATGCCGAACGCTGGATGGACTGGCAGCAGACCACCTTGAACCCGGTCAGCGGCGGCGCCTTCAGGCAATGGATCCGCACGCCGCCCGAGCAGCGGCAGCCCGAGGCGATCGCCTATTCGGTGCGCGCCACCGAGCCGCTGTTCGCACTGCTCGACGCCCATCTCGCCGACCGCGCGTTCATGTGCGGCGACAGCTTCACCATGGCCGACATCCCGGTCGGCTGCGAGGCGCACCGCTGGTTCGGGCTGCCCCAGACCGAATACACGCGGCCGGCCTGGCCGCATGTCGAGCGCTGGTTCGCCGACCTGCGCACCCGCGCCGCCGCCCGCGGCGTGCTCGACCTGGCCCTCGAATGACCACCACCATGATCTCCCGCCCCTTCAAGCAGGTCGACGTCTTCACGTCGACGCCCTATTTCGGCAATCCCCTCGCGGTCGTTCTCGACGGCAGCGGCATCGACGACGCCGCGATGCAGCGCTTCGCCGCCTGGACCAACCTGTCGGAGACCACGTTCGTGCTGCCGCCGACCGAGCCGACAGCCGACTACCGGGTGCGCATCTTCACGCCGGGCGGCGAACTGCCCTTCGCGGGCCATCCGACGCTCGGCAGCTGCCACGCGTGGCTGCAGGCCGGCGGCAAGCCGAAGGCGGCCGGCCACATCGTGCAGCAGAGCGCGGTGGGCCTGGTGGCGATCCGGCGCGAGGGCGAGCGCCTGGCCTTCGCCGCGCCGCCGGTGAAGCGCATCGCGCCGAGCCCGACCTTGCTGGCCAAGGTCGCGGCCGCGCTGGGGCTGAAGGCGCAACAGATCGTCACCGCCCAGCTGCTCGACAACGGGCCCGCCTGGCTCGGGCTGCTGCTCGCCGATGCCGACACGGTGCTCACGCTCAAGCCCGACCACCGCGCGCTGCGCGAACTGGGGCAGAAGGTCGGCGTCGCGGGCCTGCCGTCGTCGGCCGCCTCGCCGGTGCTGATCGCGCGCTCGAACCGCGAGGCGCGCGCCTTCGCGCGCACCGAAGAAGCGCCGGCCGACATCGAGGTGCGCGCCTTCGCGGCACCGGTCGGCATCGAGGAAGACCCGGTCACGGGCAGCTTCAACGCCAGCCTGGCGCAATGGCTGATCGCTGACGGGCATCTGCCCGAAAGCTATGTGGCGGCGCAAGGCCAGACCCTGGGGCGCGCGGGCCGTGTGCACATCCAGCGCGATGCCGACGGCCAGGTGTGGGTCGGCGGCGACTCGGTGACCTGCGTCGACGGCAGCGTGATGCTCTGACGACCACGCCGCGCTGAAACGGCCCGCACCATGCCGACGCGCATCGACCACCTCGTGCTGGCCGCCCGCAGCCTCGACGAGGGGGTGCGCTGGTGCGAAGCGACCTTCGGGGTGACGCCCGGCCCCGGTGGCATCCATCCGCTGATGGGCACGCACAACCGCCTGCTGAAGATCGGTTCGGCCGCCTTCCCGCGCGCCTACTTCGAGATCATCGCGATCGACCCGCATGCGAAGCAAGCGCGCGCCGGCGCACGCCACCGCTGGTTCGACCTCGACGACGGCGCGCTGCAGGCCGCGCTGGCGCGCCACGGCCCGCGCTTGGTGCACTTCGTGGCCGAGGTGCCGGACATCGAGGCGGCGGTGCATCGGCTGGCCGCGCTGCGCATCGACCGGGGCCACATCATCGAGGCCTCGCGCGACACGCCGGCGGGCCGGCTCTCGTGGCGCATCACGGTACGCAACGACGGCCAGCGGCTTTTCTATGGCGCGCTGCCGACGCTGATCGAATGGGGGGCCGTGCATCCGACCGACAGCATGGACGAATCCGGCGTCGTGTTGCGCGCGCTTGAGTTGTCGCATCCGCGGGCCGGCGACCTGGCGGCGGCGTTGGGGACGATCGGGTTGTCGGAGCTGTCGCTGGCCTCGGGGGCGCCGGGCCTGCGAGCGATGTTCGACACTCCGCGAGGGCCTGTGACACTGAACTCTGGCGGGGTCTGAGTCCGATTCGATGGCTTCGTCGACCCGGCCCAGGGCGCGTGCGCTATCGAGATCGCGAGTCGTTGCCGGCCAGCGCGCCGGGTCGCATGCGGACGATTTCCGCGTCGCCGTACTTGCGCGAACGCGACCACGCCTGCCGGCGCCTCCTGGCCGGGCACGCGCTTCGAAAGCACCATGCGAGCAAGAGCACAAATCCCCCGATCGGCCATCCCATTCGAAATCCCCCTGAAGCGCTTGACTACGTGACGCCATCTATCGCGGCACCTTGACTGCAAAGCAGCTCGTCCGCGAAACAGCCTGCGGAACACTTCCTCAAAAAACGTTGGAACAATCTCGCCGACACACCGGCGGCGTCTCTGAAAAGACGGAGGTAGTTCGTGCAGTGTTTCTCGAGAAACAGTCAATCCCCAATCTCTCTAGTGCAACTAAATGTGACGAGGACAACGATGGGCGAGCCGCCGCCTTGGCGGTTCACCACGGGAGATCGACATGACATAAGGTTCCACAATGCGTTCGAGGCTGGCCATCGAGCTCCACTGGTTCTGGATGGCGCTGGGTTCGCTGTGCATCATCGTGCTGGCGGCGGTCCAGTTCTTCCATGCCTTGAGCATCCAGCGCCGGGACGACGAACTCCGCGCCATCATCGATGCCGCGCCGCAGAGCCTGTTCTTCAAGGACACGGCCCTGCGGTATCGAGTGGTCACCCGGCTGCGCAAGGGCGCCATGCCGACAGGCCGCGAACTGGTCGATACCGTGATCCTGACCGACCCCAAGATCCGCGAGATCTGCGGCCTGGGCGCCGAGGCCGAGATCAGCTACCACGCGCTCTACCGCATGCTGCACCCGGCCGACCGCGCACGCGTGGCAGCAACGCTGGGCCTGGCGTACCGGCAGGGAACCGGCGCCTATCGCGACCAGTTCCGTGTTCGCGCCCGCGATGGCGTGACGCGCACGGTCGACGTGCGCGGCAGCCTGACGAAACAGGCCGGCCTGCGCCGCGACGAGATCCTGTTCACGGGCATCGCCAAGGACATCACGCGCGAAGAAGCGCTCAAGGCCGACCTCATCACCAAGGCCGAAGAGGCGCGCTCGGCGCTCGATGCCAAGCGGCAGTTCCTGGCCATGATGAGCCACGAGGTGCGCACTCCCCTCACCGGCATTCTCGGCATGATCGACCTGACGCTCGACACGCCCTTGAGCGACGCCCAGCGCGCCATGTTGACGCGAAGCCGTGAATCCTCGGTCGCACTGCTCACGATCATCAACGACATCCTCGACTTCTCGAAGATCACGGCGCGCAAGCTCGACCTCGAGAGCCGGCCGTTGTCCCTGCGCAGCCTGGTCGAGGACATCTGCATGACCCTGATGCCCGAAGCCGCGCGCAAGGGCATCGACCTCGGCTTCGAGGTCGATGCGCAGATTCCCGAGATCGTCCTCGGCGACGCCGTCCGGCTGCGCCAGGTGCTGACCAATCTCGTCGGCAATGCAGTCAAGTTCACGAAGCAGGGCGGCGTCAAGGTCGTGGTCGACCGGAGCGCCGGCGAGGCGCTGCTGCTGAGCGTGCAGGACAGCGGCATCGGCATCGACCCGGAGGCCGCGAAGACCATCTTCCTGCCGTTCAAGCAGGCCGATATCGCGACCACTCGGCGCTTCGGCGGGACCGGCCTGGGGCTGACCATCGTCAAGCAGCTGGTCGAGCTGATGGGCGGGCGCGTCCATTGCGAGAGCGAGCCTGGCGTTGGCAGCCGCTTTGTCGTGGCGCTGCCGCTGCAGCCCTGGATCCCCGGCGCGGGGGCGGTGCAGGGGCAGCCGGCGGCCGATCGGCCGGCAGCGGATGCGCTCGCGCGCTCAAGCACCACAGCTCCCATGGGCGAGGGGCGACGGCTGCTGCTGGCCGAAGACCATCCGATCAACCGCGAGGTCGTCGTCATGCAACTCGCCAAGCTGGGCTTCGCGTGCGACTGCGCCGAGGATGGCGAGGAGGCCTGGGAGCGGCTGCTGGCACCCGGCGCGGCCTATGCGATGCTGCTGACCGACTGCCATATGCCGCGGCTCAACGGCTACGACCTCACGACGCGCCTGCGCGAGCGCGAGGCGGCACTGGGCCTGCCGCGATTGCCGATCATCGCCTTGACCGCCAACGCCCTGCAGGGCGAGCACGAGCGCTGCCTGGCCCTGGGCATGGACAGCTACCTGTCCAAGCCGTTGCAGCTGCATGAGTTTCGTGAGGCGCTGGCCGGGATCCTGGCGCGAGGGCGGCCAGAGGGCCCCGCGCTCCCGCACGGCGCCGTGTCGCAGGCCACGTCAACGGCGCCGTACTATCCGGCCCTGACCCAGCTCTGCGGCGGACAACTCGACAAGGTGGCGGAGCTGCTGCGCATTTTCATCAGCACCACCGAAGGAGACCTGAAGGCGATGGACTTGGCGGCGGACGCGGACGACTCCCAGCAACTCAAGCAATTGGCCCATCGGCTCAGTTCGGCCTGCCACCAGCTCGACGAGACCCGAGCCACCGCCGCGCTCAAGGCCATCGAGCGCCAGGTCAGGGCCGGCGCAGCCGGGCTGGCGGCCGATGTCCGCGCTTTGCACGCGGCAACGCGGCTGGAACTGGCCGAGGTGCTCGCGCGCGCATCGGCGTTCGTGCGGACGCACGCGCCAGCGGCCGCCATCGAATGAAGAGCAAGGACGCGGGCATGGCCGAGATCTCGCTGGCGACCAGGCGGTGGCGCGGGCCCGCCCACAGAGCAGCTTCGACAGGAACAGCGGCGAGTCCGCGCCGCTGTCGCCGCGCGACTCGAGGTGCTGCACCTGTTCGCCTCCAGGCTTTCGGTCACCGAGATCGCCGAGCGTCCGTCGCGCAGCATCAAGACCGTGAGCCGGCAGAAGAACGACCTCGATGTCTTCGTCGACGCCAGCGAGCACCGGCTGACCTCGCAACCCGAGGGCTGACCGCTTGGCGAACCGCGGCGAGCGAGTCCATCCCGGTCGCCGCCGCGACCATCCCCGGCCCGCAACGCGGGCAAAATCCCCTCCATGGGAACCCTCTACCTCGTGCGCCACGGGCAGGCCAGCTTCGGCGCCGCCGACTATGACCAACTCAGCGACCTGGGCCGCAGGCAGTCCGTGCGGCTGGGCGAGTACTGGCGCGAGCGCGGCATGCGCTTCGACGCCGTGATCGCCGGCACGCTGAAGCGCCATCGCCAGACCTGGGAAGGCATCGCCGAGGGCTTGGGGATCGGGCACGAGGACGTGCTGCCCTGGCCCGGGCTCAACGAGTACGACAGCGAGGCGATCATTGCGACGGTCCATCCGGGCAAGCTCGAGAAGCCCGACTCGCCGGAGATGTACCGCCACCATTTCCGCCTGCTGCGCGACGGACTGGGCGCCTGGATGCAGGGGCGCACCGAACCGGTCGGCATGCCCAGCTACCTGGATTTCCTGGCCGGCGTGACGACCGCGCTGGACCACGTGCGCGACAAGCACCACGGTGCGAAGGTGCTGGTGGTGTCCAGCGGCGGTCCGATCAGCACCGCCGTGGGCCATGTGCTGGGCACCAGCCCCGAGACCACGGTCGAGCTGAACCTGCGGATCCGCAACACCGCGGTGACCGAATTCGCCTTCACGCCGAAGCGCCACATGCTGCTGACCTACAACACGCTGCCGCACCTCGACGGCCCGGCCTACGAAGGCTGGGTCACCTATTCCTGAGGACTACTTCGTCACTTCGCGCAGCCAGGCCGAGCAATCGGCTGCGGCTTCGATCGGCCAGTCGATCTTGAGCAGCGTGTCGCCACGCTGCAGTTCGATGCGGATTTGACGGCCGTCCGCCGCGCTGCCATGGACGAGCCGCGACCACCAGCCGCGGCCCGCTGACGCGGGGGCAGCCGGGACGGCCGTGGGCGTCGTTGCAACCGGCGCCGCAGCGGGCGCCACGACAGCCGCAACGGGCGGCGCGGCAGCTCTGGCTGGTGCCGCAGCCCGGATCGGCGCCGCCGGATACCTCGCCGGCGCGGTGGCTGCCACTGAAGGCCCGCCTTCCAGCCGCGCCACCAGGTTCTGGCCGAACTCCTCCCACATCCGGTCGGCCTTGGTCTTCATGACGCTGAGCCCGAAGGTGCCGAGCCGCCCGAGCATGTCGACCTTGACCTTCATGCGCAGCTCGGTGCGGCCGTCCGGCAGCTCGGCCAGGAACAGCTCGCTCTGCTGCTTCAGCGAGCTGGCGACCGAGGCGTCCTCGCCGGTGCCTTCGCAGCGCAGGTAGCGCGGCGCCTGCTGCTCGACGATGGTCGTGCGCAGCTTGAATTTGGCGTTGATGAAGGAGATCTTGACGTGGATCTGGGCGATGTACTCGACCTCGCTCACGACCTCGATCGACTTCATGCCGGGCACGCAGCTGCCCATCACCTGGGGGTCGAGCAGCATCTGCCAGACCTGCGCCGCGGGCGCGGCGACCGTCATCGTCTTTTCAATTTCCACGCATCTTCTCCGCAGCGTTCAGGACGGATTCGACGATCTGCGTGTAGCCGGTGCAGCGGCACAGGTTGCCGCTGAGGCCATGGCGCACTTCGTCGACCGTCGGGTTCGGGTTTTGGGCCAGCATCGCGCACGACGCCATCAGGAATCCGGGGGTGCAGTAGCCGCATTGCAGGCCGCCGCATTGCATGAAGCTCTGCTGCAGCGGATGCAGCGCATCGCCGCTGCCGAGGCCCTCGACGGTCGTGATGCGGCAGCCGTCGGCCTGCACCGCCAGCGACAGGCAGGACTTGACCACCTCGCCGTCGACGATCACCGAGCAGGCGCCGCAGGTGCCGGTCTCGCAGCCGCGCTTGGTGCCGGTCAGGTGCAGGTCGTCGCGCAGGAAATCAGACAGCATGCGTCGCGCCGGCACCTCCATCGATTGCGCCTCGCCGTTGACGGTGATCGCGATCAGGTGCTTGCTCATTGCTTGTCTCCATCGATGGCCAGATCGAACAGCCGGGCGATGGTGCGCCGGGCCACCACCCGCACCATGTCGCGGCGATAGTCCTCGCTGCCGCGCGAATCCGAGACCGCGAGGATGTCCGCGCTCGCGATCTCGGCCGCCTCGGCCGCCACGTCGGCGGTGACGGCCTTGCCGGCCAGGAAGGCCTCGGCGCGCGCCACGCGGGCCGGGATCGGGGTCGAGGCGCCGACCACCAGTCGGGCTTCGTGGCAGCGGGCGCCGCTGCGGCGCACCGACAGCGCGACGTTGACCAGCGGCCGGTGCTCGGCCGAGGTGCGCCGGAAGCGGGTGTAGCGGCCGGCGGCGTCGGCCGAGGGCGCCGGCACGCGGATGTCGACCACCACTTCGTCGGGCTCGATGGCCGTGACGTAGTAGTCGACCAGGAACTCCTCCATGCCCAGCACCCGCTCGCCGCGCGAGCTGGCCAGCGTGACCCGGGCGTCGAGCGCCATCAGGCAGCTGGGCGGATCGGTGGCCGGGTCGGCATAGCAGAGGTTGCCGCCGATCGTGCCCTGGTGGCGCACCTGCGGGTTCGCCACCTGCGCCGCCATTGCGGCCAGCATCGGGTAGTGCTGCTGCACCAGCGGCGAGCGCGCCACGTCGCAATGGCGCGAAAGCGCGCCGATGCGCAAGCCGTCGCGGGCGTCGAAGGAGATGCCGCGCAGTGCGTCGAGCCGGGCGATCGAGATGATGTGGGTCGGCGTCAGCATGCGCTGGCGCATCGCCAGCATCAGGGCGCTGCCGCCGGCCATCACGCGGCAGTCGTCGCCGAGCTCGGCGAGCATGCGGCTGGCCTCGTCGATCGTGGCCGGTTGCAGGAAATCGAAATCACGCATCACGCGCTCCTTGCAGTTCGCGCAGGCCCGCCAGTACCTTCTCGGGCGTGATCGGCAGGTCGCGGATGCGCACGCCGATGGCGTCGTAGACCGCGTTGGCGATCGCCGGCGCGCCGGGCAGGATGGCGGTCTCGCTGGCGCCCTTGGCGCCGTAGGGGCCGTTCGGATCGTTCGACTCGACGATGCCGCCGCGCAGCATCGGCACCGCGTCGCTGGTGGCCATCGTGTAGTCGGCGAAGTTGCCGTTGGCCATGCGGCCGCCTTCGAGTTGCAGCTGCTCGTAGAGCGCCCAGCCGATCGCCTGTACGGTGGCGCCGTTGGTCTGGCCGTGGATCGCCAGCGGGTTCAGCGCCTTGCCGCAATCGTCGGAGACGAAGCTGTCGAGCACCGTGACCTGGCCGGTCTCGGTGTCGACCTCGACCTCGACCGCCTGGGCCGCGAACGAATAGGCCGGCGCGATGTTGCCGTAGACCTGGTCGTCGTGCATCTGCGTGCGCGCGTCCCAGCTGCCGCTGACCTGCAGGCCCTCGCCGCCGTGCCGCCAGACGTGCAGGCGCGCCAGCATGGCCAGCGTGCAGCTGCGTTCGGGGTCGGCGATGACCCGCACCGTGCCGTTGGCGCATTCGAGCTGCTCGACCGGTCGCTCGAGCTGGGTCGCGGCCAGCGCGAGCAGCTTGTCGCGGGCCATGCGCGCGGCCACGATCGCCGCGTTGCCGCCGGCGATCGTCACTCGCGAGGCCAGCGAGCCGATCGCGATCGGCGAGGTGTCGGTGTCGGGCGGGACCACGTGCGTGTGGTCCAGGGGGATGTCGAGCTCGTGCGCCACCACCTGGCTCAGCATCGTCATCGCGCCCTGCCCCATGTCGGCTTCGCCGCTGTGGATGAAGACGCGGCCGTCTTCGTTGACCTTGACAACCACGGTCGAACCGTCCCAGTTGCCGATCGTGCGGTTGCCGCTGACGTGCATCGCCGCCGCCATGCCGACGCCGCGGCGGCGGGCGCCGGTGCCCTTCGGCGCGGCGCGCTTGGCCTCCCAGCCGATGGCGTCGATCGCCTGGTCGATGCATTCCTTCAGGCCGGTGCTGCCGATCTGCCAGCCGTGGATCGAGGTCTCGCCGGCGCCGATCGCATTGAGCTTGTGGATCGCGACCGGATCGAGGCCGAGCTGCTCGGCCATGGTGTGGATGTGGCTGTTGAGCGCGAACAGCATCTGCGAGCCGCCGAAGCCGCGGAAGGCGCCGTGCGGCGGCGTGTGGGTGTAGACCAGCGTGGCGTGGGAGCGCACGTTCGGGTTGCGGTGCATGTTATCGCTGCGCATCGCGCTCACGTGCATCACCTCGGCCGCCAGACCGCTGTAGGCGCCGCAGTCGGCCACGATGCGCACCTCCTTGGCGACGATCAGGCCGGCGCGCGTCATGCCGAGCTTGAGGGTGATGCGCTCGGGCACGCTCGAGGGCGCCGCCAGGAAGTCCTCGAGCCGGTTGTTGACGAGCCGGACCGGCTTGCCGGTCTTGCGCGCCAGCAGGCCGGCGATCAGGTTGTTGGCGTCTTCGACCAGCTTGCCGCCGAAGCCGCCCCCGGTGGTCGCCTGGTGCACCCGGATGCGCGAGATCGGCATCTCCAGCGCCGCCGCGAGCCTCAGCCGCGCCTGCGTCACCGACTGGGTCGAGGTCCAGACCACCAGCCGGCCATTGGGCTCGAGCGCTGCGACCGTGGCCATCGGTTCGAGGTAGCCCGGGTACTGCGCATGCGTGGTGTAGGTGGCCTCGTGCACCAGGTCGGCCGAGGCGAAGCCGGCGTCGGCGTCGCCGCGCTCGAAGCGGATCTCGTGCGAGACGTTGTTGCGGCCCGGATGGACGCCGGGCGCCTCCTCGTCGAGCGCCTCCTCGGGCGTCAGGATCGCCGGCAGTTCCTCGTACTCGACTTGGATGTGGTCGAGCGCGTCGCGTGCGATCTCCTCGCTCGCTGCCGCGACGGCAGCCACTTCTTCGCCGGCGAACCGGACCACGCCCTCGGCCAGGATGCGGCGCTCCTTGTGATGCACGCCCCACATCACGCGCGGTGCGTCGGCGCCGGTCAGCACCGCCTTGACGCCCGGCAGCGCCAGCGCCGCCGAGGTGTCGATCGCGACGATGCGCGCATGCGGATAGGGGCTGCGCAGCACCGCGCCGTGCAGCATGCCCGCGACCTTGAGGTCGCCCGCGTACTGGGCGCGCCCGAGCACCTTGGCGCGCGCATTCACCTGCGGCACGTCCTGCCCCAGCGTGGACTGGTTGATTCGCGACGTCATGGCGCAGCTTCTAGTCGGCCTGAACGCCCAGGTCGCGGATCACCTTGCCCATCACCTCGTAGTCGGAGGCGTTGGTCTTGCCCAGCAGCTCGGGCGCGCCGCCCACCGGCAGGGCACCGAAGGTGGCGAGCTTCTCGACCACCTCGGGCGACTTCAGGATCTCGTTGAGCTGGGTGTTGAGCAGCTTGACCACTTCGGCCGGCGTTCCCTTGGGCGCGAAGAAACCGTTCCAGGCACCGACCACCACGTCCTTGTAGCCGGCCTCGGCCACGGTCGGCACGTTGGGCGCCAGCTTCGAGCGCTGGGCGTCGCCGATCGCCAGCGGCACCAGCCGGCCCTGCTGGATGTACTGCGTGACCGGGCCGAAAGTGACCCAGGCGGTGTCGACATGGCCTGCGACCACGTCGGTCACCGAGGGGCCGACGCCGCGGTAGGGCACATGGGTGATCTTGACGCCGGCCTCGCGGTTGAGCCACTCGCCGAGGATGTGCATCGGCGAGCCGGCGCCGGGGCTGGCGTAGCTCAGCGGCTTGCCGCCCTTCACGCTCTTGATCATGTCGGGCACCGACTTGACCCCGGCGGCCGGATTGGCGACCAGCACCAGCGGCTGCACCGCCGTCTTGATGATCGGCTCGAAGCCGTGCAGCACGTCGTAGCCCGCGCTCGGCGACAGCTTCATCACCAGCGGCGCGGTGGTGAATGGGTTCGGCGTGAACAGCAGCGTGTAGCCGTCCGCGGGCGCCCGGCCGACGAAGTTGTTGCCGAGCGCGCCGCCCGCGCCCGGCTTGTTGTCGATCACCACCGGCTGCTTGAGGCGCTGCGACAGCTTGTCGGCGAACAGCCGCGCGATGGCGTCGGTGTCGCCGCCTGGCGGGTAGGACACCACGACGGTGATCGGCTTGGTCGGGTAGGCACCGGCTGTCTGGGCTTGTGCGGCACCCAGCGTGGAGGTGAGCACGCCTGCGATGGCGGCGGTGACGAAGAGTCGGCGGGCGGATTTCATCGAGGGGCTCCAGCAAGGGGCATGGGGGTCGGCCAGGGGTCAAACTGTTTGTTTCGCATATGGATCAAGCACCCATCAGAGAAACGTGCAACCGTATTCTTCACTTTTCTTGTTGATCAATCAACTAGGCACAATAGCGTATTGACAAATCAACCGAAATGCTCTGAACAGGTCTTTTCCTGCGTTCAATGAGACGATTCACCCATTGCCCCTGCCGCGAGCGCCCTCACCCGCCCTGACCATGGACCCCAACGAAGAACAAGAAGCCCCCCTGCCACGGCCGGCTGCCGAGGCCGGGTGCGGGCATGACGCATCGCCCTGGACCGGCCTGGAGGAAGGCGGCGCCAGCCTGGCGATCGACGATTTCCTGACCACCATGATGAGTCACGCCAGCAATGCGCTGCGCCGCGCCATCACCGTGCCCTACGCCGAGCAGGCCGGCCTGACGGTGTCGGAGTGGCGCATGCTGTCGGTGCTGGCCGAGGCGCGGCAGCTGCCTTTCATGGAGCTGGTGACGCGCTCGGCGGCCGACAAGGCGCAGGTGAGCCGCACGCTGCGACTGCTCGAGAGCCGGGGACTGCTGTCGCTGCACGCCGAGCAGCTGGGCGCGCGCAAGTGGCAGACCTGCCGGATCAGCCCGCTCGGCCAGGCGCTCTACGAGCAGATCATTCCGCTGGCACGCCAGCGCCAGGCGGCCGTAATCCGCCAATTGAGCGCCGACGACCGGGTGGTGCTCTACCGCGCCCTCAAGACCCTGCGCCGCATCGGCGAGGCCGCCGCGGACGGCCGCGACGCGAAGTGAGGGATCAGGCCTGCCAGACCCCGTAACCCGCTTTGCGCAGCGCGATGCCGAGTTCGACTTCCATCTCGCGCGCCGCTTCGTAGGGCATCGGGTTGTACATCGCGTACAGCGCCGG
The DNA here is from genome assembly GCF_030486595.1 of Variovorax ginsengisoli. Lineage (GTDB taxonomy): Bacteria > Pseudomonadota > Gammaproteobacteria > Burkholderiales > Burkholderiaceae_C > Variovorax > Variovorax ginsengisoli_B. The sequence continues at coordinate 133,762 of NZ_JAUJZH010000019.1, read as the reverse complement.
CAGCAGACGCAGGCCGTGGTCGCGCACGAAGCCGTTGGCCTGGATGCCGGCCTTGTGCTTGTCGAAGCGCACGTCCGGATCGAGCCCGGTCATGCCGACATAGACGAAGGGCATGCCCAGCCGGTAGTCGGGATTGGCGCGCCGGAAGCGCGCCACGTTCCAGACCCGGTCGTCGAGTTCGACCACGTAGACGTGGTGGTGGTGGCGGCTGCGCGCCTTGCGGGCCGGCTTTGCGGGGCCCGGCGCGGGTTCAGGTCTTGCGCTTGACAAGTCCGTACAGGAACAAGAGCACGATCGCCCCGACCACCGAGGCGATGAAGCCCGCGCCCTGGCCCGCCGTGTACCAGCCCATGGCCTGGCCGACGTAGGTCGCGATCAGCGAGCCGGCGATGCCGATCAGCGTGGTGATGATGAAGCCGGCCGAGTCGTCGCCCGGTTTGATCGCCCGAGCCACCAGGCCCGCGACGAAGCCGATCAGAATGGTCCAGACGATGCTCATACGAGTCCTTGGAGTTGTGGGGGCGGACGCCCCAGCCCGGCCGGCGGCGTCCGAATCGATGATAGCGGGCCGCGGCCGACAACGCCTGTCGTCCAGCGCCCGCATCCAACCACCGGCGCTGCTATATAACGGACGAATGCTCGAGAAGCTCCCTGACGTGATTGGCCACGCCCTGCACGGCGTGCGCGCCGGCCTGGACGAAATCGCCTTCAACACCATCGGCCTGCGTGCCGGCATGGCCTCGATCCGGGTCACCAGCCTGGCCTTCGTCGACCATGCGCCGCTGCCCGATCGCTACACGGCCGATGGCGTCGGCCGCTCGCCGCCGCTCGAATGGGTCGGCGTGCCGGCCGACGCGGCCGCGCTGGTGGTGGTGGTCGAGGACGCCGATTCGCCGACGCCTCATCCGCTGGTGCACGCCCTCGTGGTCGATCTGCCGCCCGCGGACGGCAACCTGCACGAAGGCGCCCTGCCGAGCGTCGACAACGAAGGCGACGGCAGCCATGCCGGCCTCAACTCCTACCTCCAGGCGGCCTGGCTGCCGCCCGACCCGCCGCCCGGCCATGGCGTGCATCGCTATGCGTTCCAAGTTTTCGCGCTCGGCACGGCGCCATCGTTCTCGTCCCATCCGGGGCGCGACGAGGTGTTCGAGGCGCTGCGTGCGCATGCCATTGCCAGCGGCCTGCTGATCGGCACCTGCGAACGGCCCGACGGGTCGATCAAGCTGCCGGAATCCGCACCCGCGGGACCGCTGGTCGCCGGCTGATCGGCAGCGGAGCAACGTTCAGGGCAGCGGCTGCGTGTAGGCCGTCGCCAGCGGCAGCCGTGAGACCTCGCCCAGCAGCGCCGCCAGCTGGGCTGCGCTGGCGTCGACAAGTGCCCGGCCCTTGTCCGCGCTCGCGGCGGCGGCGTTGCCGGCCGCACCCGCGGGGTTGTAGTCCTCCATCGCCCAGCCCAACTTCGCGCTGCGGCCGTTGCCGAGGATCGGGTAGTCGGCGGCGCGCTGGCGCGAGGTCGAGCCGAAGTCGCGGGCCGCGCCCATCGCCACCTGACCGGGTGCCAGCGCCAGCATCATCGAGGTCTCCATCTCGCCGGCATGGACGCCGAAGCGGTGCTCGTCGGCGCTGAACTGCGCACCGGCTTCGCCCAGCGGCAGGTTGAACCAGCTGCTGCTGTAGACGATGAGCCCGTGCGCCGCCCGCAGCTCGCGCGCCACGATGTCCATGGCGCCCGAATGCCCGCCGTGGGCGTTGAAGAGCACCAGCTTGCGCAGGCCGGCCCGCGCGACGCCGGCGCCGATCTCGCTCCAGAGCTGGATCAGCGTGGTGGAGGACAGGGTCAGCGTGCCGGGAAAGCGCGCGTGCTCGGGGCTCAGGCCGATCTGCTGGGTCGGCAGGAACAGCACCGGCAGCTCGGCCGGCAGCAGCGGCAGCGTGGCGGCGACGATGCCGTCGACCAGCGCCGAATCGACGCCCAGCGGCAGGTGCGGGCCGTGCTGCTCGGTGGCGCCCAGCGGCAGCACCGCGACCGTGGCGGCCGGGTCGAGGGCGGCGAAATCGCGCGTCGTGAGCTGGGACCAGAAGCGGCTGGCGGGGGCTGTCATGCGGTGATCTTAGGGCCAGTTTCCTGGGTCGGGTTCGACGCGAACTTCAGCGCCAGGAAGTCGACCAGCGCCCGCACCCGCGCCGGCACGAAGCGGCCGCTCGGCAGCAGCGCATGCAGCGGATAGGGCTCGGTGTCCCAGTCGGGCAGCAGGCGCATCAGGGCGCCAGAGGCCACGTCGCGCTGCAGGTCGAGCGCGGACTTCAGGGTGATGCCGTGCCCGGCCAGGGCCCATTCGCGCGCCAGCGAGGCATCGTCGACCACCCGGTCGCCATCGACCCGGACCTCGGTCCAGTGGCCATGGCGGGCGAAGCGCCACAGCCGCTGCCGCCGTCCGCCGCGGTGGAAGGTGAGGCAGTTGTGCTGCAGCAGGTCGTGCGGCGTCTGCGGCGCCGGATGGCGGCGCAGGTAGGCCGGCGAGGCGCACAGCGCCGGACGGGAGTCGGCCAGCCGCCTCGCCACCAGCCGCGAGTCGGCCAGCGGCCCGTAGCGCAGCGCCATGTCGACCTCGTCGCGCATGACGTCGAGCGGCCGGTCGCCGACCGACAGCGCCAGCTGGAGGCCCGGGTGCAGCGCGAGGAAGTCGTCGAACCAGGGCAGCAGCGTGACCCGGGTCAGGTCGGAAGGCGCCGCCACCCGCACCGTGCCCACCAGCGCGCCGCGATCGGCCTGCACCAGGGATTCGCCCTCTGCCAGCAGCTCGAAGGCGCGCACCGCGTAGTCGAGCAAGGTCTGGCCTTGCGGCGTCAGCCGCATCGCCCGGGTCGAGCGCTCGAACAGGCGGGCGCCGAGTTGCGACTCGAGCCGCTTGAGGGTCGCGCTGGCCGCCGCCGGCGTGATGCCGAGCGCCGAGGCGGCCGCCGTGAGCGTGCCGCCGCGCGCCGTGTGGACCAGCACCTGCAGGTCGGCGATATTTTCAATCTTCATTTGAAAGTGAAGCTTTCTTGAGGCCTCTTATCAATTTTCGATTGCCACTCTACATTGAGCGTGTCGCAACGATCAAGGAACTCCCATGAAAGCCGTCGGCTACCGCCAGTCCCTCCCCATCGACAACCCGGCCGCGCTCGAGGACCTCGAGCTGCCGGCCCCGACACCCGGCCCCCGCGACCTGCTGGTGCGGGTGAAGGCGATCTCGGTCAATCCGGTCGACACCAAGGTGCGCCGCAACGCAGCCCCCGAAGCCGGCCAGGCCAAGGTGCTGGGCTGGGACGCGGTCGGCACGGTCGAGGCGGTGGGCGGCGCCGTCACCCGGTTCAAGCCCGGCGACCGGGTCTACTACGCCGGCTCGATCGTCCGTCCCGGCGCCAACAGCGAGCTGCACACGGTCGACGAGCGCATCGCGGCGCTGGCGCCCCGCAGCCTCGACGACGCCCAGGCGGCGGCGCTGCCGCTGACCACCCTCACGGCCTATGAGCTGCTGTTCGACCGCCTCGGCGTGCCCCAGGGCGGCGGCGCCGGCCAGACCCTGTTGATCGTCGGCGGCGCCGGCGGCGTCGGCTCGATCCTGATCCAGCTGGCGCGCCAACTGACCCAGCTGCGCGTGATCGCCACCGCCTCGCGCCCCGAGACCCGGGCCTGGTGCCTCGAGCTCGGCGCCCATGCCGTGATCGATCATTCGAAGCCACTGGCCGGGGAACTGAAGGCGGCCGACTTCGGCGAGGTCGAGATGGTGGCCAGCTTGACGCAGACCGGCCAGCACTACACGCAGATCATCGAAAGCCTCCAGCCGCAGGGCCGGATGGCGGTGATCGACGACCTGCCCGTTCTCGACGCCATGCCGCTGAAGACCAAGTGCATCTCGCTGCACTGGGAAATGATGTTCGCCCGTTCGCGCTTCGAGACCGCCGACATGGCGCGCCAGGGCGAACTGCTGGCCGAGGTGGCGCAGCTGGTCGATGCCGGCCGCATCCGCACGACGGCCAACGCGAGCTTCGGCGCCATCAACGCCGCCAACCTGCGCCGGGCCCACGCGCTGATCGAGAGCGGCAAGGCGCAGGGGAAGGTGGTGCTGGCGGGGTTCTAAGCCCCGTTCACACTACTTTTTCCTGACCCGCCAGACCGCGTTGCCGACATCGTCGGCGACCAGCAGCGCACCGCTGTTATCGAACGCCACGCCGACCGGGCGGCCCTGCGCCTTGTCGTCGGCGGTCAGGAAGCCGGTCAGGAAATCGACCGGCGGACCGCTGGGCCGGCCGCCGATGAAGGGCACGAAGACCACCTTGTAGCCGGCCAGCGGCTTGCGGTTCCAGGACCCGTGCTCGCCGATGAAGGCGCCGTTGGCGAACTCCACGGGCATGGCCCCCGGGCGCGAGAAGGCGATGCCGAGCGGCGCCCGGTGCGAACCCAGCGCGTAGTCGGGCACCACCGCGGCGGCGACCCGGTCCGGGCGCTGCGGGTTCACGCGGGCATCGACATAGCCGCCGTAGTAGCTCCACGGCCAGCCGTAGAAGGCACCGTCCTTGACCGAGGTCAGGTAGTCGGGCACCAGGTCGCTGCCGAGCTCGTCGCGTTCGTTGACCACCGCCCACAGCACATCGGTGTCGGGCTCCCAGGCGAGCGCCGTGGGGTTGCGCAGGCCGCTGGCGAACAGCCGCTTCTCGCCGCTCTTCAAGTCGACCTCCCAGACGGCGGCGCGCCCCTCCTCGGCCTCCATGCCGTTCTCGCCCACGTTGCTGTTGGAACCGACCGTGACATAGAGCTTCGTGCCCTCGCGGTTGGCGACCACGTGCTTGGTCCAGTGGTGGTTGATGCCGGCGGGCAGGTCGGTCACCTTGACCGGCGCCGCCGTGACCTGGGTCTGGCCGTCGGCATACGGCACCTTGACCAGCGCGTCGGCATTGGCGATGAACAGTTCGTTGCCGACCAGCACGACGCCGAAGGGAGAGTTCAGGTTCTGCATGAACACCTGCTTCAGTTCGGCGACCCCATCGTGGTCGGCGTCGCGCAGCAGGGTGATGCGGTTGGCGCTCGGCACCCCGGCGCCGGCGCGCTTCATGACCTGGCTGGTGACCCACTGCTTGATCCGTGCGACCAACCCGCTGCCGCCGTCGTGACTGCCTTCGGGCTTCGGCGGCTTGTTGCTCTCGACCACCAGCACGTCGCCGTTGGGCAGCGTGTAGACGGTGCGCGGATGGTCCAGGCCGCGGGCCAGCGCCGTCACCGCGAAGCCGTCGGGCGCGGTCGGGCCGGCGGTGTCGGTCCAACCCACGACCGGCGCGACATTGACGGTCGGCAGCAGGGCCTGGCGCGGTGCCGGCAGCGTCGGCGTCGGCCCGGTCTCGGCTTCCGGCGCCAGCTTCGCGGCGTCGCCGCAGGCGGCCAGCAGCAGCGCCGCCGCAGCCGGGGCGAGCAGCGAGCGCCGCATGAAAAGGGGTGGGGTCATGGGCAAGTTCATTCTGGCGCCATCCTGCCCGCCCCGCATCGCCGCCGGTGTCGGCTGCGGGCGCTTTCGGGCGTGGGCCGGCTCCCCCGCCGCCGCGCCGCTACCATCGGGCCATGACCGACGACCTGTTCCGCTCCGATGCCTACCTGCGCGACTGCGAGGCCCTCGTGGTCGCCGCGGACGAAGGCGGCATCGTGCTCGACCGCACCGTTTTCTATCCGCTGGGCGGCGGCCAGGCCGGCGACAACGGCCGGCTGGTGCTGGCCGACGGCCGCGAGATCGCGATCGCCGATACCCGCAAGGCCAAGGATGCCGACGGCAGGCCCACCGACCATATCGTCCATGTCCCGGCCGCGGGCCAGGAGGCCCTGGTCGCCGCGCTGCAGCCCGGCGTGCGCGTCACCGCCGCGATCGACTGGGAGCGCCGCCACAAGCTGATGCGCTTCCATACCGCCACCCACCTGCTGTGCCACCTGGTGCCGCAGCCGGTCAATGGCTGCTCGATCACGCCCGACTACGCGCGGCTCGATTTCCACATGACCGACCCGCTCGACAAGGAGGCCCTGACGGCCGGCCTCGCGCGGCTGGTGGCGGCCGCCCATCCGCTGGTGGTCGGCGCCATCAGCGATGCCGAGCTCGACGCCAACCCGGCCCTGGTCAAGAGCATGAGCGTGCAGCCGCCGCGCGGCACCGGCACGGTCCGCACGATCCGCATCGGCAGCGGCGACCAGGCCATCGATTTCCAGCCCTGCGGCGGCACCCACGTGGCGAACACCGGCGAGATCGGCTCCGTGGTGGTCACCAAGATCGAGAAGAAGAGCGCCAACAGCCGGCGCGTGGTGCTGGGGTGGGGCGGATGAGCCGGAACTTCGCCTCGCGCGCCCGCTCCGACTGACGGCATGTCCCTCCTTTCCCGATTCCGCCTCGCGGCATTCCTCTGCGCCAGCCTCGCGGCCTGCCTGCCGGCCGTGGCCCAGCTGTCCGCCAGGACCGGCCCGGTGGTCACCACCCCGCATGTGCGGGCCGAGCTCGTCGCCCATGCCCCCGAGGGCGTGTCGCCGGGCGCGCCGCTCTGGGTCGGCCTGCAGATCGCCCACCAGCCCGGCTGGCACACCTACTGGAAGAATGCGGGCGACTCCGGTCTGCCGACCGAGCTTGCATGGTCCCTGCCGGCGGGCGTTTCCAGCGGCGACATCGCCTGGCCCGTGCCGCGCAAGATCCCGATCGGCAACTTGGCCAACTACGGCTACGAGAACACCGTGCTGCTGCCGGTGCCGCTCAGCGTCGGGGCCGACTTCAGGCCGCAGCCGGCGCTCACTGGCGCGGCCGAGATGGAAGTTCGGCTCAAGGCCTCCTGGCTGGTGTGCAGCAAGGAGTGCATTCCCGAAGACGGGGAATTCCTTCTCAAGCTGCCGCTGCAGGGCTCGACGGCGCTGCACAAGGCCGATTTCGATGCCGCGCTCGCCGCCCAGCCCGCCGCGCTGGCGCAGCCGGGCCGGATCGCCATCGACGGCGACAAGCTGCAGGTGCGCCTCGACGGCCTGCCCGCCGCCGCCCAGGGCAAGACCCTGGAGTTCTTTCCCGAAACCGCCGAGGTGATTCGCACCGGCGCCGTGCTGGGCAAGGACTGGACCCAAACCTGGCAGGGCGATGCCTGGACCGCCACCGTGCCGCTGGCCGACCAGCGCAGCGCCAGCCCCGCCGTCATGCCGGTGGTGGTGGCGCTCGCCGAAGCCGATCGCCAGCCCGGCCAGCCGGCCGCCTGGCGCGCCGAGGCGCCGGTGGCCGGCAGCTGGCCGAGCGTCGCGGCGCCGGCCCAGGTGTCGCCGGCCCTGACGGCAGCGCTCGCGGCCAATGCCACGCCGCCCGCGCCGCGGCCGGCACCGCCCTCGGCCGGCTTCGTCGCCGCCCTGCTCGGCGCGCTGATCGGCGGCCTGCTGCTGAACCTGATGCCCTGCGTCTTCCCGGTGCTGGCGATCAAGGTACTGGGTTTCACGCGCCATGCCGACGACCGCCGCGCCCACCGGCTGGCTGCCCTGGCCTACACGGGCGGCGTGATCCTTTCCTTCCTGGCCCTGGGTGGCGCGATGCTCGCGCTGAGGGCCGCCGGCGCCCAGCTCGGCTGGGGCTTCCAGTTGCAGTCGCCCGCGGTGGTGGCGCCCCTGGCCGCGCTGTTCACGCTGATCGGGCTCAACCTGGCCGGCCTGTTCGAGTTCGGCCGCATGGCGCCGGCATCGATCGGGGCCGTGCAGGCCCGCCATCCGGTGGCCAACGACTTCCTGTCGGGCGTGCTGGCGGTGGTGGTCGCATCGCCCTGCACCGCGCCCTTCATGGGCGCCTCGCTGGGTTTCGCGATCGCCCTCCCCGCCGGCCAGGCGCTGCTGATGTTCGCGGTGCTCGGCCTTGGCCTGGCGCTGCCCTACCTGGCGGCCGGCTTCGTGCCCGCCGTGGCCCGGCTGCTGCCCCGGCCGGGCGCCTGGATGAACACGCTGCGCCGCCTGCTCGCGTTCCCGATGTTCGCCACGGTGGCCTGGCTGGTCTGGGTGCTGGGCCAGCAAAGCGGCATCGACGGCGCCGGCGCCCTGCTGGGCCTGCTCGTCTGCCTGGCGGCGATCGCCTGGAGCCTGACCCTGCGCGGCCGCACCCGCCTGGTGCTCGCCGGCCTGACGGTCGCCCTCACGGCCGTGCTGGCCGGCGCCATCGGCGGCCACGTCGTGCGGCCGCTCGAACCGGTCGCGACGGCGGCGGCGGGCCAGCGCTGGCAGCCCTGGTCGGCCGAGCGCGCCAGCGCCCTGGCGGCGGCCGGGCAGCCGGTGTTCATTGACTTCACGGCTGCCTGGTGCGTGACCTGCCAATACAACAAGCGCAGCACCCTGGCCGATGCCGAGGTGCTGGCCGACTTCGATGCCCGCCGGGTGGCGCTGCTGCGCGCCGACTGGACTCGGCGCGATCCGGCCATCACCGAGGCCCTGATGGCGTTGGGCCGCAGCGGCGTGCCGGTCTACGTGCTGCAGGCGCCCGGCCAGCCGCCCGTGGTGCTGACCGAGATCCTGGGCAAGAATGAACTCCGCGAAGCACTCGCCCGGCTTTGACCCCGGGCCCTAACGGGTTGTCACATGGACATGAAGAATCCGTTCTAAGCTGTCGCGGTTATTGAGTATTTATTCAGGAGTCCCAGCCGACATGTCCACATCGTCCACCTCCGGCTCTCGTTCCTACCGCGCCGCTCGCGATGCCCGCGCGGCCCTCAGCCGGGCTTCGCGGCGCGCCATCATGACCGCCGCGGTGGCGCTCGGCGCCACCTTCATGCTCAACGCCCAGGCCGCCGCGGCGCCTGCGGTCGGCCAGCCGGCACCCGATTTCGTCGCCGTCGACACCGCCGGCACCTCGCACCGCCTGTCGGATTTCGCCGGCAAGTTCGTGGTCCTCGAATGGACAAACCCGGGCTGCCCCTTCGTCGGCAAGCACTACGGCAGCGGCAACATGCCCGCCACCCAGAAGGCCGCCACCGCCAAGGGCGTGGTCTGGCTGTCCATCAACTCGACCGAGCGCGGCCACGGCGACTACCTGAAACCGGAGGCGCTGGCGGCCTGGATGAAGGCTCAATCGGGCGCCCCCACCGCGCTGCTGATGGACGAGGACGGCGTCATCGGCCGCACCTACGGCGCGCGCACCACGCCCCACATCTTCATCGTCGACCCCAAGGGCACCCTGGTCTACGCCGGGGGCATCGACAGCATTCCCTCGGCCCGCGCCGAGGACATCAAGACCGCCACCAACTACGTCAACCAGGCCTTGGGCGAGGCCTTCGGCGGCAAGGCGATCAGCGCCGCCGCGACCCGCCCCTACGGCTGCTCGATCAAGTACAAGACCTGAGAGCGCCTCCGGGCGGCCGGCCCGGCCCCCGCCCGGACTCCCCTGCGACAATCGGGGGATGCCTTTCGCCCCCCTGAAGAACGACACCTTCCTGCGCGCCTGCTGGCGCCAGGCCACCGACCACACGCCGGTCTGGTTGATGCGCCAGGCCGGGCGCTATCTGCCCGAATACCTGGCGACCCGGGCCAAGGCCGGCAGCTTCATGGGCCTGGCCACCAACGTCGACTACGCGACCGAAGTCACGCTGCAGCCGCTCGAGCGCTTCCCGCTCGATGCCGCGATCCTGTTCTCCGACATCCTGACGGTGCCCGACGCGATGGGGCTGGGCCTCTCGTTCGAGGCCGGCGAAGGCCCGCGCTTCGCGCGGCCGGTGCGCGACGAGGCCGGCATCGGGGCCCTGGCCGTGCCCGACATGGACAAGCTGCGCTACGTCTTCGACGCGGTCGCCTCGATCCGCCGCGCGCTCGACGGCCGGGTGCCGTTGATTGGATTCTCGGGCAGCCCCTGGACCTTGGCCTGCTACATGGTCGAAGGCGCGGGATCGAGCGACTACCGGCAGGTCAAGACGCTGCTCTACAGCCGCCCCGACCTGATGCACCGCCTGCTCGCGGTCAATGCCGATGCCGTGGCCGCCTACCTCAACGCCCAGATCGACGCCGGTGCCCAGGCCGTGATGGTGTTCGACAGCTGGGGCGGCGTGCTGGCCGACGGCGCCTTCCAGGCCTTCAGCCTGGCCTACACGCAGCGCGTGCTGTCGCAGCTGCGCCGTGACGGCGCCGACGGCCGGCCGGTGCCGCGGATCGTGTTCACCAAGGGCGGCGGGCTCTGGCTCGAGGACATGCAGCCGCTGGCCTGCGAGGTGCTGGGCCTGGACTGGACCGTGAACCTCGGCCAGGCCCGCGCGCGCGTCGGCGAAGGGCCCGGCGGCAAGGCCCTGCAGGGCAACATCGACCCCAACGTCCTGTTCGCGCACCCGCGCCAGATCGAGGAAGAAGTGGCCAAGGTGCTGAACAGCTTCGGCCGCCCGCACACCGACCCCGACAGCACCGGCCCGACCCACATCTTCAACCTCGGCCACGGCATCAGCCAGTTCACGCCGCCCGAGCATGTCGCGACCCTGGTGGCCGCGGTGCATGCGCAGTCGCGGATGCTGCGTGCTTGAGCGTTTTGTTATGACTTGTAAGTACCTGAGAACGGCTGCCCGGCGTTTGTCAAGCGCCAAAAGCGTAAGGAGGGACTGACTTATGCACAAAACAGCTGTTGCGGTGCGCAAAATCCGCCGAGCCGCGATCTGGCCTGCTCCTAAAGCGATAGCGAAGCTAAGTCATTGATTCATATAGGGTTTGAACTTTGCTTTTTTTACGGGCATTCCAGCCGGAGCCTTGATTTTCAAGGGTTCGCGCGGTGTCGAGCCCTGATATCAACAAAGTTATCCACAGAAACTCTGGATGGACCGCAAAGCACTGGAAAATCAACGACTTATGCTGTTTTGCTCAATTTCGCTTTAACAAACGTGCCTAGCCGGAAGCTGCCTTGAATTGGTGCATCGACGTCGCCGTACAAACTCCGGCGCACAGTGCACTAGGGGATGTACTTAGCTACAAAAGCCCCGTGGCTGTGGCGCCGGGCGCACTGGTGCGGGTGCCGCTGGGCCGCCGCGAGGTGCTGGGTGTGGCCTGGGCGGTGCGCAGCGCCGGCGAGGACCCGGGCTCGGAGATCGAACTCAAGCCGATCGCCGGCGTGCTCGACGCGCTGCCGCCGCTCGGCGACGGCTGGCGCGACCTGGTCGCCTTCGCCGCCCGCTACTACCAGCGCTCGCTCGGCGAAATCGCGCTGGCCGCCCTGCCGCCGCAGCTGCGCGACCTGAGCGCGGTCCAGCTGGCGCGGCGGCTCAAGCGCCAAGCGCCGGCCGCGTGCGTCGGCGGCGAACCGGCGGCCGCCGTGGTGGCGCTCACAGCCGAGCAGACCGAGGCACTGGCCCGCTTCGAGGCCGAGCCCGGCCCCTTCCTGCTGTTCGGCAGCACCGGCAGCGGCAAGACCGAGGTCTACCTGCGCAGCGTGGCGACGCTGCTGGCCCGCGAGCCGGCGGCGCAGGCGCTGGTGATGGTGCCGGAGATCAACCTGACGCCGCAGCTCGAGGCGCGTTTCAAGGCGCGCTTCGGCGCCGACGCGGTGGTCTCCCTGCACAGCGGCATGACCAACCCCCAGCGGCTGGCGAGCTGGCTGGCGGCGCACGGCGGCGCGGCGCGCATCGTGCTCGGCACCCGGATGGCGGTGTTCGCCTCGATGCCGGCCCTGCGCCTGATCGTGGTCGACGAGGAGCACGACCCCAGCTACAAGCAGCAGGAGGGGGCGCGCTACTCGGCCCGCGACCTGGCGGTCTGGCGCGGCCGCCGCGAAGGCGCCAAGGTGATCCTCGGCTCGGCCACGCCCTCGCTCGAAAGCTGGCACCGCAGCCGGCCGGCCGAGGGCGAGGATGCCGGCGGCAGCTACCGGCGGCTGGCGATGCCCTCGCGGGTCGGCGCCGGCGCGCTGCCCGCGGTCCGGCTGGTCGACATGAACCTGCAGCCGCCCAAAACCGTGCTGTCGGGCGCGCTGCTCGACGCCATCGGCCAGCGGATCGCGCGCGGCGAACAGAGCATGGTGTTCCTGAACCGGCGCGGCTACGCGCCGGTGCTGGCCTGCGGCGACTGCGGCTGGAAGAGCGAATGCCCGCACTGCAGCGCCTTCCGCGTCTTCCACAAGATCGACCGCACGCTGCGCTGCCACCACTGCGGCTTCACCGAGCGCGTGCCGCGCGCCTGCCCGGCCTGCGGCAACCCGGACATCGCCCCGGTCGGCCGGGGCACCGAACGGCTCGAGGAGCATCTCGGCGAGCTGTTCGCGCCGGTCCGGCGCCCCGACGGCAGCGCGGTGCGCATCGCCCGCATCGATGCCGACAGCACGCGCAAGCAGGGGGCGCTCGAATCGCAGCTGGCCGCGGTCCATGCCGGCGAGGTCGACGTATTGGTGGGGACGCAGATGATCGCCAAGGGCCACGACTTCCGCCGCATCACGCTGGTGTCGGCGATCAACCCGGACGGCGCGCTGTTCTCCAGCGATTTCCGGGCGCCCGAGCGGCTGTTCGGCCTGTTGATGCAGTCGGCCGGCCGGGCCGGCCGCGATGCCGCCTATCTGACGGCGCAGCAAAGCAGCGCCGAGATGTGGATCCAGACCCATCATCCGCAGCATCCGCTGTTCGCGGCGCTGCTTCGCCACGACTATGCGGCCTTCGCCCAGGGCGAACTGTCGGAGCGCGCCGCCGCCGGCATGCCGCCCTTCGCCTTCCAGGCCCTGCTGCGCGCCGACGCGCGCACCCAGGAGGCCGCGCAGGCCTTCCTGAACGCCGCCAGCGCGGCCGCCGAGGCCCTGCCCGGCGCCGACCGGGTCACGCGCTATCCGGCGGTGCCGTTGACGATCCAGCGGGTGGCGAACGTGGAGCGGGCGCAGATGCTGATCGAGAGCGGCTCGCGGGCCGCCTTGCAGAAGCTGCTGGCCGGGTGGCAGCCGCTGCTGCACGGGCTGCGCCGGCAACCCGAGGGGAAGGGCGTGATTCGCTGGCTGGTGGATGTGGATCCGCAGGCCATCTGAATACTTTGTGGCACAGAGCAAAAACTGCGCAGCAGTTTTTGCTCTGTCCTCAACTGACTAGGTTGTCTCCGCCCCCAACTGACGAAGAATCAGAGCAACCCGACCGGCTCCTTCCCCATCTCCACATACTGCAGACCCGAGCGGCGGCGTCTGACCGCACCCGGCAGGGCGAACATCAGCAGGCTCAGCAAGGCCGCCGCCAAGGCGGCACCGGTTCCGAGCGAACCGCCGAACCAAAGCCAGCCGACAGCGGCCAGCCACACCATCCACAGCACCGTGCGCGTCCAAGTCGTCATGCCACTCTCCCGATCCATGCGCCCACTGTAGCAGCGCTAAGGAATACCTAAGCATTAGTCAAACGGAATACTTCACACTATCTGCTTCTGCGAAGCCCCGTTGTAGGAAATACTCTGCAACAACAGTTGACGAAGCGCCGACGCGCTGTCCAAGCTATGGTCGCAGCGGGACCTACTGCGGGGTCTTGCGAAAGGGTCACTTCGTGAAGACGCTATCAGGGACTTTGTGGGGCCTTGTACTGGCTGGCCTGACCGCCGGCGCGCCAGCGGCGGACCTGGAGCTCGAGGGCAACCGCTTGCTGGTCAGCGGGACGCTCGACGGCAGCGCGGTGAAGGATTTCGAAACCCATCTGGCCGGCGGAAAGGTTCGCACCGTGGTGTTCGAGAACGCCTTGGGCGGCTCGGCCGAGGTGGCCGGCGACTACGCCCGCGCCATCCAGGCGGCGGGCGTGAACACCGAGGTCAAGGGCCAGTGCCAGGCGGCCTGCGCCTATGCCTTCCTGGCGGGCAAGGAGCACCGCTTCGGACGCGGCTTCCAGGTCCACGCGTTGCTGATCCCGATGGTCGGGCGGCCGCAGCCCGCCGAACTCGTCACCCGCTGGCGCGGCGACGAAGCCCAGCACACGCTGGCCGAGTTCACGACGCCGGCCGGCGGGGCCGCTCACGGCGCGAGCGATGCGGCTGCCGCGCCGGCGATCGCGCCCGAGGACGGCGCCAAGGAGCGGTGGCAGCCCAACCAGGGCGTGCTGTTCACCTCCTCGCCGACGCTGTTCGGGCGGGTCCGCAACACCTTCTATTGCGACGGTACGCAGGGGCGCGACCTCTCGCGCTGCGAGCTGCTGCCCGACGCCGATCCCTACAAGCTCGGCGTGCTCACGCCCTGACCCAGCCAGCCGGCCGCCAGCGGAAAGCTGAAGAACGCGGCCACGGTGGTCCACAGGATGATGCGGGCGATGCGCCCGTCGTCGGCGCCGAAGCGCTCGGCCAGCATCGAGACATTGCTGGCGCTGGGCAGTGCCGCGGCCAGCACCATCGCGACCAGCGCCGGCCCGCCGAGCGGCACCCCAAGCGCCCGCACGCCATGCGCCAGGGCCCACACCAGCAGCGGATGCGCCAGCAACTTGATCGCCACCACGGGCAGCACGTCCGCCAGCGCCGCCTGGGACGGCGGCGAGCGGCCGGCCGCACTGCCCAGGGCCTGCGCGACCGCCGCGCTGGCGCGGTGTTCGCGCGCCAGCACCGCCGACCGGGCCAGGACCGCGCCGATCGTGAACAGCGCCACCGGCGAGGCCGCCTCTGCCAGCATCGCGACCGTGCGCTCGATCGGGCCCGAGAACGTGAAGCGGGTCGCAGAGGCCAGCACGCCCAGCAGGATCGACCAGGGCATCGGATTCTGGAAGATGCCGCGCAGCGCCTGCCGCAGGGCCTTGGCAGCGCCATGCCCGTCGGCGCCGTCGAGCCGCGACAGCGCGATGCAGAGCGACGAGGTGACCACCATGTCGAAGGCCATCGTGATGATCGTGGTCGATGCCGCCTGGGCGCCGAGGATCGCCACCAGCAGCGGCACGCCCATGAAGCCGGTGTTCGGAAAGGCCGCCACCAGGGCCCCGAAGGCCGCGTCGTTCCAGCCGATGCGCCCATGGCGGCTCAGCGCGACCGTGGCGCCGACCACGATCAGCGCGCTCAGGCACCAGACCAGCGCGACGCCGCCGTCCAGCAACTGGCCGATCGGTGCCCTGGCGCCGAAGCGAAACAGCATGCAGGGCAGCGCGAAATAGAGCACGAAGGCGTTCAGCCCCGGAATCGCCGCCAGCGGCAGCAGGCCGCCGCGGGCCGCGGCATAGCCGGCGGCTATCAAGGCGAAGAAGGGAACGGTGACGAGGAAGATCTGCAGCACGCGGCGATTGTCCATGCGCGGCGCGCCTACCACAGTCGGGCGGCCAGGGCGGCGCAGGGGCGCCCGTATCATTCGCGGTTCCCGCCTCCGAACTCCCCATGTCTTCCGGTCTCAATCTCGCGCAACAAGAAGCCGTCAACTACATGCACGGCCCCTGCCTGGTCCTTGCGGGCGCGGGCTCGGGCAAGACCCGCGTGATCACGCACAAGATCGCGCGCCTGATCCAGGCCGGCCTCGAGCCCAAGCGGATCGCCGCCATCACCTTCACCAACAAGGCCGCCTCCGAGATGCGCGAACGCGCCAAGGGCCTGATCGGGCGCGATGCCAAACAGGTGGTGGTCTGCACCTTCCACGCTTT
The DNA here is from genome assembly GCF_030486595.1 of Variovorax ginsengisoli. Taxonomy (GTDB): domain Bacteria; phylum Pseudomonadota; class Gammaproteobacteria; order Burkholderiales; family Burkholderiaceae_C; genus Variovorax; species Variovorax ginsengisoli_B. The sequence continues at coordinate 118,222 of NZ_JAUJZH010000019.1, read as the reverse complement.
AGGCGTGCGCATGATGCGCGAGGACGGCGCGGTGCTGGGCCTGAAGCCGGCCTTCAGCATCCTGGACAGCGACGACGTCACCAAGATCCTCAAGGACGCCGGCGGCACCACCGATGCCGCCACCGCGCGGATCTGGCAGTGGACCATCAGCAAGTGGAAGAACATGGGCCTCAACGCGGCCCAGGCCGAGGCCCAGGCGGCCGACGACAACGAGCGCATCACGGCCCGCATCATGGCGCGCTACGAAGAACGGCTGGCGGCCTACCAGAGCGTCGACTTCGACGACCTGATCGGCATGCCGCTGAAGCTGCTGCAGCAGCACGACGAGGTGCGGGCCAAGTGGCAGGCGGCGCTCGGCCACGTGCTGGTCGACGAATACCAGGACACCAACGCGACCCAGTACGAAGTGCTGAAGGCGCTGGTCGGCGAGCGCGGCCGCTTCACCGCGGTGGGCGACGATGACCAGTCGATCTACGGCTGGCGCGGCGCCACCCTCGACAACCTCAAGAAGCTGCCGGTGGACTACCCGAACCTCAAGGTCATCAAGCTCGAGCAGAACTACCGCAGCACCAGCGCGATCCTGCGCGCCGCCAACAACGTGATCGGCCCGAACCCGAAGCTGTTCCCGAAGACGCTGTTCAGCGAACTCGGCGAGGGCGAGCCGGTGCGCATCGTCGATGCCGACAGCGAAGCCCACGAGGCCGAGCGCACCGTGGCACGCATCCAGAGCCTGCGCGCCGGCGACGCCACCGCGCAAGGCCCGCAGCACAAGGAGTTTCGCGACTTCGCGATCCTCTACCGCGCCAACCACCAGGCCCGCGTGTTCGAGCAGGCGCTGCGCAAGGCGCAGATTCCGTACAAGGTCTCGGGCGGCCAGAGCTTCTTCGACCGGGCCGAGATCAAGGACCTGTGCGGCTGGTTCCGGCTATGGGTCAACAACGACGACGACCCGGCCTTCCTGCGCGCCGTGACCACGCCCAAGCGCGGCATCGGCCACACCACGCTTGCCGCGCTCGGCACCTTCGCGAGCCAGTACAAGCTGAGCCTGTTCGAGGCCCTGTTCAGCCCCTCGCTGCCCAGCGTGATGCCCAAGCGTGCGCAAGAGGGCCTGCATGAGTTCGGCCGCTACATCAACGATCTCGAGTACCGGGCCCGCCGCACCATGGGCGCCGAGGACGCGCGCGCTTTCCTGGGTGGATGGCTCAAGGAGATCGACTACGAAAAGCACCTCTACGACGGCGAGGACAGCGAGCAGGCCGCGGCCAGCCGCTGGACCAACGTGATGGAGTTCTGCGACTGGATGTCGCAGCGCTGCGGCGGCACCATCGACGACGCCTCCGGCGCCACTGTCGAGAGCGAGCGCAAGAGCCTGCTCGAAGTGGCGCAGACGATCTCGCTGCTGTCGACCATCAGCGAGCGCGAGCAGGACCAGAACGTGGTCACGCTGTCGACGCTGCACGCCTCCAAGGGCCTCGAATGGCCGCACGTGATGCTGGTCGGCGTGACCGAGGGCCTGCTGCCCTTCAAGCTCGACGACGACGGCGGCCGGCAGGAAAAGATCAGCGAAGACACGCTGACCCGGCTCCAGGAAGAGCGCCGCCTGATGTACGTGGGCATCACGCGGGCCCAGCGCAGCCTGGCGGTGAGCTGGACCAAGCGGCGCAAGAAGGGCCGCGAGATGGTCGCCGCCCAGCCGAGCCGCTTCATCGCCGAGATGGCGCTCGACAAGAAGACCGCCAAGGAAGATCCGCGCGAGAAGCTCAAGGCGCTGCGCGCCGAGTTCGCGCGCAAGGTGCAGGACAACGCGGCTGCCGCTGCCGCCGCGGCCGCCTCCGCGCCATGAAGGGCATTCGCAGGGCCTGGCTGGCCGCGGCCTGCATCGCCTTCGCCGCCGGCGCCGCGGCGCAAGGTGGCCCTGCGGCCTGCCCCGCCAGCGCCTCCGAGCTGCCGCTGCAGGCACTGTTCGGCGACTGGGAAGCGCGCATCGACGGCACCCAGGGCGTGGCAAAAGTCAAGCTCAACCAACATCCCGACTACGCCGGGGTGCGCGGCACAATCGCGCGGGACGGTGACAGTGGCCCCGCGACCGTGTCGCAGCTGGCGGGAGATATCGACGACGACGGCATGCTGAGCCTCGACGAATCGCTGGACGGCCACGCCATCAGCGGCGTCTGGCTGGGCGCGATGCAGCCGGGGTCGTGCGGTCGAGAGTTCAAGGGGGTCTGGCGCGACGCCGCGAACGACAGCACGCATCCGTTCGTCCTGAACAAGATTGGCAATTCGGCAACTGATCGATGAATCAACGCACCCTTCTATTCACCGCTCTTTTCACCGGCCTCGGCGCCACCGGCGCCCTGGCCCAGGCGGTGGACAAGCCGCCGAGTCCCCTTTCCGAATCCGAACTGACCTGGCAACAGTGCCAGCGCCTGACGGGCAGCGGCAACAACGAGGCGCGGCTCGCCTGCTTCGACCGCTGGGCCCAGCAGCAGACCCTGCCCGCGGCCGCGGTGCCGACGGCGCCGTCGGTGCTGGTCGAGACGATGCCGCCGGTGGACGCCACGGTGCCGGCCACGCGGGTGATCACGATCGCCACCGAGGACGGCTGCCGCGACCGCCAATACTCGCTGCTGTCGCGCTTCTGGGAGCTGGAGGCGGGCAGCAGCTGCGGCACGCTGGGCTTCCGCGGCTACCGACCGCTCAGCGTCGGCCTCGGCGTGGCCGCACGTGAGCCCGAGACGGCGACTTCGCCGGCGCCCAACCACACCGGTGTCGACCGGCCCTACCAGGCGCAGGACATGCGCATCGGCCTGTCGCTGCGCACCAAGCTCGCGCAGGGGCTGCTCACCGGCGACGATCCGGTCAAGAAGGACGGCCTCTGGTTCGCCTACTCGCAGCTCTCGACCTGGCAGGTGTTCAACGAAGATCTGTCGCGCCCGTTCCGCACCACCGACCACGAGCCCGAGGTCATGTACAGCTACCCGCTTGACTACAAGCTGCCGGGCGGCTGGCGGCTGCGCTACACCGGCGTGGGGCTGGTGCACCAGTCGAATGGCCAGGACCTGCCCTATTCGCGCAGTTGGAACCGGGTCTACCTGATGGGCGGCGCCGAGCTCGGCGACCAGTTCACGATCACCGGACGGGTCTGGTCGCGCATCTCCGAGAACGCCGCCAAGGACGACAACCCCGACATCACCAAGTACCTGGGCAACGCCGACATCCGGCTCACCTGGCAGATCGATCGCTTGAACCAGGTCGTGGCCTGGGCGCATGGCGGCAAGGGCGCGGTGAAGCTCGAATGGCTGAAGGTCATCGGCGACCCGGTGAGGAGCAACCTGCGCCTGCAGACCCAGCTCTTCTACGGCTACGGCGACACCCTGGTCGACTACAACCGCAAGCGCACGGTGTTCACCATCGGGCTGGCGCTGGTCGACTTCTGAGCGCCCGCGAGGATCAGGCCGGCGCCGGGCCGCCCCAAGGCGGCCTGCGGCCCCCCCGGGGGGCAGCGACCCACACGCAGTGGGGGAGCCGTGGGGGCTCTTCAGTGCGGCACCTCGGCCGCGGCCCCTGGGGCGGCGCGGCCGGGGCTGCGGATCAGCAGCAACAGCGGGATCGCGGCCAGCGTGACCGCCATCATGATGCCGAAGTCGGACAGGTAGCCGATCAGCACGCCCTGGCGCGTGACCTCGCCGTTCAGCATCGCGAGGCCGGCCGGGCTGGACGGGTTCAACAGATGCGGCAGGCCGGCGAGGCCATGGTTGCCCGGCCCCACGGTGGCGGCGAGCGTCGCATGGGCCCGGCCCGAGTTTTCGGTCAGCAGGGCCTGCACGATCGAGATCCCGACGCTGCTGCCGATGTTGCGCAACAGACTGAAGACCGGCGTGCCCTGGTTGCGCAGCCGCGGCGCCAGGGTCGCGAAGGCGGCGGTCGACAGCGGCACGAAGGTGAAGCCGATGCCCAGGCCCTGGATGAAGCCCGAGACGATGATCAGCGAGCTGTCCATCTCGAGCGTCAGGCGCGTCATCTGCCAGAGCGAGAACGCGGTCAGGCCGAAGCCCACGGCCATGATGGCGCGGACGTCGACCCGCTGCACCAGCCGGCCGACCACGATCATCGCGATCATGGTGCCGATGCCGCGCGGCGCGGTCACGGCGCCGGTGTAGACCACCGGGTAGCCCATCAGCCCTTGCAGGAAGCTCGGCAGCAGCGCCATCGTGCCGTAGAGGATCATGCCGACGATGAAGGCGAACAGCAGGCCGGTGACGAAGTTGCGGTCCTTCAGCAGGTCGCGGTTGAAGAAGGACACGCCCTGCACGGTCCAGGTGTGGACCACGAAGAAGGCGAAGGCGATCAGCGCCGCCGCGGCCTCCATCCGGATCTCCCAGGAATCGAACCAGTCGAGCTGCTCGCCGCGGTCGAGGAACAGTTGCAGCATGCCGATCGCGAGGCTCAGCGTGACGAAGCCGAAGATGTCGAGCCGCTCGCCCTGCGGCCGGCTCTCGGGCAGGAAGCGCATGATGCCCCAGAGCGCGAAGATGCCCACCGGCAGGTTGATGAAGAAGACCCAGCGCCAGTCGAAGTTCTCGGTCAGCCAGCCGCCCAGCAGCGGCCCGAGGATCGGCCCGACCATGATCCCGGCGCCCCAGATCGCCATCGCCTGGCCGACCTTCTCACGCGGATTGATGTCGAGCAGCACGGCCTGCGACAGCGGCACCAGCGCGGCACCGAACACGCCCTGCAGCAGCCGGGCGGCGACGATCTCGACCAGCGAGTTCGCCAGCCCGCAGAGCGCCGAGGCGATCGTGAAGCCGATCACCGAGACCATGAAGACCTTGCGCCGTCCCCAGTGGCCGCACAGCCAGCCGGTCAGCGGCAGCGCGATCGCCGAGGCCACGATGTAGGAGGTCAGGACCCAGGTGATCTGGTCCTGCGAGGCCTGCAGGCTGCCCTGCATGTGGGGCAGCGCGACGTTGGCGATGGTGGTGTCCAGCGCCTGCATGATGGTGGCGAGCATGATCGACACCGTGATCAGCCCGCGATGGGCGACGCCCGGAGCGGGGTTCATCGCAGCTCCTCGGTTTGCAGCGACAGCAGGCCCTCGCGGGCCTTGGCGAGCAGGGCGACCAGCTGGGCCCGTTCGGCCGGCGCGAACTGCGCCAGCGCGCGCGCCTGCAGGCCGTCGCTGAGTCCGAGCGCGGTGTCGAGCGCCTGTTCCGCGCTGGCCGCCGCGCGGACCAGGCGCACGCGCCGGTCGCTCGGGCTGTCCTGGCGATGGATCCAGCCGGCCGCCTCGAGCCGGTCGCACAGGCTGCCGACCGCCATGGCGCTCAGGTCGAGCCGCTGCGCCAGCTCGACCTGCGACATCGGCGCCTCGTCGCCATGCATCGCCAGCGCGCCGAGCACCCGGCACTGGGCCCGCGACAGGCCGATGCGTTCGCGCGCCAGCCGGTCGAACTGCTCGCCGTAGAGTTTGGCGACGTCGTTCACGAGGAAGCCGAAGCGCTGGCTGAAGTCTCTTTTCATAAGGGGCCTTATTATAAATAGGCTTAGTAGTTCGTGCAGCCCGTCCAGCGCGACAATCCGGCGATGACCTCCTCCCTGCCCACTCTCTCGCTGCTCGAAACCCGCGTCCTCGGCGTGCTGGCCGAGAAGCAGCGCACCGTGCCCGACAGCTATCCGCTGACGCTCAACGCGCTGGTCGCGGGCTGCAACCAGAAGACCAGCCGCAATCCGATCCTGGAGGTGACGGACGCCGAGGCCACCGCGGCGCTGGACAGCCTGCGCGGCTACAGCCTGGTGTCGGAGAGCAGCGGCGGGCGGACCTTCCGCTATGCCCACAACATCGACGGCGTGCTGCGGATTCCTTCGCAGTCGATCATCCTGCTGACCGTGCTGATGCTGCGCGGGCCGCAGACCGCGGGCGAATTGCGCATCGCCTGCGACCGGATGCACAACTTCGCCGACATCTCGGCGGTGGAAGGCTTTCTCGACGAGATGGCGGAACGCCCGGCCGGCGCGCTGGTCGTGAAGCTGGCGCGGCTGCCCGGGGCGCGCGAGAGCCGCTGGGCGCATCTGCTGAGCGGGACGCCGGCGGAAGATGCGGCGAGTCCGTCGGCGGTCGCCGGTGGCAGCACCGATGTGTCGCTCGGCGAGGTGGCGGCGCTGAAGGCCAACGTGGCGCGGCTCGAGGGCGAGGTCGCGAGCCTGAAGGCGCTGGTCGCGCGCATCTGCTCGGAGCTCGGGATCGAAGGCTGAGAAGGCCCGAGCGCCGCGCGGCGCTCAGCCCTTCACGCACACCACCTGCTTCAGGGTGTGGACGACCTCGACCAGGTCCTGCTGCGCCGCCATCACGGCATCGATGTCCTTGTAGGCGGCCGGCGTCTCGTCGATCACGTCGCGGTCCTTGCGGCATTCGACGCCTTCGGTCGCGGCGCGGTGGTCGGCCAGCGTGAAGCGGCGCTTGGCCTCGCCGCGGCTCATCACGCGGCCGGCGCCGTGCGAGCAGCTGTCGAAGCTGTCGGCATGGCCCTTGCCGCGCACGATGTAGCTGCGCGCACCCATGCTGCCGGGGATGATGCCCAGCTGCCCGGCCTTCGCGCTGACCGCGCCCTTGCGGGTCACGTAGACGTCCTCGCCGAAGTGGTGCTCCTTCTGCACGTAGTTGTGGTGGCAGTTGACCGCTTCGACGTGGCTCTGGAAGCTCTTGCGGATCACCGTCTTCGCGGCCTCGATCACGCGCCGCATCATCACTTCGCGGTTGACGGCCGCGAACTTCTGCGCCCAGCCCACCGCCCGCACGTAGTCGCCGAAGTAGCGGCTGCCTTCCTCGAAATAGGCCAGGTCCCGGTCGGGCAGGTTCACCTGCAGGCGCATCGCATCCTGCTTGGCCAGCTCGATGAACATGGTGCCGATGAAGTTGCCGACGCCGCGCGAGCCCGAGTGCAGCATGAACCACACGAAGCCCGCTTCGTCGAGGCAGACCTCGATGAAGTGGTTGCCCGTGCCCAGCGTTCCCAGGTGCTGGATGTGGTTGGTCTTGGCCAGCTTCGGGTAGTCGCGGCACAGGGCCGTGAACTCGGGTTCGAGCTGCGCCCATGCGGTGTCGACCGAGCCCGGCGTCTTCTGCCACGCGCCGGGATCGCGCGCGCCCGGCTTGCGGCCGTGCGGCACGGCACGCTCGATGGCCGAGCGCAGCGGGCCCAGGTTGTCAGGCAGGTCAGTGGCCACCAGCGTGGTCTTGCAGGCGATCATTCCGCAGCCGATGTCGACGCCCACCGCGGCCGGGATGATGGCGCGCAGGGTCGGGATCACCGAGCCCACCGTGGCCCCGATGCCGACGTGCACGTCGGGCATGGCCGCGATGTGCCTGAAGACGATCGGCAGCCGCGCCGCATGGCTCAGCTGGCGCCTGGCCTCGTCTTCGACCGGCACGCCGCGCGTCCACATCTTGATGGGCACGCCGCCACCGGCTTCTTCCTCGATGTAGTTCTTGTCGTTCATGGTGTTTCTCCTTGTGCGGCCGTCGCGCATCACGCCACGTGCAGCTCGCCACGCCGCAGGCGCGAGCCGATGCGCTCGATGCGGCGCCAGCCGCTGTTGTCGTTGAGGGTGATCCAGCGCCGCTCCTCGGAACGGTAGAACCAGTCCTTGTCCTGCTGGTAGTACACCTGTGCGCCGCTGGCTTCCCAGATGTTGGCGATCTCGTTGCTGTGCGCGCGCTGCTCGTCGAAGTCGGTGGTGGCCTTCTGGCCCATCTCGCTGTAGAGCGCGTTGAGCTGCAGCAGCAGCGCGGCGACCTCGGCCGGCATGCGCTCGGCGGCCAGGCCGATCTTCACCGCCTCGTCCAGCAGGATCGGATAGTTGTGCGAAGGGTACTTGCCGTTGAGTGCGCCCGCAATCGCCTCGGCCTTGGCCTCGTCGGCGACGTGGTAGGCCAGCAGTTCGCGGCACAGCATGATCGACAGCGACTCGGCCCGGTCGACCGCGCCGATCACCAGCGGATGCACGTACTGGAACAGCGACTTGTAGGCGTTCTCGGGCACCTCGCCTTGCTGATCGCGCCACAGGCGGATCACGCGCTGCAGCTCGTCGAGGCTGACGCCGACGCGGTCGTTGTCCCGGTCGACCGGCGACAGCGAGTGGTTCAGCGAGGTGTCGACCGCGGTGAGATAGGCTGTCGGGCCCATCAGGATCTGGTCCGCGCCAAGCGCCACCATGGTGGCGGCCGACGCGCACTCGAGCGGCACCAGCGCGACCAGCCGGCGGCAGTGCTGCCGCAGCAGGTTCACCAGCCGCAGCGACACCTGGCCGCTGCCGCCGCTCGACTTCAGGAACAGGTAGATCACCTCGTGTTCTCCGAGCCGCTGCAGCACGTGGTACATCGCGACCACGTCGCTGTGGCACACCGAGCCGCGCGGGCCGTTCCAGTAGGCGATGAGCGGCGCACCGAGCTGCTCGGCCAGCTGGGCGATCAACGCCTGCGTCTTGCCGAACAGCACCGGAGGCTGCTTGATCTTCACCTCGATGGCCGGGAGTTGTTCGTTCTTCATGTTGTTCTCTTTCAGTTGATGGGGCTGCTCAGCGCAGCCTCGGACGCCGTGGCGCCCGAGCCGCGGCAGCGTCAGCTCAGCCGCGATCCCTTCGGCAGGCGCGCGGCCAGCCACTCGTGCACGTCGGCGCGGATGTGCCGGCCCTCGAGCAGGAAGCCCTCGAAACGGCTCGGCACGTAGGGCAGGTAGACCAGCGGCATGCGCGCCTCTTCCGGCGTGCGGTCGGCCTTGCGGCCGTTGCACGCGCCGCAGGCGGCGACCAGGTTCATCCAGGTCCAGCCGCCGCCGCGCGATTCGGGCACGATGTGCTCGCACTGCAGATCGCGCTCCGTGAAGCGCTGGGCGCAGTAGGCGCAGGTCATGCGGTCGCGGCGCAAGAGCTTGCGCTTGCTGAAGGCCGGTGCGACGTCGAACAGGTTGACGCGCGAGGCGCCAGCCAACGCGATGATGGGATGCACATCGATGACCGACTGGCGGCCGCGCTCGACATTGAAGCCGCCGCGCAGCGTGGCCAGCGGACCATCGCCATCGACCCATGCGACCGAGCCCGTGGCCACATACAGCGCCGCGTGCTCGAGCGAGATCCACGCCTGCGGCGTGCCCTGGATGTCGAGTTGCAGCACGTGGCTGTGGAGCGGGTGCATGGGTGGCCTCCTTTCATGGCCGGGTCGGGGGAAATGCTTGGATGAATGGGGTGCACGAACGGAATCGAACCGTCGTCAGCGGGATCACGACCAGCGGCTCTGCCATTGAGCTACGCGCACCATGATCACCACTCGCCCAGTTCTCTCACGCGTTGGTCGAGATCCATGCGCCCGAGGCGATCCGGCGCCTGCCGGTGGAAAATCAGGGCGCCGAGACGCCTTGCCACGGCGCGAGCCAGCGGATCGCGTGGCTTGGCTGGCCGCACGACGATCGTGCGAATGGGGGTGTTGCATGTGCGCATGGCGGCTCCTGTGATGAAGTTGAGTTGGCGTTCCGCAGGGGAGTCGAACCCCTGACTTCCTCCTGGACAGGGAGGCACTCTGGCCACTGAGTTAGCGGAACAAGGTCTGGTCCGTGCGGCAGGTTTCGAACCTGCGGCCTCGTGCTCCCAAAGCACGCGCGCTGTCTGCTGCGCCACACACGGCAAAACTGAAGATGGCGTCTCGTGCGGGGGTCGAACCCGCGATCTTCGGGATGAAAGCCCGATGTCCTTGGCCACTAGACGAACGAGACAAGAAGAGAAAGTTGGTGCCCCAGGGGAGAGTCGAACTCCCAGGATTCCGCTTCTGAGGCGGACACGTCTGCCGGTTCCGTCGCCGGGGCCTTGAACGATCCATTTCGGTTGTGGCCTCACGCGATGGGCAACGCGTCGCGCGCGCTGCCCCGTCGACATCGCTGCACAGGGGTAATCGAGCCCCTGCACATCCCGCCAGGCCGTCCACGCGGCTGATCCCTGGCGGTGGGGTGAAGTCACACCCGAAATGGAGCGGGCACCGAGCGCAAGGCCCGGGGTCCGCATCTTGCGAAGCGGCGATCCGGTCCAGTGTCCGGTCGCGCCTCGCGGCAAATTCTTAAGGAGCATCCACCGGATTCAGACCACGGTGCGTGCAGCGCGATCACTGCAGAAAAACAAAAAGGCCCGGAACCTTTCGGTGTCCGGGCCTCTGCAATAGAGAGCTTGGAGGTACGCGCCTACGCGCTCCCTCCACCCGGTGGCACTTGATCCTCATACGCCTTGGCCCACAAGCTGGCTTGCGTGGCGTGCATGGGGTTCAGGCGCAGATCGAATTTCGACGGCAGGTTGCCGAGGTCGTGGCACGACGAGACGCGCACGAACGTCCGGCCCGATGCGGGTCGAATGCTGGTGTGGCTCAGAGCTGCGTTCACGTTGGTTCCTGCTTGCGTTGATGAAATTCGTGCGGCTTGGGCCGCGAAGGAAGTGGACTGTAAATAGTCTTTACTGAGGCGTCAACAGGCTCGACAATCTTTTCCTGTCTCGTTGTTGTTTTTGAACAGTGCTCCCTCTCACCGTCATCCGTCGCCGCAACGCGCTGCTGCTCCATCGGCGCTTTCTCGAACAGGCGATCGCCGCCGGCCTGCCGGCCAAGGGCCTCGACCAGGCCTTCGCGAAGAAGCTCGAGATCTCGCCCAGCATGTGGAGCCAGATCAAGAGTTCGCGGCCCATCGGCGACATCCTTGCGCGGCAGATCGAGCGGCACTGCGATGTCGATGCCGGTTGGCTCGACGAAGAAGACCTGGTCGCCGATGCGCCGGATCCGGCGGAGGAGCGCTTCATCGGCGCTGCGCGGCGGGCTTGGCGAAGGGCCAACGCGAAGGGGAAGCGGGAGCTGAGTCGGTCGCTGCGAGCGATCGCGCTCGAACAAGCGCCATCGCCGTAGCCTCATTGAGGCCCCTCGGCCCACGCCCTATACTGCGCCCGTCACGTCAAAAAAGAGGCCGTGATCGGGTTTGACAGCCCGTGCAATCACTGCGGACCAAAGCCGCAGTTCAACCACGCAGGACCTGCGGCTTTTTCGTTCGCGCCTCCATTTTTGGCGGCTCGGACGGGAGGGCGCGAGCCCTGCCGGTTTCACGCAAGTGGTTGCCCGGTCTGTCAACCCGTTCGAGCTGCCGCCCTTGATTGACAGCGAGTGCGGCGGTTGCAGCAAACCGCAATCACTTGGAGGCCTCACATGGCTGATTCCGCTCCCGCATTCGCGCCATCCCCCCAGCGTTCCACGTCTCGCAGCATTCGCGATCCAGTTGCCACCGAGGCGCTCGCCCCGCGCCCGCACAGCGCAGCATCGCTCGCCTTCAAGGCGCAAGCCGAACTGGACCACCTGTGCGACGTCCAACTCGCCTACGCCTGCATCGAACAACTGCTCGATCCGGACCGCTTGAGTGACGACGAGGAGATGCAGATCCACGCCACGCGCAGTCAGTTCAGCGCCCTGTTGAGGCTGCTCAACGGGGAGTTGAAGCAGCGTCTCGAGTCTGTGGGTGCCGCGCTGCAGTCGGTGCGCGGTGCCTTGGAGGGCGGGGCCTGACAGGCGCCTCCTCCGGTCGACCCAACCGCGATGTTCTGTTATATATGCAATTGTTGATTTTTATATAAAAAAAGCAACATACTGCGACATGGCCAGCCACTCCCAAAGCACCCAGGAAGACGCCATCCTCGCGCTGGCAGCTGAGCACCCGCTGCTGCGGGCACGCGAACTGCGCGAGCACGGGTTGCCGACGATCGCCCTCAGCCGCCTGGTGGGCGCCGGCAAGCTCGAACGCGTCGCTCGCGGCGTCTACAGCCGGCCGGGGCGTGCAATCAGCGAGCATCGCTCTTTGGCCGAGATTGCGCTGCGCGTCCCGCGCGGTGTGGTGTGCCTGCTGTCGGCACTGCGCGTGCACGGGATCGGTACGCAAGCCCCCTCCGAGGTTTGGCTGGCCCTTCCATCCAACGTGCCCGCCCCACGCATCGACCAGCCGGCCCTGCGCGCGATCCGCATGTCCGGTCCGGCGCTCACCGAAGGCATGGAGCATCTGCTGATCGACGGCGTGCAGGTTCCAGTCTTCAACGCGGCGAAGACCGTTGCCGACTGCTTCAAGTACCGCAACAAGATCGGCTTGGACGTGGCCCTCGAGGCACTGCATGACGGCTGGGCGCAGCGCAAGCTGACCATGGACGCGCTCTGGCACTACGCGAGCGTCGATCGGGTCGCCAATGTGATGCGCCCCTATCTCGAAAGCGTCACCCTATGAGTCGCAATGTCGCCGCGTCTGTTCGAGCGCGCCTCAAGCAAATCGCGGACTTCTCGAAGCAGGATTTCAACCTCGTCCTCACGCACTATGGGCTGGAACGGTTGCTGTATCGGCTGTCCATCTCTCCCCACGCGCCCAACTTCCTGCTCAAAGGTGCGCTGCTGTTCTCACTCTGGTACGACCATCCGCACCGACCGACGCGAGACGTCGATCTTCTGGGCTTCGGTCCTGCCGACATCGACTCCGCTGTTGCAGCGTTTCGCGAGATCTGTCGGATCGCGGCGGACGACGGCATCTTGTTCGACATCGGATCGATCAAGGGGGCGGACATCCGCAAGGAAGCTGGCTACGGCGGTATCCGGATCGACATCCGCGCAACGCTCGATGGCGCCCGCATCGCGTTGCAGGTCGACATTGGTTTCGGTGACGCGGTCACGCCGACAGCGGAAGCCGTCATCTACCCGGTCCTGCTTGAAGACCTGCCCGCACCGCAATTGCGCGCCTATCCCAAATACACGGTCGTCGCCGAGAAGCTCCATGCCATCTGCCTGCTGGGCATGGTCAACACGCGGATGAAGGACTACTTCGACCTCGATGCCTTGATGGCCGAGGGCACTCTGGACCCCACAGAATTGCGCCGTGCGATCGATGCGACGTTTGCGCGTCGCGTGACGGCGTTGCCCATTTCCATGCCACCCGGTCTGGACAAGGCCTTCGCGGCCGACGCCGTCAAGCAGGTGCAATGGGCCGCATTTCTGAAAAAGAACCGGCTGGACCCAGTCGCGTTGCAAACCGTGGTCATGCGGCTTCAAGAAGCATTTCGGAATGCCGGGGTCTTCTGACCCGCGCCTGCATCGGCTCCGCAGCGCCGAAGCGCGGCATGACCTGCACAAGGTCAGGAAGAAGCCGCGCTTGTAGAAACGCCCCAGGGCCCTGAAGGGCGCTGGAGCGCATAAATATGGTGGCCTGGGGCTGGATCGAAAAAACACCTGCAGCCCGCGCCAGCACTCACTTTCAGAACTACCTCGATTCTTGGGGCACCCCTTGGGGTACACCAGACCTCGAACCCCGATTCTATTCCCGCCATAGCCCGCTGCCGACCGACCAGGCACTAGAAGCGGAGTCGGCGATTCAATGGACTTCAAACGCGCGAATTTGCGTCAGCACCTGGGAGACAACCAGCGGAAGTCTCTCGCGGGAGCAAGCCGCATTCTTGATCGCCTCAGACGCGGCCGAGGACTGCAGCTGCCACCGGACAAACCTATCAGATGAGATCCCCGCATGTATTCGGAGGTACCGCTCGACGATGATGGCCGGAAGCTTCGCAAGCACGAAGTGACGGGCGTGAGGGGCACCCTCAAACCAATTGGAGAGCACCATCGCCACCTCATCAAACCTTCCGTCCACGGAAAGCTGTTGAACGATGTCGAAGACCGCCCCGCTTGGGCTGCCATATCGAGTGTTCAGAGCGTCTGCAACGATTTCAGTGACAACACGCATAGAACTTTCTCCGCAAATCTCATCGACCCTTTGGGATCTACTTTGGCGCGGCCTTTAGCTTCGCCTTCTTGGCCGCTACAGGCTTATGGCCGACAGCCGCACCTACTACTGAAGGTTTTTTTTGCTTGTTGGCAGCCATCCCCAGTTCGATGTACTTGCGGATCAGATCATTTTTACTAGTGTGCAGCTTGAATGCCTGATCGCGAAGCTCATCATCTATGGTGGGACTGATGTAAACGGTGCGCAGCACCATGTTAGAAATACCCATTTACAACCTCCAAGCGTACATATGTACATATGTACACGATAGGCACGGAAAAGTCAAGTCACAGGTACGATCTGAGAATAAGGTCGGACATCGCGCCAAGAGCCATCAGGTTCCCATAGCCTGGTCCCTGGGTGCTCGAGAGCATCGGGGCATGCAGCCGCGGAAATGTCCAAGGTGCTCCTTGGAACTCCAGCGACTCATTGAGTCCATCGCGCAGTGCATCCCTGTAGACGTCGGACCGCTTCATCGCAGGCGGGACGCCCGTGAGCAGGTTCAGGAACCACCAAGAATCGAAACCGGCCGCATCAATCAACAGTTCCGGTCTCAGAAGGACTGGAATCGTGTCCCCCCGACGTACGGCGACCTCAACGTGCGTAGATTGCGGCGTGACCCGGGTAGCACGCCCGTTTTGAAAGCGGACGCGCGAAGCAGTGGCAACCTCGTTCATCACTGTGCCCCAAACCACGCCCCGATTGAGTCGATCAAAGAATTCTCTCTTGCTTGACGGAGAAAGAGAATTCCAAGCTTCATCGTCGCTGAACAGCCTGTTTTCGAATACGCTGTCGCCCCGTGTGTACAACGCCCCTTGATCGGCGATGATGAAAATCTCCCGGTCACGATGCCCGTTCTTGCAGAGCCACGCGAGGACTGCGGCCGCCGTGCCGCCAGCTCCGATGATTGCTATCTGGCCATCTTTGCGAGACGCGGGAAGAAGCTTTCGTATCTCGCCGGTCCGCTGCCAAAAGTCGATGCCGTTGAAGATTCGACCACTGGATCCGGATTTGCTGATCCCCCGCGCCGGACCTGGCCCCGTCACGACAACACCATCAAACAGGGTGTCTGAGGCAGCGGACCAACCGCCGCCTGGAGTTTTCGACAAGATCCTCCATTGTTCGCCCTTCTCCGAAAGCCGCCCAACACTCGCTTTTACGACGCTCGCGTCAGACTTCTTGACACTCCAGTCAAGATAGGCGGCAAAGTCCTCGTGCGTGGGCGGGCGTCTGCCCCCATCCACCCAGTCCCGATACGAAGGCCGCTTTGAGCCAAGAAAGGTAGCCCAGGAGAACTCCTTCAGCGTGAAGGAAGCAACCGGCTCACCGAGGATCGTTGTGTAGGGGAAGCCTAGGTCCCGCTCTGCCGGCGTACAAAGTCGCTGAGCACCATCTGTGTAGCCCGCGCGGCCATTCCAGTTGGCACCGATCACATCCTGCTCAAAGATCGTCACGCCGATATCGGCTACGCCCTGCTTTCGGAGTGCATATGCCTTTGCGGCCAAGGCGGCAGCCTTCGCACCTCCACCTATCACAGCAACATTCTTTTTTGTCATCGTTGACCCCATGCGGACGCCACGATGGCGTGTCATACCTTCAGTCAGCAATTTTCCCTGAAAAAGGAGGGCGAACCGGCGACGTGCCTATGCGGAGGTTCAATCCAACGCTACGAGCGGCTAGACGGCCGTGCCAACTGGACGCGGCCCTTGAAAGCGCGATCGCGAGCCATAAAGTGCATCAACATGTGCGGGATAAGGGAGACCGCATCTACCGACTCGCCATATGCCTGGGAATGTTGGGCGGCATACCGGTCCAACATGTCCTTCAAATCGGCAGGCAATGTCACCACGACCTTCACGGTCGTTGACTTTGGCAATGGGCCTAGACGGAGCTTTGCTCCGCTCATTGCGACGCTCCCCGCTGGAAGAACAGCGGCTGATACGGCCGCAGCACCAAGTCCTTGCTCACCATCACCCGCATCGGGAAGCCCGGCCGGATCGTCAGCGTCGGCTGGATGCTCATGTTGCGCTTCGTGATCTCCTGCCCGACTTGGTTCACCGTGTCCTGCGCGCTCTCACGTCCCGCAACGACGATTCGGTTGCCATCGGTGCGGTTCTCCGGCGCCGCCAGCTCCGCGCCGATCCCTAGCAGGGTGGACAACGCAGCGCCGGCCAGGATGCGGTCCCAATGCCAATCGACGCCATCCTCCAGCCCGGCGTAGCCGGCAGGGTCGATGCCGGGCAGACGGTCGAGCGCAACCGACGATGTGTCCGGCAGGATCAGCCGTGTCCATACCAGCAGCACGCGCCGCTGACCGAAGGCTACCTGGCTGTCGTAGCGGCCGATCAGGCGCGAGCCCTGCGGAATCAGTAGATGGCGGCCCGTGGCAGTGTCGTAGACCGCTTCCGACACGTTGGCGATCACCTGGCCAGGCAGGTCGGAGTTGATCCCGGTCACCAGCGCCGCCGGGATGATCGTGCCTGCCATCACCTCGTAGGGCGACGCCGGCAACTGCAAGCTCCCGGGATTGCGCGTGGATGAGTCGCTTGCCTTTGCGATGAACGCCTCCTTCTGATCCTGCCGGTTCTGCACAGCCGTCGGATCGGAGTGCTGCGCTGCGGTGGCAGTGGTCCCCATCGGGTTAAACGGCTGATTGCCTGAAGCGAGCGCCGAAGGGTCAGCGGCGGCCTGTGCGGCGCCCGGCTTCGGCCCAGCGTTGCTGCCGCCGCTTCGGAAAAAAACCGAGGACCGCGCCGCCTCTTCGGCCGCCAGACGCTCGGCCTGCGCCGGATCCACGCCACCACCCGGCGGTCGAGTTTCCATCGGCTGCTGCGCCTTGACGATGGCAGGCCCTAGATCCCCCGGCAGCGGCTCGCCCAACACGGGGGGCGCCGGCTTCAATGCCGGCGGGATTCCCGCATAGTCCCTGGGCAACCGGTCCAGGTTCTCGGCGCGAGAGACGCGATCGACGTTGAACAGCTCGGTGGCCAGATTGCGCTCGCGCTTGTTCGGCTGCAGCGACCACAGGGTGCCGCCGAGCACGGCAGCGGCCAGGACGCCGGCACCGACGGCCAGCATGCGGCGGTTCAGGCGCGTGACGGGGCGCGGCGAAGCGCGCAAGGCCACGGATTCGGGTTCGACCTTCGGGGCTGCGGCCGGCGCCGTATCGGGCATGTCGGACGTCGCCATGCTCAGTTCCTCCGGTTTGCGCCTGTTCCAGCGCCCGCACTGACACCATCGGTGCGCTCGATGCGCACCACCTGCGCCTTGTCGCCGCCCAGCCGCAGTTCGGCCGCGCCGAACAGGCGGTCCACCACGTAGTACGGCGAACGGAAGCGGTAGTTCACCAGTTGCCCATCGCCTTGCGGCCCGATCACGAATAGCGGCGGCAACTCACCTTGGGTGATGCCGCCTGGGAACTGGATGTAGACGCGCTCGCCATCGTCGAAGGCGCGCAGCGGCTTCCACGGCGGACTGTCGCCACTGACGGCGTAGCGAAATCTGATCTGCTCGAGCGTCATGCCGGTTTCCACCGGCGCGCTGGCCTGGGCTTGCTGCGCCTGCTTCTGCAGGGCCTGCATCCGGTCCTTCGGGTAGTCCCAGGACACAGAGGCCATCCAGGCCTGCGGCGTCGACGAGAGTTCGAGCAGGTAGGTGCGACGGTTCGTCGTCACCACCAGGTTGGTCTTCAAGCCAATGCGCGTGGGCTTGACCAGGATGTTCACGCGCAGCGTCACACCTGACCCGCTGGCTGTATCCCCCACGATCCAGCGCACCGTGTCGCCGGCCGAAACCGTCACCAGCTCCTCGCCCTGCTGCAGGGCAATGACGGTGACGCGTCCCGGACTGGTGTAGACCTGATACAGCGCGCCGTCAGCGTAGGGCCAGACCTGGATCGCATTGACATAGCCCTCGCGCGTCGGTGCGATGCGGGCCTCCAGGTTGGCACGGGAAACGCGGAGCTTTTCGTCCGCGGGTTCCGGTGTCAGCTTCGCGTCGGAGTCGCTTGGCAGCGCTTTCATCTGCTCGGGCAGCGGCAAGGGCTTCGGCATCTCAACCACTTCGATGGGCTTCGGTGGATCCGGTAGCGGCTGCGCGGCAACGGCAACGGGCTCGTCCAGCGAGATCGTGGGCGGGGCCTTGCCCTGCGTGGCGCAGCCAGCGAGGACCAGCAAGATCAATGGCAGTACGGATTTACGGAGATGCGTGTTCACGGCTTTGTTCCTTTCATTGCATCGGTGGATTCGAGTTCACGGCTCCAGGACAGCCCGTTGACATAGATGCCCAGTGGGTTCTTGCGCAGCCGCTGCTCGGTGCGCGGCGGCTGCAGCACGACGGCCAGCACGGCCGTCCAGCGCTCCATGCCAGAGGGCGAGCCGTTCGCGAAGCTGCGCTCGATCCAGCGCACCTGGAAAGACGTGTCGCTGGCTCGCACAACGCTCGTCACCTCCACGGCCACCGAGCTTTGCCCAATGCGCGAGAACGGATCGTTCGCTCGCGCGTAGTCGTTCAAGGTGGCCGCTCCACGGTCCGTCGTGTACTCGTAGGCCTCGAGCCAGTTCTGCCGCACCACGATCGGGTCGATAGACAGCGAACGCACGTCGGTGACGAAGCGCGCCAAGTGGTGCGCGATCTGCGCGTCGTTGGGCTTGTAGGGCGTGGCCGCCTCGCCCACAGCACGCACCTGACCGGCGTTGTCCACCTCGACGACGAATGGCGTCACGATGGACTGGGCCGAACGCCACACGAGGCCGCCGGCCATCAGCAGCGCGAGGGACAGGCAACCGAAAGCCATCAGCCTCCAGTTCTTCGCCTGAACGCGCGCGCTGCCGATGCGCTGGTCCCAGACCTGCGCGGCGGCCTGGTAGGGGGTGACGGGTTCGGGCGTCGCCGAGTACCGCACCTGGGGTCGTTTGAACCGCATCTGGATCTCCTATGAATTTGAGTCAGGTATTCGAGCTGTCATGCAGGCTCGGGCTGGCGCCACTTCCTCCGGCATCGCCCGAACGCAATGTGTGCGCAGCCGTCGTCGCCGCATGCGTCATCTGCTGTTTGCGGCGCATCTGCTTGGCCCACGCGGGCTCAGCAGTTGGCGCATGGGCTTCGGACCCATCGGCCGCGGGCTTGGCAGCGGCAGGCGCAGCCGCATCGGCAACGAAGCTCGCCACCCCGTCTTTGACGGCTTTGGCGCCGGACGCGACGCGCTGGCCCACGGCGCTGGTACCACTGCGCGCGACGTTGGCAAGGCCTGCACCGGCCGCGCGCATGCCGCTGGCGCCCGATGCTGCAGCGCCGGCTTGGTAGGCGGATTTCGCCCCGCTGGCCACGGCCGTTGCAGAGCGCGCGGCGCTTGCGCCGCCGCCGATGGCTGATCGCGCGGCACCCGGCGCCATGCGAGCGCCAGCGGCCACCGCAGAACCCGCACCTGCCACAGCAGCACCGCCGGCCACGGCCAAGCCGGCGGCACCCAGCGCCGTCCCCGCCGCCGCACCCGCTCCGAGCTGGGGTGCGCCAGACACCAGACCCGTCGCAATGCCCGGCCCGAAGATCCCCAGACCCAGCATCGCCAGCGCGGCCAGCATGATGACCAGCGCATGGTCGATGGAGGGCTCGGCGCCCGGCGGCACTGTGAACTCGGCGAACAGGCCTGTGCCGATGCCCACGATCACGGCCAGCACCAGCACCTTGATGCCCGAAGACACCACGTTGCCCAGCACCCGTTCGGCCAGGAACGCCGTCTTGTTCCAGAGCGCGAACGGCACGAGCACGAAGCCTGCGAGCGTGGTCAGCTTGAACTCGATCAGCGTCACGAACAGCTGCACCGCGAGCACGAAGAAGCTCACGATCAGCACCAGCCAGGCCAGGAACAGCACGGTGATGACATCAAGGTTCGCGAACACCTCCGGAAAGCCCGTCAGGTCGCTGATCTGCTTCATGATCGGCGCGCCGGCCTCCACGCCCACGCGCGCCAGCCGGCCCGGCTGCAGCAACTGGCCCTGGGTCATCGACGAGCCCGACGCCACCAGCCCCAGTCCGGCGAACGACCGGAACACGATCCCCGACAAGCTGTTGAAGTTATTCAGGATGAAGGCGAAGGCGCCGACGTACAGCACCTTCTTGATCAGCTTGCCGATCACGTCGTCGCCACTGCCGCCGCTGGCGTTGCTCATCGCCCAGAAGAGGCCTGCCAGCGTCATGTCTATCGCGACCAGCGTGGCTGTCAGGAACCCCACCTCGCCGCCCAGCAGGCCGAAGCCCGAGTCGATGTAGCGCGAGAAGACGTCCAGGAAGCGGTCGATGACCGACAGGTCGTTCATCGGTCAGTCCTTGGGCGCCGATGGAGGCACGGGAGACGGTGCTGCGGACGCCGATGCCGCGGGCGGAGAGAACGCTGCCGGCGGCGGGGATGTGGTCGAAGAGGGCGGCGTGTACTTCGGCCCGTCGCTGCCAAAGAACCGCTGGCGCGTTGCCTCTGCCACCGCGTTGCACTGGGCATCGCCGACCTTGGCGTGGTCAACCTTGCATTGCGCGCGCAGTTCCTTCAGGCGCTCGGGATTGGCCATCAGCGACTCGACGGACTCGATGGGCGCGGGCTTGCTGCAGGCAGCAACCAACACCGCTGCGACAGCGGCCAGGATCATGATCAGAAGCTGTCTCATGGCCGCCCCTCAGTTGCTGTAGAAGTTGACCGTGTAGGGCGTGTACGTCGTGCCGTCGCCCTGGAAACGCCGGCGCACCTCGCGTGCGCGCTCCTGCACCGCGACCTGCCGCGCCTGCTCCAGCGCCGTCGCACGATCCTGCGTGATCTGGAGCTGCTGCGCCTGCATCGCCTGGCGCGATTGCAGGGCCAGCAACTGGTTCGTCGCTTGCATTGCCTGCAGGGCCCCGGCGGCCGACTGGCTGCGGTTCACCAGGTCGGTCAGGGTCCGCTCGTCGGACGTGAAGTTCTGCACTGCCTGGGACTGCACCTTGGCCGCGGTGCGCAGCGCTTCGAGGGAGTTGGTCCAGCGCGTGCGCGCGTCGGTCGCCATCTGCGTGCCCGAGATCGCCGCCGAATAAGACTCGGGGTACAGCCGACGGAAATCCGTCTCCATCTGCGCAACGTTGAAGGCCAGGCCCTGGCCCTGCTGGATCAACTGGTTCGTCGCCGATAGGGCTGCGCGCAGCTCATTGAGCGCGCTGAAATCCAGGCTGGTCAGATTGCGTGCCTGATTCATCAGCGATTGCGCCTGGTTCTGCAACTGTTTGATCTGGTTGTTGATCTGCTCAAGCGTGTTGGCGGCCGTCATGATGTTCTGCGCCAGATTGGTGGGATCGATCACGACCCACTGCGCATGCGCGGCGGGAGCAATGGCGATCAGCGACGCCGCAGCGGCGGCGAGAAGCTGCTTCTTCATGGTGAGTTCTCCTGAAGTGACGAAGGAATGAATGGAAACGATGGGATGAGGTCAGCGGCCCAATCGAGGTCGCGGTGGCGCAGCCAAGCTGCTGCGAAGCCCGAGGAAGTGGCGGCTGCGGACACGGCGTCGATGGCCCGTTGGTCTTCGGGTGTGGACGCTCCGGCAAACGCCAGCGCCACCGACCCCAGTCCGAGGTCGAAAACCCGGTTGCCCAGCCGCGACTGGTAGTAGTAGTCGCGTTTGGGTTGCGCAGTCGCGACGATTTCCATCTGCCGCCCGTTGAGTCCGAAACCCTCGTAGATCACCCGAATCTGCGGCTCGGTCGCCTGCGGGTTCGGCAGGAAAATGCGGCTTGCGCAGCTCTCCACGATGGCCGGCGCAATCGTCGAATCCTTGATGTCCGCCAGCGACTGCGTGGCGAAGATCACCGAGACGTTCTTCTTGCGTAGCGTCTTGAGCCACTGACGGATGCGCGATGCGAACACCGTGTCATCGAGGAACAGCCAGGCCTCATCCAGAATCAGCAACGTAGGCGCGCCATCGAAGCGCTCGTCGAAGCGGGCAAACAGGTAGCCGAGCACCGCCAGCACTGCCGCCTTGCTGTGCATCAGCTCTTCCATCTCGAAGCCCTGCACAGATGCAGTACCGAGCCGGTCCCTTTCGGCATCGAGCAGCTTGCCGTGCGCGCCACCCAGAACGTAGGGCTGCAGGGCCTGACGCAGGGCGTTGGACTGCAGCAGCACCGACAGCCCGGTCATGGTTCGCTGCTCGAACGGAGCGCTGGCCAGACTGTTGAGCGCCGACCAGACGGCGTCCTTCTCGGGCGGGCCGACGGTGACGCCTTCTTGAATCAAGCGCCCCTCGATCCACTCGGCCGCCCAGGTGCGGTAGCCGTGCTGGTCGATGCGGGCGAGTGGCTGGAACGCAATGGCGCCCTCGGTGCCGAGGTCGTAGTGTTCGCCGCCGAGCCCGAGAATGGTGGCTCGCATGGAGCGGCCCATGTCGAAGGCGAAGATGCGCGAGCCCGGGTAGCGACGGAACTGCATCGCCAGCGTCGCGAGCAGAACCGACTTGCCCATGCCGGTCGGTCCCACGATCAGTGTATGGCCAACGTCGCCGATGTGCGTGACCAGACGGAACGGCGTCGCTCCATCGGTGCGGGTGACGATCAGCGGCGGGCCATCAAGGTGCGCATTGCGCTCCGGCCCGGCCCACACGGCCGACACCGGCATCATGTGCGCCAAGTTCAACGTCGAAACAATGGGTTGGCGCACGTTCGCGTAGGCGTGGCCCGGCACCGATGACAGCCAAGCATCGACCGCGTTCAATGTCTCGGGTATGGTGACGAAGCCGCGACCCTGGATGGCCCGTTCGACGGCACGCAGCTTTTCGTCGGCCGCAGTGGCGTCGGCGTCGAGTACGGTCACCGTGGCCGTGACGTAGCCGAAGGCCACCTGGTCGCCGCCCAGCTCCTGCAGTGCCGCGTCGGCGTCCGTTGCCTTGTTCGAGGCATCGGAATCCACCAGCGGACTCTCCTGCTGGAAGATGGTTTCGCGCAGCAGCGCAACGATATTCTTGCGCTTGGCGAACCACTGGCGGCGCAGGCGGCTCAGTTCCTTCTCCGACTCAGCCTTGTCCAGGCACAGGAATCGCGTGCTCCAGCGGTAGGCGAAGCCTAAGCGGTTCAGATCGTCGAGCAGGCCCGGCCAAGTGGAGGTCGGAAACCCGCGAATCGACAGCGCCCGCAGGTGCTGATTTCCGAGCATCGGCGCCAGACCGCCCACTAACGGTTCGTCGGCCAGCAGCGCGTCCAGATGCATGGCTACCTCGGGCACGGCCACCGCATGCCGGCGCGTGGACACGCAGCCATGCAGGTAGGTCAAGGTCTGCGCGTCGTCGAGCCATGAGATCTCCGGCATCACGCCGTCGAGCAGACCGAAGAGGCGTTCGGTCTCGGACACGAAGGCTTCGAGCCGCTCACGCCAATCCACGCCTTCGGACCGGTGGTTCTCATAGAGCATCCGGGCCGCGCGGGCCGTCGACTCCTCAGGCGGCAGGTACAGCAGCGTCACGTGGTAGCTGCTTTCGAAGTGGCTGGCGTCCTCCTCGAAAGCGGCACGGCGTTCTTCGTCAACCAGCCACGAGAGCGGCTCGGGAAAGCTCGAATCGGGATAGTCAGCCGCTTCGCGTCGCACGGCGTCGACGAACAAGGCCCAACCGGAGCCGAGACGCCGTAGCGCGTTGTTGAGCCGCGCCGACGTGGCGACCAACTCTCCTTGTGTCGCGCTGTCCAGGTCCGGCCCCCGGAACCGTGCCGTGCGCTGGAACGAGCCATCCTTGTTGAGCACGACGCCGGGCGCCACCATTCCGGCCCACGGTAACCAGTCGGCCAGCAACGCGGGGCGCTTGCGGTATTCGGTGAGATTCAACATCGTGACCTCACACGTCCAGCAACTGCCGGTGCTTGATGTGTCGCGCGAAGACCTGCATGAATTGCGGGTCCAGGCGAGCTCCCCAGACGGCGAGCGAATGTCCGATGACCCATAGCCCGAAGCCGGGAAGCCAGAGCTGCAGGCCCAAGCCGACTGCGGCGGCCAGCGTGCCGTTGGCGATCGCCACGGTGCGCGGTGCCCCACCCAGCAGGATCGGCTCGGTCAAAGACCGGTGCAGCGGCACCTCGAAGCCGGCCAGACTTCCGATGGTGGAGTTCATGCCAGCACCGCCCCGCCCGTGAAGCTGAAGAAGGTCAGGAAGAAACTGGACGCGGCGAAAGCGATCGACAGACCAAACACGATCTGGATCAATTTCCGGAAGCCGCCGCTGGTGTCGCCGAAGGCTAGGGCCAGGCCAGTCGAAATGATGACGATCACTGCAATGATCCGTGCCACCGGTCCCTGAATGGATTCGAGCACCGATTGCAGCGGTGCCTCCCAAGGCATGTTCGAGCCGGCCGCATGCGCGGGCAGCGCCACGGCGAGCAGCAGCGCCGCTGCGGCGGCAACGTAGAGAAGCGGTTTTGCGGAAACGCGTGAAGTCGTCATGAAGGATCTCCTGTGGAAGAAGGGTTGGAAGGAGGAAGCGACGGGAAGAAAGACAGCTCGGTATCGAGCTGGTAGCCGTGGCTGTCATGGCCGACGACGCGCGCGATCTCTCGCACGCGGCGCGAGCGGCCACGGCCGGCAATGAAGACGATGACGTTGACCGCCTCGGCAATCAGGGCGCGCGGGATGGTCACGCTGACCTCCTGCACCAGTTGCTCCAGCCGCGTGAGCGCGCCGTGCGCCGAGCCGGCATGCACGGTGGCAATGCCGCCGGGGTGTCCAGTGCCCCAGGCCTTGAGCAGGTCCAGTGCTTCGGAGCCGCGCACCTCGCCGACGACAATGCGGTCCGGTCGCAGCCGCAAGGTGGCACGCACCAGGTCGGCCATGGTGCTCACGCCCGGCTCGGTGCGCATGCACACATGGTCGTCGCTGCGGCACTGGAGCTCCACCGTGTCTTCGAGGATCAGCACACGGTCGCGCGTCTCTGCGATCTCGTCGAGCAAGGCATTGGCCAGCGTGGTCTTGCCGGTGCTGGTGCCGCCCGCGATGACGACGTTCAGGCGCTCGCGCACCGCGCGGCGCAGGAACGCCGCCTGCTCCTCGGTCATCACGCCATCGGCCACGTAATGGGCCAGCGTCATGATGTGCAGCGCCCGCTTGCGGATCGCAAACGACGGCGCGCGCACGACGGGCGGCAGCACCCCAAGGAAGCGTTCACCAGTCTCAGGCAGCTCGGCCGACAGGATCGGTGCGCCCGGATGCACCTCGGTCCGCACGTGCGCGGCCACCAGCCGGATGATCCGTTCGGCCACTGCGGGCGGAATCGCTGCGCCGGTGGCCTCCCGGCCCGAGCCCAGCCGGTCCACCCAAAGCGAGCCGTCCGGGTTCAGCAGCACTTCGACGACTTCGGGGTCCTCCAACGCGGCCGCAATCTCCGGCCCCATGGCTGTGCGCAGCATGCGGATGCGCCGCTCCAACGAGGCGTCCATGCCGTTCGGATCAGGCAGGTTCACGAGGAACCTCCATGGCGTCGGCATCGGTCCCCGACTGGGCATCCGCCTGCGTCGGGTCAGCTGCAGCGGGTCCAATGTCCTCATGGACTTCGCGCACCAGGCTGCGCCCGCGCTGGATCTGGCGCGCGAGCTGTTCGATGAACTGCACGTAGCGGGCGCGCCCCTGCGCGCGAGCGGCCTCCTGCTGTCCCTCGGGAACAGGGATCGAGACCGTCAAGAAGTAGCGGACGTAGAGCGCCACCGTCTCGATCAGCACGTTCTGGTCGCGCTCCAGGCGGTCGAACTGGCGTGAAAGCTGGTCCAGGCGTTTGGCGATGGCGGCCTCACGCTGGTCCTCCCCATCGGGCGAGAGGAACGAAGCCAGCGCCGCAGCGATCACGGCGGACTTCGACACGCCCTTGTGCGCCGCGATCTGGTCCAGACGCTTCGCGTGCTCCGGCTCGATGAAGATGTTCAGCCGGGCGCGGGTCATAGCGCGATCCCGTCATCAGGGTCCAGTGCGACCAAACGCGCGGTGCGCATCAACTGCCGGTCCACGTCTTGCGGCCGCAGCGGCACGTCGTCTTCGTCATCAAGCACCAGCAGGCCCTCGCCGTCAGGCACCAAGGGCGCATCGGCGGTGAAATCCAGTTCGGGTTTGAGCTGGTGGCCACCCTCGTCGGCAAGACCGCCCGCATCGCCGCCAGAAGAAGTCGACAGTGCAGCCAGCGGTGGCAATCCGCTCCAGTCGTCAGGGCGCGTCGCGGGACGGTCCGCGTACGCGCCGGCAACCAGCACGGGCGCGGGCAGGACGCGCGTGGTGAAGTTCCGGTCCTGGTAGTACCGCAGCTTCTTCGCCTTGATCGGCGGATGGCCGGAGACCATCACGACCGCGTCGTCCTGCGGCAACTGCATCACCTCGCCAGGCGTGAGCAGAGGACGGGCCGTCTCCTGGCGCGACACCATGAGGTGGCCGAGCCATGGCGCGAGCCGGTGCCCGGCGTAGTTGCGCTGGGCGCGCAGCTCGGTCGCTGTGCCAAGCGCCTCGGAGATACGCTTGGCCGTGCGCTCATCGTTCGTCGCGAACGCGATGCGCACGTGGCAGTTGTCCAGGATGGAGTGGTTCTGGCCGTAGGCCTTGTCGATCTGGTTGAGCGACTGCGCGATCAGGAAGGCACGCAGGCCGTAGCCCGCCATGAAAGCCAGTGCGGATTCGAAGAAGTCCAGCCGCCCAAGCGCAGGGAACTCGTCCAGCATCAGCAGCAGCTTGTGCTTGCGTGCAATGCCGTCTGAGCCGTCCAGCGACTCCGTCAATCGCCGGCCGACCTGGTTGAGGATCAAGCGAATCAGCGGCTTGGTGCGGCTGATGTCCGAGGGCGGCACGACCAGGTAGAGCGAGACCGGATGGGCAGCCGAGATGAGGTCGGCGATCCGCCAGTCGCAGCGCGAGGTGACTTCGGCGACCGTGGGGTCACGGTACAGGCCCAGAAAACTCATCGCGGTGGATAGCACCCCCGAGCGCTCGTTGTCGCTCTTGTTCAGCACTTCACGTGCAGCCGAGGCGACGACGGGATGGACCTCTTCACCCAGATGCCCGGTGGTCATCATCCGGTGCAGCGTCATCTCGAATGGGCATGCCGGATCGGACAGGAAGTTGGCCACACCGCGCAGCGTCTTGTCCTCGCCGGCGTAGAGCACGTGCAAGATGGCACCGACCAGCAGGGCATGGCTGGTCTTCTCCCAGTGGTTGCGCCGCTCCAACGCGCCTTCAGGATCGACCAGAATGTCGGCGATGTTCTGCACATCTCGGACTTCGTACATGCCTCGCCGTACTTCGAGCAGCGGGTTGTACGCTGCAGACTTGGCGTCAGTCGGGTTGAATAGCAGGCAATGCGAAGACCGCGCGCGCCAGCCGGCAGTGAGGTTCCAGTTTTCGCCCTTGATGTCGTGGATCACTGCCGAGCCTGGCCAGGACAGCAGAGTCGGTACGACCAGGCCCACACCCTTGCCGGAACGCGTCGGAGCAAAGGCCATCACGTGCTCTGGACCCTCGTGGCGCAGGTATTTGGCGTCCCTGTGCGCGGTCTTGCCAAGGAACACACCGGCAGGCCGAGTCAAGCCGGTTTCGGCAATCTCCTCGTTCTCGGCCCATCGAGCGGAACCGTAGGTTGTGACGTGCTTGGCCAACCGTGAGCGCCAGATCGCCATGCCAATGGCCGCGCCCGTGGCCAGCAATCCGCTCGACGCGGCGATGACCCCGCCGCGCTCAAATACCTCGGGTGCATAGGCACCATAGAAATACCACCACTCGAAAAGCTTCCACGGCTGGTAAACCGGCGAATGCGAAACGCGGAACCAAGGTGGTCCAAGCCTGGCCTGATTGCCAAGCGCATGCGCCGTCCACTGCGTGCCAGTCCATAGGCCGGCGAGGGCGATACCCAGCACCACAACAATCTGTCCGAACAAAATACCGGTCGCACCCCGAGTCGGCATGGGCTACTCCTCCTTTGCGTCTGGATTCCAGCGCGTGCATGCTCCAGCGGCACCGCTTGCCCGAGTTTGGAATCGAGGCCCCAAACCGCACACCCATGGAAGAGCGATGGGGCGGGTTGTGGCGTAAGCTGGCGGAAGAAGCTGGGGCCGTACGACAGAGTTGCGCTTTTAATGCGTTTAACTCGTCAGCGAGTAGCAGCATCGAGGCAACTACGCGAACTGTCCAAGACCGATCACGCCATGCGGCGCGTCGTAGGAGCGATAGCTGTAACGACTAATGCAAAGTTTTGGTGTGCGCAACAAATCGTTGCAGCGAATGCGGTAGACCGAAGCGCTGGTGTTTGTGCAGCACGTACGTGGTGATACGCTCGTCCTCGTGCAGTGGTACGGCCACAACATCCGAGCGGCACAGCGTGGCAACGTGACCCGCGTCTGCCAAGCCCACTCCCAGGCCTGCAGCGATGCGCGTGAAGTAGCCGCTCAGCGTGGAGGCTTCCCCTGCGAATGTAGGAATCGTCGAGTGGCGTTGCGCGATAGCCCGAATCTGATGCAGAAGGCCCGGCAGCCGATCGGCATGGCAGGACAGGAGCGGAAAGGCCAGCACCTCGGTGATAGGTAGCGTAGGCTGCAATGCGAGTTCATGCCCAAACGGCAGCAGTGCCATGGCGCGGTAACTCCACGCGGGCTGCTGCGAGATGGTGTCGTCATTCGGTAGACCGAATGAAAAGCCTGCATCGAGCTGTTCGCGCTGCAATGCTGCCGCCAACTCCGAAGCACGCATCTCGGTCAGCTCCAGGGGCACCTCCGGGGCCACTTCGCGCCAGCGTACCAAGCACTCGGAAAGTTTGGGTTGCGCGATTCCGTCGGCCACCCCGATTCGCAACGGTGCGCGGAAGCGGACGTCCGTATCGCGTACGGCGCGATAAGTGCGTTCGACGCGGATGAAAAGCTTCCGTACCTCCTTGAGCAAACGCAGACCGGCAGGCGTCAAATGCAACTTGCGCGGGGTGCGGACAAATAACTGCACGCCCAGCTGATCTTCGAGATCGCGGATGGTCCGCGATAGCGGGGTCTGATCGATGTGCACGCGTTCTGCGGCACGGCGAAAGCTAAGTTCCTCAGCGACTGCGATGAAGTAGCGTAGGTGCCGCAGCTCGATCATTGCCACCTCACCGTGTCTGCTAGAAAACGCACGGTGATGAAGGTGGCAAGACGATAGAGAGAAAGCGTCAGGCTAGTGACATCAGTGCGATTCATTTTTTTCACTCCTTGATCTTGCCTTTCGGCAAGGTGCCCTGACTCGAACACGCCAGGTCGACATCGATGCAGTTCACGCCGCGCTGAAAAATGGCTCGATTGGTATCTCTTGCTCCCCCTTTCCGCGGGGCCCCGAAGACTCGGCACTGTCGATGCCTAGCCCACAATCCAGTTGTCTTCGCAGTCGGACCTAGTCAACTTGTCTGCATGCGCGAGTGGGGCCTACACACCAAGCACAACAAGGCGAAGCGGGCGGGAGACGCGAGAGTTGAGCATCCACTTCCCTTCCATGGAGACTTATTGGTGGTCGAAGAGCAAATCGCCCAGCAGTCGCGCGACATGCACCGCATCTCGACCGACCCATCGGCGATCTGGGTAACTCGGGTTGTGCTTCGGGAACGAGCTTGAGCGCTTTGAGGATTGACTCGTCCATCCCGTTTGCTTGGCGGATAACGATTCGAAGTTCCTGCGATGGACATACGTGCTCTATACCTACGCATATGCAAAACTCGTACTGCTTCCCCTGCAAAACCGGGGCTCCTGCGGGGCAAGGACTAGAACATCGTATTGCTGTTGGCCGATTCCGCGGGCACTTCCTGGATGACATCCCAGTGCTCGACGATCTTTCCGTTCTCGACACGGAATATTTCGACCGTCGCAAGTTCCTTGCCGAAGAAGAAGCTCTTCGCGTGAATCCAGACGAGGTCGCCCTCTGCGACCACTCGCTTCACTTCTGCCTTGGTCGGAACGCCGCTGTCAATTGCGCCTTGGATAAGTGCGCGAATTTGTTCCTTCCCGTCCGGGTAGAGCGGGTTGTGCTGTATGTATGAATCCCCCCAGTAGCGATCAATTGCGGTCAGATCCAGATTCCCGAAGAGTTCTTGCGCCGCCTTGAGGACGAGCCGCTTATTGGCGTCGGCCGTTGATGTTGATGCTGTTGTCATGAAGTTAGCCCTTTCAGTTGTTTGTAGTTACATTGCTGGTCGTTCAGAGACTTGAGCGATTGGTGTGTCGCACGAAGCCACTCTTATACGAGTACGCCAATTGCGGCGGGATCGAACTCTTTCATAGCGTAGCCAGGGTTGGCGCCTACCTTCTCTGTCCAGTGGATATCGCACATTGGGACTCGTCCGACAGCGATCAGATCGAACTCCTCGCACTCCGTCCGATCGACCAATTGGTCGAGGCTTGCGGCTTCTGAGCGCTCTCCGCCTGTGTGTGCTGAGGAACTCGTTGTTATGTCCAATAGCATCGACGCTGATGGTCGGCGCCCCCAAGGGCTTTTTCGCCCATCCGGTGATGGTTGAGGCCGTTTTCGCCATGCCACGTTCAAATGACTCCACGCGGCAGGCGCGAAACAGAACGTCATTTGGGGTCGAGGACACTTTGAAAGGCTCCACTGGGAAATGACCCGACATTCACAGGAAGAACATCGAGAAAGGTTCGCCGCTTCTCGAGCAACTTGGCGGTCGATCTTTCGATCATCTTGAGGAGCCGCCAACCGCCCGCATCTCATCCCGCCGGATATTCGATGTCGGAGGCAACCTTGCCGCCCCCGAACGACCAATCTTCCATTACGGTGTTCGCCGAGAGGCGGACGAAAACATCGTCCGGCGACAGGCCTGGTAATACCGAAAGCTTCTCCACGAGACGGGCCACAAACGCCTTCTTCTCATCACGCCGCCTTGCGTCGGACTCGATGTTGATGAGGATGAAATCGTCACTTCGCTCGCCGTCGATCCCAAATCGTCGATCGTATATAAGCGTCCCGGGCTCCAACTGTTCGATGATCTGGAACATGTCGTTCTCAGGCATGAGATAAGCCTCAACGAGGGCTTCATAAATGCTCTGTGATAGCTGCTTGATGTATTCTGAAGACTTACCCTTCAGCATAGTTACGCGAACGAGTGGCATGGTTTTTTCCTTTTCTGTGGTTTGGGGATGAATTGGCGAAAAACGAACATCAGAGTGGCACGCCTATCTGGCCACGATGGTTTGAACAGCTATTCCTCAACGCTGAAGCTCACGCCGGCGTGCCGCCTCAATCGCTCGACCAGGCTGCCGCGCAGCGCAGCGCCAGGGGTCCAGATGCCACCTGGCACATCCGGCGCACCCATCAGAGCGATCGCCGTTTCAGCGAGCATTTTTGATGACGCGCCATAACCGGGGTCGATATCGCCCTTCACTGACGTGCGCACCTTCCGCCCGTCCGCTCCGATTCCGATGAACAGGATGTCGTAAAAGCCGGCCTCACGCTCATCCTTAGTCGGCCCCTCGCCGGGCTTGGGCAGGAGGCTCATATCCCCTACGCTCGGTATTTCGCCACCGCCAACCACCATCTCGTCGTAAAGGAAATCCCTGCCATAAGGATGACCCATCAAGAGGTTCGAGCGATGGACGTTCTTGGTATCGAGCGCCGCCATGATGAACGGCCCAACGGGCCCCACGTCGGGGTCATCTCTGACCGCGTCGCCTTGAGGTTGGGTTGGCCCCTCGAAGCCAGGCGTTAAGCCAAACGGGCTCATGAAGACCGCGCGCTGCACAGCATCGTTTTGAACCGCCGCCATTGTGGCCATCACACTCGCGACAGAGCCCCCCGAAGGGCCGCCTTGCATGGCCCGCAGCCGAGCTTTCACGTGCGGCGCGGGGGCGCCCAGCGTCGCCTTAGCCGTCTCTTGGGCGTAATAGACTCCAAGCTCGAACACCAGCGAATCGAACCCGCATGAGAATAAGATCCGTGCGCCAGACGCCTTCGCCGTCGCCTCGTGCGTATCGATCATCTGACGAATCCAGGCGGGCTCGCCACACAAGTCTAAATAATCGACCCCAGCAGCCGCGCAGGCGGCCACCAAGTTTGAGCCGTAGAACTGATAGGGTCCGACGGTCGAGACAATCGCCTTGGTCCGCGCGATCATCGAGGCGAGTTGAGCCGGGTCGTTCGCGTTGGCCTCCACCAGCGGCATGTCCTTCGGCGCCCCGAGCTGATCGCGCACCTCTGCCAATTTCGCTTGGCTGCGACCGGCGATGGCCCACTTCACCTTACCGCCCACGCCATAGTGCCGCGCGTAATGCTCCGCGACGAGTCGGCCGATGTAGCCGCTCGCCCCAAAGACAATAATGTCGAACTCCGCCGCCGGGTTCATGGCAGGCTCCCTCTAGCTAATCGCATGTGCTCTTCGCTCCAATTTGCCCGAGCTGGCAAGCATTCCTCGCAGGCGTCATCGGGGCGCCCCATCGCGAAATGCCTCAACAAATCGGTTTAACTTTACAACCACCGCCCAGATGGTACTCTGCTTGGTTTATTTTTGCAACCTACGGCTTGAGTACGAATCGATGCAAACCAGGACACCACAGTGACTGCGGCGCTGTCGGAACGTGGATCGTCTATAGCAACAAGCCACTGGCATGCACACATCGGCATGAAGGAGTGAGATGAAGGGCAAGCGTACAACGCTGGAAACCAGCACTTGCGCGATCGCGCGATCCCTCGAGTCAATTGGTGACTGGTGGTCGCTGCTGATTGTTCGTGACGCCTTGGCGGGAACGCGGCGTTTTGGGGAGTTTCAACGGAGCTTAGGACTAGCGAAGAACATCTTGACCACGCGTCTGCGGAAGCTGGTTGCCTGCGGCGTTCTCACCACGGCACCCGCCTCCGATGGATCGTCCTATAGAGAGTATGTCTTGACCGAGAAAGGTGAACGGCTCTACCTAGTGGTCGCCTCGCTTTGGCAATGGGGAGAAGAATTCTGTTTCCCTCCCGGGCAACTCTCCTACGATCTGGTGGACCGACAAACGCACGAAAAACTCCGCCCACTTGAGTTGAAATCACAGGACGGTCGCACGCTCGGCCCGCACGACTTCGTTTCGCGCGCGCTCGAACGAGAAGACAGAGATCCTTCTTCAACCGCGCTGAGCTCAGGGGATCCGCTAGGAAAATGAGCGCCTGACAAGCATCCACGTCAGCGTAGCTTCACTTCGCGAGATGTTGCGGGTCAACAATTGGTATTTTTGCTCGCTCGCGTATGCGAGCCACGCTCTTGCCCTCGCGTCTGGCCCGCTGCAGGTGCGGCTGCCAACGCTTCGGGTCGATCTTGGGGATGCTGGTCAATACGTGCTCCTTCTTGTTTGATGAAGCTCGAACATCTATCGCCTTCTCGATCAATGCGGTAGGGCGTGGCTTATTGACGGCTTACGTATCACCTGCAGCATGAGCCGCGGAGACAAGGACAACTCGGCGATGGAGAGCTTCTTCAGTTCATTGAAGACCGAGCGCCGAGCGCACGGCCAGGAAGGTGTACCGGTGTACCAGTCACGTGCGGACGTGTTCAACTACATCGAGCGGCTCTACAACCCTACTCGACGTCAATTGAAACTCGGCTGGTCAGTCCGATTGAGTTCAAGAAGCTTGGGTCGGTGTCCACGCAATCGGCAGCAGCCCATGGCGCAGGTAAGTTCGATCGAACCGGCCAATATGCTCGCAAGCTCTGACACGGTTGGTCCACCCGCCGATTCCACTTCAATTAACACAGCCAGATTGACTAGCGCGAGTTAACGCACCGTTGCCATGTCGATGACGAAGCGGTACTTGACATCACTTTTGAGCATCCGCTCATAGGCCTCGTTGATTTGCGGCATCTTGATGATCTCGACGTCAGAGACGATGTTGTGTTTCGCGCAGAAGTCCAACATCTCCTGAGTCTCAGCAATGCCGCCGATCATCGACCCGGAGATACTGCGTCGTTTGCTGATGAGGCCAAATGCGCCGGGCGAAGGATTCGGCGAACTCGGTATCCCAACCAAGACCAAAGTGCCGTTCATCTTAAGCAGTGTCACTAGCGGATCCAAGTTGTGAGCGACCGCGACCGTATCGAGAATGAAGTCAAAGCTGTTGCTATGGATCGCCAATGCGTCGGCATTCTCCGAAACAACGACTTCCTTGGCTCCCAACCGCAGCGCGTCCTCGGTCTTGCTAGGCGAAGTGGTAAATAGGACGACGTGCGCACCCAGCGCTGTCGCGATCTTTATCCCCATGTGCCCAAGCCCGCCCAGCCCAACAATACCCACCTTCTGGCCCGGACCAACCTTCCAGTAGCGCAGAGGCGAATAAGTTGTGATGCCCGCACACAACAATGGCGCTACAGCAGCTAGGGCCTTTTCGTGGTGTGAGATTCTTAGGACAAATTTTTCAGATACCACGATGTGGTCCGAGTATCCGCCCAACGTATTGGCGCGCGACACTTGTTCCTGGCTGTTGTAGGTCCCGGTCATGCCGTTGTCGCAGTACTGTTCGAGACCTTGAGCGCAAGGTTGACAGTGCTGGCAACTATCCACCATGCAGCCCACGCCGACGAAGTCACCCACTTTGAATTTTGAAACGTCCGTTCCCACTTCACTCACACGTCCGACGATCTCATGGCCAGGCACACAGGGATATACCGACGGGCCCCATTCGCTCCTTGCGGTGTGCAGGTCAGAGTGGCAGACGCCGCAGTACAAAATGTCAATGGCAACATCCCGCGCCGTCAGAAATCTACGCTGGAAAGTGAACGGTGCGAGTGGGGTGGTGGCGGACTGGGCCGCATAAGCATGCGCGAGTGTCATAGCGTTTCCGATGTGGACGTTCTCGAAGGTGAACTCTATTTTTGACTTTATGAATGCCAGAACAAGCAGGATCCCCTGATATGCCGTTCTATTGAGAGTTCGATTAAAGATGGTCTGCGTAAGCTGTTTCAAGGTGCATCGATGTTCTGATTCGCATCGATTCGTATGCTCAGGCGCCTGGTATCAGTTCGCCTGGCGAGTTCAATCTGCCTGCATTCCCATCAAACTGCACTGCGCAATCCAAAGGTTGGGCAACGCAACCGCGTGTGCACCTGCATTGCGAACTTTGAAGCGGGCCGACTAACAAACCTGTCCAATAGTTCAAGCCGCGTTGGATACATCGCATGGGACTCAGAATGCACATGCCAAATCGATCATCCCAGTACTCGCTGCTCAGAAAGATCGGTAGCGCCTCGCACTTCGGCGATATAGCTAAAACGCGGTGAAAGCACTGGCAGACTTTCAAGTGCATTCACTATGTGAAACATAGTTGGAAGCTCCTCCCATGTAGAGCGGATAAATTTGACTTCTCCAATACCTGAAACAAAAGAGGTATATCGAGGCTTGGCTGAACTGACTTGTGGAGACAACACCATTTCGTCAACAGCGGCTTCGCCTACTTGGCGCAGGCTAGGGATGTAGCGATGGTGCAGAATTCCATCACTTTCCGGTGACTTCGGCGGCGCCCCGACCACCAAGTCGCTGAATGCCATCCGGATAAATTCGTGCCCTTCCCAAACGGCCGTGTGGAGTCGAGTCCCTTGTAGGATTCGGGGCTCTGGCAGCTCACAGTACAGCTTCGAAAATCCTAGTTCCTCACGGCCAGTAAGGATTGGTTCACATCGGTTTTCCCATAGGACAGACATGAATGACCCGCGAACTGATTCGCTAGCGCCGCGGTAGCGGACTGGATATGAAACCGAAAGCAGTGAATAACCGCGCCCGGCGAGCCACTCAAGTTCTGTCAACGTCACATGTTCCACAGTGACGATGGGTTCACCGTCGAGTTCGCAATTCGGCGGCAGCAATTTGCGAAGCTCAGCTTCATCCGTTAAAAAGCTGATTGAAGCGATAGTGCGCGGCGCATCACTAAGGTCAAATCTTTCTCCATTCGGTCCTTGGCGCGGTCCGGGACTGGGTCCAAACACCGTCGGCATTCTGTAACGCGAAGGAGTATCTATGCTATTTGTCATGATCAATTAAATACGAAAAGTGAAAAATATGCTGCAGGCTCTAATCGTCACGGGATTAGGTTCAATTAGCGCTTTAAGTTGCAGCCGCAACCTGAGTGGGGAAAGATGTGAAATGATGTGTATGCAATGCTCCGCGTGGGCTGCTAGATTAGATAATGCTGAACAGCTTTTTCATCCCATTCCAATCCCACGCCGGGGACATCGGGAATTAGGAGATTTCCGCCCTTGACCTCATACGGGGTCTGCAATATTACGTTGTGCCAGTCATTCCACTCTAGCCAATGGGCGGTTTCCGACACTCGCATCATATGTGCTGAAACCTCGGGATAAACGTGGGACGATAAGGGCAACCCTGCGGCACCCGCAATAGCAGCCGCTCGCGTCCATCCAGTTACGCCGCCGATGCGCATTAGATCCAGCATGACTAGATCAGATGCCTTCTTTTGAATTGATTTGTACAGCTCCCGCGACCCGTAAATGTTCTCGCCCATTTGCAGAGGAGTTTTAAGATCTGCCGCTAGGCGCGCATATCCATCAAAGTTGTCATAAAGCAGTGGTTCTTCGATCCAGATCAGTCCATGATCGTCAATCAAATGACATCGCTGTAGAGCCTCGGCGAGGTTAAGACCCTGATTAAAATCAACCATTAAATCAACTTCATCACCAACCGCCTCTCGAACTGCATCGAGAGTGGCAAGGTCATCAGCTATCTTTTCTCGACCCAATCTCATCTTCAAGCTGGTGAATCCACCTTCATCCATAAGTTCCTTAGCTTCTTCGGCCGCGGCCCTTGGTTCCTGAAGCCAAAGACCGTTAGTGTTGTAGCATTTGACTGAGCCGACAGAGCCACCAAGCATTGCACACAACGGGAGTTGCGCGCTCTTTGAAAGCGCATCCCATGCCGCCATGTCGACACCTGAAGCAGCAATCATTGAGAAACCTTCATAACCAATTAAATGAAGCGATTTCCGGACTGCATTGAACAAGTCAATCGGCGACACAGCTTGACCTTTAAGCATCGCCCCGACATCTTCAAGAGCAGCTACCAAATAACGCATAGATTTAATGATGTAAGGCTGCAGATAGCTGCGACCAATCACACCATCTTCCGTCATCAAATCAACCAAGACAATGGGCCAATCAGCAAACGAACCCATTCGCGTAACAATGGGTCGTTTGAGCTTGATGACGATTGGCCTGGCGGAAATGCTTCGGATTTTCAAAGATCTGTTGATCATTGCTTTAACCTCAAGTCTGGTGTTCAAAAAGGAAGTAGAGATTACCGGGCGATGCGTAGATCTCTTTGCAGGAATATTCCCCTCGCTAGGCGGAGCGACCTCTTATCGGTCAGCGTCATTCCTTTAACCCGCAGCGACAATCGGATTTCGAAGAGTTCCTAGCCCGCTTGCACTGATCTCGCAAACATCGCCAGGGACCATCCACAGCGGCGGCTTGCGTGCAGCGCCCACGCCAGCTGGCGTTCCTGTGACGACAACATCACCTGGGCGCAAAGTCATAACCGCACTCAATTCGGCGATCAGCGTAGGAATATCGAAAATCAGATCGTCCGTGTTTCCGTCTTGCACCAGATTGCCATTTAGGCGAGTTTGCAGCGACAGTCCCTTTGCACCTTCGGGCAACTCGTCAGCTGTCACGAGATACGGGCCAAACGCACCTGTTTTGTCGAAATTTTTGCCGATAGTCCATTGTGGCGTCCGGGTTTGATAGTCACGCAATGACGCGTCATTGAACAATGAATAACCAAAAACATGTTTGAGCGCTGTCGATTTTGAAATGTTTCGCCCGCCGATTCCAATCACAAACGCAATTTCACCCTCGTAGTCAAGCTGCTCTGACGTCTGAGGCCTTTCAATCGGATCTCCATGGCCGATCAAACTTGAATTGAAACGAGAGAATACAGTCGGATAAGCTGGCGGCACAAATCCACTTTCAGCCGAGTGATCCACATAATTCAGACCAATACAAATGATTTTTTCTGGCGAGAGCAGCGGCGGTCTAAGCGAAACCTGCGCCAAATCAACATCTTCGCCAAGTGAAAGAGTGCGCGTCAATTTTCGGATGGCGTTCGGGCCACCTTCCAGCGCGGTCTGCAGATCGCCAGCGATGCCCAATTTATCTAAGAAAAGTCCTTTAAAGTCCATTCCATCAAGGGCTACGGCCAAGCCATCGCGACCGTGCTCTGAGAAGCGCGCAATCTTCATATTAATTCCAATTTCGTAAGTATTTAAAACAATTCACCCGTGGGAAAATTTAATCTAATTAACCACATTAACGTCCACAACACCGAGCCCGGAGAACTCGGCTCGAATGTGATCTCCCGATGAAACAGGAAGCTGACGCAGAAATGAACCAGTCATGACGACCATGCCTTCAGTAAGCTGACGCTGGTATTTCTCCAGCCGCTGCTTTAGCCACAAGATCGAATTCAGCGGATTTCCCAACACAACCTCACCGGGAGCGGAGTCAATCAGTGATGTGTTTTTGAACAACGTACAAACGACTTGCCTGTAGTCTCTATCGATTTGATGCCTGACGGGCTGGCCTAGAACGATTCCCGTGTGTTCCGCGTTGTCAGCAAAAGCCACGCCCATATCGAGAACCGTTACACGCTTCTCGATGTATTCGAATGCTGGGTATACAAAATCAACAGACTCAGCCATGTCTTCAAGCGTACGGGCAGATTTGATATTTTTGTTGAGCAGAAATGCCAGCTCGCATTCAATGTGCGGCTGAATAAGCTGGCTCGAAGCTAAGGCAGCCCCAGACCAAAGCACTTTATTTTCATAAATCGATCCGAATCCAGGCTCGGAAACTCCGAGTTGTTGCTGAACAGCCTTGTTGGTTGCTGCAACCTTCCAACCAAATCGGCGAATTCCGTGGGCTTCATAGCGATCTCCCACTTGAATCTGAATAAGACTGCCTTCATCAACAGAAAGTTGGCCAGCCCATTGCATAGGCGTAGGCGTTCGTTCCCAAGCGGATCTCCAGAAAGATTCAAGTACTTCGTGCTTTTCAGTCATGATGCTGGATCCTGTAAAAAATCTGACAGAGCTATCTGGTTATGTGACGCGGCATGTACGATGCCGTTGCTTGGAGTCAGTACTCTCGGCTGGGCCGCGGCATTCAAGAATTCTCAATTTATTTGCGAGAGGTTTTCTGAGTCGATGAGTAGTGCGCCAGCATCAAAGAGCGAATTAACATGCTCCTCTGACACTCCGATACTCGAAAGTACCTCTCGGTTGTGCTCGCCTCGGAATGCAGGCGATCCAGGAGGCGTTAGTTCATCCTTGGAAAACCGCCACGGACGACCGGGCAATATGTACTCTCCGCCGCGGCGGTTCGGCACACGCTCTACTGCGCGCCAATGTTCAGCCCACACTGAGGTAGTCAAGGCAGACGCCGTACGGATCACACCCATCGCGATTTTCGCTTCGTCCAATTGGCAATCGAGAGCTGCAATGCCCTGAAATGTGTAGAACCATGTCTGCACTATCCGATGCAAGTCGGCCACATTCTGTTTTCGAGCGGTCGCCGTTGCAAAGCGCACGTCAGACGCTAGGTCAGGTCGACGCATCGCTTTAAGAAAGAATGGAAACGTAAGAGAGCCAACCAAGCTCGCACTCAACACGATCTGCTCACCGTTCGGTCCTTCAAAGAAAGGACAATCCGCCGCGCCGAGAATGGGTGGTTCGTCGTTAAGTTCCTCCGGATTCAGATCGAAATGTGCACGCTCACTCATTGCGAGCATCGTGGCAGCCATCGGAACATCGACGTGCTGACCAACACCGGTCAGGGACCGCCGGTTCAACGCCGCCAATGCGGCGATTGCGCCTTGCAAGCCGGTATACACATCAGCATGCGAGAGACTGTCGGTCATTGACCGCTCTAACGCTGCGCCGTAATGGTCCAGACTATTACGCGTAAATCCGGACTCTGCCTGAATTACAGGTGCGTATGCCATCCTGCTGGCCCAAGGTCCGAGTTGGCCATACCCGGAGATGGATACATAGATCAAGCGCGAATTGCGCGCTGCCAAGGTCTCATAATCCAATCCCAGAAACTTCATCGTTCCGGCGCGGAAATTCTCAACGACAACATCTGCTTCGTCACATAGCTTGAGGATGACGTCGAGTGCTCCCGGCACGTTGAGATCAATGCAGACGTTGCGCTTTCCAGCGTTCTGCTGCGCGTAGTATCCCGACATGCCCGAAGTCCTTGGGTAGGCGAACCGGGAAAGGTCTTGCCGTGGCGGTTCGACCTTGATCACATCGGCACCCAGATCCATCAAGGTTCGGGCACACAATGGGCCGGCGAGCACACGTGAAAAGTCAACGACTCTGATTCCACTTAGTGGGCCGCTCATGGCTAAACCCCCTCGTATTTGGTCGAGCCCAAGTCGCCTGCTTTGTACGCAGCAAGCCCGAGCACGAGGTCCTTGGAAGCCCAGATTGAGGCCTGAAGCTGCGTCATCGCCGCGTCTGCGGCGGCTACTCCCTGACTCACAGAAATGCGAATTAGTTGCTTTGATGCGGTGTGAGCGACAGTGGGGCCGGCAGCGATTTCGTTAGCAATGCTCAGCGTGGCCGACTGCAATCGGTCGTCTGGGACCACCAAGTTAAGCAAGTTCCATCGCTCCAGAGTAGAGGCGTCGTATCTGCGTCCAAGAATCGCCATCTCACTTGCGCGCAATGCACCGGCGCGTTGGGTAATCCGCTGGACTGCACCCATCAACGGATGCAAGCCGACGACCACTTCAACACATCCCAGCTTCGCCGACTCGGATGCAATGATGTAGTCGCAAGCGATTGCCAATTCCAATCCCCCCCCCACGCAGATGCCGTGCACGCTAGCGATTACTGGCAATCGACATGATTCGAATCGAGTGAGAAAGCCGGGAAGGTCATACGGATGTGCACGACCCGCGATAGCGGCGTTTCGCACTTCATTCAAATAGTCGACGTCCGCGCCTGCAGAGAAATTCTTGAGACCGCTGCGCAGAATGACCGCTCGTGACCCTGCGGACTCAGCTGCGGACAAACCATCCAGTACCGCGTCCAAAAATGCAATACTCATAAAATTGTGCGGGCGTGCTTCCATCGACAAAATGGAAACTGGGCCGTCAACACTATGCTTAATCAAATCATTCACAATTCCGCCTCTTTCTGTCATACGTTAGATACTTTGGGTCACATAAAATTTGGAGCCAGCCGCGGTGCACTCCGAGCTACAAAAATTTCTTTCGGCAAAGACCGCGCTTCTAGAGATCACTGCGGCTGCAATTTGAACTTGACCGCCATATCTGCGTACTGCTTGATAGCTGATGCGTAAAAGACATCAGCTTCTTTCAGCGACATACCGAATGGCTTGGCGGCACTATCTTTGGCAAATCTTTGGAATTCAGGCGTTTCAATCGCCTTGCGAATAGCGATGTTTAGCCTTTCGGCAACGCTCTCAGGCACATCCCGCTTCACCATAATCACACTCCAGGAGGCGTATTCAAACGTGCGATCACGCCCCTCCGCGAGAGTTGCTACATCGGGAATCTCTGCGTTGCGC
The DNA here is from genome assembly GCF_030486595.1 of Variovorax ginsengisoli. Classification (GTDB taxonomy): domain Bacteria; phylum Pseudomonadota; class Gammaproteobacteria; order Burkholderiales; family Burkholderiaceae_C; genus Variovorax; species Variovorax ginsengisoli_B. The sequence continues at coordinate 76,845 of NZ_JAUJZH010000019.1, read as the reverse complement.
TGCGATGCAGCTAGGCCGACTGGAATGATCCGGCCTTCTTTGATCATAGAAATGCTGTTGGCTGCAATAGGCAAAAAGGCTAAGTCGACATGGTTCCCGAGAAGATCCTGAATGATTGGCGCCCCTCCCTTATAGGGCACTCCTGTGATTTGCATTCCGGCGAACGAGGCAAAATCTTCACTGGCCAAATGCGATAGCGATCCAAGACCCTGGTGCGCGATGGATAGCCCCCCCTGCGCTGTTTTACTCATCTCAACTAAATCTTTGAGCTTTTTTCCTGCAAGCCCTGGCCGAGCTACAAGAATGAAGTCGCTGCGAGATAATGGGGTGATCAGCCTAAAGTCGCTCGCCTTGTATTGGGCGGACGACAACACAAGTGGCGCGAGAATCAGATCGTTCGCGTGGGCAAGCAGCGTGTATCCGTCCGACGACGCTCTCGCGACGTTCATGGCGCCAATAGCACCACCTACGCCCGGAAGGTTTTCAACTACGACGGGTTGACCAAGCGAACTTTGAAGCGCTGCGAGAATTTGCCTGACAACCCCGTCTACTCCACCTCCGGCCGGAAACGCCACCTTGACTACTATTGGCTTTGACGGATATTGCTCGCTACCAGCGCTGTATTGCGGCAGAGAGAAAGCCATTGCGATCAGACTGAATATGACCGCCTTCCAACATGCGGAAATTCTCTTGACCGAAGTGAGCGGATGATGGATTAACACTTTTGTCTCCTGGGCGTGTTGGATTGCGAGGCTTGACCCAAAGGGTCAAGCCGCCGGACCTCGACTAACGATCACCTTCCACTCATCCAGCGTCGGACAATGCTCGGTTGCGTCAGCCGTTTGTCGATATTACACAGAAAAATTTATTTTTTCAACAGGCTTGTGGGTGCGGCCATGAACTTCTGTTTTGCGAGGTCGCCGGCTCGCCATGTCAAACGCATGAGGGTGTGCGCAGCCAACGTGCACGACAAACACCCGCTGCCCGATCTGCTGGTTGTGAAGCCGTCGTACTCCAGGCCGCGCGTGAGCGATGACAACGCCTATGCCGAGTCGCGGTTTCGCACCGCCAAGTACCGCCCTGAGTTCCCTGCCAAGGGCTTTGGCGACCTGCACGCTGCTCGCCGCCTGGGCCAGGGCATTCGTGCGTTGGTACAGCGTCGAACATCGCCATCGCCATAGCGGCATTCGCTACGTCACGCCTGCACAGCGCCATGCTGGCCTTGATGCGGTGATCGCACGCGCTCTATACCCAGGCGCGCGAGCGCCATCCGGCGCACTCGGCGCGCAGCACGCGCAACTGGACGCCAGCGGGCGCGGTGACACTGAATCCGAAGCGTGACAACGTGGTCGCGGTCGACGTGGACCGCTTACCCCCCCGGTATTCGCGTTAACCCGGAGACCTTCAATCCGTGGAGTTCGCGCGCAGTCAAGCAGTACTTCCTGCAAGCCCCAGTCGTTCGCGCCCGCGCCGCCTATCGTTTGTGTGAGCGTGTTCCAAGACATGCCTTCGCGCAGTCCCAGGGCGCGCGTTTCGTCGGCTCGTCGTTGCGGGGGGCCGATGCCCGTGTAATCACTTGAAGCTCTTGCGAGCAAGGAGACAGAACAAATGGCCAAAATGAAAGCCAAGGAAGAGTACGTCCAGATAGACGACATGCCGTGGGCGCCTTTTCCCGACGCCTTTTCAAAGGGGGGCATCACCTGGAGGTTGCTTTACGTCTCGCCGGAGGCTGGCAGTTGGACGGCCGTGTTCGAGTGTCCGGAGGGCTCGTCCTTCAATGCGCACTTCCACACCGGGCCGGGCGAATATTTCCTCTACAAGGGCCGCATGGACGTGCGCGGGGGCAAGGCCGAAGGAGGCGATACGGCGCTGGCGCCGGGCTACGGCTTCGAGTCTTCCGGCGCGCGCCACGACAAGACCTACTTCCCCGTCCCGAGCGCGTTCTACATGACGTTTTCCGGGCCGCTCGCGTTCATCAACCCCGATGCAAGCGTGATTGCCAACATCGGCTGGGAAGAGGCGCAGGGCGCCTGGCAGGCGCACGTCGACGCGCATAGGTAGACGATCGAGTGCCTTGAATTCGGGCTCCGATTTCCCTCATGTCCAAGATCATCCACACCATGATCCGGGTAGCCGACCTGGATCGTTCAATGCGCTTCTACGCCGACCTGTTGGATCTATCCGAGTCCCATCGGCTGGACTTTCCGGATTTCGCGCTGGTTTACCTGCGCAGCGGCGAGTGCGAATTCGAACTGGAGTTGACGCTGAACAAGGGCAGGGAGGAGCCCTACACCCACGGCAGCGGCTACGGGCACATCGCCGCCGTGGTCGACGATGCGAACGCCGAAAGGGCGCGCCTATTGGGCATGGGTTATCAGCCCGGAGATGTGAAGGAATTCAAGCGCGGGGAGGAACTGCTCGCGCGCTTCTTCTTCATCCAGGACCCGGACGGGTACAAAATCGAAGTGCTAGAGCGCCACGGTCACTACCACTGAGTGCAAACCCCCTCGGCACCCGCGCTGCTCCCGGATATTCTGCATCGCGACCCATCGGGGTCACGTGCACAACGGAGACAACATGCAAGCAAACGCCAGCATGAAGAGCCCCTTGACGGTACAGCACTGGTCGACCGCCGGCATCCGCAGGTCCGAGGCCACTGACGCGTGGCAAGCCGCCCTCACGCAGAACTACGGCCATTGGCAGGTCACAGAATCGGTCGCCGACGGTTTCTCGGCGAGCATTCGGAGCCGCGACATCAACGGCCTGCGCGCGGTCGAGTGCGTGTGCGACCCCTGCTCGGGAAGCCGGCTGCCGCAATTTGTCGGCCGTGAGCCCGTCCCCTACATCGGCGTGCAGATTACCAAGGCTGGGCGCGAGAGATTCCATTTCGCGGGAGAGGACATCAGCCTGGGTGCGGGAGACCTGGTGATCTGGACGAGCGCGCAGCCAGCCGAATTCACGGTGATGGAACGTCTGCACAAGGTGTCGCTAGTACTGCCTTGGGCGGAGGTCAAGGAGCGACTTCCCCGTGGCACGGGATTCACCGGTACGGTGATCGACAGCCGCGTCGGAATCGGTGCGGTTCTCTATTCGCACATCGACAGCCTCGCACATCAACTGGAACTCTTCACCGAAGGCGACAATGCCGGCGTACGGCGTGCCACGCTGGAGTTGCTGACCGCGGCGATGTGCCATCGCGTCGAGGCGCCACAGCGCGGACTGTCATCGCGCTACCTGAAGCAACTGCAGGACTACATTCTCGCCCACCTGCAGGACGACCACCTGTCGCCGACCAGTATCGCGGCAGCCAACAACATGTCGCCGCGGTACGTACACATGCTCTTTGCTCAGATCGGCGTGAGCGCTTCAGTGTGGATCAGAACGCAACGACTAGAGCGATGCAGGGACGACCTTCGCAGCCGGACCTATCGGGACTGCAGCGTCGCGGAGATTGCTTATACCTGGGGATTCGCGGACCCTTCGCATTTCACGAGGATCTTCAAGCTGCAGTATGGCGTCGGGCCCCGGGAGTTTCGCGAGACGGCTCCGCGATAGCTCGTGCGGGCCCCTTTCAAGACACGGCTGGCACGCAACTCGCGGTTCCACCGCGACTCACGGCTACCTAGCTCCTCGCTCAACTAGGCTGAGCGACAACCCGCTCTCATCAGAGTGCGCGCATCAGGCGCAAGTAGGTCCGGCGTGGGCGCCGCAGCAGCAGATGGAAATCTCGCCCGACGCGCATGCATCGCTGTTTCACTGGAAAGACCGCTATCGATTCAGTCCTTCAAAAGTTCGAGCAAGACCTAGCCGGCAGTGAACGTCTGAGCCGCGATCTTGCCCTTGCGCACCACCAGGGTGTCAGTCGCGATATTCACGAAGGGCTTCGCCTCCCAAACAAGATAGGCCACGTCGCCGTCGATCGCCTGCGCATTGATCTTGAAGGCTTCCCAGAAGCCTGGCTTGACCGACTTCAGGAAACCGTCGAAGAAGCCTCGGATCTCCTCCTTGCCGTGATACTTTTTGTCATGCGTGAGGAGGACCGAAGAGTCGGAATAGTCTTGCATGATTTCGTCCAAGCCTTTGGCAAACGCACCAAGGTGATGTTTCAGCACAGTTTCGGTAGAGGCATAGGCTGCGGCAGCCTCGCCGGAAAGGATAGCCAGCGGGGCTGCGGCAAGCACCAGCGCGCCTTGATGGAATGCGCGCCGCGGTGATGATTGAATATGTAGGGGCATCGTTGTCTCCTTTCGGCTCAGGGCCGTGAACTTATGAACCGAAGAACGATACGCAGCGCAACCGGGATGGACTGCGTTCAAAGGGAAGTCGTGCTTGACTGGACGCGCAAAGAGCGGGTTTTCCCGAGCAAAGGTCGGTGCGCCTCCTGGGACGCAGTGAACTGCTTCGAGAGAGCGGCTTCACGCCGTTGAAGCCCTGCGCAGTTGCCCATGTGCATCAATCTGATTGTTGGGCTAGGCGCCGATCGGGGTCGGGATCGAGCACACGCATCTGCCGCAACTGCCATGGTCGATCGGGCGGGTCCGGACTCATGACGGACCAACGGACCAAGAGGCTCTGGACGACGCTGGTCGGAGCGGTGCAAGAGGTCTGCGTCGAGCACGCCCAGCAGCAAAGCCACGAACGAGGAGGCTCTAGCGGCTCGACGGACGGATGGTTGGGCGATACCAGGCGAGCACCAAGTTCTGCAAAAGCGAACGGCCACGCGATTGCACGTGGCCGTTCGTTGGCAGCGACCTCCAGGATGGATCGCCGACTATTGCTGCTATCTGCAGCGGCAGGCTCAGCTCAGGCGACGACTTCGGTGAGTTCTCCGGCCCAGGGAACCGGCGACCGTGACGGCGCCGATGGCACGAGGCTGCTTGCGGTATCAAGGCGATGGAGTTGTTCGGCCGAGAGGTCGACCGTCAGCGCACCGAGGTTGTCGATCAGTTGGGCAACCGAGCGCGGTCCGATGATCGGCACGGCCCCATGCGTGCCGGCCCAGGCAATAGCAACCTGGCCTGCGCTGACGCCCAACTCGCTTGCTACAGCCAGCACGGTGTCCAGAACCTGCGTGCGCTGCGCCGAGTTCTCCGGCTGGAAGACCCGGCCGCCAAAGCCTTCAGCCCGGCCCTTTTCTCCTTGCCGGTACTTGCCGGTCAACATGCCCCCGCCCAACGGTGACCAGGTCACCACGCCCAGGTCCAGGGCGCGCGCGGCCGGGAACAGGTCGGCCTCGGGCTCACGGCGCACCAGGCTGTGCTCGAACTGGGCCGCCGCAATGGGTACCGCGTGGGTCAGTTCAGCCAGGGTGACCGCACGGGCCAGGCGCCAGGCGGGGAAGTTCGACAAGCCTGCATAGAGGATCTTGCCCGTACGCGCCAGATCCTCGAAGCCGCGGACGATCTCCTCGATGGGCGTGACGCCATCGGGATGGTGCGCCCAGTAGATGTCGATCCTGTCGGTCTTGAGGCGCTTGAGGCTCGCCTCCACGGAAGCCACCAGTGCTTTGCGGCTGTTGCCGGTGACCAACCGGTTCGCGTTCGGCACGGCGCCGTTGGTGAACTTGGTGGCCAGCACAAAGTCCTCGCGCCGCCCCTGCAGCAGAGTGCCGAGCAGTTCTTCCGATTGGCCGAACTGGTAAACGTCTGCCGTGTCGATGAAGTTGCCGCCGGCCTCGGCATAGGCGTTGAAGACGGCCTCTGCGGCATCGGGGTCGGCACCATAACCCCAGCCCGTGCCGAAGTTGCCCGTGCCCAATGCGACTTGCGACACACGCAGGCCGGTTTTTCCAAAGACGGTGTATTTCATGCTTCGCTCCTTTGAGAAATATCGTGCTGCGGCTCACCCGACGATGCCGACCGGCGCGGAACCACCACATTGCCGACGGAAATCTGCACGACGCCCCCGTCCTGATTCAGGCTGTTCCTCCGCACCTTGACCAGCCCTTGCTCGGGCCTGGACTTGGACTGGCGAACTTCCAGCACCTTGCTTTCCACGTGCAACTAGTCGCCTGCCGGGCTCGACCCCGGCCACGCCCTGCGCGACGAGTCGCGCCCAAGGCTGGAGGCCGTGCTTCTCGGCAAAGCCGCGTTCCGCAACGATCACCGCAGCCGCGCCGCTATTGAGTCCAGACGCGTTGCCGGCGGTAATGCTGCCGTCCTTGCGGAAAGCGGGCTTGAGCTTGGCCAGCGTTTCGATGGTCGTGTCGGGGCGGTTGGCCTCGTCGCGGTCGAAGCGCACCGGCCCCTTGCGGCCGGCCAGTTCGATCGCAACGATTTCCTCGTCGAACTTGCCTGCCCCCTGTGCCGCGCTGAAACGCTGTTGCGAGCGCGCTGCCCAGCGGTCCTGATCTTCGCGGGTGATCCCGTACTGGCTGACCAGGTCTTCGGTATGCCAGCCCGAATGCTGTCCGCTGAAGGCATCGTTGAGACCGTCTCGCAGCAGGCTGCGAGCATGGCGGCGTCGCCCATGCGACTGCCCCAGCGCGCACCAAGCGAGAGATACGGGGCTTGATCCATGTTCTCCATGCCGCCAGCGATCGCCGCCTTGGCGTACCCGGCGGCCACCTCCAGCGCAGCGCTGGCGATGGCCTGCGCACCAGAACCGCAAACGCGGTTGACGGTCACTGCGGGCACCTGCAACGGGAGGCCGCCGCCAATGGCGGCTTGACGTGCAGGGTTCATCTTGGCCCCGGCCTGGATCACCTGACCCAGCACCACGGTATCGACAGCCTCAGAAGGCAGGCCGGCGCGCCGGAGGGTTTCGCGCACTACAGCCGCGCCCAGCGTGGTTGCAGGGGTGTCTTTCAACGCACCACCAAAGGTGCCGATCGGCGTGCGCAACGGCGCACAAAGAACGATTTCAGGCTTGCTCATCGGAACTCCCTGTCGTGAGAGCGGGTTGGTCGAAGATGAGGCAGGTCGTGGTTGCATGCGCATAGATCTTTCCGTCGGGGCCGACGATCCGACCTTCGGCCACGGCAACTTGCCGTCCGGCGTGGATCAACTTGCCTTCCGCACGCACCAGCGGCACTTGATCGTTGAGCGCGCGAAGCATGTTCACCTTGAGTTCCAGGGTGGTGAAGCCTTTGCCGGCGGGTAGCGTCGAATGCACGGCACACCCCACGGCAGAGTCCAGCAGCGTGGCGAACCAGCCGCCATGCACGGTGCCGAGCGGGTTGTAGAGGCTCCTTTGCGGTCGCCCCTGGAAGACGGCGACTCCGGGTTCGATGTGGATCGCCAGGATGTTGACCGTGTCGTTGATCGGCGGAGGGGGCAGCTCGCCCGAGAAGATTGCCTCGAACATCTCCATGCCCGAGCGGCCAAAGACCTTTCCCTTGGGCTCTGCGCCCGGAGCACTTTGGCGCGCGCGCACAAGCGCTTCGTCCGCTTCCCAGCGGGCTACTACGTCGTCGACTTCCATCCGGCACTCCTTTCGCTCGACACGATTGCACATACAAAGGTTGCATATACAATGTAGCACATGAAGAACGCCGCCAAGCCGCAAGGGTGTACGAACCTGAAGCTCCGCCAGCTCACTCGCATGGTGACGCGTCACTACGACTACCACGTCAGCGAGACGGGACTGAAGAACACGCAATACGCGCTGCTGTCACACGTCGTCAGGCTTGGGCCTATCCGTCCGGGCGAACTGGCCAAACGCATGCACATGGATGCTTCGACGTTGACGCGCAACATGCAGCCGCTGGTGGCGCATGGGTGGCTGCAGATCGGTGCGGGTAGCGATGCGCGCAGCCGCTTGGTGGAGGCCACAGAAGCGGGTCGAGCCAAGCAGACCGAGGGGCAACGGACCTGGAAGGCGGCGCAACTGGCGCTCAACGAGCGTCTGGGAATCGCGCGCGTCGCCGCGCTGCACGAGCTGCTGGACGCCTGCATCGAATGCCTCGATGACGATCCCCAAAGTTCCGCCGAAGACAACGCTGAATCAGTTGACAGCTGTAATCGCAGCAGGCGCTCCCGGAGATAACCCATTTCTATCTCCGGCATGGTGTGGCGCTGGCCTATCAAGAACACGGATCAAGGAGAAACTACATGAAGCTGCCAAAAGCGTTGGCGTTCGATGTCTTCGGCACAGTGGTCGATTGGCATCAGAGCATTGCTCGCGAAACCCGCTCGTTCGTTGCGAACCATTTACCAGGCGTCAGCGCTGAACGGTTTGCATTGGAGTGGCGGATGCTCTACCAACCGGCGATGCAGCGCTGCCGCAGTGGCGATAGGCCGTTCGTGCCACTGGATGAGCTTCACCATGAAATGTTGCTGGAGCTGCTTGAGCAATACAACTTGCCCGCGAGCCGATTTGAGCCGTCAACGCTCCATGGTCTTTCCAGCGCATGGCGTCGGCTCGATCCCTGGCCCGACGTTCCACTTGGCTTGAGCCGACTGCGAACTCACCTTCCCGTGGTCACACTGTCGAATGCCAATGTGTCACTCATGGTGGCGATGAACCGCTTCAATGGGTTGCAGTGGGATGCCATCCTCGGCGCAGAACTCGCCAAGGCTTATAAGCCCCAGCCGACGGCATACCTCGCCACCGCCGGTGCACTCGGACTCCCGCCCCAGGAGCTGTGCCTGGTGGCCTGCCACCATAGCGACCTGGCGGCGGCAAGGGCTTGTGGTTTGCAGACGGCGTATGTGGATCGTCCGCTGGAGTACGGCGGCGCGCCCGCTCCCGATGCGTCTTCCCAGCAAGCATGGGATTGGCAGGCGGAGAGCCTGATCGATTTAGCCGACCAATTCGAACGTGCCGCCGCGAAAATTCACGATGGTGGATAGTATGCATACCGTTCTCAGTTACTCCGATGCCCCGGAGGTGCCGAGCTGAGTTCTGGCCCCGCGAGTCCTTCGGAGGCTGGGTAGCTATTCGACCGGGCTATTTCGCGCCTGATGGCTGCACAGTTTCGGGCGATGGCGCAAAACTACGAATGCGCCAGTTTGGACAGCCTTCCGGTACGTGTGGCGAGGCAGCTCTTGCTTTCCGGAACCATGCAACTGCGCACCGCAGAGCAAGACGATCCGGATCAGTCGCAGATACAGATGTCGCAGTCAGACCTGGCGGCGATGGTTGGCGCTTCGCGACAATCGGTGAATCGGGTTCTCCAGCAGCTGCGCGAGAAACACGTCATCGAAATCAGCTACCTGCCCAAGTACGCCGGCAATCTGGACATCATGGCTGCGGCGGCGAGCCGAACGGCCTAGGGCACCGTGGGTACTGCATTCGGCCCCGAGGCCGCTGCCGGCGGCCCTCTCGCGGCCGTTCGTGATGGGGACCTCATCGAGCTGAGCGTGCCGCAGCGCCTGCTGCGCCTGCATGTCAGCGCCGAAGAGCTGGTCGCACGTCTCACCAAGTGGAAGGCGCCCACAGCGCCGCTGGAGAGCGGCTACTGGCGCCTGCATGTCGACCACGTCTTGCAAGCAGATGAGGGCTGCGACCTGGACTTCCTCGTTGGTCCACGAGGCGCATTTGTCCCGAGAAACAATCACCGAACACTGCGGATGGGCGCTCGCAGGCCGGCGACCGCCCCTCCGCTCAAGGCCCGGAAATCAACTCGCGCTGCGCTCTCGCGCTGATGAGCGCGTTTTCGCAGACGGGCTCCCAGGCAGGTCCACCGACGCGAGGATCGCATCGCGGCACACCGTCAGGATCTCGTCGGCCAGCGGCGAATCGTCCGGGCAGGCGCGCGACAGGACGATGGCGCCCACCACGTGGGTCAGGATGCCGAGCGACCGGGCTCGCGCCTGTTCCGGATCTGCACCATCCAATGCAGTGCCCGCGCGGCTCAGCTCAGCCAGCAGGCTCTCGATGCCAGCCAAGAACGTCGACCGGACCGCTTCGGGCTGACGGGCGGCGTCCCCGCCCAGCGCAGCCATCGTGCAACCGCTGGCGCGGGCGTCGCGATGCTCGCGCGAGACGTAGGCGCGCACGAAATCCGGGGTGTCTACTCCCGCGGTCAGCGCCGCTGTCTGCGCGATGCCGCACGCTGCGGATTCCGCCATCAGATCGGCCTTGGAGCCGAAGTGCTTGTAGAAGCCGCCGTGGGTGAAGCCCGCAGCGGCCATCAGGTCGGCAACGCCCACGCCGTCGTAGCCACGCTCGCGGAAGAGCGCCGACGCTGTTTCGACGATGTGCGCCCGGTTCGCCTGCGCTTGTGCCTTGGTGACCTTCATATCGGAGTTGAGTTGATTTTTCGCTGTGCCAGGAGGTCTCACTATACATTGATGTCGTTCATCATCAAACCCCTTGACAAGTTAGATTATGACCGTCATCATTGATGGATCTCACTTGAAAGGACCCTGATCATGAGCAACACGCACCTGACCGCACCCACCCAGTTCGTCGAGGTCGATGGCGACAAGTTCGCCTACCGCCGCTGGGGCAACGCCTCGAGTTCGCAGCCGCCGCTGTTCTTCGTGCAGCACTTCCGCGGTGGCATGGATCACTGGGACCCGCTGCTGACCGATGGTCTCGCCACTGGCCGCGAGGTCATCCTCTTCAACGGCCGTGGCATTGCCTCGTCGAGCGGCACTCCGCGCAACCGCATCGAGGACATGGCCGACGACATTGCGCTGGTAATCCAGGCGCTGGGTCTGTCGCAGGTGGACCTGCTGGGCTTCTCGCTCGGGGGCTTCCAGGTGCAGGAGGTGACGCTGCGCCATCCGCAGCTCGTGCGCAAGCTGCTGCTGCTGGGCACCGGGCTGCGCGGCGGCGATCCGAACATGGAGCCCAAGGTGCTCGAAGTCGCGCCCCGACCGGTGCCCACGGTGGAGGACTTCCTCTACCTGTTCTTCGGGCGCTCCGAAGCCGCCAAGCAGGCTGGGCAGGCCTTCTGGAAGCGCCGCCACCAGCGTGTCGACCAGGACCCGCCCAGCTCCGCAGCGGTGGCCCAGGCGCAGGCCGAAGCACATGGCGCCTACCTGCCGCCGCTGGCTGGCGAGAACCCCTACGCCTACCTGAATGCCATCCAGCAGCCCACGCTGGTGCTCAACGGGGTCAAGGACGTGATGATCCCCACGATCAACTCCTGGCACCTGGCGCAGAACATCCCCAACGCCCAGCTCCTGGTCTACCCGGACGCCGGCCACGGCGCGCAGTTCCAGGACCCCGAGCGCTTCCTCAAGCACGCCATCCAGTTCCTGGCGGAGTGACGGTGCGCACGAGTACGTGCGCCACCAGCCATTGACTTCACTCGGCGGCCGCATCGCATCGGCCGCACGTCCATCCATTCAAGAGAACGTATACCGACATGAGCAAGAAAGCGCTCTTCGAGCCATACAAGCTGGGACCTCTGACCCTCGCCAATCGCATCGTCATGGCGCCGCTGACCCGCAACCGCGCCGGCGCCGGCTTGGTACCCAGCGAACTGGCCGCGACCTACTACGCCCAGCGCGCTTCGGCCGGCCTGATCATCACAGAGGCCACCCAGGTGTCGGCCCAGGCCCAGGGCTACCAGGACACCCCCGGCCTGTACACGCCCGAGCAGATCGCCGGCTGGCGCCAGGTCACGGACGCCGTGCACGCCCAGGGCGGGCGCATCTTCGTGCAGCTCTGGCACGTGGGCCGCGTGTCGCACGTCGATGTGCAGCCGGGCGGTGCCGCGCCGGTCGCGCCCTCGGCCATCCGCGCGGCGACCAAGACCTTCGCCAACAACGGCTTTGCCGACGTGTCCGAGCCCCGCGCCCTCGAATTGAACGAGCTGCCGGGCATCGTGAACGACTTCCGCCAGGCCGCTGCCAACGCCATCGCCGCCGGCTTCGACGGCGTGGAGGTCCACGGCGCCAATGGCTACCTGCTGGAGCAGTTCATCAAGGACGGGGCCAACCATCGCACCGACGCCTACGGCGGCTCGGTCGAGAACCGCGCCCGCCTGCTGCTGGAGGTCGTCGCCGCGGTGGCGAAGGAGATCGGTGCCGATCGCACCGGCGTGCGCATCTCCCCCGTATCGCCGGCCAACGGCATCTCCAGCAGCGACCCGCAGCCGCAGTACGGCTACATCGTCGAACAGCTCAGCACGCTGGGCATCGTCTACCTGCACGTGGTCGAAGGTGCGACGGGCGGCCCGCGCGACGTGGCGCCATTCAACTTCGCCGCGCTGCGCAGCAGCTTCAAGCAGACCTACCTCGCCAACAACGGCTACGACCTGGAATTCGCTGCCGCCCAGCTCGAATCGGGCAAGGCGGACCTGTTTGCCTTCGGTCGGCCGTTCATCAGCAACCCCGATCTTGTCGAACGATTGAAGAGCGGCGCGCCGCTGGCACAGCTCAACCCGTCCACGCTCTACGGCGGAGGCGCCGCGGGCTACACCGACTACCCCACGCTGGCCGAGGCCAGGTAAGCAAACAGGCGCCGGGCCCAACGCTGCGGCCCGGTGCCCTCTGATCTGCGGAGAACGTCCATATGACCACCCAATCCACCGCCCTCATTACGGGCGCTTCGACCGGCATCGGCGCCACCTACGCCGAGCGCTTCGCGCAGCGAGGCCACGACCTCGTGCTGGTCGCGCGCGACAAGGCACGCCTGGACGCGCTTGCGCAGCGCCTGCGCGACGAACACCAGGTTGCCGTGGACGTGCTGCAGGCCGACCTGACGAATCAGGCCGACCTGGCTACCGTCGAAGCCCGCCTGCGTGACGACGCCCGTATCGACATCCTGATCAACAACGCCGGCATGGCCCAGTCGGGCGGCTTCGAGCAGCAGACGGCAGAGAGCATCGACCGTCTGATCGCGCTCAACATCACGTCGCTCACGCGGCTCGCGGCAGCAGCCGCGCCGCGCTTTGCGCAGGCAGGCGCTGGCTCGATCGTCAACCTCGGCTCCGTGGTCGGCTTCGCGCCCGAATTCGGCATGTCGATCTACGGTGCCACCAAGGCGTTCGTGCTGTTCCTGTCGCAGGGGCTGAGCTTGGAACTGGCCCCCAAGGGGGTCTACGTGCAAGCCGTGTTGCCAGCGGCCACCCGCACCGAAATCTGGGAGCGCGCCGGGATCGACGTCAACACGCTGACCGAGGTAATGGACGTCGGCGAACTGGTCGATGCGGCACTGGTCGGTTTCGACCGCCGCGAACTGGTCACGATCCCTCCGCTGCACGTGGCCGAGCGCTGGACTGCGTTGGACTGCGCGCGTCAGGGACTGTTGGCGGACATCCGGCAGGCGCACGCTGCCGACCGCTATCGACAGCAAGCCTGATTGCCCCCTCAGTTCTTCATCACTCCATCACTCTTTCCATCGGAGACACCATGCTTTACCTGTCCCGAGTCGGCCTGTGCCTGCTCGCTCTCTCTGCCACGCTGCTGTCGGCCTGCGCCACGGCCGACAAGCCGCCTGTGGCCGCAGCCACATCTGCCAAGGTCGCCACGACGCAGGGCCTCACATGGAACAGCGTGCCAACGCAGGCCCTCTCTGCGGGCGGCGTTGACTTCGCGTACCGCGAGCTGGGCCAGAAGAACGCCGGCACGCCGGTGATCTTGCTCACCCATCTGGCCGCCGTTCTGGACAACTGGGACCCCCGTGTGGTGGATGGCATCGCCGCGAAGCACTACGTGGTCGCGTTCGACAACCGCGGCATCGGCGCCTCCACCGGCTCGCCGGCTAACACCATCGAACAAATGGCGGACGACGCCATCACCTTCATCAAGGCCAAAGGCTTCAAGCAGGTGGACCTCTTCGGCTTCTCGATGGGCGGAATGATCGCCCAGGAGATCGTGCTGAAAGAGCCGCAGCTCGTGCGCAAGCTGATCCTGACGGGCACCGGCCCCGCGGGCGGTCCAGGCATCAGCACCGTGGCAGGCGTGGCGAACTACGACCTGCTGCGCGCGACCTTCACCGGCCAAGACCCGAAGCAGTACCTCTTCTTCACCCGCACGCCGGATGGGATCGAGGCCGGCAAGACTTTCCTGAAGCGCCTGCAGGAGCGCACCGTGAACCGCGATAAGGACATCGCCGCGGGGGCGTATCTGGCGCAGTTGCAGGCGCTCAGCGCATGGGGACAGAAGCGGCCCGCTGACCTTTCGGTGATCAAGCAGCCGGCCCTTGTGGCCAATGGCGACGACGACCGGATGGTGCCGACCAGCAATACCTACGACCTAGCCAAGCGCCTGCCCAACAGCGAGCTGATCGTCTACCCCGATGCAGGTCACGGAGGCATCTTCCAGTACCACGAGGACTTCGTGCCCAAGGCACTGGCCTTCCTGGCCAAGTGATGCGTGACCTAGCTGCTAACGCGAGGCCTGCATCTCAACCCTCCCATTCAAGGACAACCCGATGTCTCATACACATCTGACCGCATCCTCGCATGGCTCTGGAAGTTACTGAGCAATCCTGTCCGGGCGCTGCGCGCACATTTCCCGCCGGGCTTTGCCAGTCAGACGATGCTTTTCGTGGTGATGCCCACCGTAGATGTGCACGTAAATCTGCGGCTCAAGCGCCGCTGGTACTGGCCTTTCGGCAAGCTGCTAAGCACTGAGGGCAATCACATCCCGGCATTCATTCCGAATGCCAATTCATTCATCGAGAACGGGGCCAAGGCGCTGGGCGGTATAGCGGCATTCGTTACGTCATGCCTGCACAGCCATGCCTTGATGCGGTGATCGCACGCGTTCTACACCCAGGACGCCCAGGCGCGCGAGCGCCATCCGGCGCACTGGGCGCGCAGCACGCGCAACTGGACGCCAGCGGGCGCGGTGACACTGAATCCGGAGCGTGACAGCGTGGTCGCGGCCGACGTGGACCGCTTACGTAAACAGCGCTTGGCTGCATGACTCAGGCGACAACTATCTTGACACGGGCAGGAGCCGCGAAGCCTGAGCTTCAAGCACAGGGGGCAACTGTGGGAGCAGTGGACTGCGCGGGGCCTGGCGGCAACCACCGCGGCCGACCCGCAGCTGCTCACGCTGATTGCCCAATGCAAGGTGGGTCACCCGAGAAGTGGCGCAGGCTTTCGCCCAAAATGGCAACCAAGTCGCCCTTTCCGTCGAATTGCTCGGGATTAGCGGCACCAAATGATGGTCACGCCGTCTCCGGCGCTTTGGAAACCAAGGCGTGAGTAAGCCGATGGGCACTCGAAAACCCTAAACCCGCTCTCGCCCGGGTAGAAACGATAGTTCAGCCCGATGCAAATCCGCCACACCTTCTGAAAGGTGACGGCGGCAGCCGTTTGAACTCGAAGCGCACATGACCCGAGGCAAACAGTTCGCGTGCCGAGCTACCCAAGCCGTGGAGGCGACTGGGTCCGAGGCGGCTCGGAAATCCTGAACTGTCCTCCTGTAGGACACGCGAATCTTCGGCTCCCATCGAGGCACCCAGTCCATACTGCGCGCCACTCTGAAGCCCGAAAAGTTCCACCTTACCGCCATTTGTACGACATTGTGATATAAAGTCGACAAACCTATAGAATATCCTATATTCCTTGAAAAGAGTGAGGCGATGCAGGGTCTTGGTGGTGAGCCTTTTGTGCGTTCACCCGCTCCCGGGATCTGACTTTGGCAGCCGGGCGCCTATGTCGGCTGGCCGCACATGATCATCCTGAAGCTGGCTTGGAGTGCGGATGCCATAAGGAACGACGTCGATGACGGTCACAGCCCCTTCCTGAGCACCATCTGAGGCCCTCTCGCGAGGGCGCCTCGCGAGACGACCAGTCGTCCAGAATGACGTCAGCTTTCTCCTGTGGGTCAGCATCGGCACGGCAGCACAATTTCTAATTCGGCGCAGACAAAGATATGGGTATCTCACCAAGCAACAGCAGCATCACTCATTCGATTTATCAGGTCTTGCGCGCCGATTTGCTTAAAGGTCGGTACGCACCCGACGTTAAGTTGAAGATCGCCGATCTTGGTGATGCGCTCTCCGTGAGCTCTGGGGTCATCCGAGAGGCCTTGTCGCGGCTATCCGCGGAGGGGCTAGTTGTCGCGGAGCCGCAGCGGGGCTTCCGCGTCGCGCCCGTATCTGCTAGCGAGTTCATTGATCTCGCAGGTGCGCGAGTCGAACTGGAAGGGATTTGTCTGCGAAAGGCGATCGAATTGGGCAATGTAGAGTGGGAGAGCAGAATCATGTCTGCGCTTCACCGCCTTAAGCGTTTGTCGATTCTCGGGCCAGCCGAGGCAGAAGATGTACTGGCGGTCACTGACGCGCATTCTGAATTTCATCGCGCGCTTATCGATGCTTGCGGCAGCGACTGGCTACTTCGGGCCCGCGACCTTCTTTTCACACACAGTGAGAGATATCGATGGCTATCGTTGCTGCATGCGAACCGTGAGCGTGATCTCAACAGTGAGCATGAAGAGTTAGCGAAAGCGGTTGTTGAACGAAGGCCGCAGCTCGCGTGCGAGCTACTAGGCACTCACCTCAATCGAACAGTAGACTATCTGCTCGGTACAGACTTTCTCAGATAGCGTACCAAGCACCCCGAAAGTTTGGGTTGCGCGTTTCCGTTGGCCACCCCGATTCGCAGCGGTGCGTGGAAGCGGGCATGTTCGAAGAGCGCTTGCGGGCAGATGAAGCGATGGAGTTCAGAAAAGCAAAGCTGTCTGTGTCCCGCACAACGAGACTTCCACCGAATGCCCAGCCGCGCGGCGACGGTCCAGGGCGTGGTCGCCTGTCGCCGTCACGATTCGCAGGCCCGCCGCATGCAGCACAGCCAACGCTTCGGGCGTGCCGGCCTTGACCGGATCAGACAGCCAGCCGGCGCTCGTCAGCGTGCCCGTCTTGCTCACGATGAGCGTGTCGACGCGGCGCAGGTTGTCGATGGCGGCGGCGTCGCGGAACGACGCGCCCTGCGTAGCGCCACGTCCCGTCGCCACCATGATCGACATCGCCAGTCGACACCGCATTGATGTTTCCGGAAATGAAGCACAACTCTCGGGTGAGCCTTTGGTATTCGGTCATGTCCTGACGTTAATTCGGCTTCCGTATTCGCTCGTCTCATTGCGATGCGTTGCCGCCTAACGGCATCGCCAAGAACGTCACAGCGCATGTTTCGCGAATCATGTATGATCATCGTCATGCGAAAGACGAACCACAACGTCAGAACTGCGGCTAAGGAAGCCTCGCACGAGCGCATCGTTTCCGCAGCTGCGCGGGCGATCCGTCGTAGCGGCTACGACGGCACCGGAGTCGCCGACATCATGAAGGAGGCCGGCCTGACCCATGGCGCCTTCTATGCTCATTTCACGTCGCGCGAAGCCATGCTCACCGAAGCAGCGAGTCGGGCGTGCGCTGAGTCAGCTGCCGTAGCGGCGGAGGTTGTCGCCAGCGTGCCTTCCGAGCAGGCTTTGCCATCCATGCTTCGCGTCTATCTCTCGCGCGAGCACCTGGAACAAGTTGAAATGGGGTGTCCCCTGGCCGCACTGGGCTCGGAGACGCCTCGCCAGGCACCCGAAGTACGCCGGGTGACCACCCGGCACGTCAAGGAAATGATCGATCTTGTCGCCCGTCAGTCGCCTGACTGGGGGCAGCCCGGTGCCCACGAACGGGCACTCGTGACCGTCGCCACTATGGTGGGCACATTGCTGCTGGCCCGTGCGGTCGACGAGCCTGCACTGTCGGACAGTCTGTGCGCGGCCGCATTGAAGCATCTACCCCCCACCTAAGCCAACTGAAACATGCAGCCTAGCTGCTCGCCAGAACATATGATGAACATCATTTCAATAGCACAATACGCAGTTCAAGGAGAAACATGATGAACATGGCAAACAAGGTTGCGCTCATTACAGGGGCCTCTTCAGGCATCGGTGAAGCGACTGCGCAGCGGCTTGCGAAGGCTGGCTACAAGGTTTACGGCACCAGCAGACGTGGAGATCAGGCGGGTCGACGATCGTTCGAGATGCTGCCCCTTGATGTGACCAAGGACGAGTCGGTCGAAGCTGCGGTCCAGAAGGTGATGCAGTTGGAAGGCCGCATCGACCTTCTCGTCAACAACGCAGGCTTCGGGGTTGCAGCAGCCGGCGCTGAAGAAAGTTCGATCGAGCAGGCTCAGTCGATCTTTGATACCAACTTTTTCGGGCTGGTGCGGATGACCCGGGCCGTTGTGCCGCATATGCGCAGCCAAAAGGGTGGGCGAATCATCAATATCGGCTCCGTGCTGGGTTTCCTACCCCTGCCCTATATGGCGCTGTACTCCGCCACCAAGCATGCGGTCGCGGGCTATTCGGAATCGCTCGACCATGAACTGCGCAAGCAGGGCATTCGCGTCTCGGTGGTCGAGCCTGCCTACATCAATACGCCTTTCGACGCGAACCTAATGCAACCTGATGCGCCCCTCGACGTGTATCGAGAGATTCGCGAGGGAGTGGCGAAACGCGTCAAGGAAGCGCTAGTGGGCGCGGACGGGCCCGATGTGGTCGCCGAAATCGTGTTGAAGGCGGCAACGGTGGCGCATCCAAAGATCCACTACACCCCGGGCCTTGCTAGCCGCATGCGGCTGCTGCGTAGATTTGCGCCCGCCAGGGTGTTAGATGCAGGGGTTCGAAAAGACCTTCGACTCGAAGCTTAGGCGGCTATCCGCGTGACCGTCTTGGACCCTCCGCAAACCTCGGCGCAAAAATACCAAGGAAAGACATGCAAGCTTTTGTTCTCGGTCGATATGGGAAAAAGCTCGCATGGCCCTTGGCAGACGTGCCGACACCGGAACTGCGCGACGACGAAGTCCTGGTGCAGGTCCACGCCGCTGGCGTAAACCTGCTGGACTCCAAGATCAGGGACGGAGAGTTCAAGCTCATACTGCCCTACCGTCTGCCTCTGATCCTCGGTCACGATGTGGCCGGGGTGGTGGTCAAAGTCGGCCCACGCGTGCGCCAGTTTAAGCTGGGTGATGAGGTCTATGCGCGGGCGGACGACTTCCGCATCGGTACGTTCGCCGAATTCGCCCCCGTCAAGGAAGCCTCGCTGGCGCTCAAGCCCAAGGGCCTCACGATGGAAGCCGCCGCCTCCATTCCTTTGGTGGCTTTGACGGCTTGGCAGGCACTGATCGAGAAGGCGCGCCTGAAGAAGGGGCAGAAGGTCTTCATCCAGGCTGGCTCCGGCGGCGTGGGCACCTTTGCCATTCAGCTGGCCAAGCATCTGGGCGCCACCGTGGCCACGACGACGAGCACGACCAATGTCGCTCTCGTGAAGAGTCTGGGCGCAGACGTCGTCATCGACTACAAGACGCAGGACTTCGAGGATGTCTTGCGGGACTACGACGTGGTCCTGAACAGCCAGGACAACAAGACGCTCGAAAAATCCCTTCGCGTGCTCAAGCGCGGCGGAAAGCTCATCTCCATCTCCGGACCGCCCGATCCCGAATTCGGCAAGGACATCGGGGCACCCGGCTTCGTGAAGCTGGTCATGCGGCTGCTGAGCTCGGGAATCAGGCGGAGGGCAAAGAGCCGTGGCGTTGGCTTCTCGTTCCTCTTCATGAAGCCGAACGGGAGCCAGCTGCGCGAGATCACCCGTCTCTTCGATGCTGGCGTTATCCGCCCCGTGATGGATCGGGTCTTCCCGTTCGAGTCGACCAACGAGGCCCTGGCCTATGTCGAAGCAGGTCGCGCCAAGGGCAAGGTCGTTATCAAGATCAAGTGAGCCTAGTTCTCCACCCCAGCTTTTGGGGACTCCCATCAAGATTGCAAACGCTATTGCCCTCGTCACGGGTCAACCGCGGTGTCGGCCTGGCCTTCGCGCGCGAGCTGCTCGCCCGCGGTGCCCCCAAGGTCTACGCCGGCGCACGCGACCCTGCGACCATCACCCAATCCGGTGTGGAGGCCCTGCACCTGGACGTCAACAAGCCGGAAGACGTGGCGGCCGCCGCAGCGCTGGCGTGCGTCCGATGTGACGCTGGTGATCAACAACGCCGGCATTGCGCAGCCGGGGAGCTTTCTCGCAGCCGATAGCGAAGACTTCGCACGGAGCATCTTCGAGACCAATTACTTCGCCGTGCGCATGAGCAATGCCTTCGCGCCAATTCTCAAGACCAACGGTGGCGGCGCGTTGCTCAACGTCCTGTCGGTCGCCTCGTGGGTGAACGACGGCGAGCTGCCGGCCTATTCGGCAAGCAAGTCCGCAGCCTGGTCGCTCACCAATGCCCTGCGCAATGAACTGGCGGCTCAGAAGGCGCAAGTGCTGGGGCTGCACATGGCGTACGTCGACACCGACTTCACGCGCGGGTTCGATGTCCCGAAGTCCAGTCCCGAGGAAATCTTCAGGCTCGTGCTCGACGAATCAAATCGGGCGTCGATGAGGTGCAGGCCGATGAACTCACCCAGCAGGTCAAGCACGGGATGAAGGCGGCAGGGCCCAGCTACCTTCCGCCGGTGCCGAGATGGGTCTGCGCATTGCGGGCGTCGAGCTCGCTGGCAACAGCGTGCAGGCAGCGATGGACTACTTCTCTTCCAACCGCAGCGGAATTCAGCGCTGACCGCCATGCCCGCAACGGCTTCATCAGAAGCCGATCGCGAGACCGTCCCGTCGACCATCAGAGCCACCCATATAGACACCCAATCCCTGATCGACCCAGATTGCATGGCAGGTACCGAGCGGGCTCGGCGCTGCTACCGGCTCGTGGCCTCGCTTGCGAAGGCCCGACCACACCGCGTCAGGAACCGTCCGCTCGAGCTCCAACACATCGCCTCTGGCGAACATCCGCGCATGATCGATAGCTTGCTGCACAGACATGCCGTAGTCGACGATATTCGAGAGTACTTGGAGCTGGCCCGCCGGCTGGAAGTGGCCACCAGTAACTCCAAAGCTCATGACGGTGTCTGCATCCTTGGTGACCAACGCGGGAATGATGGTGTGCATGGGCCGCTTGCGTCCCTGCAACTCGTTGGGATGACCTTCCTCAAGTACGAAGCCTGATCCTCGGTTGTGCATCAGGACTCCTGTGCCAGGTGCCACGATCCCGCTGCCAAAATCGTCGTATATCGAATTGATGAATGAGACGAGCGTGCCGTCCGAGTCGGCGACTGACACGTAGACGGTGTCCTTGTGTTCGGGCAACGCAACAGGCGTCCATCCATCGGACTTCGTGTCTAGATCGATCCCTCGGGTCAAGCGTTCAATCGTGTCGTCGGAAAGCAGCTCATTCACATCTACTGCGTTGAACCGCGGGTCGCATAGGAAAGCGTTACGTTGTGCATAGGCGATGCGCGATAGCTCTGCCTGAAGATGGAACCTTTCTGCACTGAGAGGCCCCATTGCACTGAGATCAAACGCCTCGAGCATCGCCGCAATCTGCAGCGCCACGACCCCTTGCCCGTTGGGCGGGCACTCCCACAATCGATAGCCACGGTAGCTCGCTGAAATCGGCGTCACATACTCCGGCTTGAATTCAGCGAAATCGTCGAGGCTCAGCAGGCTTCCCTTCTTTCGCAACGAGGTCACGATGTTCTCGGCAACCCAGCCTTCGTAGAACGAGTCAGCGCCGGACTTGGCGATGGCGCGCAGCGTCTTGCCCAACTGAGGATTGCTTCTGCGTTCGCCTAAGGCAGGCGCTCTGCCTGCGGGAAAGAACAGGGCTTTCGCTTCTGCCGTCGCCATCATTTTTGCCGCCTGTCGCGCCCAATCGTGCGCAAGGCGTTCCGTGACCAGATAACCCAATTCGGCGGCACCGATCGCGGGCTCGAGCAGTTCTTGCAGCGAACGCGTCCCGTAGTCTTCGACCAATCGATTCCACGCGCGAACCGCACCTGGAACGGTCAGGGCATGGACGCTATCGACCGGGATGGAGGCCATTCCGCGCCCGCGCAATTCTTCCGCGCTCGCTGCCTTGGCAGCCCAACCCGATCCGTTGAGCGCGACCGGCGCCTGGCCACGTTTTCTAAGCATGACGAAGCAGTCGCCGCCGATTCCAGTCTGGGTCGGTTCGACGACTGCCAGCATTGCCGCAGCAGCGACTGCTGCATCGATGGCATTCCCACCGGACCGCAGGACGTCCAGTCCAGCCAACGCTGCCTGCGGGTTGGAGGTCGCCACCATTCCCCTGCTGCCGACCGCGACGGACCGGCCTGGGGCTTCAAAATCTCGCATCGAAATTCCTAAATCGTTAACGGCACGTTGAGGGATACCTTGATCCGCTGCATGGCAACGTAAGTCTTGAACGTCTTGATGTTTCCTGCCGAGAAAAACAGCTCGCGCGTGAGCTTTTCGTATTCGGACATGTCCTTGACGTTGATCACGAGCATGAAGTCGAAATCACCAGTCACGTAGTAGACCTGCTGCACCTGCACACAGTTCGCGAAACTCTTCTTGACTTGATCGAGCAGATCCAGCCGCTCGCTCTCCAGCTTCACCTCGACCAGGATGGTGATGGGGCGACCCACCGCCGTTGGATCGACGACGGCTACCGTCGTCATGATGACGCCGGCCGCTTCAAGCGCAGCAATTCGCCGGTTTACCGCCGACGGCGACAGGTTCACCTCTTCCGAGAGCTGGCGTTGGGAAGTCTTGCTGTCCGCCTGCAGGAGGCTGAGGAGCTTGATGTCGTAGTTGTCTAAAAGCATGGTTGTTATGCGTCAGCGCTGGCTAAATTCTGGGCCGCAAGAAGCGGTTTTTTGACGCGTATGTGCGCTGGCAACCGAAACATTGTTGCACCAGGGGCTCAAAACGAGGAAAAGCGCCCAATTTTGTGCATGCCACGCGCCCTCTTAGGGGAAACCCTCGGCTGAATGTTTCACGAACGCAATAACGGCGCGCTTTCGCTATCCAGATTCAACCATTCGTGCGAGGGGTCACTTTTACGATTTCCTATACCACTCCACCTACCTGAAGGAACAAACTCCATGTCCACGAACGGTCATCGCCCCCGCAACATCTTCAACGCAGTTGCCTGCGCGGCAACGCTTGTGGCCAGTGTTGCCATCGCACAACCGCGGCCGGCCTCGGCGCCTGTGGCCGCAGCGGCGCCATCGGTGGCTTCGCCTACGCTCAACGCCATCAAGGCACGTGGCCAGCTCATTTGCGGCGTCGGCGGTGATCGCCCCGGCTTCGGCTTCCCCGACGCACGCGGCGTGATGCGCGGCTTCGATGCAGACGTGTGTCGATCCATCGCGGCGGCGATCTTCGGCAATCCGGACAAGGTTCGCTTCGTCTCTCTGACCAGCCTGACGCGCTTCCCGTCGCTTCAGTCCGGCGAAGTCGACATCGTGGCTCGCTTCACCACCTGGACGCTGACCCGCGAAGCACAGCTTGGCTTGGAAGTGCCGGCAATCCACTTCTATGACGGTCAGGGCTTTCTTGTAAAGAAAAAGGACGGCATCAAGAGCGCGCATGATCTCGGCGGCGCCTCAGTGTGTTTCCAGCCCGGCTCCACCGGCGAAGTGAATGCCGCCGACTTTTTCCGCGCAAACAAGCTCGAGATGAAGCCGGTCGTCATCGAGAAGATGGAGCAAATGCGCGACGCCATCGTGAGCGGCCGTTGCGACGCCTATACAAACGACACCGCGCAACTTGCTTCTTTCAAGGCATCCATCGGTAGCGCTGGCAACGACTACCAGGTCCTGCCCGAAATCATCTCCAAGGAGCCGCTGGGAGCTTTCATCCGCAAGGGTGACCAGCGCTTCTTTGACATCGTTCGCTGGACCCACGCGGCCATGCTGAACGCCGAAGAATTCGGCATGACAGCCGCCAACATTGACAAGTTCAGGAACAACTCGAATCCGGCTATCCAGCGCTTCATGGGTGAGACCGGCGACCTCGGCGCCGCGCTTGGCCTCGACGCGCAATGGGCAGTGAACGTCGTGAAGGGCGTTGGCAACTATGCTGAGATCTACGAGCGCAGCATCGCGCCCCTGGGCCTGCCGCGCGGCCTGAATCGTCTACTGAAGGACGGCGGCATCCAGTACGCCGCGCCGATGCGCTAGTCGCGCTGATGTCGCCGGCTCAAATCGAGCCGGCGAATCCCTTTCCCCTAGTCAATGTTTAAGCCCGCCATCTGGTCGGGATGGCGAAACTCCAATGTCCTCAAACAGATTGTCCCGCTCCAAGGTCCCCATGCGTCGGGTCGTATGGCAAGTGCTCGCTGCGCTGATCGTGATCGGCGTTTTCAGCTGGCTGATCGGTAATGCACAGGCGAATCTCGGCGCACGTAATGTTGCCTCGGGATTCGGCTTTCTGCAACGCGAAGCAGGGCTTCCCATTGCGGAGCACCTGATCCCTTACACCCCGGCAGATAGCTATTTGCGTGCGCTGGTCGTGGGCATGCTCAACACGCTCTGGGTTGCGTTTTGGGGCATCGTGCTCGCCACAATCCTGGGCACCGTAATCGGAGTTGCCCGCCTATCGAAGAACTGGCTGCTCGCAAAGCTGATGTCGGCTTACGTCGAGTTCTTCCGCGATCTGCCCCTGCTGTTGCAACTGTTCCTCTGGTACGCCCTTCTTCAGGGTCTGCCGCCGGTTCGCCAAGCGATCCACCCCATCGCGGGCGTCTACCTGTCCAACCGCGGCTTGAGCTTCCCGGTTCTCGACTGGCAAACGGCCCACAGCTGGACGCTCCTCGCTTTCATCCTTGGTTTGATTGCCACTGTGATCTCCGCAAAGCGAGCCACTCGCAAGTCACTGGACGATGGGCGCCAACGCGCCACTTGGCCGACCGCGGTCCTGCTCATGGCGGTCATGCCCGCCACGGTCGTGATTACGCTGGGCGCTCCGTTCGCCTTGGACATGCCTAGCCCACGGAGTTTCAACATCCGTGGCGGCGTCACCGTCTCGCCAGAATTCTTCGCGCTGTTGTTTGGTCTGGTGATCTACAACGCGGCATTCATTGCCGAAATTGTTCGTTCCGGCATCCAGTCGGTTAGTCATGGACAGATAGAAGCATCCCGCGCCCTTGGCTTGAAATCATCAAACACGTTGAAATGGATCGTTTTTCCGCAGGCACTCCGAGTGATCGTTCCGCCGCTAACGAGCCAATACCTCAACCTGGCCAAGCAATCCTCCCTGGCCGTTGCCATTGGCTACCAGGACATCGTCTCCATCGCCACCACGGCGATGAACCAGAACGGTCAAGCGGTGGAACTTGTGGCAATCATCATGGGCGTCTACCTCACGATCAGTCTCTCGATCAGCGCGCTGATGAACCACTACAACGCCCGTATTGCACTAGTGGAGCGCTAACGTGACCATCCTATCCGTGAAACACTCTGTCCATTCCAGCACCACCGTCATGCGTACACCCCCGGTGCAGGAACGCAGCGGCCCGATTGCGTGGCTGCGCCAAAACCTCTTCTATTCGTGGATATCGACGCTGACGACGATCGTCCTTCTGGTTGTGCTGGCGAAGTTCTCTGCATTCGTTTTCCAGTGGGGAGTCGTCAACGCGATCTGGAGTGTCCCAACAGGTTCGCAGGGGCCTAACAGCGACGCCTGCAAGGCCGTTCAAGGCAGCGGCGCATGCTGGGCCGTCATCACGGACAAGTATCGCTTCATGCTCTTCGGCATGTACCCCTTCGAGGAACAGTGGAGAGCCTTGATCGTCGTCTTGCTGTTCATTGGTCTCTACGTCATGTCCGGAATGAAGCGCTTTTGGCGACCCGCCTTGGCCGGTGTGTGGACACTGGCGCTTATGGCCATTGGCTTACTCATGTGGGGCGGAGTTTTCGGCCTGCAGTTCGTGCCGCAGACGCAATGGGGCGGCTTGGCATTGACTCTGATTCTGGCGACGGTTGGCGTTGCAGTGGCTTTCCCGCTGGCGATTCTGGTGGCACTGGGACGCCGTTCGAAGCTGCCGTTTATCCGATGGATCTGCGTCGCATATGTCGAGACGATTCGCGGCGTTCCACTGATCACGCTGCTGTTCATGGCGAGTGTGATGTTCCCGCTCCTGATGCCAGAAGGCGTCAACCTGGACAAGCTCTTGCGCGCTCAGGTTGCCATCATTCTCTTTTTTGGCGCCTATCTCGCCGAGGTCATCCGCGGCGGCTTGCAGGCGCTGCCGAAGGGACAGTACGAAGCGGCGCATGCGTTGGGTCTCTCCTACTGGTCGACGAACCGCAAGATCATCCTCCCACAAGCGTTGCAGCTCGTCATTCCGCCGCTCGTCAACAACTTCATTGGCTTCTTCAAGGACACGTCGCTGGTGCTCGTCATCGGTCTCTATGACCTGCTCGCGGCCTCGCGCGCTGCGATCGGCGAGCCCGCTTGGCAGGGCTTTGCGGTCGAAACGTACATATTCGTAGGCTTCATCTACTTCGCGTTCTGCTTTGCCATGTCCAAGTACAGCCAGAAGCTTGAAGTCCACCTCAATCAGCATAGAAAGCGCTAAACCTATGACTATCGCAACGACAGTAGCACCGGCCGCTCGCCAGCAAGGCGTCGCAGTCTCGATGCAGAAGATCAACAAATGGTACGGCGCGATGCACGTGCTGCGCGACGTCAACCTTGACGTGGCGACTGGCGAACGCGTCGTGGTTTGCGGTCCGTCCGGTTCGGGTAAATCGACCCTTATCCGGTGCATCAACCAGCTTGAAGAGCATCACGAAGGCCAGATCGTCGTGGACGGCATCAGCCTCGACAGCGACGCAAAGAACCTTGATGCCGTTCGCTGCGAAGTAGGGATGGTCTTCCAGAGCTTCAACCTCTTCCCGCACTTGACGGTGCTGGAGAACTGTACTTTGGCGCCCATGCTGGTCCGGCATGTGCCCCGCCGGGAAGCTGAATCGCTGGCAAGGTCATACCTGGAGCGCGTGCGGATTCCAGACCAGGCCAGCAAATATCCGGGGCAGCTCTCCGGTGGCCAACAGCAGCGTGTTGCGATCGCACGAGCCTTGTGCATGAAACCGAAGATCATGCTTTTCGACGAGCCGACCTCCGCGCTCGATCCCGAGATGGTTAAGGAAGTACTCGATACGATGGTTTCCCTCGCGAAGGACGGCATGACGATGATCTGCGTAACGCACGAAATGGGCTTCGCTCGCGAAGTCGCAGACCGCGTAGTCTTCATGGACCGCGGCGAGATCGTCGAGTCCGGAAGTCCTGACGAAATGTTCAGCACCCCGAAGTCGGACCGCCTGCGGACTTTCCTCGGTCAAGTCCTGCGCAATCAATAATCGATCACGCTACGATGCCAGACGCTTATCACCTCCTCCTATTCGTGCTGGCCGGCTGGCTGCTGAACGTCACCCCAGGGCCTGACGTCCTGTACATCGTCACGAACTCGCTACGAGGCGGCTGGAAGTCTGGCGTTGTCGCTGGTCTTGGCATCACAGCTGGCTGCTTTGTGCACATCTTTGCTGCTGCGTTGGGAATGGGCGCACTTCTGGCGGCCTCTGAGACTGCCTTCACTGTCCTGAAATGGATCGGCGCTGCGTACCTGTTGTGGATCGGCGGGAAGATCTTGCTTGCGCGTGCAGCACCGGCGACAACAGACCTTCAAGCGGTTGCTCTATCGCGGCCTCTTCCCAGTTCAAAAGAGATTTTTCTCGGCGGCTTCTGGACCAACGTCCTCAATCCGAAGGTCGTGCTGTTCTTCCTGGCTTTCCTGCCCCAGTTCATCAGCCCGGAAACGACAGGAAAGACCAGTGCGTTCCTTGCTCTTGGTGTACTTTTCAATGTGAACAGCATCCCGGTCAACGCGGGCTGGGCGATCGCGGCTGCGTGGATGGCCAGAAGACCTGTCGTTCAACGCGGAATGCACTGGCTCGACAAGCTTGCTGGCTCGATGTTCATCGTCTTTGGGGTCAGGCTTGCACTGGTCGATCGACCCGGCGCCTAGCTACCTCAAGGAAAAAAGCGTGCTGCACGTGGGACCTGAGCGTTGCGATCGTGCGAACACAACGTGCAGCCACAGTGGTCCTGCACATCGCACAGATGTTGTGTTTTCCAGCCTCAAATTGCGCCAAGCAACACAGCTTCAAATCTTAGGATTGCAGCATCACACACGGAACAACCAAATGCTCATTACCAACACGCGTGCTACGCGCGAAACGTACCCCAATGATCTGCGTTCAATCATGTCTGTCGACAATGCTGAGCAAAGCAGGAAGTGGCTCTCGACATGGGGTGGCATCTATCCAGGGTCAACACCGCTCTACGCGCTGGACGGACTTGCCACTGCACTGGGCGTGGGACAGATTCTCGTGAAGGATGAATCGGTTCGTTCCGAACTTGGCAGCTTCAAGGCACTCGGTGCGCCGATCGCATTGGTTAGGTTAATTCTCCGCCTGTGGCCAAACGACGGCCTGGATCCGCAGGCGCTACTTTCCGGCGCCTACAAGACAAAATTCAGCGACTTCACGGTTATCAGTGCGACGGATGGGAATCACGGCAAAGGCTTGGCTGCGGCAGCGCAGAGTGCAGGTTGCCGCTGCGTGATCGTGCTGCATGCCAACGTCAGCGCCGAGCGGGAAGCGGCTATCGCGGCCTATGGCGCAGATATCGTTCGCATCCAGGGCAATTACGACGAGTCGGTGGAGGAGGCCGCGCGCCTGGCTCGTGAGAATGCCTGGCATGTCGTCTCGGATACGTCATATGACGGCTATGAAGAGATCCCGCGTGATGTGATGCAGGGATACGGCACCATCGCAGCCGAAATCGTTGAAGGGTCGGCGCGGTCGAAATCGCCCGTGACCCATGTCTTTCTGCAAGGTGGTGTGGGCGGACTCGCCGCCGGCATCGTCAGCTATTTCTGGGAAACCTACGGCACCCGCCGTCCGACGGCAATCATCGTTGAACCCGAGCAGGCGGACTGTCTTTTCCAGAGCGCCCTCAGCGGTGTTGCAGCAAAGGCCACCGGTTCCGTGGACTCCGTGATGGCGGGCCTGGCTTGCGGTGAAACCTCGCCACTGGCCTGGCGCTTCCTGGTATCAAGTGTTGACTACTTCATGACCGTGAAGGATGAGGATGCGGTTCAAGCCATGCAGGTGCTGGCCAAGGGCAATGAAAGTGACCTCCCCATCGTTTCCGGGGAATCTGGCGCCGCTGGTCTGGCCGGCCTGATCCAGCTGATGCGCGATCCCAAGCTCGCACGGCAAGCTGGACTGGACCACTCGTCCACGGTGCTGCTGATTAGCACAGAAGGTGCAACCGCACCGGCGGTTTATGAGCAACTGGTGGGCGAATCCGGCTTGGGCGTGCTGGCGCGGCAAAAAGAGTTTCTCGATCGCAGAGCGAGCCACTACGCGTAACCGGTTTCAACATAAAAGTAAACATGAACACCAGCGCCGCCACACGTGAAGCCGCAATCGCCAGCGCCGTCGAAACCTACGACTCAGGCCGATTCCTGACGGACCTTGACCGCCGTGTCGCCTATCGGACCGAGAGCCAGGAACCGTCCCAGGCGAAACACCTTCACGCCTATCTCGAAAAGGAAATTTCGCCACTGCTCCATCGGCTGGGATTCGAGACGAAGCTTGTGCCCAACCCGAGCGACATCGACGCGCCGGTTCTCCTTGCCAGTCGCATTGAGGACATAAACCTCCCGACGGTCGTCACCTACGGGCACGGCGACGTGGTCCGCGGTTACGACGACCAGTGGCACAAAGGCCTGGAGCCGTGGAAGATCGTGGTCGATGGCGATCGCTGGTACGGCCGCGGCATTGCTGACAACAAGGGGCAGCACTCCGTGAATTTGGCCGCGCTCGAGGCTGTTATGAACGCGCGAGGTGGCAAGCTCGGATTCAACCTCAAGATCATCATGGAGACCGGCGAAGAAGTGGACTCCCCCGGACTAAACCAAATCTGCGGAGCAGAACGCGACTTTCTAAGTGGCGACGTCTTCCTGGCCTCGGACGGACCTCGAGTGTCGGCTGAGCGACCCACAGTTTTTCTTGGGTCGCGCGGCGAGCTGAATTTCGATCTGGAGCTTGATCTGCGAAGTGGTGGGCACCACTCCGGGAACTGGGGCGGCGCGCTGCGCAACCCCGCAGTTGTCCTATCGCACGCGATTGCCAGCATGGTGGACGTCAACGGCCGCATCCTCGTCAAGGGGCTCATGCCGCCTCCAATTTCTGCAGCTGTCCGTGAAGCGTTGTCGGACATCGAACTCGGCCGGGACAGTAGCGCTCCCGAAGTGGACATCGACTGGGGTGAGCCCGGCCTGACACCTGCTGAAAGAGTGCTGGGCTGGAACGCGCTGGAAGTGCTGGCATTCAAATCGGGCAATCCTGACGCGCCCGTCAACGCGATTCCTCCGACAGCGCGTGCGCATTGCCAGTTGCGCTTTGTGGTGGGAACCGACTGGGAGAACGCCCAGAACTATCTCGATGAGCACCTCGCCAGGAACGGCATCAAGCATGTGAATGTCATTGTCAAGCCTGCGGTCACGGCGACCCGCCTGGACCTTGACGACCCTTGGGTCAAGTGGACGCTCGATTCGATTCGTAAGACCACGGGCAAGAAGCCTGCACTGCTGCCGAACCTCGGCGGCACCGTGCCCAACGAAATCTTCGCGAACACGCTCGGCCTTCCCACGGTTTGGGTTCCACATTCCTACCCGGCATGTTCGCAGCACGCGCCCAATGAGCATTTCCTGGGCTCCGTTGCCCGCGAATCGCTGGCGCTGATGGCGGGCCTCTGGTGGGATCTTGGGGAAACGGCTTTGAATGTGATCTCCGCACGGAAGCGTGCAGGTACTGGCTCCGCCTGACTTCACTCCATCGAACGCCTAGCGCTCATCCGTGAAGTTGCCCCCTTTTCGCGGACACCTTCCGTACGGTAGAAGTCGAAGTGCCCAAATCAAAGCGGCCATACCCGGCGGACCAACATGGGACGCTATGTCCAAAGACATCAGCACCAAATTAATTCACCACGATTACCAGGTCCCCAGTGGATACGAGGCCGTTCCCCCGGGGGTTTCCAAGGGGTCGACCGTGCTATCCCCAAGCGTGGCGGACGTCCGCCAGCGTCTCCGTGCATTTGGCCACCGCGACGGCTACAGCTATGGCCTTTACGGTACACCCACGACAGATACCCTCGAGCAACGTCTGTGCACGCTTGAAGGTGGCCGTCATTGCCTGCGAGGACCCAGTGGCCAGGCGGCAATCACCGTGGTCAATCTTGGATTTTGACGGCGGGCGATGATGTGCTTCTTCCCACGAATGTGTGCCAAATCGCATCTGTCGAATTTGCTCGGCAGCTCATGCGGTAGGTAGACTGCCAGTTTCTGTCAAAGGCAAGTTGCGCTGGAAAGTTCGGGCGGCGGATTAGATAGAGATGCCTCTCTGTGTACTGAACTGCCAGGTGACGGATGATCCTCGAACCACAGCGGACGCGGTCTGACCTAGCCGCTGTTCGACCACCGGCCGCCACGGCACCAAGCTAAAGCCCAGCCCCTCATTCAATATGGCAAAGCGGCCGCTAGCCAACTGAATCGAACGACTGTAAACGCCGCTCACAGAATGGCCATCACGTAGCGGCCGGTAAGCTAGTCCGGTTTGCTGGTGGAGCGCCTTGCCAACTGCAGCCAGCTCACGATGTTTCAAGGTGGCCAGCAGGTTTCGCGCGAAAACTACTCGCTGGTCATGCCGTTCGGCCAAGCCCCGTTCCGCAAGGAAATCGACACGGTCGCGCATTGCATCGCGTGCTTCAACCCCAAAGCCTTGTCCGCCCACGGCCGAGTCGCCGCCCAACAACTGCCTATCCAGCCAGGTGGCGCCCATGGTGCGCACTTGCTGTTCAATGGAGAGATGCGACCGCAGCTCGATCACCAGCCCATTATTTTTCTGTATGTCATGCGTTCGAGCTTTCTCCAGAAGGTCCGGCGGCACTTTCCAGACGCCATCAGCGATGCGCTCAACAATGCCGGCGCGGCGCAGCGCTTCGAGCCGGCGCACGTGTGCATCGACAGTGGCCTGCGGGTCGGAATCGCGAGCTTGCTTCAGTTTCACCACGTGGTCGGCTGCCTTGTAGAGGCCGTCTCTGGCGATGGTTGCGATGTGGCGGTCCACCGGCTTCTCCTGATCGGGGACTCTAGCCTCCACGATGCCATTCATAGGCAGTTCTGCGAGGTCGGCACCGGGTGGCAGCTTCAGGTAGTGCGCCCGTCCGTCAATGCCATCGACCACCAAGTAGCTGCGGTCGTGCAGTTCGTCGGCCAGCCCCTTGCCCGCGATCCGACCGATGACAGAGGAGGTTGGACGATCATCGATCACACATTCCCGCCGCTGGCCCTTGAGCGCACGGCGTACCGTCTCCAGCGCATCCTCGCGCTGGCCCATGGCGTTAAGTGTGGCCGCCATCTCGGGCTGGAGCTTCCAGTGGTTCGCGTCAATCCTCTCGACCAGGCCCATGCCTTCGAGACGCTGCAGCCGTGCCCGGAGTACGCTCTGGCGCTGCTGGTCTTGCGGGGTAGCCGTCAGGTCGATGCCATCGGCGCCAGCTTGCCGGATCAGCGCCCGATCCAAGCTGGTGAGTCGCTGCTGGTTGACCTCCCGCAGCAGGCTCTGACGGATTTCCGCCTCGGTGCGCGGCCCCAGCCGTTCGGTCGCGATCTCGCTGGCGCGCAAGCGCATGCCGTGCGCCATGTAGTCAGGGGCGATCACAAGATCTTCCCGGCCGCTGGCAGGCCCGCCCGTGTGGCCGTTCAGCACGATGTGCGTGTGCGGGTTGTCTGTGTCCCAATGGTCCACGGCCACCCAGTCAAGTCGGGTCTCGAGGTCGATCTCCATGCGGCGCATGAGCTGACGAGTGAAGCCCTTCAGGTCTTCCAGCTCTAGGCCGTCCTCGGCCGAGACGATGAAGCGGAACTGGTGGCGGTCGCTCTGCCCGCGCTCCTGAAAGGCCTTGAGGTCGGCCGCATCGGCGTCGGCGCCGTAGGCCTGGCCCTTCTGTCCATTGCGTGCAACGCCGTCGCGCTCGATGTAGCGCAGGTGTACGGCCACAGAGTTCGGGCTGGCACGCCGCAGCACGACGAAGCGGGACTTAATGACCACACGCCGCGCATTCGGCCCCAGACGCTGGCCGGCCAGGGAGGCCGCGACGCGGCCTCGGCCGAACGTGTTGGCGGATCTGCCAAGGCCCTTGCCGGAGGGCTTTGCGCCGGTCTTCGACATCTGCTTGAGAACCTGTGAAACGAAGCGCTGCGAGCGCGGCCCGCCCCGCGACTTCGGTGCCGCGGGCTTGACCCGAAAGCGATCCTCGTCATTGCCAGCCATGAAGACTCCAGCGCACAGTGGCGCAGCGCATCGGAAACGGCACGCGGCAGACGCCACTGCCATGCGGATTCCAGTCTCTGCGCGGCACGCGCAAGACCCCTTGCGGTGCCGCCGCAAACCCACGTGCAGACTGGCCTGGAGGGGCGCGACGTGCCACCCCTTTTATCTGGCCCTCCGTCTCCGCCTTCCGCATCCGCTCCCGGCTCCGACCTGCCGCCAGCCGCGCACCGGGTGCGCAGCGCTGCTCGAGGGGCAGCAGCGATGCAGCGCGAGCTGCACGCTGGCGGCGGGCTCCCTGCACGATGGAATGAAGCGCGGGCGCATGCTCGGCTGCATTCCAGTGGCATGTTGCGTGATGCGATAAGGCAGACTTCATGGCGCGTTCCAGGTCCACAGCGGCCGCGCGATGCCGAGCACGGCGAAGACGGAGATGGGGCCAAAGTAGCGGCTGTCGAACGACGCCGGGTTAGTGTCGCTGAGCAGGAACAGTTCGCCGCTGGCGAGGGGGCGGCAATGCTGCCAAGAGTGCAGTGGCCGGCGCGCGCCGTCATGGGTGAGTGCGGTCGTCGCCACTGCGCCATCAATCAGCACGACCTGTTCTCGAACGCACACCGACTGCGGTGAAATGGCGCCGATACGCTTGAGGATCGGAACACCGCTCGGCAGGTAGCGGCGTTGTGCTGCGAAGGCCGCCACGTCGATAGGAAGCCGGGCGAGCACGATGCTGCCGACGTGCAGCGCAGCTGCGCTGTCGATGCTGCCGACCTGGTACCAGCCGCGCGGCACACTGTCCGTCGGGTTGTAGACCAGGAATACACGTTCCTGCACCGACATCGGCATGAAGGCCGGCGCGCACAGCGCAGCCAGGCCGATGCCCATGCCGGCAAGAAGTACCCGCCGGCTCATCGCAGCGCCCCGCGCGCAACATGCGCCGCATGGCGCTCGCTGGTGTACTCCGGCAACGACTGGCGCGCAGCCAGCCGGTTGCCGACGGTCTGCCAGTATGTGGAGGCAACCATAGCCGGTTCGATGCCCAGCGCTTCGACGGCGTCGATCCTTTCGAGCACTGACTTGACCTGCTGTTCGCCATCGGCGCGCAGCAGGATGCGCGCGCCCGGCACCACGCCGGCGATGCGCTGTGCACCATCGAACGGCATCGGTGCTTGCAGGACCGTGAGCTGCCAGAGCGCCGTGCCGTAGTCGTTGCCGATCCATTTGACGCGACAGCACACCGCATTGGGCTCGAAGATTGCCACGCGCCGCCATCGGTCGAGCACCGTCTCGCGCACCGGCTGGCCGAAGCGCAGCCAGACGTTCACGCGATGCTCGACGAAGGCGAGCGAGACGCGCATAGGGGTAGGCTGTGGCGGCAGCGCTGCGTGAGGCCAGGTCTGCGCGCCAATGGACGACGGCTGCGTCATGACTGGCCTCCACCGTATTCGCACTCCAGCAGCTCGCGCAGCATCTCGGCCGCAGTGACGCCTCGTTCGAAGGCGATCACCTTGATGCGGCCCCGCAGCGCCGGCGTCACGTCGATGGTGAGGCGCGCGGTGAAGATCGACGCCTTCGCGACGTTCTCCGGTGCATCGGCCTGGCGCACCCAGGTCGATGCCGGGTCAGCGGCAGGTTTGCGGCCGATGGATGCCCGCTTCGGCGTTGAGGATGACGATGGACCCGTCATCGCAGCATCTCCTGCACTGCCTGCGCCAGTGCCGCGATCTCGCGCGCGGCGGCGCACTTCGGCGCGGCCTCGCATGCGAGCCGGCCGGCGGCCACGCTATCGGCGAACACGATGCGCTGCGAGACTTCGGTCTGCAGCGCGGCAAACGGTTGGTCGGCCAGGGCGGCGCGCGCTTCGCGGCCGATCACCGTGCCGACCACACGCCGGTTGATCACGAAGGCCGCGCGAAGCTGCGGCCTGAACACCCGGGCTTCGGCGATGAGCGTCACCATCTCGTGGCTGGCCCACACGTCGTAGGCGCTGGGCTGGACCGGGATCAGCACCAGGTCGGCGGCCAGCAGCGCGGAGCGCGCAAGGGCCGCAACGCGGGGCGGCCCATCGATCACCACGTAATCCGCCTCCCGGGCGATCTGCGGCGCCTCCTGGTGCAAGGAGTCCCGCGCCAGCCCGAACACGCCGTAGAGCCTTCCCTGGCCGTTCTGAAGGCGCCGCTGCGCCCAGTCAAGGGCCGAGCCCTGCGGATCGGCATCGAGTAGCGTCACGCGGCTCCCTGACATCGCCAGTTCGCCGGCCAGGTGCGTGGCGAGCGTCGTCTTGCCCGCACCGCCTTTCTGGTTGAGCAATGCGATCACCTTGCCGGGCCGGGTTTGTCTTCCTGGCAAGCGGTCTTCGGATGTTCGGACTGCCTCCCACGAGGCGCTGCCCGCTTTTTGGGCAGCTTCGGTTCGCGCGCGCGTGACTTCCATTTATGTATCCCTTTAGATGTTTAGGGAGGCCCGAAACCGTTGCTGGGCGCGGGTTGCGGGCGGTTTTGCGCCGGTGATCCACCGATGTTTGCGCCGGCGATCACCCGAGTCGCGCGCCGGTGATCCACCGAGCCCGCCCCCATGAAATCCACAGGTTCTTCAACAGAAGCTGTGGATAAGTCCCGGTCGACACGAGCAGTGGATAAGTCGGTCTTCGGGCAGTTGTCGATGCAAGGGTGAAAGGCGAACCACTCGATTCCGCCGGTACGTTCGACGGACAAGCGGTAGCCCGGAAGCGCCTGGCGCAGTGCGAGACCGCGCACGTGCGCGGCGAAGTCGCGCGAGCGCTGGAGCGCGCCGGACTTCAAGTACAGATGCCGCATCTCGAAGCGCCAGCCATTCGGCTGCCGCCCGCCGTGCTTCCGCACGAGCCGGTACAGCCAGCGTTCGATGCCGCCTGAGAGCCGGAAATACGTGGGATCAAGCGTGAGCACGAGCGCTTCTTCCATCACGCCGGTGAAGAACCAGTCGGCCAGGATCAGCTCGATGCCCTCCGAGCGCCCATCCGGGCGGATGTACTCCTTCCACTCGTTGATCCATGAGAAGCGGTGCACCCGCTTGCCACCGTTCGGGCGCTCGCGCTGACGCAGCGTGGTCGCGACGGTGGTGGACTGCAGGCGGTCCAGCGCGGCGCGCAGCGCGAGGTAGTCGCTGCGCCCGGTGCCCCGCTGCGCAAAGCGCAGGATCTCGTAGGGCGTAGCCACCATCAGCCGCGAAGGCGGGATGCCTTCTTTCTTGGCCTGGATGATCTGGCTGGCAGCCCAGATCAGCACGTCGGCGTCCCAGATGGTGGCGATGCCGTGCTCGGGCACACCCTCTACGGTGAGCGAGATGCCACCGGCCTCGAAGCGGATCGGCACGATGCGCGGCGTCTTGGCCAGCGAGAAGAAGGGGTAGGCCATCAGGTCCTGCGCATCACGCAGCGCCATGCCGTCGTGCGGCAGCGCGCGGAACAGCGAGAGCTGTTCGCGTTCGCTCATGCGCTTGGACATGCGGCGTTGCCCAAGGTAGGTCAGCGGACGGAGTCGCGCTGCACGTAGCCCGGATCCGAGGTCATGCCGTAGGTGTGGCTGTCAGCCCAAGCGCGCAGATCGGCGGCGGCGTAGACCACGCGCGCCCCGAATTTGCGAAAGCGCGGACCCCCGCCGAGCACCCGCTGCTTCTCCAGCGTCCGCGGCGACAGCCGCAGGAAGGCGCCGGCTTCGTCGGTGGTCAGGAACTCGGGATTGGGCGGCGCAGCCGGAACCGCAGCAGGCTGCGGCGCAGCCGCTGCGGTCGTGCGGTGAGGAAACGAACTGCCAACTGCCATGACGGACTCCATCGCTGTCGATGGGCCGCAAACCATTCGCGGCCCGATGGAGGCAGTCTCGGGAATCAGGCCCGATCAAGGCAGGGAGAGATTCAGCGCACCGGCTCGTCTCCGGGGTGGTCTGCTGTGGTGTGCGGCACGCCGGCGAGAGCTAAATAGCCGCCGGTCACGTATCCCTGCGCACGCCGCAGCAGGTGGCGCACCTGCGCGCGCAGTTCGCCATCCTCGTGCCAGCGCAGGACGACGGCTTCGAGGCCGAACAAGGCTTGGGCGATGTCCCGGTGCGATGCGCCCGCCTGCGCGGCATCGAGCGCCTGCAGAGCGCGCAGATGCAGCAGCGCGGCGCGGGTGACCGCCCGCGCAGGATCGACCCGGGGTGCATGACCTTCCAGGGCCTGTGCCTGCGCATGGAAGGCATCGAGCTGGCCGCGCAGGCGCGGCGTCAGCGGCGCAGCACCCGTGTACACCGCGCCGTCTGCGAGGGCCCCTGACAGCGACAAGCGCATGCGCTGGGCGTTGAGGTCGGCAGTCAGCGCCAAGTCGGGGCCATCAAGCGCTAGGCGCTTGCGGCCGGGGATGCGCCACAGGTCGAATCGGCGAGCTACTGCATTGTTGGCGTGCGCAGCACGCACATGCAGCAAGCCGTCAGAGGACGACAGCCAGAGTGGCTGTGCGTTGCGACCATCCATGTCCGGATCTTCGGCGCTGTCGCAACCCCCAGCGTGCGAAAGACACTACGCGCTCGCGGCATGTCCAATCCGTGCGGTAGCCTGGATTGCGGCGCAAGTATTCCCAGGCGAGGGCTGGGTTGTCGAGGTCGAGCACGTAGAGGTAGGCGGCAGAGATGCCCCATGGCGCGCCGGGCAGATCTTCGAGATTAGGGTTGGTCACAGAGTCCTCCTTTGGAAGAGGAACGCTGCCACAGGGAATGAGGCGCGAGGTCGCTTTCGAGGCGACGCTGGATCGCGCAAACGGCGACCCGGCCGGCGATCGCGTCAGTCGTTGATTGATCCGTCTCGCTGGGCGTCTGCCAGGTAGCCCGAAAGCGGCTGACGCGGCTTGAAGTGCGGATCGGCCACGATGCGCATGCCGCGCGGGCCGCGGACGCCTTCGAGGGCCGAGAGGCTGACTTGCCCCAACTCTGGGCTGCCCGTGCCGGCGTCGCACAGGCCGAACGCCTTGTCCCCCTCGGCGTCAAGCTCAGTGAGCAGCCACGCCGCACCGGCGTCCAGGGTGTAGAGCTTGACCACGGGCAGCGGGTCGACGGTTTCGCCATGCGCCCGCGCTGCGCCATTGGCCAGCAGCCGGATTCGCTGTTCTTCGGTCAGGAAAGTCATGGTTCTCGCGTGAGGCCGTTAAATACTAATTCGCAGGTGGCATAAAGCAAGTCCCAGAAGCGACGCCCAGACGCTTCCTACCGGCCGGTAGGAATTCGTCTTTTTCAGCACGCCAAACCGAAAACGCTGCTGGCAAGCTATTTTATGAGTTAAAGATAACGTGGTTTTAATTGCTTTAAAACGTAACGCTTCTGTGTATGCAGAAGCAGGGAATACAGCGCGGGCGGCCGACCGGCGCGACGACATTCGAGGCAGGCCCGGCACGGGCCTTTGGTGATGCGGTGCGCGCCATGCGTACCGAGGATGGCGTTGCCCAGGAAACCCTGGCGCACCGGGCCGGCATCGAGCGTTCGCACATGGGCAAGATCGAGCGCGGCGAGCACATGCCGACCTTGGCGATGATCCTGAAGATCGCGCGAGCGCTCGAACGCAGCGCTGGCGAATTGATGCTGGAGACCGAAGCACGTCTGCCCAAGAAAGAGGGTTAGGACGAGATTGGCCGCCGACCGTCGCCGGCGGCCAATGAACCGCGGCTAGACCACGATGCGCCCGGCGACACGCGCCTCTCGCGCATACGCGCTCAAGCGTTTCTGTGCCTCGAAATGCAGGTCCCGTTCAACGGGCAGGCCCAACCGGCCGCGCACGGTGGTGACCTCTGCAAGACTCACCCACCCCAGTTCGGGAAACCCCAGTCCGAGGTCGCAAAGCCCGAACGCATGGTCGTGGTCGTCCGGGTCGATCTCGGTCAGCAGCCAGGTCGCCCCGGCGTCCGGGGTAAACAGCTTGACCACCGGGGCGGGATCGAAGTTTTCCTGTTCGAGGGACTGCCGGCCGTTGGCCAGCAGCAGCGCGCGTTGTTCATCGGTAATGAGCTTAGTCATGGTCTTCTCCTTGGAAGGATTCAGGGCGGGATTGCCCGAGACCGGAAGCAGCACGGCGCAGCGCAGCCGTCAGGGTTCGACAGACGGCCGCAAGGCCGCCAGCGTGCACAGCACGCGCAGACCTTGACGGTGAGAACGGCGTGATACGGTGCAGGGAACAGCAAGCCAGCCCTCCCCTCGCCCCTGCTCCTGCAAACGCAGTGCGCAGCGCCGACAGGCGCGAAGGCGTCAGCGATGAAAGCCCGAAGGGGCGAGACGCCACCGGCGGCTCGATGCGCAGCACGACAGCGCGGCCGGCATCGCCGGAGACGCACAAGAACGCTTGGGCTGGATGACGGATATGTGGAGAGTCGTAGAGCCAGCGATCCGGCATTCAACAAACCCTCTGAAGCGCAAAGCCGCCTTCACGAATCGCCGTTGACCCGTGGAACCGCAAAACCAGGAAAGCGGATCGGCGAGTAGACGCAGATACGGGTTTACTCATTTGGGAACATCCGCAAAGCCGCTAGGCAGGTGCCTGCCTGCGCAGATCTGCTGTCGCTCAACAGCAGCACCGAGCGAATACGATGTCTGCATGGAAGCTGCTCAACAAGGAACCTCGGACGATCCCCTGGAAATCATGCTCCGTCGTTCCGACGAGCTGCACGAAGCCCTGCTGCACCTGCTCGACGGCGCCGATTTCGATCCCTCACCTCGTGGCGAGGCTGCCTTCGGCATGTGCTCCGTGGCGCTCGAGCATGGGCTCAGCCTGCGCGCCTTGATGGCGATGGGATTGGCCACGTCGGCAGTCGGCCTGATGCGGCTTCAGTTCGAGGCCTTGACCCGCGCCATGTGGCTGCAATATGCAGCCAGCGATCTGGCCATCGAGAAGCTCAGCGCACCGCTGACCCTGCAGAGCGAGCAGGCCGCGAAGAATCTCCCCTCGGCCAGCGAGATGATCGAGCAGATCGGCAAGCGCGTCGGACCCAACGTGCCCGCGGCCGCGCACCAGATGCTGGCGCACTTCAAGGACGTGTCCTGGCACGCCATGAACTCTTTCGTGCATGGCGGCATCCACCCGCTGCGCCGACAGTCCGAGGGCTTCCCGGTACACTTGGCCCTGCAGATCCTGCGAAATTCCAATGGCCTGCTCACGATGACCGCCATGACCCTGGCGGTGCTGACGTGGGATGAAGCCGTCGCCAAGCCGATGAGCAAGATCCAGCCCGCGTTCGCCGACTGTCTGCCTGACTTGTTGAAGTAGCGGCCTTGCAGGGAACAGCGCCCCGCTAAAGCGGGGCGCCGAGGGCGACGCTCAGTCGCCCTTGCTGCGCGACCAGATCAGGTTGTGCGCACCGTCCTCGCCTTCGACCAGGCGGGCGTAGATCGTTGCCGGGAACGACGGATCATCGAGGGTCACCGAGAGGTAGGGGCGTTCGGCCCGGCTGAGCTTCTTCCACGCCGCGCCGATCTCGAAGTTGCCGGCGACGATGCGGTAGTCAGGAGCGTTCTCGCTCTCCTTGTCGTTGGGAACGATCTTGACCTTGACGTTGAGCGTCAGGGTGCGAACCGTGCCGGTGTAGCTGTCGTTCTGTGCGGTGAAGGTGCCGATGTTGGCCATGATGAAGTCCTTTTGAAGTTGACCAGGTCGCGCCCATCGCGGCCTTGGCGTGATCCGATGGGCGAGGGTCCGGGCGCGCCGCATCCCATAGCGAAGCGGAGGGGCCGCAACGCAGTGAAGGATCGGGAGGCCCGAGAAATTTGCCTCGCGAGGAAGACCGCAGGTCGGGGAAATTTGTCGGGCCGGACGGTTGCGGCGAACAAGCCCGAGGCGGCGCGAAACAAAGTGCAGCGCCTCCGTGCCCTCGCCAGGATTCACGACAAATACAAGGCCGCTGTGGGTGTGATCCTGTCGCGAAAGGACGCATGGCCCCAGCACCGTCTCCGCCGCAACAGTGTTTCCGGCACGACCCCCGAAGCGATCCCAGTCCATGTCAGCCGCGCAACGAAAAGGAGGAACGATCCCACCGCATCCGCGCTGCCAGTAGATCCGGCATTTGTGGCGCGGAAGGAGCTGCGCATCGGAACGCTCTCTGTGAGCCACCGTCGTCTGGCGGACTGTTAGCCCGCTTCCTTCAGGACGGCTCGCACGACATTCGAGCGCAGCAAGTTGCGTCGTGTCCGCGCTCCACCACTGGCGGGGCGCGCATTTCTAGGTTCCAGGGCATTGGAGTGCCAAAACCTTTGTCGCGATGCGCGACTCCATCTGTGCCCGCTGGACAGCCACCAGCGTGACAGTGGCTTCGCAGACGACCTCGTGCGCATCGTGGGCCTGAACGCGGAATGTCGCGCTCCGGTCCCCCAGCCGTTCAAGCCATCCGCGCAGTCGCAGCGGCGACCCTGGCGGAATTGGTCCTCGATGCTCGATACGGATCGAACGGCCGACCACCACTTCAATTGCGACATCGACGTGCTGCTGCATCTCACGAATGCAAATGGATTCGACCACCGCAACCAGGTACCCGGTGGCAAGACATTCGATCAGTCGCTCTGCATACCCGCTTCCGTGCGGAAGCCGCGAGAAAAGCGACTTCGCAGTCTGGTCGGCCGGCACGGTGTATGACTCTTCAAAGAATATCTCGCTGACGCCTTGGTGGTTCATGGGGTATCCGGGTGGGGTTGTCGAAGGCTCGATCAGCGCGCTGGATTGCAGGCGATCGGTGCTGTTCGATGCTCCTGTGACCAGCAGGCATCCCCAACCCACCGCAGCGAGCGCTGGCGTAGGGTGGCACGCAGGGAGCGTTGGGCTTGTGCGTTCCGGAAGTTAAAACGCGCGCGGCAAACCTGCCGCGCGCGTCGCGCCGATTTCTCGATCCCCGGCCTCGCGGCCGGGGATTCATGAGGATCACACCGTTGCGTGCGCGTCCTCTTGGGCTTCGGCATCAGCCTGCCCCTCAGCAAGCGGTTCAGCGCCTGCAACGTCAACTGCCACTGCCTCCTGGGCGCGGAACATCGCGGGCAGCCAGCCTGTACCCGCCGCCAGCCGCTCGGCCTCGCTGGCGATCTGCGCCTTCTTGAGTTTGCCGAGCCGGTTCACCTCACCGCACGCGAAGGTGTGCACCCCTTCCAGTGCCTTGGCCTTGGAAACGTGATCGAAGTAGCCCGCTGCGGTCGGTGTCCACCACGCGTGCATGTCCAGCCCCACGGCCTGCGCCAGCGCAGCAGCCGGGGCCTCGTCCTCACGCGAGGCGATGGCCGTTACCGTAAAGCCCACGCACACCGCCAGCAACGACAGCTGTTCCTGTTGTGGCATTGCCAGCAACTCAGCGAACAGCGCATTCGGGTCGTGGGGCAGGCGTTCAGCCCAAGCCTCTCGCACCTGCCGCATCCCCACAGCAGCCGGTGCCTCGGCCACGTCTGGGGCGTACTGCTCCAGCCTGTCTTGCGGATTGGCGGTGATGTTGATGGGCGAACCGTAGTGCGCGTCATGAATGACGCGCAATGCAAGCCGATGCACCACGGCGACCAAGGCCACCTGCGGGTGCCGAGCAACTTCCGCCTGAAGGGCGGCGGTTCGATGGGCACTCAGACGCTTGACCAGCCTCTCAGAAATGGTTAGTTTGGCTTCCTGCTGTTCGCCGCCCCCTTTGGTTTCGTCATCCGGACTGTGCCCATCACGCTCCTGCTGCCGCAGCGTCTTGGCCTGCTCTTCGCGCAGCAGCCCACGATGCACGATCACACCGCCCATGTGGTCGAGCGACACCACAGCCCCCGCCGCCGCCATCGTGCGTGGCGGATAGACCACCAGCGTGCGTTCGATGGCTTCGAGTTCGTTGCCCAGACCGTCCATCTCGTCCTGCGCAGCCTGCGCCTGCTCGTCCGTCATGTCCTCGTTCTCGTCGTCGAGGCGGTCTTGCAGCTTACGTTGCAGCGCTTCGAGCTTGGCGATGCGCTTGGTCTCGGCCTTGCTCGGCTCGCGCCGCTTGCTGCGCA
The DNA here is from genome assembly GCF_030486595.1 of Variovorax ginsengisoli. GTDB lineage: Bacteria > Pseudomonadota > Gammaproteobacteria > Burkholderiales > Burkholderiaceae_C > Variovorax > Variovorax ginsengisoli_B. The sequence continues at coordinate 33,794 of NZ_JAUJZH010000019.1, read as the reverse complement.
TGCGCTGGAACTGGTGCAGGTCGGCGTAGGTGGCACGCGGGGCCACGTCCACCCAACCCCAGCCCTCTGCCTGTACCTGCTCGGCCATCGGCGCGAGCCGGTCTTTCGCCAACGACTCAAGCAGGGCCGCGTCCGTGAGAAAGATGCCGTTCTGTTCATCCGCGAACAAGTCACGCCGCACAGCGCCGCCAGCCTGCTCGTAGACCGGAACCCCTACGAACTTCGCCAGCGCATCGCGGTTCGCATCGATTTCCTCGTGCGTGAGGTGATCGCGCAGCGCCTCCGGACTGCGCTGCCACTGCGGGGACGCATAGAACGCCGCTTCCTGTGCCGCATGGTCGTCGGTGATGGCAAGCGCCATCAGCTGCTCCAGCGTCACTGCATCAATCCGGTAGTCGGCCAGCAGGCGCGGCGAGACGTTGGCGAGCTTCAACCGCCGCTGCACAACCAACGGGGTCACGCCGAAGTCGGCTGCAATGTCCTCGATGGGCCGTCCCTCGGCCACCAGATCGGCGAAAGCCTCGAACTGGTCGGCCGGGTGCATGGCCTCGCGCTGCACGTTCTCGGTCAGGCTTACCGTGCGCGCCGCCGCCTCAGACCCCAGCAGGCAGGCCACCTCGAAGTCCTTGGCGAGCTTGCGCCGCTTGACCAGCAGCTTGAGCGCGGCGAGGCGACGGCGACCGGCCACAACCTCGTAGTGCTCGCCATCAGCGGCCAGCACCACATTGAGGTTTTGCAGCAAGCCCACACGGGCGATGCTCGCGGCCAGTTCGGGAATCGACGTGCCGCCGCTCTTGCGCACGTTGCGGCTGGAAGGCCGCAGCTTGGACAGCGGAATCAGCAGCAGTTCCTGCGCAGCCGTGACGGCTGCGACAGCAGCGGCGACGGCAGTGGTTTCGTGAAGGGTAGCGGTGTTCATAGTTGAAAACTCCTGTCCCGTGTCGGGACCTTGAAAATGAAGAAAAAAAAGCGGAAGGGGGTTCAAGATGTCGGTGTCTGCATGCGCGGCTCTCCTGTGGTTTCCCACCCCAGCCGGATTCCAAGATTCGGAGCCCGGTGTTGGCTTCGGTGGGTTCGGCGCAGTGACCTGGGCTGGTCGCTGTTGCCGCCGTCTTTCCTGAGTTCATCGCCCGCGAAAAACCGGGCCGGCGGGGACTGGCCGTCAAGGAAACAAGCGCAGGGTTGGGGCGGCCCGCAGCCGAAGGCGAGGACACGGCCCTGCGCGCCTTGACGGCCAGGCCTCGGTGGCTACGGTCGCGGGATCAGCGATGAGGGAAGGGAAAGACGGATTCCCGGCCAACGGCCAGGGAAGCGACGGACCCACGGCCGCGCGGCGAGCGCCACCGCGTGTCGTGGGCACGCCTAGCTGGAGGTGAACAAGCGCGGAGCGCGCTTCGGCAATGTGCGCTGGCCGATCAGGCGCCGCCTGTTCGGCGGCATCGAGGGGCGCCAAGCTTGCGCGGCGGGGATTGGCGTCGCCAGTCCCCTGGAGGGACGTTCAATACAGTCAAGCGAAGATGACCGATCGCGCTCAATGCTCCAGTCCTTTGCACATGGCATCAAGCATCGCCGGCTCGACGGAGCTCAAGCTTGGCGGGCTATGAAAAACGATCGCTTTCTTGGTGACTCAGCGCACGACGTAATTGACTGGCCCAAACGTCGCGACAACGAGCTGCATGACAATCGGCGACGCGGTACGTTTGTTCATAAATACACAAACAAACCTGCTAAAATCGACAAACATGGCAGAAAATTTCTCATATGTTTTCCCCGCGATACGGGGGGTGCAGGCCGGACGCGAGTACTACGTGTCGATGTGCCCTCTGCGGTTGCTCCCGCGCCTCTTCTCTTTCGGCGAGGAAGAACTTGTTCCGGAGTTGCGCGCGCAGCGGACGCTCAACAAGGCCCGCGTGCCAGACATCGCGCGTTACATCGTAGAAAACAAGGATAGCTATACGTTTTCGGCCATTACCGTTTCCATTGACGGATCCATCCAATTCGATCCGGTAGCCAACAAAGGCCCCGCGTCGTTTCGCATGGGTGCGTTGACCGTGTCGATGGACGCAAAATTTATCGTGAACGATGGTCAGCATCGTCGCGCTGCGATTGTTCACGCGCTGGAAACGGCTCCGGAGCTTGGCGAAGAAACGATTGCTGTCGTGTTTTTTCTGGACCGCGGACTGAAACGCTGCCAGCAGATGTTCGCGGACCTCAACCGTTATGCCGTCAAGCCATCGGCCTCGCTAGGCGTGCTCTATGACCACCGGAGTACAGCTGCGAGTCTGGTGCGGCACCTTAGCCTGGCTTCGCCCGTCTTTAAGAATCTCATCGAGATGGAAAGCTCGTCTCTTGCGCCTCGCGCTCGCAAGCTCTTCACGCTAAGCGCTTTGAACTTCGCAACATCTGAACTGCTTTCGGATAAGGAACTCGACGACTTCGAGTCTGCCAGCAAGAAGTGTCTTGAGTTCTGGGAAGCGGTCGGAGAACAGATTCCGGAGTGGACGTATGTGCGTCAATCGAAGATGACCTCGGGTGACCTTCGTCGCGATTTCATTCACTCGCACGCCATCGTGCTGCAGGCATTGGGACGTGCCGGACGCGCTCTCTACCAGTTGTCGGCGACTGAACGGGCGAAGCGCCTCAAACGATTGCGCGAAGTCGACTGGTCCCGGAAAAATGCAACCACTTGGGAAGGCCGGGCGATGGTCGGCGGGGCGATGGCCAAGTCCGGCCAGAACATCACATTGACATGCAATGAGATCAAGCGAGTGCTTGGCCTCAAGTTGACACCTGAAGAGAGCGCGGCGGAGGAGGCATGGGCCTCCTCGCGACGTCCGCGTCGAAACACTGGACGTAAGTAAATGAGTACTCCTTTTGAAGAGATCGTCGCGGAGATACGCGAACTGTATTTATCGGACTCGATCCCCTGGATCATTGGCTACAGCGGCGGTAAGGATTCGACTGCGTCATTGCAGTTGGTGTGGTCTGCTGTCGCCTCGCTGCCGCAGGAGAAGCGCGTTAAGCCGATCCACGTGATCAGCACTGACACTTTGGTCGAGAATCCAGTGATTGCAGCCTGGGTGCACTTGTCGTTGCAGCGGATCAACATCTCCGCGCAGCAGCAAGGCCTGAACATCACTGCCCACAAGCTCACTCCATCCCTCGAAAACCGCTTTTGGGTCAACCTGATCGGCAAGGGCTATCCAGCGCCGCGACCCAAGTTTCGCTGGTGCACGGACCGACTCAAGATCAGCGCATCGACGACATTCATCCAGGAGTTGTCCGAAAACAATGGCGAGGCCATCTTGGTTCTGGGGCAGCGGCGGGGCGAGAGCCAAGCGCGCGACAAAGTGATGGACCAGTACAAAAGCAGCACACGTGCTCGCCTAAGCAAAAACAAGGACCCGAGGCTCTCCCGGGTGTGGGTCTATCCTCCTATCGAAAGTTGGACCAGCGATGACGTTTGGGAATATCTGATCACGCAGCCGAATCCTTGGGGTATCGACAATCAGGAACTCTTCGCCATTTATCGCGGTGCCACACCAGATGCGGAGTGCCCAATCGTCGTTGACACGTCGACTCCAAGCTGCGGTGACAGCCGTTTCGGATGCTATGTTTGCACGATGGTCACGCAAGACAAGTCAATGCAGGCCATGATTCAGAACGACGAGCAAAAGCAATGGATGCAGCCCATCCTGGATTTCCGGAACAAGCATCTCGCCATCGAGGATCGATCGTTGCGCGACTTCCGCAGGATGAATGGCAGGCTCACTGTTTTTCACGGCGAGCTTGTACACGGACCTTATACACAAGACCATCGCAAGTTGCTTCTGACGCAACTGCTGGAAACGCAGAAACTTGTCCAGAAAGCGGACGAAGCACAGGGGTCAAATCTCATCGAGCTGATCTTAATTGAGGAGCTTGAGGAAATCAGACGACTGTGGGTAGAGGAAAAAGGGGAGATTGAAGACTTCGTCCCCAGCATCTACGCAGGTGTCTTCGGCATCCCCTATCCCGGCAAGGACCTTGAGCAATCGCCACTAGACGCGCACGACCTGAAGCTTCTGGAAGATGTCGCATCGGAAGTGGATCCGGATGCATCGTCAGAGCTCTACAAACTGACGCGATCTCTTCTTGCCACACAGTTCCAGACGATCGAATCCCACAAACGGTCAAAGCATCTTGATCGCCTTGAAGAGGTGCTGCACCACTATGCCTTTCGCAATGAGGGCGAAGCACTCCAATTCGCGTTGGCGAGTCAGAAGGGTGAAGCTGGCGGTGCCAACGATGCAGACACAAACGGACTGGTTGCGTAGACGATGGCAAAGCTAACAATCTTAAGCATTTCGGTCGAGAATCTCGGTCCTTTCAAGGAGCGGCAGACCCTCGATCTCCGTGTCACCGGCCGTCGTCCAGTCATTCTGGTGAAGGCACTCAACGGTAGTGGCAAGACAACCTTGCTTACAGCGCTTCAGGTCGGGCTGTATGGCCATAAAGCAATCAGCGGGATGAAGCGCACCGAGTACGAGCAGCTGATGCTTGGGATGCAACGCAAGGACGCCGTTGGGACCAGTTCCGTAGAGGTTTTGGTTTTGGTGGAGATCGGCGGCGCGCCGCGCACCTTGACCGTTCGCCGGGAGTGGCGTCGAAAGGGATCTGACCTCATCGAGAGCTTGAGCATCTTTGAGGACGGCAGCAAGGATCTGATTTTCTCCGACACCTGGGATGAATTTATCGGATCAATTCTTCCGGCCGAGCTGGTCCAGCTTTTTCTCTTCGACGGGGAAAAAATTGAGGCTCTCGCCAATCCAGAACGACTCCCTGATCTGCTAAGACGGGCGACTGAGGTGTTCCTGGGTATCGGCGGCATTGAAGCCCTCGGGGGTGATCTGAAAGCACTGGAGCGTCGCTCCATGCTGAAGAACAAGGACTCGTCTGCCGAGTTCGAATCTGCCAGAGCAAACGTTGCCTCTTGGGAAGATCAAGAGCAATCGCTCGCGAACGAGCTTGGAAACTCAATCCAGGCGCAGGCGTCCGCGAAGAACGTAGTCGAACAGGCTCAGCGTGCCCTGAGCAAGTACACAGCCGAAGCGCAGCGGCGAGGGCTTGCCGCCTATGAGCAAGCTGCCAGCATTCGACACACAGTAGTTGTGAGCCAGAAGGAATCAGAAGCCGCTCGAAGCGCCCTGGCCGAAGTACTTTCGGACCCTGTCCTTCCCATGGTGTGGTTGCCGAGCCTTTGGCAACGCTATATCGAGAGCTGGGAAGCCGATCAACATTCGCGCCACTCCAAGTTATTGGCCCAAGAATTTAAGAAACGGGATCAGCGCCTCGTTGCCGCAATGGCCCAGAAGCTTCCGAAAAATGCGACGGATGCCTTCCGCCAAGCACTAGCGGAGGACCTACAGCAATTCTCTTCAAAACGGCCAAGCAACCAACCGACACTCCAGGACGCTCCGCCCAAAGAGGCAGAACGCCAGATGGAAGATGGAAAGAAGCGACTCCGGCAAGCACTTGATCGATTGGCTGCAACGCGGGAAGACCTTGACCGGGCGGAGCAGCAGATCGGGCAGATTCCGGCTGAGGAACAGATTGCGACTATCCTCAAATCCTTGCAGGAGCGAACCAAGGAAGCTACTGCTGCAGAAGCCCAGCTGGCCGCGATCACCACGCGCATTGAGGAACTACAGACAAATCTCATCCATGTGCGAGCGCGACTGGGTGGAGCACAGGAGCGCCTCACGACCGAGTTTCGCGATCGTTCCTTGGAAGCGAAGGGACTCGACGCCTCCATACGCGCCCGAAAGGCGCTGCTTCTTTTTAAGGATAAGTTGCTTGCCTCCAAGGCCCAGTGGCTGTCGGAGATGATCACGAACGAGTTTCGCAATCTTCTTCGGAAGCGCAATCTTGTTTCAAAGGTCTTGGTCGATCCAGTGTCCTATCAGGTATCCATAGAGGATGGGAAAGGCCAGGAGCTTTCGATGGACAGGCTTTCGGCTGGAGAACGACAACTCCTTGCTATCTCGGTCCTCAGCGCGCTCATCAAGGAAAGAAAGGGCGGAAGATTTCCCGTCGTGGTCGATACGCCGCTTGCGAGGCTCGACCAAGAGCATCGTTCATCCTTGATCAAGCGTTTTTTTGCGACCGTGTCGCATCAGGTCGTCGTGCTGTCGACTGACCAGGAGGTTGACGGCATTGCTTACGACACCTTGAAGCCATACACCAATTCTGAGTATTCGCTGGATTACGACGATGGTGTCGGGTCCACCACCATCAACAAGACCACGGCCGAGAGCTTCGCGTAATGGATCGAATCAGACTAAATGCGTCCGCAAAGAATCAGTTGGCGACTTTGAAGCGACGGACGGGAATCGAACACAACAACGCGTTATGCCGACACGCGTTATGCATCTCGCTGGCCAACCCGTCTGTGCCGCCGCTCGAGTCCTTCTCCTTTGGCGGAGGCATCGAAATAGATTGGCGCACCCTAACCGGCGGCCAAGACGCGCTTTACCTGAACCTCTTGGCCGTTCGAATCTTGTCCGAGGGCAAAAAGGTGAGCGAAGAGGTTGTTCGGCAGACGTTCATCCAGCATGTGCACCGGGGGCTTTCATACCTCGTTAGTAGGCGGGAGGACGACTTGCTTGTCGAGCTCGCGAAATCGCTGGAAGCCATCGCGAACTGACGCGCGTGCAGTGGTCAGATTTTTAGCTTCGAGAGGTCGAATGTTGGCGTGTCAACGCTATCTCGTTTTCTTGTGTCGCTCACCATGAGCAGGATGGCCTGACTGAAGTCGACCTGCCCCTTGGTTTCTTCCGCAAGGATTGAAAGTCCGCCATTGGCAAACTCTTCAAACACCAGTGAGCGCTTGGCAATCATCTCATCGGAGTCTTCCAGAATCGCCGCTGACTGCTCCGCTTGAACAGCTAGCAGGTTGATCAATGTGTCATAGCCCTGGCGATCAAAGACATCCTGTCGGATCGGCTCCGCAAGCGAATCCGGAAGCGGCTCCCGCCGTCCTCTCGCAGCTCCCAGAGCTGCCGAGAAGGCAATTACGTCGGCCTGCAATTTGAACGGCCCAGTCCCGTCGTCCACGGAAAGAAATTTCCGGATGAGCTCCTGCTTGTCTTTTGCAAAGCGGATGCGTCGTTCAACCATTGCTGATCTCCCGGATGATCGAATACTCAAATTCGTTGGCGCTCTTCACGACCAACGGGTAAGAATGACCGCGTATATCGATCAGTTCTGATGGGATATCGCTCTTCGTCGTACAGTATTCAATTACGTATGCCTTGCCAGCTCGACTCGCCAAAGCGTTGGCAACTTCTCCGTTCCACTGGGTTGGCGTGACCATCAGGATTACCTGATCTGCAAGTGCTGTGATCTTGTCTGCAACTTGGGTGCGATAAGCGGATCCCAAGCTCCCAAACGGAGAGTCCATCACAATTGGATAGGTACTCGCTTCAGGTCCGGGCAACTTCTCCTTGTTACGGGTGAAATCTCTCGCGACGTCAATGACGGCTCCGATGAACGCGAGGCTCAGGATTTGATTCTCGCCTTGAGAGGCAGCGACCGGTAGCGCGGTTCCGCCGGCGGATTCCAGTAGTCGAAGGGCGTAGGTCTCGGTGACCTCGGGGACATAGGGTGTATACGAAATCTTTGCGAACAGGCTTCGTACCTTCTCTGTCAAGGTGCGCCTGAACGTGCTCTCGAAGAGGCCTCTCGATTCCTGAAGGCGCGAGATCGCGTCCAAGGTCGCCTGCAGGCGCCTTTGCGCCAACTGCTGCTTACCCTCGCTTTGCTCACTCTTACGCAGTTCAAGCAAGATAAGACGGAGGTCTTCTTCGTGGCGACGGCGGTCGTTCTTCGCGCTGCCGATTTCCTGATTCGCCTGCTCAATAGCTTCTACGGTGGCCTCAAACTGAGCTTCGAGATCCTTGACGCCCTCCTGCGGGCTTAGCCGCAGCCTTTGTCCAATGTCTTCCAGCTCTGTCTGAATGCGACTGATCTCTTCGCGATCAGCCGCAATCCTTCGCTGCTGCGCATCACTTTGATCCCAGAAGTTTTCTTGTTGCGTTCGCAGCTGTCTAACCTCTCCCCCCATACGGATCGCCTTTTCCTCAACTTGCGCCAGACCCGCTTTGTCTTTCCAGCGTTCCACAGCTTCACGTGCACTGCGCGACTCATTCATGTCTAGCGAACGCTCACAAATGCATGTGTACTTGCCAAGCAGATCATCAACGAACTGCCTTTTGATCCCGGCGGGTAGTTCGCCCTTCGCGCGCAGACTCTCAATCAGATCTAAGAAATTCTGACTTGGCCCGGACAGAAACGCCTTGTAGGCATCTGCATTCAGAAGAGCGCTCAGCTGGCTTTTTGCGGCGGTCATGGTGTCCGTTGCGCGCTCCAAGTCTGTCTCGAGCTGCTCGCGCCGCTGTTGGTCGACCTTGACCTCATCAAGCTTTGATAAGCGCTGTTTGAGTTCCTTCTGTCGCTCACGTTGCCCAACGAGGTTCTTGGTGGCCTGATCTGAGCGCGCCTCTACCCTCGCCAACTGTTCTTCGATGCCGGCCTTGCGCTGGAGAATCTCCTTTGTCGCGGCGTCACCCACTTGCTCAAGCTCCTTTTCAAGCGTCTTCCTCGCAGCACCGAGATGCCGCACCGCACGCTCAATCACCTCCAATCCGAGCAACTTCTTCGTCGCATTGGCGATGTCGTTCTGTTCTTCTCCCGAGGGTTGCACGATCCGCTCGATACGTTCGCCGTCAAAAAAGAAGTATGTGTGTAAGTCTCTTGGAAGTACTCTTCCGATCACATCTGCAGTGTTGGTTTCCACTTTCCACTTACCATCCTCTGCAGCCCACATAAGGGTGGTAAGGGGTGGGCCTTTGGATACCAAGTCCCCGTCATCCCCCTTTACCGCTTGCACCAACTTTTTCAACAAGTACTGGCGTCCCAAGTGTTCGAACTTGATCTGCACCCACGCGTCTATCGTCGCACCAGGCGCAGACTCGCGAATTGCTCTCTTATTGATGATCTGGTCTTCGAAGAGAAAGCCCTTGCTGACTGAGTCGTACATTGCCCATGTGAACGAGTTGAGCACAGCGGTTTTACCGGCTCCGTTCGACCCATACAGGACTGTGACATTACCCTGGCCAGTCGCAAACTTGACTGGTGGCGTTTGTCCGTAGAACTGGCGAAAGTTGTTAAGCTGAAGTTCTAGGAGAATCATTCACCACCTCCTTGATAATTCTGAGAATGTCGTCATTGATATGCGGACGTTCCAGATAGAGGCGCTCGGCCTCAAGCTTCAAAACTCTGGTAATTATTCCTCGCACCTCCGCAGGGTCACGCCGCAGTGGCTCCATCGGATCGATTGCTTTTTCTTCTTCCATACTTTCCTCTTTAGAGATCCATCAGGTTGAACTTCTTTTGGAGAGGCAAGATTGTCGCGCGTGCCTCACCGGAATTGATCGCGAGATCTGCAAACTCCACGAATCGGACTAGCTCTTTGCGAAGCAGGCTACGCTCCGATTCGCCGACGACGCCCTCTTCGGGCGGGACGACGACCATGTCATAAACGACTGCAGCGTCTTTGCCTGGGGCGCGTCGAAGAACGCGCCCCCGCCGTTGGATGAACTGCCGGGGATTGCTGCTGCTGGCCAAGATAATTGCCGTCTGAATGGAGGGAATATCGACGCCTTCATCGAGGCAACGGATTGCGACAAGGCCCTGCAGGGTCCCATCATCGATTGCCTTGCGCAGAACTTCGCGTTGGTCGAGATTCTCATCGGCCGTGTACTTCGACACGCACATCCCCAAATCGCTTCCCAGCAAGCGCATCGCTTCGTCAAGTTGCCGCGCAACTCCCAAGTCAGTTTCGGTTTCCACCGTTCCGTCGCCGCAGTAAACGAGAAAGTGGCCTTGCCCTTGGAGGGCTGACGAGAACAACTGCGTCAGTGCCACCAATTTGTTGCGGGCAGATGCAACCAGTCTTCCTCGCTCAAGCAGTTGGAACTTCAACGAAGTTGACTCCGCGTCGGCATTCCACAGTTTCGCGATCTTGGCGCTGATCTCCAGATACCGCTCGCGCTCGTCGTCGTCCAGCTCAATGAGAATTGGAACGTACCTGTAAGGCACCAGCACGCCTTTTTGCAGCGCCATCTTGAGCGTGAACTTCGGCTCTATGACCGGACCAAAATAGTTGAATATTCGAGCAGTTCCCTCGAGATCGAACCACCGTTCGGGCGTGGCCGAAAGCCCCAGTCTCAAAGTAATTTTTTCGGGAAGAGCCGAAGCGAGGTTCTCTGAACCCAGGTTATGCACTTCATCACCAACAATGAAGGTCGTGGCAGGAAAGTACCGCAGCCGGCTTTGAAAGGAATCAGAAGAGAAGGTACTGTTGGTTGTCAGCACGCACATGAATTTGCGCGTTCCACTATGCACGTCGTTCAGCTGTGCGGTCAATCGCTCGGCCCATCGATTGATGGACTCGAATGCCAGCAGAGGGTCAATGCCAAAACTCTCTGCCTCCCTGCACCACTGTTGGACAAGATGTCTGTATGGGCAGACAACGATGAGGGCTTGCAACCCCATCTGTTCATAAAGCCGCACAGCCGCGGCGAGGGCGGTGATTGTTTTGCCTGCGCCGGTGGCCATTTGCAGGACACCCCTGCCCCCTGCTGCTACCCAGTTGCGAATTCCGAGCAACTGATGATCCTGCAACCGGATGGTCTCGGGAATTTGCGGGCTGCGCGGTCCGCGCTTGGTACGACGTACCTGCTCTTCGTCAGGATCGAATTCTGGAGGCTGGTCCCGGCGAAATTTCGCCAATACCTCTTTCGCGATCTCGGTGAAGTCCTCCACCACGAGGGCCGGATTGCCAGGTGCGCCGGCCCACAAGTCATCGAAGTCAGCAGCCTTCGCCCTCGTACGGCCGTGTGGGTCGTCCCATGACCAATACACGTCGATCGATTCAAAGTTTGAAACCAAGCCACCAGTGGTTTCGTTCTGTGATCCCGTGAATGCGATCATCGCGCCAGACGCGTCTTCGAAGACACCAATTTTCTCGTGATAGATGCCCCGGCCTAGCTTCCCGGTGCGGGGGTCGACGCGCAGGGCTAGCTTGATCTCAAGCGCGTTGATCGAAATCAGCCAGGCCAGTGCACTCAATCGCTCTCGTTCGAGTTCATCCTGGAGTTGCTCAAGCTCAGTTTCGAAGAGCTTGCGAATTCGCTGACCTCGACTTTCGTAGCCCTTCTCGATGGCTTCGGTGTCCTCGGCAGACAGCTGCGGCGAGGTAATCAGCTGAATTTTCCCGCCTGACTTGATCAACCGTGCGGCGCCGCGCGCGGCGAGGCTCAACGAGCCGCTGGTGAAGTATCCAACCGCACGACGGTACAGCACCGCATTGGTCATGCACGGCACATAGAAGTCATCGACGACGTTCCCCGCGTCTGATCGATAGGAGATCTTTGGCTTGATGCTCTGGAGGCTCATGACTATGTACGCCCCGCGGCTTCTACGCTGGAGAGGCCGGTACCGTGGATCCGTTGGTCATGGCCGTACTTCATGACGGTTCAGACCACAAATATTTTCAGAGCCATCGCCTTGAGTTCTTCTTTCCAGGCGTTGACGGCCGCAACGTTCCAGATCGCCAGGGACGAGATGCGAACATTAAGTGAGATCGTTGACTTGGCAAATACCGCCTTCTTCTGCAGAAACGGCTTGTTGCCTACCGCATCATTGTCTGTTGGACCGAGGATGGTGAGATTGCCGAGGGACTGTACAACCGCGTTCAAGTGAGGATCGCTCGGCGCACTGTTCTGTGGGTATATGTGTTCGAGAGTTGTATTGGCAAAGTCGAGAACGCGAGACTTGTCTTTGCACACCGGGGGCCCTTTCGCACCGTCCTGATACCACCGGGCATAGTGCTCGATGGTCATCAGGAAGTACTTGATCGTTTTGTTACTTGCAAGCGTTGAGTACTCCAGTTCGCCAAGGGCGGTCGTGAACCGGGTGTCGCTGGCGTGGGCAAGCAAGAGCGGTTGCAAGTCCGCCTTCAGCGTCGAGATTTTGTAGGTCGATGGCGCGTCTCTGATTGCCACTGCCTGCTTGTTATAGACGTTGGTAGCAGGTCCGATATGAGCGTTCGAAACACTTTTATAGCGAAAGACGAACCGTTCCAACATCTGCACGATGTCGGAGAAGGTTTTCTGCTTCAGCGCAGTGGCTGCGATCAAGAGTGGGATGCAGTTCGTGTGTTTCAGCTCGCGGAGCAGCAAGCCCAATCGGTCACGGTCCCAAGCAGTGACGGTTGAATGACCCGACAGTGGCCATTGTCCGTCCAGCATCAAGGCGATCTTCTTGAAGTCCTTGCCGAGGTCTTCGACAGCGGTTACTAGGCCAGCAGCCTGACTTGCCGTAAGAACAGCGGGATGGGTAGGGATGAGATGCTGAAGAAATTCATCATAGAGCGTCGTCTTGCCTGGCCTTTTCCCAGTGTGTGACGCGAATATCCAGCGCAAGACTTCTTCGACTCGGCCTGGAGCCTCACTTAGTATGTCGTCCCAACACTTTTCGATTCGATCCAGCTGCTCTTGAGTTGCGACGGCATCCAAGACCTCCATCGTCTTCGCACGCAATAGCTCGCCTTCAGTGAGTCCAACACCGCGATCGTTAAGGACTTGGAAAAGGTTGTATGCATGTTGAACCGTGGTTGTTTCCATGTGGATCACCGTCCAGTCGACCTCCAAGACTTTCGCAATATTGGCAAGTTGAGTGACCTTTTGATGATCAGTTGACTCCTGCGCAACAAGGTCGGTGATGTACTTGCCAAGCGATACGTAGGCCGCCTTGAGGAGCTTGTGAGACGTTCGCTCGGCGTCGTCGGGATTGTTTCCTTGAATCAATTGCACAAAGAACAGGTAGTCCGGCTTTGAGAGCTCCAGGCGGGCGACATCCTCAACCTTGAGAGAAACCGTGTCATCCAGTCGCAAGAACTGGGCGCGCAGCGTGCCTGCACGGTCTTCGAGAAATTTGCGCAAGGAGCCATCTGCATCCGCGACAAGCTTTGTCGAAAGCTCCAACATCACGTTTATGACTTGCGCGACCAAGATCACAAACGTCGCGAGGCGCTGCTGTCCATCTATAACTTCAAGCTTGGTCGCGCTTCCGGCATGCGGTCTGGCCACTGTCACCAGGCCGCCAAAAAAGTGTGGGCGTTCCTGTGATGCCTTTCGCGCCTTCAGGCTGCCGCCAAGATCTGCCTTGAGATCGTCGATCTCTTCGGCGGTCCACGCATAGTGGCGCTGGTATTTCGGCACCCTAAAGATTCTCGTGGGACCGAACAGCCCAGCAATGCTCTCATGACGAGGTGTGATGACCAAAGTGCCTCCATGGGATCGGCATTTCCTACGCCGGGCATGCCTGTCTGTTCATTTTGTAACAGTGTAAACAGATTCAGGTGCAGGCGGCTATCGATTCTTGAGCGCGATTGCACTACTCGATGCATTGTGCGATGGGTTTTCAGGGGGCGACACGGGGACTTGAACACGCCTGACCCAAGGGAACCGCTAGCTTGTACCGGCTGCGCTGGGGGTTGCTGCCGTGAGTTTGCCTGGAACGCTATGGGACGCATTCTTGGGTACTTGGACCACATCGAGATCGACATGCACTTTCATCAGTCGCTGCCCAAACCCAGCACTTCCAAGGCTCCCCCCGCGTTCTACCGGCTACGCGATGTCATGCGGATAACGGCCCTCAGCAGGTCCACCATCTATCGCCGCGTTGCCGAGGGTCGATTTCCATCGCCCGTCCATCTTGGCGGTCGCGCCTCGGCGTGGTCTAGCGCCACTTTGCAACAGTGGATCGATGACCCAGAGAACTATGGCGTGCCTACGCAGCAAGCCTGAGCGTTTCAGCCAGCCCTCCGAGGTGCTCATGCCTCGATTTTGGAGTGAGGCCGCGCAGCTCAATCCACGGGGTTACTGATTTTTCTTCTGCCAGATCGTCGAGCAAATTGGCCCATAGCTGAATCATTTCACGGCGTTGGGCCAGAAAGGTGGCGCGGTCGTAGCTACCGCCTAGTTCCTCGTCTGATACATGGGCAAGGTGGCGCTCAATCACATCACGGTCCCATCCCAGTAGCTCTCGGATAAGGGTTCGCGCCGTAGCGCGGAAGCCGTGCCCCGTAATTTGCTCCCTCGTGTCGTACCCGAGTGTTCGTAAAGCACTGTTTAGGGTGTTGTCACTCATATATCGGCTTGCCTCCGAGCGCTTCGCCATGCTTTTGAAGATGGGACCGACCGGTCCTGTAAGCGGGAAGATGTCGCGGAGAATGTCGATCGCTTGCGTAGGCAACGGGACCACGTGGGCCGGCGTCCGGATGTCCCGTTTCATCCATTCGCGTAGCTTCATCTTTTCGGGAGGGCATCGCCACAGGGCCTTCTCGAAATCGATGTCCTCCCAGTCCGCGAGTCGCAATTGCCCTGGGCGCTGAAACAGCATTGGGGACAGCTGAAGCGCCGCGCGAGTTATGACGTGGCCGTTGTAGCTGCGGATGTCGCGTAGCAGTTGACCCAATTTCACTGGATCTGTGATGGCTGGATAGTGGCGCGCGCGTGGTGGCGGCAGGCCGCCGGTCCGGCTATTTACGAAGTTCTTTGCTGGCTCCAATGCCCCGACGTCCACCGCGTACTGGAAGGCGTGCTGGACGACCTCTCGCACGCGTTGCGCGGTCTCAAGGTTTCCCCGTTCCTTGATACGGTGCAGACAGCGTACGAGTTCGGTTGGCTTGATAGCCTCCATGGTCAGAGGGCCAAGCCACGGGAAGATGTGCAACTCCAGATGCCGCATCACCTTTTCGGCATAGTTCAGAGACCATTCACGGTCTTTCTGGGCCTGTGCGTGCCAGGCTCGCGCCATCAACTCGAAGGTATTGAGTTTCGCCGCCCTATCGCGCTCAGCTTGGTCTCGGCGGGCGTTCCGAGGATCAATGCCGCCTGCTCGCTTCTCGGCCCCTTCACGGGCCTTCTTTCGCGCGGAGGCTAGGCTCACTACCGGATATGCGCCCAAGCTGAGCTTTGCCTGTTTGCCTGCCTGCTTGTACCGGTAAATCCATACCTTGCCGTTCGGCCTGACGCGAAGGTAGAGCCCTTCGCCGTCGGAAAGCAGATATTCGTTGCCGCGCGGCTGCGCCGCTTTGATCTGGAGTTCGGTGAGCTGTCCCATGGTGTACCCCCGGAGAGACTGAAGTTAGAAATCAGTCTGGGGTACACCTAGGGGTACACGCAAGAACGGGACGTTCTGGGATTCAGCGATACCGCTTGAGCCGCCTTTTCAGGCTAAGCCCTTGATTTACAAGGACTTGTGAGCTGACTTGGGATCGTCTGAGAAAAAGAAGTGGTGGCCTGGGGCGGAATCGAACCACCGACACGCGGATTTTCAATCCGCTGCTCTACCAACTGAGCTACCGGGCCTTGGTGTACAGCCCGCGATTATACAGCGCTTCTGCGCCCTCGCGAAAGATCGACGCCAAGTTGCTTGAGTTTTCTGTACAGATGGGTGCGCTCGAGCCCGGTCTTCTCGGCCACGCGGGTCATCGAGCCGTTCTCCATCGCGAGGTGGAATTCGAAGTACGCCTTCTCGAAGCCGTCGCGCGCATCGCGCAGCGGGCGGTCGAGGTCGAAGCTCTGGGTCGACTGCGGACCCAGGTCGGCAGCCGGCTGCATGGGCGCGGCCGGCACCAGCGCGCTGTCGCCCACCGTCGTGACGACGGCGGCGAAGCTGCTCGCGGGCGGCACCACGCTGGCCGCGGCGCGACGGGCGCTTTCGCGCGCCAGGCCCTGCTCGACCGCCTTCAGCAGCTTCTGCAGGGTGATCGGTTTCTCGAGGAAGGCAAAGGCGCCGATGCGCGTGGCATCGACCGCGGTGTCGATCGTCGCATGGCCGCTCATCATGACCACCGGCATGCTCAGCAACCCGGCCGCCGACCACTCCTTGAGCAAGGTCACGCCATCGGTGTCCGGCATCCAGATGTCGAGCAGGACCAGGTCGGGACGGGCCCGCTGTCGCGCGGCGCGCGCTTCGGCCGCGTTCTCGGCGAGCTCCACGTTATGGCCTTCGTCATTGAGAATTTCGAAGAGCAGGTCCCGGATGCCCAGCTCGTCGTCGACCACGAGGATGTTTGCCATGTGTGCTTGAGTTGTGCGCGTTGTAGTTAGAGTAATCAGTTCGTTTGCGGATCCACGCCCGCCCGGCGCCGCCAGCGCTCAGAGAAGGGTGGATGACTTCGAATCTTCGGTGTGAGCGACCGCTCCCTGCGGCTGTGCTGCAAGCGCGAATGATAACGAGACTTGCGCACCCGCCACAGCCCCCTCGACCATGCGGTTCGAAAGTTCGATCCGGGCGCCGTGCTCGTCCGCGATCTTCTTGACCACCGCCAGGCCCAGCCCGGTGCCCTTGGCCTTGGTCGTGACGTAGGGCTCGAAGGCCCGCTTGAGGATGTGCTCGGCAAAACCGGCACCGCTGTCCTGCACCGTGAGGCGCACCCGCTGGCCGGATTCGCCGAGCCGGGTGCGGATCACGACCTCGGCGGCCTGCCCGGTCCGCCCGGCGTTCGCCTCGGCCGCGTCCTGGGCGTTTTGCAACAGGTTGTGAATCACCTGCCGGATCTGCTGCTCGTCGGCACGGATCGGCGGGCAGCGCTCGTCGAGTTCTGGGCGCAGCGCCACCGTCGCGTTCTCGTGCGGATAGAGGTGCAGCACGTCGAGGACCAGCGCATTCAGGTCGACCGGCCGCAGATCGGCGGCAGGCAACCGCGCATAGTCGCGGAACTCGTTGACCAGCCGCTTCATGGCATCGACCTGGTCGACGATGGTCTTGACCGACTTGGTGAGGATCGCCTGCTCGGGCTGGGCGACCTTGCCTGAGAGCTTCATCTCGAGCCGTTCGGCCGAGAGCTGGATTGGCGTCAGCGGGTTCTTGATCTCGTGCGCCAGCCGCCGCGCCACTTCGCCCCAGGCCTGCGCGCGCTGTGCCGAGACGATTTCGGAGATGTCGTCGAACACCAGCAGCCGCTCGGCCCCCGGCAGCTCGGCGCCGCGGGCCACGATGTTGATCGTGTCCTGCCCCATGGCGTCGCCGGCGGCATGCAGCTCGAAGGCGTGCTGCCAGTGGTCGAGGCCGTGCTGCAGCCGCTCGACCTCGAAATCGCCGAACTGCTGCTGAACGTTCTGCGCGAATTCCGCCAGGCCCGGGACTTCGGCCAGTTGCTGGCCTTCGAAGGCCGCCAGCGGCGCCCGCAGGACGCGCGTCGCGCCCGGGTTGGTCGAGCGGATGAAGCCGCGGGCGTCGAGCACGATCACGCCCGAGGTCAGGTTGTCCAGGATGGTCTGCAGGTTCGAGCGGGCGGCATCGAGCTCGCCCATGGTCTTCTCGACCACGCTGCGCGCATCGGCCAGCTGCTGCGTCATGACCGCGAAGGAACGCGTGAGCCCGCCGAGCTCGTCGCGGCCCTGGAGCACCGCGGTGGGCCGCAGGTCGCCGGCGGCCACCTGCCGCACGCCATCGGCCAGCACCAGCAGCGGCCGGGCCAGCTGGGTGCCGAACAGCACGGCCAGCAGCACGGCACCGAAGACCGCCAGGAACAACGTCAGGGTCAGCGTGCCGATGTACATCCGGCGCAGGCCCTCGCGCGCCAGCGCCCGCTCCTGGTACTCGCGGTTGGCCTCCTGCACCGCCAGGGCATTGCTCACGACCGCCGGCGGCAGCGGCTGGGTGACCTGCAAAAAGCGCGGCTCGGTGTTGAACTCGAAGCCCTGGCTCTGCACCAGCGCCAGCGCCCTGACGCTGGCGACCGGTGCCGGCGCACCGGGCATCGGCGTTTCGTCGAGTCCCTCGATGTGGGCGACGGCGCGATCGCCACGGACCTGCCGCAGCTGCTGCTGGTTCGGCCGCTCGGGACTGAGTTGGAAGCGCGACGCGCCCGCGCTGGCCACCAGCTGGCCGCTGCCGGTCCAGAGGATCACATCGGTGGCGCCCAGCTGGTCGCGGATGCGCTCGAGCACCAGCCCGGCGCGCGTGTCCGGCACGTTGGCCAGCTGCGCGCTGGCGGTGCGTGTCTTGCTCGCGAGGTCGTCGGCCAGCGAGTCGAGCGTGGCGCGCCCTAGGTTGAGGCCGGCGTCGAGCGCCCCTTCGACCTTGACGTCGAACCAGCTCTCGATCGAGCGAGCGACGAACTGGTAGGAGACCACGTACACCAGCAGGCCCGGCACCACGCCAACCAGCGCGAAGATCATGGCCAAGTTGATCAGCAGCCGGCTGCCGAACTTGCCCTGCCGAAGCCGGCGCAGCAGCCGGAACGCGACCCAGCCGATGACGATGACCAGCACCGCCGCCACCACCACGTTGATGCCGAACAGGCGGGTGTAGTTGCGCTCGTAGAGGGCACGGTTGTTGGTGGCCTGCGCCAGCAGGAACATCAGCACCAGGCCGATCGCCGTGACCAGCGCGGCCACCACCCCGATGGCCCAGCGGATGGCACGCGATCGCCGCGCCGCCGGCGACGCCCGCGGCGCGACCCGCGGGTCGGTGCTCACTTCGACTTCTCCAGCGGCAGCCGGGCGTTCTTCTCGACCGAGATGTTCCAGTCGCTCTGGCCGACCGCGCCGATCTGGAACGGCCGCGGCAGCTGGGAGGTGTCGAGCCGGAAGCGGAAACTCACGGCGTGGGACGGGTCGTCACCGATCTCGGCCAGGTCGCCGAGCCGCAGGCGGCCGATCCGGCTGATGACCTCGAGCGCATCGGCCAGGGTGTCGAAGTTCTGGTTCAGCGACACGCCGAAGCCGGAATTGGTGATGGGAACGGGGGACACGTTGAGGCGCCATCGGCGGGTCAGGGGCTGGTAGGCCAGCCGCATGTAGCGCGCCGCCTGAGCCACTTTGAGATCGGTCCAGTACCAACGTTCCCGGTACAGCTCGGCTTCGGCCACGAAATAGATCGCGATGCCCTTCTCGAGCACCTCCTCGACCACCGGCGCCAGGTCGAACTGGACCTGGGCCGTGAGGTAGACGCCGTCGTCGGCCTGCTCGAGCCGCAGCTGCGTGATCGCCGCGTTGCGCGAATCGGCCCGCGCGGTGCCGGTCAGCCAGGCCGACAAGGCAACGACGAGGATCAGGAGCGCAGCCAGCCGCACCGGCCAGCGCCTTTCAGCGGGGCAGCTTTTCAAGCAGCGCGTAGAAGAAACCGTCGTGGTCACCCAAGGCATTGTCCGGGACGCCACGCGCATTCACGCCGCTTTGGGGCAGCAAATGGCCCGGCGAAGGCAGCAAACGGGCATCGGTGTTGTGTGCAAGGAACGCCTCGATCTGGTGCGCGCCTTCCTCGAAAAACACCGAACAGGTGCAATACAGCAGGCGCCCGCCCGGCCGGACCAGCGGCCACAGGCCGGCCAGCAGCATCGCCTGCTGGAGCGCCAGCTGCTCGATGTCGCTTTCGCGCCGCAGCCAGCGCACGTCGGGGTGGCGGCGGACGATGCCCGAAGCGGTGCATGGGGCGTCGAGCAAGATGGCATCGAAAGCCCGGCCGTCCCACCAGTCGGCCGGGCGCGAGGCGTCGGCGACCACGACCTTGGCGCCGAGGCCGAGCCGCGCCAGGGTCTCGTCGATGCGCCGGGCGCGAACCGGATCGACCTCCAGCGCCGTGACCTCGATGGCGGCACTGCCGGCCGCCTCGAGCAGGTGCGCCGTCTTGCCGCCCGGTGCCGCGCAGGCGTCCAGCACCCGCAGCGGCGCATCGCGGCGCAGGTCGAGGCCGGACAGCAGCAAGGGGGCGGCGACCTGGGCCGCCGCATCCTGCACCGAGCATTCGCCCTCGGCGAATCCGGGAATCTGGCTCACCGGGCGGGCGCGCGCGAGCTGCAAGCCGCTGGCGCCCACCGGCACCGACGGCAGCTCCACGGCCGCCAGGCCCTGGCGGAAGGCGGCGACGCTGGTCTTGCGCAGGTTGACGCGCAAGGTCATCGGCGCCTGGTTGTTGTCGGCCGCCAGCACGCGCTGCCAGTCGCGCGGATGCTGGCGCTTCAACCGCTCGATCCACCAGCGCGGGTGATTCCACTGCGCGACCGGTTCGCGGTCGGTGATCGACACCAGCTCGTCGCGCTCGCGCAGGAAGCGCCGCAGGCAGGCGTTGACGAAGCTGGCCTGGGCCCGGGTTCCCGGATTGCGCTTGGCGGCCTCGACCGCCTGGTCGACCAGCGTGAAGGGTTCGTAGGGCGAACGCTCGCCGTCCCAGGCCAGCGCCAGCGCCGTGCAAAGCAGGGCGTCAGCCGCTGGAGGCGGGGTCCGCTTGGCCAGCTGGCGCCGCAGCGCCTCGGCCCGACCGAGCCAGCGCAGCACCTGGAAACCCAGCGCCTGGACGCCCGGACGCAGGCCCGGCTCGACGGCCTCGAAGGCGACCGAGCCCGACACGCCGGCGCGAATAGAGGCGAGCGTCGCGGCGGTCAGCTGCAACTGGCGCCACAGCGGCGGGGAAGCCTGTGGCGAATCGGAAATGGGGTCTGAATGATCTGGCAACTTGGGTCGATGGTAAGGGCGCTGGGGACGAGGAGGGCGGCGTCGCCGGCCGAGCGGCTCAGCGCAACGGGGCCGCAGGCCGTAGCTGCATGATCCACGCCACGATGAGCGCTGGAAACTGGCCGATCGCCGCGTTGTACTGCGCCACTGCGAGGTTGAATTGGCCGCGGGCGATTTCCGCCGCGGCGGAAGGCTCGGGCCAGGCGATCGGTGCGCTGTCTGGCAGCAGCTCGTCCTTGCCGTTCAGCGGCGCGGGACGCGACAGCGTGCCGTCGGCCTCGAAGCTGACGACCGCATCCGGATGCAGGCGCTGCCAGGCCGCCACCATCACGTGCAGGGCGGTGCCCAGCGCGGCGATGCCGGCCGGGTCGAGCGCCCGCAGGCGGGTGGCGGCCAGCAAGGTGGCGAGCTGGCCCGAGGCCGCCTGCAGCGAAGCGTCGGATGGCGGTTCGGCTCCCCCTGCATCGGCCGCATCGGCCTCGGCGGCACGCGCCTGCACGAACTCGAGCTGGCGCACCAGCGCGGCGTCGAGCGTCGCATAGGCCTGCAGGGCGCCCGAACGCAGCCGCATCAGCCGGTTGTAGGCGCCGACGAACCAGAACAGCGCGAGCGCGCCGCCGATCCAAAATGGCAGGGAGTCCGGCATGCCGTTCATGGCGCAGGCTCCCATGCAAAAGAAAAAGCCCCCGATCCGCGGGCGGAAAGGGGGCTTCGGATTCCGGTCATGGCCGGAGATGCTAACCAGTTATTCGGTCGCGGTGCCTTCGCTGGCATCGACCGTGGTGATCGCCTCTTCGGTCGCGCTGCCGGCACCGGCCAGCTCGGCCGCTTCCGACTCGGCGATCGCGCGGCGCTCAGCCTCGTCCATCGCGTCCTTGACCTTGCGTGCCTGGTGGTACGCCATGCCGGTGCCCGCGGGAATCAGGCGGCCGACGATGACGTTTTCCTTCAGACCGCGCAGCTCGTCGCGCTTGCCCATGATCGCGGCTTCGGTCAGCACGCGCGTCGTTTCCTGGAACGATGCGGCGCTGATGAAGCTGTCGGTCGAGAGCGATGCCTTCGTGATACCCAGCAGCAGGTTGGTGAACGTCGCGGGGATCTTGCCAGCGGCGCGCAGGGCGTCGTTGGTGTTGAGCATCTCGCTGCGTTCGACCTGTTCACCGGCGATGTAGTTGGTGTCGCCGACGTTCTCGACCACGACCCGGCGCAGCATCTGGCGAACGATCACCTCGATGTGCTTGTCGTTGATCTTCACGCCTTGCAAGCGGTACACGTCCTGCACTTCGTCCACGATGTAGCGCGCCAATTCTTCCGAACCCAGCAGGCGCAGGATGTCCTGCGGGTCCGCCGGACCGTCGACCACGCTCTCGCCCTTGTTCACCACCTGGCCTTCGTGCACCAGGATGTTCTTTTCCTTCGGCACGAGGTCTTCCCAGACGGTGCCTTCGGGGTCGGTGATCTGCAGGCGGATCTTGCCCTTGGTCTCCTTGCCGAACGACACGGTACCGGTCATCTCGGCCAGCATGCCCTTGTCCTTCGGCGAACGGGCTTCGAACAGCTCGGCCACGCGCGGCAGACCGCCGGTGATGTCGCGGGTCTTCTGGCCTTCGACCGGAATCCGCGCCAGCACTTCGCCGGGGCCCACGTCCTGGCCGTCGCGCACCTGCACCAGCGCGCCGATCGGGAAGCCGATCGTCACCGAGTGGTCGGTGCCGGGGATCTTGACCTCGGCGCCCGAGGCGTCGATCAGCTTCACTTGCGGACGCACGACCTTGGCAGCGCCGCGGCGCTTCGGGTCGATCACGACCAGGGTCGACAGGCCGGTGACTTCGTCCACCTGCTTCGCGACCGTGAGGCCTTCCTCGACGTTCTCGAACTTCGTCTTGCCGGCGAATTCCGTGATGATCGGGCGGGTCAGCGGGTCCCAGTTGGCCAGCACGTGGCCGGCCTTGATGGTCTGGTCGGCCTTCACTGCCAGGATGGCGCCGTACGGCACCTTGTGGCGTTCGCGCTCGCGGCCGTGCTCGTCATGGATGACGATTTCGCCCGAACGCGAGATCACGACCAGCTCGCCCTTGCTGTTGGTCACGTAGCGCATCGTGGCGTTGAAGCCGATCGAACCGTTCGACTTGGCTTCGACGCTCGAGGCCACCGCCGCACGCGACGCCGCACCACCGATGTGGAAGGTCCGCATCGTCAGCTGCGTGCCGGGTTCGCCGATCGACTGGGCGGCGATCACGCCGACCGCTTCGCCGTTGTTGACCAGGCCGCCGCGGCCGAGGTCGCGGCCGTAGCACTTGGCGCAGATGCCGAAGCGCGTCGCGCAGGTCAGCGCCGTGCGCACCTTGACTTCGTCGACGCCGTCGGCTTCGAGCGCTTCGATCAGGTCTTCGTCGAGCATGTCGCCGGCGTTGGCCAGCACCGCACGCGTTTCCGGGTGCAGCACGTCCTCGGCCGCGGTGCGGCCCAGGATGCGGTCGCGCAGCGATTCGATGACTTCACCGCCTTCGACGATCGCGCGCATCACGGCACCTTCGTGGGTGCCGCAATCCTGCTCGATCACGACCAGATCCTGCGTCACGTCGACCAGGCGGCGCGTCAGGTAACCCGAGTTCGCGGTTTTCAGCGCCGTGTCGGCCAGACCCTTTCGGGCACCGTGGGTGGAGATGAAGTACTCCAGCACGTTCAGGCCTTCGCGGA
This sequence comes from Variovorax ginsengisoli, assembly GCF_030486595.1. Lineage (GTDB taxonomy): Bacteria > Pseudomonadota > Gammaproteobacteria > Burkholderiales > Burkholderiaceae_C > Variovorax > Variovorax ginsengisoli_B. The sequence continues at coordinate 10,521 of NZ_JAUJZH010000019.1, read as the reverse complement.
AGTTCGCCGTGATGGGCGTCTCGATGATCGAGCCGTCCGGCTTGGCCATCAGGCCCCGCATGCCGGCCACCTGGCGGATCTGCGCGGCGGAACCGCGAGCGCCCGAGTCGGCCATCATGTAGATCGAGTTGAACGACTCCTGCTCGACCTCCTTGCCGTGGCGGTCGGTGACGGTCTGCTTCGACAGCTTGGCCATCATGACCTTCGACACTTCGTCGCCGGCCTTGCCCCAGATGTCGACCACCTTGTTGTAGCGCTCGCCGGAAGTCACGAGACCGGAGACGTACTGTTGCTCGATCTCCTTCACTTCCTTGGCCGAGCGGTCGATGATGCCGTGCTTTTCAGCGGGCACCAGCATGTCGTCGATCGCGATCGAGATACCGGCCTTGGTCGCCAGGCGGAAGCCGTTCTGCAGCAGCTTGTCGGCGAAGACGACGGTTTCCTTCAGGCCGCACTTGCGGAACGAGACGTTGATGAGCTTGGAGATCTCCTTCTTCTTCAGCGCCTTGTTGATGTTCGAGAACGGCAGGCCCTTGGGCAGGATCTCGGACAGCAGCGCACGGCCCACGGTCGTGTCCACCAGCGAGGTCGACGGCACGAACTCGCCCGTTTCCTTGTCCTTGGTGTACTCGGTGATGCGGACCGCGACCTTGGCGGTGAGCTCGACCACGTTGGCGTCGAGCGCGCGCTGGACTTCGCCGATGTCGGAGAAGACCAGGCCCTCGCCCTTGGCGTTGATGCGGTCGCGGGTCGTGTAGTACAGACCCAGCACCACGTCTTGCGAAGGAACGATCGACGGTTCGCCGGAAGCCGGGAACAGCACGTTGTTGGAGGCCAGCATCAGGGTGCGGGCTTCCATCTGCGCTTCGACCGACAGCGGCACGTGGACGGCCATCTGGTCACCGTCGAAGTCGGCGTTGAAGGCCGCGCAGACCAGCGGGTGCAGCTGGATCGCCTTGCCTTCGATCAGGATCGGCTCGAAGGCCTGGATGCCCAGACGGTGCAGCGTAGGCGCACGGTTCAGCATCACCGGGTGTTCCTTGATGACTTCTTCAAGGATGTCCCAGACCACCGGCGTGCCGGATTCCACTTCCTTCTTGGCCGCCTTGATGGTGGTCGCGATGCCCATGGCTTCGAGGCGCGAGAAGATGAAGGGCTTGAACAGCTCGAGCGCCATCAGCTTCGGCAGGCCGCACTGGTGCAGCTTGAGCGTCGGGCCCACCACGATGACCGAACGGCCCGAGTAGTCGACGCGCTTGCCCAGCAGATTCTGGCGGAAGCGGCCGCTCTTGCCCTTGATCATGTCGGCCAGCGACTTCAGTGCGCGCTTGTTGGCGCCCGTCATGGCCTTGCCGCGACGGCCGTTGTCCAGCAGCGAGTCGACCGCCTCTTGCAGCATCCGCTTCTCGTTGCGCGCGATGATCTCGGGAGCCTTGAGCTCCAGCAGGCGGCGCAGGCGCGAGTTGCGGTTGATGACGCGGCGGTACAGGTCGTTCAGGTCCGACGTGGCGAAGCGACCGCCGTCCAGCGGCACCAGCGGACGCAGGTCCGGCGGCAGCACGGGCAGCACTTCGAGCACCATCCAGTTGGGCTTGATGCCCGACTTGCGGAAGGCTTCCAGCACCTTGAGGCGCTTGGAGTTCTTCTTGACCTTGACTTCGGAGCCGGTCAGGTCGCCGCGCAGCTTCTCGATCTCGCTGTCGATCTCGATGCCTTCGAGCAGGTCCTTGATGCCTTCGGCGCCCATCTTGGCGACGAATTCATCGCCGTATTCCTTGCGCTTCGCGTCGTAGTCGTCCTCGGACATGATGCCGAACTTCTTCAGCGGGGTCATGCCGGGGTCGGTGATCACGTAGGCTTCGAAGTACAGCACGCGTTCGATGTCGCGCAGGGTCATGTCGAGCACCAGGCCCAGACGCGACGGCAGCGACTTCAGGAACCAGATGTGGGCGCAGGGCGCGGCCAGGTCGATGTGACCCATGCGCTCGCGACGCACCTTGGTCTGCGTGACTTCAACGCCGCACTTCTCGCAGATCACGCCGCGGTGCTTCAGGCGCTTGTACTTGCCGCACAGGCACTCGTAGTCCTTGATGGGGCCGAAGATCTTGGCGCAGAAGAGACCGTCGCGCTCGGGCTTGAAGGTGCGGTAGTTGATCGTCTCGGGCTTCTTCACCTCGCCGAAGGACCACGAACGGATCTTCTCGGGCGAGGCCATGCCGATGCGGATGGCATCGAAATGCTCGTCCGGCGTGAATTGCTTGAACAGGTCGAGTAATGACTTCATGTGACTCTTTCCTTGTTGGCTTATGAGCGTTCGAGTTCGATGTCCAGGCCCAAGGAACGAATTTCCTTGACCAGCACATTGAACGATTCCGGCATGCCGGCTTCGATCGAGTGTTCGCCCTTGACGATGCTCTCGTAGACCTTGGTACGGCCCACCACGTCGTCGGACTTCACCGTGAGCATTTCCTGCAGCACGTAGGCGGCGCCGTAGGCTTCCAGCGCCCACACTTCCATTTCACCGAAGCGCTGGCCACCGAACTGGGCCTTGCCGCCCAGCGGTTGCTGGGTGACCAGCGAGTACGGGCCGGTCGAGCGGGCGTGCATCTTGTCGTCCACCAGATGGTGCAGCTTCAAGAAGTGCATGTAGCCGACGGTGACCGGACGCTCGAACTGGTCGCCGGTGCGGCCGTCGTACAGGTAGGCCTGGGTGCGGGTGTCGGTCAGGCCCTTCAGCTTGGCGATCTCGTCCGGATAGGCGAGCTTCAGCATGCCGCGGATTTCTTCTTCCGAGGCACCGTCGAACACCGGGGTCGCGAAGGTCGCGCCGCTCGACAGGTTGGCCGCCATCTCGAGGACGTCGGAGTCGCTCAGCTTGCCGAGGTCTTCCTTGCGGCCCGAGCCGTTGTACATCTCTTCGAGGAACTTGCGCAGCTCGGCCACCTTGGCCTCTTGCTGCAGCAGGTCGCCGATGCGCTGGCCGATGCCCTTGCCGGCCCAGCCCAGATGCACTTCGAGCACCTGCCCGACGTTCATCCGCGAGGGCACGCCCAGCGGGTTCAGGCAGATGTCGCACGGCGTGCCGTCGGCCATGTGGGGCATGTCTTCGACCGGAACGATCTTCGACACCACACCCTTGTTGCCGTGGCGGCCGGCCATCTTGTCGCCGGGTTGCAGGCGGCGCTTGACGGCCAGGTAGACCTTGACCATCTTCAGCACGCCCGCGGGCAGCTCGTCGCCCTGCGTGAGCTTCTTGCGCTTTTCCTCGAACGCGAGGTCGAAGCTGTGGCGGGTCTGCTCGAGCGAGTTCTTGATCGATTCGAGCTGGGTCGCCACTTCGTCTTCCGCCGGGCGGATGTCGAACCAGTGGAACTTCTCGATCGACGTCAGGTACGCCTTGTCGAGCTTGGTGCCCTTGGCCAGCTTGTTCGGGCCGCCATTGGCGACACGGCCGGTCAGCAGCTTCTCGATCCGGTCGAAGGCGTCGGCCTCGACGATCCGCAGCTGGTCGTTCAGGTCGAGGCGGAAGCGCTTCAACTCGTCGTCGATGATCTGCTGGGCGCGCTTGTCGCGCGTGATGCCTTCGCGGGTGAACACCTGGACGTCGATCACGGTGCCTTGCGAGCCCTGGTCGACGCGCAGCGAGGTGTCCTTCACGTCGGAAGCCTTCTCGCCGAAGATCGCGCGCAGCAGCTTCTCTTCAGGCGTCAGCGTGGTCTCGCCCTTCGGCGTGACCTTGCCCACCAGCGTGTCGCCCGGCTGCACTTCGGCGCCGACGTAGATGATCCCGGATTCGTCCAGGCGGTTGAGCTGCTGCTCGGCCAGGTTCGGGATGTCGCGCGTGATTTCCTCGGCACCCAGCTTGGTGTCGCGGGCCATCACCACCAGTTCCTCGATGTGGATCGAGGTGTAGCGGTCTTCGGCGACCACGCGTTCGGAGATCAGGATCGAGTCTTCGAAGTTGTAGCCGTTCCAGGGCATGAAGCCGATCAGCATGTTCTGGCCGAGCGCGAGCTCGCCCAGGTCGGTCGACGCACCGTCGGCCACGACGTCGCCCTTGGCGATCTTGTCGCCGCGCTTGACGATCGGACGCTGATGGATGTTCGTGTTCTGGTTCGAACGCTGATACTTGATCAGGTTGTAGATGTCGACGCCGACTTCACCGGCCGTGGCTTCGGCGTCGTTGACGCGAACCACGATGCGGGTCGCATCGACGTAGTCGACGATACCGCCGCGGGTGGCCGTGACCACGGTGCCCGAGTCGACCGCGGAAACGCGCTCGATGCCGGTGCCGACGAACGGCTTTTCGGGGCGCAGCACAGGCACGGCCTGACGCTGCATGTTGGCGCCCATCAACGCGCGGTTCGCATCGTCGTGCTCCAGGAAGGGCACGAGCGAAGCAGCCACCGACACGATCTGCGCCGGCGACACGTCCATGTACTGGACGCGCTCGGCGCTCACCAGGATCGATTCGCCGGTTTCACGCGCCGACACCAGGTCGCCAGTGAGCTTGCCGTCCTTGTCCAGGGCCGCATTGGCCTGGGCGATGACGTACTTGCCTTCCTCGATGGCCGACAGGTAGTCGATGTCCATCGTGACCTTGCTGTCGACCACGCGGCGGTACGGCGTCTCGATGAAGCCGTATTCGTTCAGGCGGGCGTACAGGGCCAGCGAGTTGATCAGGCCGATGTTCGGGCCTTCGGGCGTTTCGATCGGGCACACGCGGCCGTAGTGCGTGACGTGCACGTCGCGCACTTCGAAGCCGGCGCGTTCGCGGGTCAGACCGCCCGGGCCCAGGGCCGAGACGCGACGCTTGTGCGTGATCTCGGACAGCGGGTTGGTCTGGTCCATGAACTGCGACAGCTGCGAAGCGCCGAAGAATTCCTTCAGGGCGGCCGAGATCGGCTTGCTGTTGATCAGGTCGTGCGGCATCAGCGGCTCTTGTTCCGCTTGACCCAGACGTTCCTTCACGGCCTTCTCGATACGGGCCAGGCCGGTGCGGTACTGGTTCTCGGCCAGTTCGCCGACGCAACGCACGCGACGGTTGCCCAGGTGGTCGATGTCATCGACTTCGCCACGGCCGTTGCGCAGGTCGACCAGGATCTTGACCACGGCCAGGATGTCCTCGTTGGTCAGCACCATCGGGCCGGTCGATTCGTCGCGGCCGACCTTGGCGTTGAACTTCATGCGGCCGACGCGCGACAGGTCGTACGTGTCGGGGTTGTAGAACAGGCGCTGGAACAGGGCCTGCACCGCGTCTTCGGTCGGCGGCTCGCCGGGGCGCATCATGCGGTAGATCGCGACGCGGGCGGCGAATTCGTCCACCGTCTCGTCGATGCGGAGCGTCTGCGAGATGTACGCGCCCTGGTCGAGTTCGTTGGTGTAGATAGCCTGCACGTCCTGCACGCCGGCCGTGCGCAGCTTCTTCAGAAGCGCTTCGGTCAGCTCGTCGTTGGCCTTGGCCAGGATCTCGCCGGTGTCGGGGTCGACGATATTGCGGGCCACGACGCGGCCGACCAGGAAGTCTTCCGGCACGCTGATGTGCGTGGTTTCAGACTGCTCGAGCTCGCGCGTGTGGCGGGCCGTGACGCGCTTGTCCTTGGCGACCACGACCTTGCCGGCCTTGTCGGTGATGTCGAAACGGGCCACTTCGCCGCGCAGGCGTTCGGCGACGAACTCCATCTGCGCGCCGCTGTCCATCAGGCGGAAGTTGTCGTTGACGAAGAAGTTCGCGAGGATCGATTCCGGGTTCAGGCCGATGGCCTTCAGCAGGATCGTGACCGGCATCTTGCGGCGGCGGTCGACGCGGAAGTACAGCATGTCCTTCGGGTCGAACTCGAAGTCGAGCCACGAGCCGCGGTAGGGAATCACGCGCGCCGAGAACAGGAGCTTGCCCGAGCTGTGGGTCTTGCCCTTGTCGTGCTCGAAGAACACGCCGGGCGAACGGTGGAGCTGCGACACGATGACGCGCTCGGTGCCGTTGATGATGAACGAGCCCTTGTCGGTCATGAGCGGCACTTCGCCCATGTAGACCTCTTGCTCCTTGACTTCCTTTACCACCTTCGACTGCGAGGTCGAAGATTCGCGGTCATAGATGATCAGCTGGACCTTGGCACGCACGGCCGAGGCGAAGGTGAGGCCACGGGTCTGGCACTCGCGGACGTCGAAAGCGGGCTTCGCGAGGTTGTACTCGAGAAACTTCATCTCGACGAAACCGTTGTGCGAGACGATCGGGAACGCTGCGTCGAAGGCAGCCTGGAGGCCTTCCACGGTCCGTTTCTGGGGCGCGATGCCGGCTTGCAGGAACGCGGTGTACGCGTCTTTCTGCATTTGCAGCAGGTAGGGGATTTCGACGACGCTGTCGCGGTTGCCGAAATTCTTTCGGATGCGCTTGCGTTCGGTGTAACTGTACGTGGACGTTTGGGCCATGAGAGCTCCGGAGCTTGAGATCTTCAGCGACGTGGTGAGGTGCGCGAGCACCACTCTCCTTGGCGGCTGGCCACTACCAGCCCTGGCGGACGGCGATGCGTTGCACATCGCCCGAACCAAGGGGGTCTTCTGCAGTCGGGGTCAGAAGACACTCAAAAATCGTCTTGTTTTCGCGTCAACAAGCCGACTTTTGGGTGCGCTCTGAAAGCGGCAAAGGCTGGAGGGCCTTGCAGCACCTCCAGCCCTCTGGGGAGACTGAATTACTTCAGTTCCACCTTGGCGCCAGCTTCTTCCAGCTTCTTCTTGGCGGCTTCGGCGTCAGCCTTCGACAGGCCTTCCTTGACGGCCTTGGGAGCGGCTTCCACCAGGTCCTTGGCTTCCTTGAGGCCCAGGCCGGTGATTTCGCGCACGGCCTTGATCGCCGACACCTTGTTCGCGCCAGCTTCCATCAGCATGACGTTGAACTCGGTCTGCTCTTCAGCCACGGCGGCCACGGCGCCGCCGCCGGCTGCGGGAGCCGACATCGCAGCGGCGCTCACGCCGAACTTCTCTTCGATGGCCTTGACCAGGTCGTTGAGTTCCAGGACCGTCATTGCGTCGAGCGCGGTCAGAAATGCGTCTTTATCGAATGCCATTTTTGTTTCCTAACAATTGGGTTGAATTTGTCAAACGCAAGGCTCAGGCGGCCTGCGCTTCTGCGGCGGGAGCTTCCGCCTGTGCTTCGCCACCACCACGCTTCTCGGCCAGCGCCGCGAGCACGCGGGCGGTACGAGAGATCGGGGATTGCATCAAGCCCAGCAATTGCGCCAGCAGCACTTCCTTGGAAGGGATGTTGGCCAGTTGCTTCACGCCTTCGACGTCCAGGGCCTTGCCACCGAATGCACCGCCGCGAATCACCAACTTGTCGTTGGTCTTCGCGAAATCGGCCACCACTTTCGCGGCGGCCACGGCGTCTTCGGAGAAGCCATAGATCAGCGGACCGGTCATCTGGTCGCCGATGATCTCAAACGCGCTACCAGCGACAGCACGGCGTGCCAGCGTGTTCTTCAACACGCTGAGGGTCACACCCTTGCTGCGTGCATCGGTACGCAGTTTGGTCATATCGGCCACCGTGATGCCACGGTATTCCGCCATCACGAGCGTTTGAGCTTTTGCGGCGAGGCTGGTCACATCACTGATGACCGCTTCTTTCTCACTGCGATTCAGACTCAAGGTCTACTCCTTTTCAATGCGATCCTCGGCGGGGAGCCTCGGATCGCGCTTCATGCAGCGACCAACTGTTCGGAACAAAAACACAAATTCCTTGCAGTGGGGTCGCCATCTGCGCTGGCTGCCCGGCAAAGGCCGGGGGATTAAGTGCAGGCGACCTGCACACCAGCGGTCTTGGATGGCCCGGGGCAACCTGAAGAGCTGCCCCGACCCACCACATCCGCCTCACCGTTCGACGGGCGAGGCAAATCTCATATCAACGCTCAGCTTGCGGCGATGGTTTGCGTGTCCACGCGGACACCCAGACCCATCGTCGACGACACGGCCACCTTGCGCAGGTAGACACCCTTGCTGGTCGCCGGCTTGGCCTTGACCAGGGCGTCGATCAGCGCGGCGAGGTTGCCCTGCAGCTTTTCGTTGTCGAACGAACGGCGGCCGATCGTGCCGTGCACGATGCCGGCCTTGTCGACGCGGAACTGGACCTGGCCAGCCTTGGCGTTCTTGACGGCGGTCGCGACGTCGGGCGTCACGGTGCCGACTTTCGGGTTGGGCATCAGGCCGCGCGGGCCGAGGATCTGGCCCAGCGTACCGACCACGCGCATCGCGTCCGGTGCGGCGATCACGACGTCGAAGGGCATGTCGCCAGCCTTCACCATCGCAGCCAGATCGTCCATGCCGACGATGTCGGCGCCGGCGGCCTTGGCTTCTTCAGCCTTGGCGCCCTGGGCGAACACGGCCACGCGCTTGGTCTTGCCGGTGCCGTTGGGCAGCACGACGGCGCCGCGAACGACCTGGTCCGACTTCTTGGCGTCGATGCCGAGCTGCACCGCGACGTCGATGGACTCATCGAACTTGGCGGTGGCTGCGTCCTTCACGAGCACGATCGCATCGGCCAGCGGGTACAGCTTGTTGCTGTCGACCTTGCCCACGAGGGTCTTTTGCTTCTTGGTGATCTTGGCCATTTACACGCCCTCCACATTCACGCCCATCGAGCGGGCCGAGCCGGCGATGGTACGAACCGCGGCGTCCAGATCGGCGGCCGTCAGGTCCTTCATCTTGGCCTTGGCGATTTCCTCGAGCTGTGCGCGGGTGATCTTGCCGACCTTGTCCGTGTGCGGACGTGCGGAACCCTTCTCGAGCTTGATGGCCTTCTTGATCAAGGTGATCGCCGGCGGCGTCTTGATGATGAAGGTGAAGCTCTTGTCGGCGAACGCGGTGATGACCACCGGCAGCGGCAGGCCCGGCTCGACGCCTTGGGTCTGCGCGTTGAACGCCTTGCAGAATTCCATGATGTTCAAACCGCGTTGGCCCAGTGCGGGACCGATCGGCGGTGAGGGATTGGCTTTACCAGCTGGGACTTGCAGCTTGATGAAGCCGACGATTTTTTTCGCCATGCTTTTCTCCTTGCGGGTGATGACGCCTGGGCTTTTGTAGGCCTGGGCTCCCCGGGGTCAAACGACTCTTTGCTTCTGTCTGCGCCGAGTCGGGGAGCGCAGACAACCTAATCAGTTGAGGACAGAGCACGCTTCGCGTGGTCTGTCCCGCAATATCACAGGCTCAGAGCACGCTTCGCGTGGTCTGTCCCGCAAGGTCTCAGGTCTTTTCGACCTGAGCGAATTCGAGTTCGACAGGCGTCGCGCGGCCGAAGATCATGACCGACACGCGCACCTTGCTCTTCTCGTAGTTGACTTCCTCGACCGTGCCGTTGAAGTCCGTGAACGGGCCTTCCTTGACGCGCACGAACTCGCCGACGATGAACTCCACCTTGTGGCGGGGCTTCTCGGTGCCTTGCTGCATCTGGCTCACGATGTCCTCGACTTCCTTCTGGGAAATCGGGGCCGGGCGGTTCTTGGCGCCACCGACGAAACCGGTCACCTTGTTGGTGTGCTTCACCAGGTGCCAGCTCTCGTCGTCCATGATCATCTCGACCAGCACGTAGCCCGGGAAGAAGCGGCGCTCGGTGGTGCGCTTCTGGCCGTTCTTGATCTCGACCACTTCTTCGGTCGGGACCAGGATGCGGCCGAACTTGCTTTGCATGCCGGCGCGGTTGATTCGCTCGAGGATGTTGCGTTCGACCGCCTTTTCCATGCCGGAATAGGCATGCACCACGTACCAGCGCAGGTCCGGGTTGGCGGCGGGCGCCAGCAGCGGATTGATTTCCGGCGTGGCTTCTGCTTCGACGGCTTCGTCAGTCATTATTTTCTCCAGCCCAGAATGAGGTCGAAAAACACCCATTCGAGCGTCTTGTCGGTGAGCCAAAGGAAGATGGACATGATCGCCACGAAGGCGAACACGTAAGCCGTCATCTGGATCGTTTCCTTGCGGGTCGGCCAGACGACCTTCTTGACCTCGCGCCACGAATCGCGGCCGAAGGCCCACAGCTGGCGGCCGCTCTCGGAGCTTCCGAAAGCGCCCACGGCAGCAGCCAGGCCCACCAGCAAAGCGACCCACTGCACCACGGCACCCTGGCGCGCGAGCAGGTAGAACGCCACGATGGCGCCCACCGCCAGCACGACGGCCGCGGCCAGCTTGGCCTTGTCCGCATTGGTGCTCACGGTTTCGATTTGAGAAGTGGCCATCTTGGGCTATGTTCCTGCGGCCTTGCGGCCTTCAAATTCAATGCGTCATTTCAGACGCCGAAGCCCGTCAGGACATGACGGGCTTGTTTTGCGGAGCCACCTAGGTGGCAGGGGCAGTAGGAATCGAACCTACAACCTTCGGTTTTGGAGACCGACGCTCTGCCAATTGAGCTATACCCCTGTGGAATCCTTGATCAGATGTCGAGGATCTTCGCCACGACGCCCGAGCCCACGGTGCGGCCGCCTTCACGGATGGCGAAGCGCAGGCCTTCTTCCATCGCGATCGGGTTGATCAGCTTGACCG
>NZ_JAUJZH010000018.1 GCF_030486595.1 Variovorax ginsengisoli | reverse complement strand
CCAGGCTGAGGTAGCCGGCAGCGATGTCGGAATTGTGGTTCGGCAAGGTCTGCTCGCCGACGACATAGATCACGATGGGCTCGCCGGCGCTGCTGCGCTCGATCAGGCAGGGCCCGACCGTGCGCGTCGTGTGGTGCACGGTGGCATCGAAATCGGTCGAGGTGGCGTGGTTGAAGAAGGCGACCGAGCCCTCGAGCTGGAGCGCCCCGCCGATGACTCTGCGGCTGAGCACCGGGACGCGTTCCCCGTTCAACGAGCATGTGGCGAGCATGTGCGACGACTCGATGTTCTCCGGATGCGCTTGCACGACATAGGCCGAACTGACGACGGGCGCGAGCACTTGCACCAGAAAGGCGCAAGCCTTCTGCAGCACCTCGCCTTCGGCGTGCGCCTCACCGAACAAGCGAGGCAGTTCCAGCGCCGACTTCAGGATCAATTGCGGATCCAGCGTCGCGAGGTCGACCGCCGTCAGCCTGAGCTCGGTGGCCATCGCCTGCTCGATCCGGCCTCCGAGCTCGAGCACCCGCAGGCGCAGGGGTCCGACCCGCAGCTCGTCGTGCAGGCGCAGCGCACATCGCTGTCCATGCCCGAGCTTCATCCCGTTCACCAGGGTTCCGACCTTGCTGCCATCTGATAGCCGAACGAGATTTGCAATACCGCCGTCCTCGCCGACTTCGGATACGTTGTTCGCGGTGAACCTGATCGCGCCGCCAACGGGCATGGCATCCCGCGCGTTCACGCACAGGTTCAGAAAGGCCAGATCCAGCTCTCCGGCATCGACCTCGAACGGCCACAAGTCAGGCGCCAGTTCCATCTCGACTGCGATGTCGCCGCGCAGGGACCTTGTCACCAGGTCGCGCGTGAGCGCAAGGTGTACAAGGTCGTCGCCGACGGCCAGGAGAAGGCCGTGCTGGCCGTCGGCGACGGCGGCTGGACATTGCCTATCCCCCTGGCGATGAAGGCGGCAATTGGCGCGTCGATCCCCGGGCGGGCGCGACGGCCTGCACTGGCCCGACGACGCGCAGGGCGAGAGCCCTCTGGGGCCGCAGTTCGGCGGCGTGAACCCCGGCGAGGGGTATCACGGCTATCACTACAAGATCCTGACGGCCCAGGGCAAGGATGCACCGGGCGGCGCCTACGACTACGTCGTCGGCCTCACGGCGTGAATTTCACTCCCGCCGAAGGCCAGGAAGGCTGCAGCTGCGGAATGGCCCCTGTGCCCTTCCGCGGGCCCTTGCCTGTTGCGCGGATCCGATGCAACCTATGCGCATGGCATCGCCCATCATGATCAGCATTTCACATCAACTCGGCCGGGCCGAGGCGCGACGTCGCATCGCGGGCGGTTTCTCGAAGATCGTCAACCTGTTGCCCGGCAGCCGCGGGGCGTCCAGCGAGCATTGGGACGGTGATCGGCTCATCTTCAGCGTCGCGACGCTGGGTCAGACTGTCTCCGGTGTCATCGAAGTCATGGATGCCACAGTGACGATGGAGATCGAGCTGCCCGGAATCCTACGTGTCATCGCCAGCGGCCTCACGAATCGACTTCAGAAAATGGGACAGTTGTTGCTGACAAGGAAATAGCGCAGTTGTTCTGCCGCGGGCCTTTCATTGAGGGCGTTGCCCAGCGATCCCGGCGAGCTCGATTTTCAGATCGACCGGTCGCTTCCCTGGATTTGCAGCAAGCTTCTCCGCCCTACCCCTGCCTAGCGCTTGTCGCATGCAGCAGTGGCACCTCGTTTGCTATAGCGTGGCCGCCGATGGGTTGCGCATCCGCGGAGGCGCCCCTCCTGGAAGTCCACTGGGACCGCTACACACAAGCGCTCAGTCGTTGCGTTCCTCATTTCCGCTCTAGAGCATCGAGCTGAGTCAGATTGCGCCTTGCATCTCTCCCACGAACTTCCTACACGGTGGCGCGCCCATCTGGCGTGGAGTCGACCGCATCACCATTGCCGTCGCACCATGCGCACCGATATCTTTCGCGCATTCGGCACAGATGGGCGCATGCATATCGTCTTTCGCCGAACGCAGACATTCTTGGTCAAGACAGTCTACGGACCGGTCGAAAAACGGCGCGAGCCGAGGTTCTATCTCGAGAACGGCGAACTCCTCGAGTGCGCCGATCGCTACGATACCTTCAGAACACTCGCGGGCGACCTTGTCGTGCGGATCGTCCACCCGAATGCGAAGAGAGGCACCAGGGCCACCAAGCCTCCCTGAGTCCCTGGGAGCCGCCGACCTTCTTCGGGCGTTGGCCCCTCCCGTCCTTTGTTTCAGAAGCGCGGCGGCTGTCGCAGGAGCGCTGTAGTCCCCCACACGCATGTCGAGAGCACGGCCGCCGACGTCAGATCACGCGTGGCGAGACTGGATGGATTCAGATGGGCGTTGCACCTTGAGGGTCCCTGCAACTTCTCAAGGAGACATCAATGGCTTATCCAAACGATCCCCGTGTGCCCGGCGACACGGATTCCAGCGCCGCCGCGACCGGCGTCGGCGCGGTCATCGGCGGCGCGGTCGGCGGCGTCGCCGGCGGCGCCGCAGCGGGCGCGGCCGTGGGTGGCATGACCGGCCCCGTGGGCGCGGTCGTGGGCGCTGCGGTCGGCGCCGTGGCCGGCGCTATCGCCGGCCGCCGCGTCGCCAAGGCCGATCCAGCTGTCGAGGACGCTTACTGGCGCGAAAACTACGCCGGCCGCCCCTACGTGGAAAGCGGCTCGAACTACGACGACTACGCTCCCGCCTACCGCTATGGCGTTGATTCCTATGGCCGCTTTCCCGACCGCCCGTTCGACGAAGTGGAACCGGAGTTGGGCCGAGCCTGGGACTCGGCGCGCGGGGGGTCCAGGTTGGAGTGGGAACGTGCCAAGCACGCCACACGCGACGCCTGGCAGCGTCTGAGCGACAACGTGGAGCGGGCAATCCCGGGTGACTCGGACCGCGACGGACGCTGAGCGCCTGCGCATCCTGACGAGCGGACTGAAAGGGCCGCTCTTTTTTTTGCGCACCCGGGCGGGCTGAATCGGCCTCGGCGCTGGGCAAGCCCTGTGGTGCGCCGTGGCACTGGGCCAGGTCGTGATGGGCCAGTTCGATCACCCGGAGTTCGGTGGTCCCGGGCAGTGGATGCGCGGCGGAATGCTCATGATCGGAGACATGTCGAGGGCGACTGCGCGCTGTCCGAGGCGGTGCGGCTGAACATCGCCCACTTCGCGGTCAGGATGTCTGCGGCGATCTTGGCGGCGTCGACGCCCGCGTACGCCTGGGCCGGATCGAATTCGAAGGCCTCGCGGTAACGCACGACTTCAGCGCAATCCTTGTCAAAAACCACGGGACCCAAGACTTCAGTGGGGTCCGCTCCGGCCGGGAGCGCCAGAAACTTCTCCGGATCGGTTGCGCTCTGGTAAAGGTCGACACTCAGAAGGTTCATACGGCGGCCCCATCCTTGTGTTGGGGGTGATCCCGAGCGGCAGCAGGCTCCTGCAGCGGCCCGGTGTTGTGGCGCTTGGCTTTCAATGCGGCGCTGAACAATCATCCACTGGCGCGGGACGGCGTGCAATCGGCGTCCACCTACAAAGGCGCCCCGCACGGCGCCTCATCGGCGTCCCAAGCGCGCGGGCGCTTCAGATCGAAGCGCAGTGCCGTCGACAAACAGGACGTTTGGAATCGCTCGTCTCCTACAGGGCCCACATGCCTCGAAGCCTAGCCTGCCCGTCCCACCTCCAGAGACGACCATGGCCAAGAAAGCACCGCCCCCTTCCCACGAACTCGACGCGGCCCACGCCGCGGCGCGAAATACTGACAGCGGTCCGGCCACGCCCGCACCCGCTGCCGCCGGCAAAGGCGATCCGCCGACCCGCAAGGCTGTCGACACCCAGGCGCTGGCGGCCGGGATGATGTCGAACGCGAACAAGCCCTTGGAACACGGCGAGGCCCATGCAGCCACTCCCCCGGTGGGCGTCACGGTGTCTCCGCCTTCGAGGCTGCCTGGCGCAAGCACGCTGTCCGAGCAGAACTTCTCGGGCAAGACCGGAACGGCCGCACTCGAAGGCGTCAACGCGACGATCGACACGCTCGATCGCGTCCGGGTCGACTCGACCGGGCAGCTGCTGACGACGAACCAGGGTGTCGCTATCGCCGACAACCAGAATTCGCTTAAGGCCGGGGCAAGGGGTCCCGCCCTCCTGGAGGACTTCATCCTGCGCGAGAAGCTGACCCACTTCGATCACGAGCGCATCCCCGAACGCATCGTGCACGCTCGTGGTTCCGGTGCGCACGGCTTCTTTGAATGCTATGAACCGCTCACGAAGTTCACCAAGGCCGCGCCATTCAGGGAAGCGGGGAAGGTCACGCCGGTGTTCGCGCGCTTCTCGACCGTGGCGGGCGAGCGCGGCTCCAAGGACACGGCGCGCGATGTGCGTGGCTTCGCCGTGAAGTTCTACACCGACGAAGGCAACTGGGACCTGGTCGGCAACAACATGCCGGTGTTCTTTATCCAGGACGCGATCAAGTTTCCGGATCTGGTCCACGCCGTGAAACCCGAGCCGCACCACCAGATGCCGCAAGCCGCCAGCGCCCACGACACCTTCTGGGATTTCGTCTCGCTGATGCCGGAGTCCACACACATGCTCATGTGGCTGATGTCGGACCGCGCGATCCCGCGCAGCTACCGGATGATGCAAGGCTTCGGCGTCCACACCTTCAGGATGATCAACGAGGCTGAAGAGTCGGTCCTCGTCAAGTTTCATTGGCAGCCCAAGCTCGGCACGCACTCCCAGGTCTGGGAAGAGGCCGTGAAGATCTCGGGCGCCGATCCGGACTTCCATCGGCGCGATCTGTGGGAGGCGATCGAGGCCGGCGAGTACCCGGAATGGGAACTCGGCCTGCAGGTCTTCACCGAGGAGCAGGCCGAGCAGTTCAGCTTCGACATTCTCGACGCGACCAAGCTCATTCCCGAGGAACTGGTGCCGGTACAGGTGGTCGGGCGCATGGTGCTGAACCGCAATCCGGACAACTTCTTTGCCGAGACCGAGCAGGTGGCGTTCTGCACGGCCCACATCGTGCCGGGACTCGATTTCACGAATGATCCTCTGCTCGCAGGACGCATCCACTCCTACGTCGACACGCAGATCAGCCGGCTCGGCGGTCCCAACTTCCACGAGCTGCCGATCAACGCACCGGTTGCCCAGGTTCACAACAACCAGCGCGACGGCATGCATCGCCAGGCGATCCACCGGGGCCGTGTCGCCTATGAGCCCAATTCGCTGGCCGGCGGCTGCCCTTTCCAGGCCGGCGCCGCCCAGGGCTTCACCAGCGTGGCGCGGCGCATCGATGCCAAGGCGAGCGCCGACAAGTCAAGGATCAAACCCGAGAAGTTCGCCGACCATTACACGCAGGCCCGACTGTTCTTCGAGAGCCAGTCCGAGGCCGAGAAGGCACATATCGGCAACGCCTTCCGCTTCGAACTCTCCAAGGTCACCGTGCCCGCCATTCGCGAGCGCATGGTGGCCAGCCTGGTCAACGCCTCGCCCGAGCTGGCCGCCCGCCTGGCGCAGGACCTGGGGATGGACCTGCCGGCCCCGCTGCCCAAGGCCCTGGAAAATCCTGCGAGCCCGGAGGTCCGGAGTTCCCCCGCCTTGTCGCTTCTGGCGCGGCCCGGCGACGGCGGCATTCGCACCCGCAAGGTCGCGGTGCTCATCGCCCAGGGCGTCGAAGGCGCGTCGCTCGCGAAAGTGGTGTCGGCACTGATGGCCGTCGGCGCCGTGCCGCGTCTCATCGGCGCCCGGCTTGGAACCAGTGTCGGCATCGGGGGCGAGAAATTCGCGGCGGATGCGACGATGGAGAACGCGCCCGGCTTCCTGTTCGACGCCCTGGTGCTCCCGGATGGCGCAGGTGCGGTGGAGGCGCTGGACGCGGACGCCCACACGCTGGAGTTCGTGCGTGCCCAATACTGGCACTGCAAGACGATCCTGGCGCTCGGCGCCTCGCAGGCATTGCTGTCCGAGGCGCAGATTCCGATGACGCTGCCCGACGGCTCCGCAGACCCGGGGTTGATCCTGGCCGACGCCGCAGAGGCCGACGCTGCCATCGCCGATTTCATCCGCGCGATCGGCGCGCCCCGGCACTTCGGACGCGAGAACGATCCGCCGACGGCGTGAGTGACTGTCCGGGCAAGCCGGGGGGAGGCGCCTCGCCGCCTCTTGGTCCGATCAGCCATACCACCTGCTCGCCCAACGCGACACGCTTCATCCTGATCCTGACCAAGACGCTGTAGGGCTAGCGGGACGACCCGTTCGCGACGGGTCGTCCCGCTTGATGGAGGATTCGCGATCCCGCACGCCCGCATAGGCGGCATCGCTGAGCCGACCACGCTGTTCATGCACACCCGGAACGCCATTGCGTTCGATGCACCAGACGGAAGGCCGGTCTCTCAATTCCTGGTTCTCATGGTGCCCGAGGATGGCGCGACGGATGACCATCTCCATCTGCTCGCGCTGGTCGCACGGCTGTTCTCCGACCGGCCTTTCCGCACGCAACTCGATTGCGCATCGAGTGCGACAACGGCCGCAGACGCATTCCGAACCGGCATTGTGCGCTTGATGTCCGCCTCCGTCGTAACCAGGTTTTCGCCTGCCCGACGGCAGGCGGCTCAAGCCGTCCTTGGCCGCTGCATATGCCGCAGCAGCCACGCTTGCATCCTCGCGCGCCGTTCGACTCCAGGGGCCGCCGCGAGAAGGGCCTCTGCGTCCACGCGAGACAGGGGCGCAGTCCGCGTCACGGCCGACAAGAGCTCGCGTGGCTTTGCGACAGCGATCTTCATCATGAATTCGGAATCAACACTGGAGTGGGAAGAATACCGGGGCGGGTATCAAAGAGGCGTAAAGATCGCGAGGTCTCGCATCTTTGTTTACTCACGACCGCGGCCGATGCGAGGCAGTCGTGTTCTCAGGTCGCATCGAGTCCTATACGTTCTGTTTGCACCATGGCGCGCACTCTGTTCCCTGTCTTTACGCGGGCCTGACGAGAATCCTCATCTTCTCAACTTCAAGGAACCCAACGTGGCCTATGCCGCATACCGCGAGCACTCTGGTGAAATTCGGACGTCGAACGCAACCCCATACCACGTGCTCGATGTTTCCGTCGCGTGCAGCGATGCGCGCAGAGTTCGCGAGCTCGTCGCCTGCTGCGCCGACGCCGGTGTGGTGCGCTGTGAGCCACTTCTCAATGAGCGCAGTTCGCAGGAGAGCGACGCGCCCCGTGTGCGCCTGATGATCCGCCTTCCGCTTGCAAGCTATGCGCAGGTTCTGCACGGGGTGATCGAGGCCATCCCTTCAGGCGAGATTGGACGCCTCCTCACGTGGCGAGATCATCTGGCGCGGCGTGGCCTGTGCCATGGTCGATGACACCTGGTCGTGAGTTCAATGCGCTCCGCTGCCAGTGTCCTCTCAACGTCGACGCGCGCAGTATGCCGCGAAGACTGCCACAGTCCAGTCGGCCTGGCTCGGCGAAGTGGCTGCGGCGCTGAAGTGATTCGCATCGACAAGGCGCGATTGCGCGCGCATAAGCGGTCGAGGGCCGCCGCACCGAACTATCTACCGGACCGGCGATACCGGCGCCGCGCTGTCCACCGCCGGCTTCCCATTCAACGCCAGCGTGTCATTCAGGGCGACCAATGCTTCCGGCGTCAGCGTTCCATTCGCCTGCCGCAGGCGCAGGTTCCCGAGCAGCACGTTGTAGCGCGCCAGTGCGAGGTCGCGCTTGGTCTGGAACAACTGGCTTTGCGAATTGAGGACGTCGATGTTGATGCGCACGCCGACCGTGTAGCCCAGCCGGTTGGCGTCGAGCGCCACCTGGCTCGACGCCTCGGCGGCCTCCAGCGCCTTGACCTGGCTCACGCCCGACAGCACGCCGAGGTAAGCCGCGCGGGTCGAGACGGAGACGGTACGGCGCGTGTTGTCCAGCACGGCGCGCGACTGGTCCTCGAGCGCCAGCGTCTCTCGGATCCGGTTCTCGGTGGCGAAACCGGCGAAGAGCGGCAGGTTGAAGACGACGCCGATGCTGGCCGCCTTCACGCGCACCTTGCCGGTGGAGGTGCTGGTGGTGGTGCCCTGAGGATTGTTCGTCGCGTTGTAGCCCAGCTGTGCGTCGAGCGTGGGCTTGTGTCCGGCCTCGGCCTTGCGGGTCTCCAGCTCCGCGACTTCCACCCCCAGATTCGCCTGCGCGATGGCTGGATGCGAGGCCTCCGCCTGCATGAGCCAGACATCCACGTCCTGCGGCGCGAGCACGGGGAGCACGGCCGGTGCGGCCAGCGGCGTCGGTATCGCGCCTGCACGGCCGACGAGCTGGTCGAGGACGATCTTCTTGACCTGGAGGTCGTTCTCGGCCGCGATCTCCTGCGCCACGACCAGGTCGTATCGAGCCTGCGCCTCGCGCGTGTCGGTGATCGTCGATGTGCCGACTTCGAAGTTGCGCTGCGCGGAGGCACGCTGCTCCGCGACGCCGATCTTCTGCGCACGCACCAGCGCGAGGGTGTCCTGGCTGGCGAGCACGTCGAAATAGGCCTGGCTCACGCGCACGATCAGGTCTTGCTCGGCCAGCGTCAAAGACGCCTGCGCGATGGCTTCCTGCAGCTTGCCTTGCTGGTACGCGGCCCAGTTCGCGGGCCGGTACAAGGGCTGAGTGGCATTGATGCCGGCGTTCTGCGCATTGAAGCCGCGCTGGACGCTGAGGTTGTCGGTCGACAGATCCTGATCGGTATACGACGCGCCGGCGTTGATGCCGACCGCGGGAAGAATCCCGGCACGCGCCTGCGCACCTCTCGCGACCGTGGCGGCATATTGCGCGCGGGCGCCCTGGTAGACGGCGTCGTAGCCCTGTGCGGACTGGTAGAGCTCCACCAGGCTCTGAGCCGCCGCCGGCGCACTGGCGAGCGCGAGCAGCAGCGCCCAAGACAAGCCCGCCGCGGGCGCGTGAAAGCGTGACATGGCCTTGCGCATGGATGCGTACTCCGTTGGTTGACGAGGCGAACGCGCGGACGCGCCACCCGGCGTGCGCCGAGTGATGAAGCGGCGTTGAGGGTTCGGGCGCCTGCGCGCTGCCTGCAAAGGCAGTGGCACCCGGGAGCGCTACTGCAAGAGCGTGTGTCGGCGCCAACGATGCATCGCAATGCGCATAAGCCCAGCCGGCGGCACCTGACTCCAGTTCGAAATCTGCATGGACGTCTCCTCCGGAAATTGATCTTCTGTGTCGTCGATTGACGCTCGCTTCGAACCCTCTTGGCAAGCCCATCGATGTGTGGATCGCTTCACTTCTGTCGCGCAACCAGCGGGATCAAATGTACAAACGGCTTTTTGAAACAGTCAATCTTTTTTCTTAATTGATCTGGATTCACTCGCCTTGCCATGGATGTCGCATGCCGCGTCGGAGCAGTCGCCAGAGTGCCGTTGCCTCGGACAACCACGATGCTCCCGAACAAATCTTCGAATTAACACCATTTACTTAAGGAGAACTTAAGAGTCGAAGCTGAGACTGATTGCAGGCGGAAGTAACGCTTTTGAACTAACCGAAACAACCACCGAGGAGACCACCCCATGTCAGTCTCAGTCAACCAGGCAGACCTCCAGTTCATCCTTGCTCAGATCAAGATCGCGGAGGCCCATGCGGCGGGACAACCGCTGTTCGGCCCCGGCGGACTCGTGCCGGCGTACAACATCAGCTGGGGTTTGCGTACGGTGGACGGCACCTATAACAACCTGCTAAACGAGAAATGGGGCGCCGCCGACCAGCAGTTCCCGTCGCTGATGGATCCGGTGTACCGGCCCGGCGAGTCATTCGATCCCGACGGCGCAGGCCCGGCGCCCGCATCGCCCACGTCGTACACGCCGACCAACAATCCCAACAGCCTGACTGTCGATTCGAGCCTGCGCACGATCTCCAACCTGCTCGTCGACCAGACCCTCGGCAATCCGGCTGCGATCCTCACCGCGCTGGAACGCGCGGGCTCCGCCAACCCGATGACGGACCTCGCGGCCGTCACGGTGATCTACCAGGCCTTCAAGCCGGCCTCGGATGCCGAGTATCAGGCCCGCGTCGTCGCCCAGAATGCACGCGCCGACGCGGAAGAACTCGGCGACGGCGACCCAACAACGCCACCAACCCCAGCGGAGCAGGCGGCGCTCGACGCCGCCGCTGCTGCAGAGGCCGCGCACGCGGGGACGGTCACCACCCTTGAAGCAGCCCGCGCCACGCGCGACGCCGCCGTCGAGCCCTACGGCATCACGATGGAAGGCGACAACGTCGCCCTGCCCAACATTTCGCCGGACGGCGGCCTCTCCGCTTCGTTCAACTCCTGGTTCACTCTCTTCGGCCAGTTCTTCGACCATGGCCTCGACCTCGTCAACAAGGGGGGTAGCGGCACGGTGTTCATTCCACTGCAACCGGACGATCCGCTCTACGTCGAAGGCAGCAACACCAACTTCATGGTGCTGACCCGCGCGACCGTGTCCGCAGGACAGGACGGCGTCATGGGCACTGCCGACGACATCGGGCCAGTCAACACCACCACCTCGTTCGTCGACCAGAACCAGACCTACACATCGCATTCGTCGCACCAGGTGTTCCTGCGGCAGTACGAGCTCAACGACGCCGGCGTGCCGGTCGCGACCGGCAAATTGATCGAAGGCGCGAACGGCGGCATGGCGACCTGGGGCGAGGTCAAGACACAAGCCCTGATGCTGGGCATCCAATTGACGGACTTCGACGTGGGCAGCGTGCCCCTGCTCAGGACCGACCAGTACGGCAACTTCATTCCGAACGCCTCGGGCTACGCACAGGTCATCACCGGCATCGGCGTCGACGGCATTCCGAACACGGCCGACGACGTCGTCGCCTCCGGCACGCCGGGCAGTCCTGTCAATCCGACCAACGTGTCCGCGCTGCGCACCGGGCACGCCTTCCTGGCCGACATCGCGCACGAAGCCGTGCCGATCGGCAAGATCGCCGATGGCGACATCACCATCGGCCTGGGAAATCCCGGCAACGGCGACACCGAGTACGACAACGAACTGCTCGATGCCCACTTCATCGCCGGCGACGGCCGCGTGAACGAGAACATCGGCCTCACCGCGGTTCACCATGTGTTCCATGCCGAGCACAACCGCATGGTCGAGCACAACAAGGAAGTTATCCTGTCGACCGCCGCCGGCGGCGACCTCGCCTTCCTCAATGAATGGCTGGCCACGGACGTGACTTCCCTGCCTGCCGACCTGAGCACGCTGGTCTGGGACGGCGAACGCCTGTTCCAGTCGGCCAAGTTCACCACCGAGATGCAGTACCAGCACCTGGTGTTCGAGGAGTTCGCGCGCAAGATCCAGCCGCAGATCAATCCCTTCGTCGTGCCCGACGGCTTCGACGTGACGATCGATCCGTCGATCGTCGCCGAGTTCGCGCATGTGGTGTACCGCTTCGGCCATTCCATGCTCACCGAATCGATCGACCGCTTCGACCCGAGTTTCAATCCGCAGAACATCGGCCTGATCGAAGGCTTCCTCAACCCGGTCGCCTTCGATGCGGAACACGCGATCACCGACGACATCGCCGCCGGCGCGATCATCCGCGGCATGACGCGGCAGGTCGGCAACGAGATCGACGAGTTCGTCACCAGCGCCCTGCGCAACAACCTGCTGGGCCTGCCGCTCGACCTGGCGACCATCAACCTCGCGCGTGGCCGCGACACCGGCGTGCCCTCGCTCAACGCGGCGCGTGCCCAGTTCTACAACGCGACCAACAACGCAGCGGAGCTGCGGCCCTACGACAGCTGGGTCGACTTCGCCGGCAACCTCAAGCACGAGGCATCGATCATCAATTTCGTCGCGGCCTACGGCAACCATGCGTTGATCACGACGCAGACCACGATCGAAGGCAAGCGCGATGCGGCCATGACGATCATCACCGGCGTATCGGTCGGTGGCCTTGCCGTGCCCGCGGATGCGGAAGACTTCCTCAACGGCACCGGCGCCTACGGTTCCGCCAATGCCCTCGGAGGCCTGAACAATGTCGACCTGTGGATCGGCGGCCTGGCCGAGAAGATTCTTCCCTTCGGCGGCATGCTCGGCTCGACGTTCAACTTCGTGTTCGAGAACCAGATGGAGAGCCTGCAGAACGGCGACCGCTTCTACTACCTGCAGCGGCTCGACGGCCTGCACCTCTTCGGCGAGATGGAGAACAACTCCTTCGCCGAGATGATCATGACCAACACCAACGCGACGCACCTGCCGTCGGACGTGTTCTCGACGCCGGGCCTGATCCTGGAGATCGATCGCACCCAGCAATACAACCCGGGCCTGGCGGAGACCGCGGGCGCGGACGGCATCCTCGTCGACGACCCGCTTACGCTTGCCGATGAAAGCGCCGACAACCTCGGTACCGACCCGGTCGGCGGCAGCATCCTCACGCCGCTGGTGATCCGCAACAACCCGGCGACGGTCGGGCCCGACACGAATTACCTGCGCTACACCGGCGACCAGCACGTGACCCTGGGCGGCACCGAAGGCAACGACATCATCATCGCAAGCGAAGGCGACGACACGATCCACGGCGACGGCGGCAACGACAACCTCGAAGGCGGCGCCGGCAACGACATCATCAATGCAGGTGCCGGCGACGACATCGTGCGCGACCTCGGCGGCGACGACAACATCAAGGCCGGCGCCGGCAACGACGTTGTGCACGGCGGCCCCGGCCTGGACCTGATCATGGGCGGCGACGGCCAGGACTTCATCGTGCTGGGCACCGACGCCGGTTCTGAAGTGTTCGCCGGACAGGGGAACGACTTCATCCTGGGCAGCAAGAACGCAGAGCGCATCCTCGGCAACGAAGGCGACGACTGGATCGAGACCGGCACCTTCGACGGTGCGCCCGGCGACAGCTTCGATGAAATCTTCGCGGCCGACGCCATCGTGGGCCACGACGTGTTCCTGGGCGACGGCGGCTTCGACGAGTTCATCGCCGAGGGTGGCGACGACATCATGGTCGGCAGCCCCGGCCGCGGCAAGCTGGCCGGCATGTCCGGATGGGACTGGGTGACCTACAAGGACAATACCTTCGGCGTGGATGCCGACCTGACGCGGGCCATCGTGTTTGACGAGAACCCGAACCCACCGGTGAACGCCACGCAGGACGGCTATGAATCGGTCGAAGGCCTCTCGGGCTCACGCTTCAACGACGTGCTGACCGGCGCCGACACCATTGCCGACGAGCGCCTCCCCTTCGCGCAAGGCGGCACCGAAGGCTTCACAGGCAGCCGGCTCGATGCCGCAGGCATCGCCCGCATCGCCGGACTTCAGGCAGTGCTCGGCGCGGGCGTCACCAGCTACATCGCGGGCGACATCATCCTCGGCGGCGATGGCAGCGACATCATCATGGGCCGTGGCGGCGACGACATCATCGACGGCGACAAGTGGCTCGACGTGCAGATCGGCGTGTTCGCGGCCAATGATCCCAACCACACCGGTACCCCGACCGCGCTTCACAGCAGTATGAAGACGCTGGTGAACGCCATGTTCGCGGGCACGATCAATCCCGGCCAACTCGCGATCGTGCGCTCGATCAAGTCCGACGCGGATGCCGTCGCCGACATCGACACCGTCCGGTACCTGGGGCCGCTGGCCAACTACTCTTTCGGCACCACTGCCGACGGCAGGCTCACAGTCACCGACGTCGGAATTGATCCGATAGAAGGCACCGACACGCTGAGCGGCATCGAGCGGCTGCAGTTCCTCGACGCCACCCTCGGCATCGTCGCGGGCACCAACGGCAACGACACGCTCGATGGCGGGCCGGGCGACGACCTGCTGCTGGGCTTCGGCGGCAACGACACGCTCAACGGCAACGGCGGCAACGACGTGCTGATCGGCGGTGCGGGCAACGACACGCTCAATGGCGGCGCCGGAAACGACACGCTAGTCGGCGGGGTCGGCACCGACACCCTGAACGGCGGACTCGGCGACGACACCTACTCCTTCGGCCTCGCCGATGGCACCGACACCATCAACGAGCCGGTCAACGCGACCAGCGGCGGCACGGCCGACCGCATCGTGATCCTGCCGGGTGTGCTCGATCCGGTCCTCGGAACGCTCAACCCGATCACCGGCCTGAACGCGGCCGACAACAACACCGGCACGGCCACCGGAAGCCTGGTCATCAACTTCAACGGGCAATCGGTGACGGTCGCGGGCCACTACACCGGGGGCACTGCCGGCACGGGCGTCGAGCGCATCAACTTCAGCGACGGCGTCTTCGAGGGCTACCTGCTCGGCGTGGACGACTACCTGATCAGCCGGGCCGATGCGACCGGAGCACGCACGATCGACCTCACGGCCTCGTCGGTCAACAACTTCGTCGCGGGCGAGAACGGCACGGACGACGTGATCACCGGTGGCAGCGGCAACGACCTGATCTTCGGCGGCACCGGCGACAACACGCTCAGCGGCGGCATCGGCGACGACCTCCTGGTCGGCGGCTCCGGCGCCGGCGACAACGACGTGCTCGACGGCGGTGTCGACGCCGACACCATGGTCGGCCTGGGCGGCAACGACACCTACATCGTGGACGATGTGGGCGACGTAGTGGTTGAGGCGGCCGCAGCCGGCACCGACGAGATCCAGACCGAGCTGGCCACCTTCTCGCTCGCCGCTATCGCCAACGTCGAGAACCTGACGTACACGGGGGTCGATGCCGACCAGTTCGTCGGCACCGGCAACGCGCTCAACAACGTGATCAGTGGCGGCGACCTCGCAGACACGCTGAGCGGCCTGGCCGGCAACGACACGCTCAATGGCGGCCTGGGCCTCGACCTGCTCGACGGTGGCGACGGCAACGACACGCTGAATGGCGGGGACGACGGCGACACGCTGCTTGGCGGCATCGGGAACGACACGCTCAACGGCGGCGACGGCAACGACTTGCTGGACGGCGGGGCGGGCAACGACGCGATGGCCGGTGGCCTGGGAGACGACACCTACGTGGTGGACAGCACGACCGACACCGTGGCCGAGGGCGCAGGCGGCGGACTGGACACGGTACAGGCCAGCGTGACCTTCACCCTGACCGACGCCGACGTCGAGAACCTGGTGCTGACCGGGGCGGGCAACATCAACGGCACTGGCAATGCTGGCGCGAACGTCATCAGCGGCAATGCGGGCAACAACGTGCTGAACGGGCTCGGCGGTGCCGACACGCTAAGCTATGCCACCGCGACGGCGGGCGTGGCGGTGTCGCTCGCCATCGCTGGCGCGCAGGCCACCGGCGGCGCAGGCAGCGACACGATCTCGAACTTCGAGAACCTCACCGGCAGTGGCTTCGCCGATTCGCTGACCGGCAGCACCGCCGCGAACGTGCTCACCGGCGGCGCCGGCAATGACACGCTGAACGCCACGGTGGACAACGTGCGCGACACCCTCGACGGCGGCGCCGACAGCGACACGGCCAACTACACAGCCTACGCGGCGGCACTCACGGTGAACCTCGGCGGTGCGGCTCCGATCGTGGTGGGTGGTTCGGGGAACAACGCCGGCAACTCCGACGTCCTGATCGGCATCGAGAACTTCACCGGCGGCACCGGAGGCGACACCATCACCGGCAGCACGGCGGCGAACGTGCTCAACGGTGGCGGCGGCAACGACACCTTCAACTACACGATCGGCGGCGGGGCCGACACCATCATTGGCGGCGCCGGCAACGACACGCTGAACATCACGGGCGTCGCCAACAACGACGTGCTGGACGTGGTCTACAACGGCGTCATCACCGGCTTTGAAGGCGGCACCGTCACCGGCGTGGAGTCGATCACCGCCAATCTTGGCGGCAACGCCGACACGCTGTCGTACGGCACGTCCGCGACGCCGGTCACCGTCAACCTCCTGACGGGCGCGGCGTCGGGCTTCACCTCGATCGCCAGCATCCTGAACGTGACCGGCGGCACCGGCGGCGACAACATCACCGGCAACGCAGGCGCCAACACGCTGATCGGCGGGGACGGCAACGACACCATCAACGGAGGTGCGGGCGGGGACATCATCATCGGCGGGGTCGGTGCGGACATCCTCAACTCTGGAGCAGGCAACGACAACGTGCAGGACATCTTCCGCTTCAGCGCCGTCAACGAGTTCGGGGACGTGGTGACCAACTTCGACGCCAACGGGCCGACGGCGGCAGGCGACGACCGCGTCGAGTTCGCCGGCGCGCTCAACACCGCCTGGGACGACGGCAACAGCAACGACAACTTCCTTTTCGCCAGCGGCAACGGCGGGGGCGGCGCGGTGAACGCGACCGTCGGCCAGGGCAACGGCGACATCGAGGCGCTGCTCCTTACCGGTGCGAATGGCGAAGGCGTGACAACGGCCAACCTCGGCAATGCGGCAGCTGTGGCGGCCGCGTTCAACGCGGAGTTCGCCATCACGGCGGCCAACGGCGAGGATGCGCTGCTCGTCGTCAACGACACCAACGGCGACAGTTTCTCGCTTTGGCAGTGGACGCAGGCCGGCGGGGGCGAGCTATCGGCCGCAGAGTTGGTACTGATCGGCACCTTCACAGCCAACGCCACGGTAGTGGCAGCCAACTTCGACTTCGCATGATCGGGCAAGGGAAAAAGAGGAAGTGAGGAGGACAGGGCAAGACGCGCGCGCGTCTTGCCCTGCATAACCGGAGGAGACCCACTGTGAAGCCGATCTGGACCGAGCTGAAGCCGCTGCTTCTTCACCTGACGCTCTTTTCATTCGTCATCAACCTGCTGTACCTGGTACCGGCGCTCTTCATGCTGCAGGTGTTCGACCGGGTGCTCCCGACCAACAGCCGCGAGACACTGTGGGTGCTGCTGCTGGGTGTCGGCTCCGCACTGGTGATCCTGTTCGTGCTCGACTACGTGCGGCTGCGGCTGCAGAACCTGCTTGGCAACATCGTCGACGAGCGACTGTCCCCCCCGGTGGTGCACGCCGTGGTGGCGGCGGCGGCACGCTCGCCGCTCAACGCGCGGCCGGATGCAATGCGCGACGTGGCCACGCTGCGCGGCCTGTTCTCGGCCAACGGACTGACGGCGCTGATGGATGCGCCCTGGATCGTCGTGTATGTGGGCGTCATCGCCCTCTTCCATCCGGCGCTCGGCTGGGGTGCCGCCGTCGCCGCCACGTTGATGCTGGCGCTGGCCTGGCTCAACGACCGCATGAACCGGAAGATGCTGGATGCAGTGCAGAAGGAAACCCGGCAGGCTTCGCGCTATGTCGAGGGGTCGCTCCGCAATGCCGAGGTGCTGCAGGCCATGGGCATGACCGAGCGGCTGCTCGGACGCTGGCGCAAGCAGCAGGACGAGGCCCTGGCGCTCCAGGGAAGCACCAGCAGTGCGAGCGTGAGCTTCAGCGCCGCCTCGCGCTTCCTGCGCCAGGCGGTACAGGTCATGATGATGTCGATCGGTGCCTACCTGGTGCTCACGCAGGCCGCTTCGGCGGGCGTCATGATCGCCACCACCGTCCTGCTGGGCCGGGCCTTGCAGCCGGTGGAGCAGATCGTTGGCAGCTGGCGCGTGCTGAACGAGGCGCGCTCGGCCTACAGGCGCCTGCGGGATCTCTGCGAACACTTCGGCAAGGCCGAGCCGCGCATGTCGCTGCCGCGTCCGGTCGGTCATCTGCGGGTGGATGGCGTTTCCTTCCGCCCGCCGGGCATGGAGAAGCTGCTGCTCTCGGGGGTGTCGCTCCATCTGGCGGCTGGCGAGGCGCTGGCGATCATCGGCCCGAGCGGTGCGGGCAAATCGACGCTGGCCCGTCTCCTGACCGGGATCTGGCCACCGACCATCGGCAGCATCCGCCTCGACGGCACCGAGCTCTCGACCTGGTCGCGGCCTGAACTCGGTCCATGGATCGGCTACGTGCCGCAGGATGTCGAGCTGTTCGACGGCACGGTCGCCGACAACATCGGCCGCCTCGAGCAGCCCGATGCGGAGGCGGTGATCACAGCGGCCAGGCGCGCCAATGCCCACGACATGATCGTGCAACTGCCCAATGGCTACGACACGCCGATCGGCGACGGCGGGACGCGCCTGTCGCCGGGCCAGCGACAGCGCATCGCACTGGCTCGCGCGATGCATGGCGACGTGCGGCTGCTGGTGCTTGACGAGCCGAACGCCAGCCTCGACTCGGAAGGCGAGATCGCTCTCGCCCGCGCGCTGAGCGGCATGCGCGCCGAAGGCGTCACGTCGATCGTCGTCACGCATCGCCCGTCTCTGATCGCGCACGTCGACAAGATCCTCATTCTGGAGGGCGGCCATGTGAAGCAGTTCGGTCCGGCCGCCGAGGTGATGCGATCGATGCAGAAGGTGGCGCAGGCAGCGCTCGTCGAGCGAGCTGCATGAGGAGGCGGGAATTCATGACACACCCACAAGCGTTTCCATCCGCCGGCAAGGCGCCGCGCCGCAGGACCACCGAGCAGCAGGTGCGAGGGCTGGTTCGCGGCGGCCTGTTCACCGTGCTGGGCATCGTCGTCCCGCTCGGTGCCTGGATCGGGTGGGCGCCGCTCGCCATGGCGGTGGTCGCGCCCGCCCACGTCAAGGTCGACCTGAACCGGCGTCCGGTGCAGCATTTGGAAGGCGGCATTGTGCGCCAGGTGCTCGTTCGCGACGGCCAGGTTGTCAAGGAAGGAGAGCCGCTCATCATCATGGGCGACGTCGGCGTCGATGCGGACCGCAACCGCCTGACCTACCGTCTGGCCGTGGAACGCACGACGCTGGAGCGGCTCGATGCCGAGCACCGCCGGGCCGCGCGCCTGGTGTTTTCCGAAGGGCTGCAGGCCGAAGGCCGCAAGGACCCGCGGCTGCAGGATGCGATGGCGAAGGAGGCCGGCCTGTTCGCCGCACGCCAGCATTCGCTGCACAGCGAACTCGCACTGATGAAGCAGCTGCGCCACAACGTCCAGCGCGAGATCGCCGCGCTGGAGGCGCAAGGCGCGCGGGCGCGGGAGTCGCTCGCGCTGCAGCAACGCGACCTCGAGGCCAACCGCGACTTGGTGCGAGAGGGCTTCGTGTCGACCGCCCGGATCAACCAGATGGAAGCGTCGGTGGCCGACTACACCTCGAAGCTGGAAGAGCGACGTTCCGAACTCGCGCGCGGCCATGGGCGCCTCATCGACGCGGACATCAAGAGCAATTCGATCGTCAACGAATACCTGCGCTCCGCCAGCGACCAGCTGAAGACGACCGTCGCGCGTGTCAGCGAAATAGAACAGGAGTTGCGCAAGTCGGACGATGCGACGACCCGCCAGGTCGTGCTCGCGCCTGCATCGGGGGAGATCATTGACCTGAAGTTCACTTCACCCGGTTCGGTCGTGCGGCCCGGCGAGGCGATCGCCGAGATCGTGCCGAGCAACACCGCTTTGATGATCGAGGCCCAGATCCGGCCTGAGGAAGTGAACAACGTGCTGGTCGGCCAGCACGCCCGCATCAAGTTCACCGCCTTCAAGTACCGCAACGCGACGATGGTCACCGGCAAGGTAACCTATCTCTCGGGCGACCGCTTCGTCGACAAGGTCACGCAGATGCCCTACTACAGCGTCTCGATCCTCGCGGACCCCGAATCGGTGAAGGCGGTCGGCGACCTCAAGATGCAGGCCGGCATGCCGGCGGAGGTCTACATCGACGGCGGCTTCCAGACAGCGCTTCAGTACCTGCTGGACCCGGTGACCTCCACCTTGCGCAGGGCCGCACGGCAGATGTGAGCCGTTGCGGGAAACCGTACCTCGGCCCGCAGGCCGCCTAGCGGCGACTCCAGCAGGTGCACCACCGCGTTGTGCGCCTGCGCGACAGCCTGCACGATCGCCAGTCCGAGCCCGACCCCGTGCGTGTCTCGGCGGCCAAGGCGGTTGAAGCGCTGGAAGGCATCCGCATGCCGGGTGGCCGGAATCCCCGGCCCCGAATCGTCGACCGTGATCAGGACTGACTGGGGACCGAGCGCGCTCGCGACTTCGATGCGGCCCCCCGCGGGCGTGTAGCGGATTGCGTTGACGATCAGGTTGTGCAGCAGCATGTGCAGCCCGAGCTCGACGACAAGCAGCTCGTCGACCTCGAAGCGCGCCATCAGCAGGAGATCGCGTTGCGAGGCCACCGGACCGAGCTCGCACATCACGTTGCGGTAGACCTCCTCCAGTTTCACCCGATCGGGCGCGTGGCCGCCGGCCACGGCCAGGCTGTCGACGCGGGCAAGGTCGAGCAGCCGGTCCAGCAGGTAGGTGGCCTGGTCGATGCCGGCCATCAACCCGCGCAGCGAGGTCGACAGCTCCTGGGGCGAATTCGCCAAGGTGATGGCCAGTTGGGCCTGGGCGCGCAGGCCTGCGAGCGGCGTGCGCATCTCGTGCGCGGCGATGGCCGTGAACTCGCGCTCGACCGACAAGGCCTGCCGGAAGCGTCCGAACAATCCGTTGATCGAATCGACCATCGGCTTGAGCTCGGCCGGCGGATGCGCTTCGTCCAGCTCGGTCAGGTCGAGCGTGTGGCGCTCCCGCAGTTGGGTCGCGTAGCTATCGACTGAGCGAAGCGCGCGATTCAGGAACCACCAGGTGCTCAGGAGGATCAGTACCAGGGGCGCGGCCAGGAAGGCCAGGAAGTACCCGGTGGTGATACCGGCTGCCGACTCGCGGTCGCGCATGCGCTCCGCGATCTCGATGATCATGCCCGACTTGGGAGCCGCTTCGGTGTAGGTGCGGAAATCCTCGCCGCCTACCTTCGCCTGTCCGAAGCCCCGTTCGCCCAGCGGCCGCATCGATGCAGGCTCGGGTGCATGCCGGCTTCGATGCAGCAGCCTGCCGTCCTGAGACCATATCTGGTAGTGGTAGCGCGCGCCGAGCGTGTGCTCGGTCTCCCGGCCGGTGTCGACCAGACCGCGCTCGAGGCCCTCCTCCTCGATCTCGTGTGCGGCGAATGCAAGGACCGTCTGTGCCAGCGTAACGAGCCGCGCGTCCAACACGTTCCGGTCGGCGAGCTGATCGGCCCGGTGCATCGCTGCGCCGCCGGCCACCAGGGTGGCGATGCAGACGAACAGCGCGATCGCCGTGACGCGACGGCGCAAGGACCAGGAAGCGCCCGGTCTATGCATCCCAGCGCTCGGGGCCCAGCTGGTAGCCGACGCCGCGCACCGTCAAGATCAGCTCCGGAGAGAACTTGCGGCGCAGGTAGTGGACGTAGACCTCGACCGCATTGCTCTCTACCTCCGCATCGAAGGTGTAGAGCGCCTCTTCCAGCTGGGAGCGGGACAGCACCTGGCTCTTGCGCCGCACCAGGATCTCCAGCAACCAGAACTCCTTGTTGGTCAGCGGCACGACGTTGCCGTTCCAGGTGGCCATGCGGTGCGACGGGTACAGCTTCAGCAGGCCGTGCTCCGGCTCGCCCGAAGTCGGCACGCGGCCCGGCGCGCGGCGCAGCACCGCCCGGACGCGCGAAGCGACCTCGTCCAGGTCGAGCGGCTTGACCATGTAGTCGTCGGCACCCATGTCGAGCAGGCGGACGCGGTCCTGGATGTTGCCCCGCGCCGTGACCACGATCACCGACACCGGGATGCCCCGCGAGCGGATGATCTTGAGCAGGATATCCCCGCCCAAGTCCGGCAGCCCGAGGTCGAGCAGCACGCAGTCGTACTCGCAGGATGCGAGGGCCGACAGTGCGTCCTTGCCGCCGCGGCTCCAGTCGACCGCATAGCCGGAGCGAACGAAGCCTTTCTGGATGGCTGTTCCGAGGAGTTCGCTGTCTTCGACCAGTAGCAAGCGCATGGGACACCCTCTTGCGACAGATGTGGAGAACGCAGCCGCGGTGGCGGGACCGTGCGCAGTTCGAATCTTCGAGTAGCGTTACGTCTGCTTGCCGCGTGAACATGAATCGGTCTGGGCGGCCCTCGTCAGAGGGCGTAGGGCGTTGGCGGCGTCAGTGAAGTAGCGTGCGCCGTCGCCAGCGCGCATTCAGGGCAGCGGCAATGCGCAGCGGCGGCCGCACCTCTCCTCGAAAGAGTTCTTTCGACGCTTCCATCTGTCGTCTCCTCCGGATATTGATCTTCTCTGGACCGATGTCGGCTTGCCGGCGATTCTGCGTGGCTTCAGGGAATTGCCCGGTGGTCGACAAGCTGGTGTTACGAAACCAGCGGTATCAAATGTATGGAAAGTTATGGCGGAGAGCAAACCTTTTTTCTTATAGTTTTCCCGGTATCGGCCCCTTTTGAAGACATGCTGAGGAGGGCTGTGGAGGCTGAGAGGTTTGAGATTGAGGCCTTGGCCGATGGCAAGACGATTGCCGAGATCGCACAGAAGCACGACGTCTCAGCGCATTGCCGAGATGGCGCGGCAACGGGACTCAGGACCCGTACGACCGTCGAGAACGTCGCGGGACGTCTGCGTCGAAGGAGGATCGCAGCTCAGGTACTCACTGATGAGGTTTGCCCCGACCGAAGCAATGGCAACCGGGAGGCCAAGCTCGACGCCGTCGGTGCAGTCTCTGAGGTGCGCGCGGCGTGTTCAGCCGCGCGGGCTCTGCGGATCGACCTCGTCGATAGTGGAGTCCGAGGCAGCATCGACCGGTGTTTCGGCCTGCAGGTGAGCATCGTGTTCATGATGAATCGCCCAAGGCGCCCGTTGCCGTCCATGTACGGGTGGATGAAATCGAACATGAAGTGGCCGAGCACCGCGCGCACCGCGGCTGATGGTTCGTCGCGCAGCAGTTCGAACAGGGCGGGCACAATCTCCCGCACAGCTTCACGTAGCGGCGGCACGTGCCTCGTGGATGTCTTCGATCCAGCCCCCGGCTGCAACGCGGCGGATCAGTTCAGGCGTGACTCGATAGCCCTCGATGGACAGCGAGTGGTACGCATCGGTGACGTAGACATCCTCGATCGCCTGCATGACCGTAGGAACGTCCCCGCGGAGGCCCGGCTCCTCCCGCGAGACGGTCCCTCCCCCGAGCCAAGGACGTCTACGTGGTGCGCGCAGCTCCATTCGCAGCTCTCCCGGGACCGCAGCGCGTTGCCCTCGGCATTGATCCTTTGATTGCGGTCAAGCGCATCGGCTTGGCGCGCCCTGTGGCCCGCGTGAAATGCGCAGTGCACGAGCGAGCAACGGGTGCGACGCACCCAGGGCCCCACGTCCCATTGACGGCCGGGGCGCGAGCGTTCTAGAGACTGATGCAGTGAAGGAAGAATTCGCCATCGCTCGCGGCCAGAGTCAGATCGGCCGGCCAGGATCGGCCGCGACCGACAACGAAATGGGCGATGACCAGGCTGGCGCAGCAGACCCAGCACCTCGCGCCCGAAACTCGGCGATGCGGCAAACGCCGGCACTGCGGCGAGCAATGCCATAGGCAAACTGCAAAGCAAGCAATCGGGCGCGCAGACACGGTGCTGCATCCCGACGGAATCAGGGCGTTCGCGTGAACGTGCCTTTCGCGATGTCCTCAGCGTAGTAGTCTATCGCCAGGCTGTCGGAGACACTGGAGATGCCGGGCTTGAAGTCGACCCTGGCGACCGATCCGGGCGGCGCGTTCTCGCCCGACAGGTCGAAGACGTAGGAGTTGCCGCTCCAGTGTCGCAACGGAAAGATCCTCGCGCCCGTCGGCCCCATCTTCAGTATCAGCCCACTGCCGCTGGCCTCCACCACCGCGTTGCCGTAATAGCTGCTGACATATGTGCCAGCGTAGACATTGCTGCCCAGCGCTGCGACCGGCTGTGACGGTGGTTGCTGGCCGGCCAGCGACCCCTCGGGCACATAGAAGGGCAAGAACCGCTGCGCGTAGAGCGTGATCCAGTCGGCCGACGACGCACCTGATTCGACGAATTCCTCGAAGGTGGCGTTCAGGGCTTCGGCGGCACCCACCGGTGCTGCGTTGGTCAGCGTGACGATCGCGACTCCGGCCGCCGGAATCACGGTGAATGCGGTGCCCGCGCCGAGCATGAAAGCGCCCGAATGCGAAAGCTTGACGCGTCCCGCCGTCGTGGTTCCGACGTTGAAGCCGTAGCCATAGTAGTTGGGGCGCACGGCCGGATCATCGGACCGCCCATTCACGATCTGTCCAGTGATCGCGGGCAGCAAGGCTTCGGGCTTGACCACCGTGCGCCCGTTGTAGCTGCCGTTCTGAAGAAGCAACGACATCCATCGCGCGACGTCGTTGACGCTCGAGCTCACACCTCCGGCTGGCGATTGCGCATCGGGTTGCCGCTGGTACAGGGCCTGGTAGCTCCCGTCGCGCATCACGTGCGGTGACGCGCGATTGGCGCGCTGCATGAAGTCCGCAAAGCGGGAACTCGTGGCGCGCATGCCCAGCGGTGCATAGAGCGTGCGCTCGGACAGCGTAGCCCAGTCAATGCCAGCCGCGTTGGCTGCAGCCTCCGCGCCCGCTGTGAGGCCGAAATTGGCGTAGCCGTACGTGGTGCGAAAGGCACGCAATGGCACGTAGCGCATGCGCTGCAGGACCTGTTGGCGGTCATAGCCCAGGTCTTCAAGTTTGTCGCCAGCAGCATCCGGCAAGCCGGAGCGGTGAGCAAAGAAATCGCCGATCGTTACCTGTTGCGTGACCGCTGGGTCGGACATCTTGAAGTCGGGCAGTCGGGTCGCAGCAGGCGTGTCCCAGGACACGGTCTGGTTTCCCACGAGGCCGGCCACCACGGTAGCCGCAATCGGCTTGGACATCGACGCGAGCTGGAATACGGTGTCGGCATCGACCCGTTCCAGCGAGCCGACCCGGCGCACCCCGAAGCCCTTGGCGTAGACGACCTGGCCGTCCTTCACCACGGCCACCGCCATGCCAGGAATCTTCGAGCGTCGCATGACATCGGCCGCCAGCAGGTCGAGCTTGGCCACAGCGGCATCGACCTGCGCCGAGGCAACCGGGGTGGTATTGATCGGCGGGGGCGATTGCGATGCGCCGAGCGACGCGAACGACGCTCCGCCGCCACCGCCACCGCAGCCGGCCAACGTGGCAGCTGCCGCCAGAAATAGAGCGTGCGCGCAGCAGCGCACGGGGTAGCTCGCACAGATCATCCAAACTTCCAAATGTTGATGGTTGCCCGAATTCGGACGGTGCCAATTGTCATGGGGTGCGTCGGGATGATCAAATTACAGGTGTAGTCGGTCGGCCGACTTGGGCGAGCCAACCATAGCGTGAGGTTTCCGAGTACGTACGACGTTGTCGATTGCGAAGGGCCCTGTCGAAACGACTTCGACCCTGCGACTGGGCGGGTACAGTGGAGATCCAGCCGGCGCGCGGTTGCAATCCCGCTTTGCGCGACGCTTCCATGAGGGAGCCAGCCGCAGGCCTTCGATCCGGCACTGGTGGCGCTCGGGCTGCTCGGCGTGGCACTGGGCGCCTGGCTCGGCAGGCGCTGGATCGCGCCCGACGGCCAGCTGGACTCGTCGCGCCAGCTTCTGCTGTTCACGCTGCTGCTGCCGGTGGCGCTGTCGCTGCTGCCGTCGGTGCTCATGAGCGCGCTGCTGTGGTGGGGCACCGACGCCGATTGGGCGGCGCTGTGGCCGCGCATCTATGTGCCCCACGCCATGGCGATGCTCACGCTCGTGCCGGCCCTGCTGACCTGGGACACGGCGGCGGCCACTGCGGTCTTCCGCGACCGCGGCAACTGGCTGCCGATCCTCGCCGCGTTCGCTTGCATGGGCCTGGCGCTGGTCCCGCGCATGCACGACGAGGTGATCCGCGCCGCGCTCACCTTCCCGCTGTGCTGGGCGGCGGTGCGCAGCGGCATGGTGCTGGTGGCCCAGTTGAACGCCGCGATCGCCATCGGCATGATCGCCATCACGATCGCCGGCTTCGGGCCCTACGTCGAATACGGCTACGGCATCTGGGCCTTGCAGGTCGACCTGATCGGCATCGCCGTGCTGTCGCTGCAGCTGGCCGTGACCATCGGCGAGCGGCAGCGGCTCGCCGCCCGGCTCGACCAGGCGCGCCGATTCGAATCGCTGGGCTTCCTGGCCGGCGGCGTCGCCCACGACTTCAACAACGTGCTGGGCACGATCCGCGCCTGCGCCGAGATCGCGAGCGAGCGCATGCCGCCGGACAGCCCCGGCCAGGCCGAGCTCGCGCAGCTGGAGCGCGCGACCGAGCGCGGCATGGACATGACACAGCAGATCCTGCTGGCGGCCCGCCAAGGCGACCCCGCACGCAGCTGCGTCGATCTGGCCGAGCTGGTCGACGAGGTGCTGGAGATGGCGCGCCCCCTGTGCCCGAGCCGCATCCAGCTGTCGCGAAGGCCGCTGCCGGGCGCTACCGCCCCGAAGGTGCTGGCGAACCCCGGCCAGCTGCTGCGCGCCGTGCAGAACCTGCTGCGCAACGCGACCCAGGCGGCGCGGCACGGCGTCACGTTGACAGCCGGCACGCGCGCGGCCGGGGCCTCGGGCGAAACGCGCTTCGACCTGCAGTTGGGCGACCGGCAGGGCGAGCTGGGCTGGGTCGAGGTCGCCGACGACGGCCCCGGCATCGATGCCGCGCACTGGCCGCGCGCCGCCTGCGCACGGCCGACGGGCGCGACGTCTCGCTGTCGCCGAGCCAGTTCAACATGCTGGTCCTTTTCCTCGGCACGCCGAGGAAGATCGTCACGCGCGAACAGCTGATCGAACGCACCCGCGCCTTCGACGACGTCTACGACCGGTCGATCGACGTCCAGATGCTGCGCTTGCGCCGCAAGATCGAGGCCGATCCCAAGCAACCCGCGCTGTTGCGCACCGAACGTGGCGTCGGCTACGAGTTCGATGCGCTGTCGGTGGAGGCGCTCTGGGACTGAGCCGAGCGGCCGACCCGGACAGTCAAACAGCAGGAGAAACGAGACTTGGATACGCTTTGTTGGAAGGCATCGGACGGCAGCCCGTCAATGCCGTGCGGCCCGCGGGCAGCGAGGTGCGCGACGACCCGCGCTTCGAGGCCCTGCAAGTCGAGATCGGAACCCCGGCGCCGACGGCCAGACCGACTGGCAGCGTGTCGGCCAACTGGCGTCGCTGCTTCTGGCCGACAAGGGCAAGGACCTGCTGGTGGCGAGCTATCTCGGTGGCGCACTTTTGCAAGGCGAGGGCTTGCCGGGCCTGGCCATGGGGCTGCAGGTGGTGGGCGACATGGTCGAGCATTTCTGGGACGGCATGTACCCGCCGCTCGCGCGGATGCGGGCCCGCCGCAACGCGATCGAGTGGCTGCTCGACCGTGCCGAACTGGCGGCCGAGGAACGGCACTGGATCGAACTCGATCCCCAGCCGCCGGCGCTGGTCGCCGCGCTGCGGGCTGGGGCACGGCGCCTCGACGATCAACTGCGCGCCAAGGACGCCGAGGGGCCGTCGATGCAGAAGCTGCTGAGCCTGGTCGACAGGATTCCGGTGGCGGAGGAAGCACCGACGGTCGCTGCGGTCGTGGCCGAGGAGACCGCGGCGCCCACACCGGAGGTGCGCAGTGCGCCGACGCCTGCCCCGCCGCTGGCGCTCGCCGCCTTGGCGGCGTCCACCGGCGATGTGGCCGTGGCGCTGGGGCTCGCGTTCGACCACTTGAACCATCTGGTCGACGCCATGATGGCCGCCGACATTCGGGACGCCCGCGCCTACCGCGCCAGCCGCTTCGCCAACTGGGGCGGCCTCGACGCCCTGCCGCCTGCGGACGACGGCCGCACGAAGATCGCGCCGCCCGTCGCGCAGGTGGTGGAGACGCTGCAGCGCCTGCAGGAGGAAGATCCGCAGCCGCAAGACGCCATCTTTTTCGCCGAGGCACAGTTGCCGGCCTTTCCATTCTGGCTGGACCTGCAGGCGCTCTGCGCCGCGGGCCTGGCGCGGCTGGGCGAGGGCGGCGCGGCGGCGCGGGGCGAGGTCGAACGGGCGACGCGCGCGACCTGCTCGAACGCCTGCCGGGACTGGAGTCGCCGTCGTTCACCAACGGCCTGCCATTCGCCAATTCACGCACGCTCGAATGGCTCGGCACGCTCGGCGGGTCGCCTGCCGCCGCAGGCGGCACGCCCGCGTCCCGGGACGACGCCGTGCGCGCCGTAGTGGCGAAGGCGCGCACGCTCGCTGTCAACGGTGAGCTCGATGCCGCCGTGACGCTGATGGAGCGGACCATCGACCGGGCGTCCGATGCGCCCATGCGCCTGCGGGCGCAGATCGGCCTTTGCCAACTGCTCCACGCCAGCCGCGAAGGACGGGTGCCGGCGCCCTTCGCGCAACGCATCGTCGAGCAGATCCGGCACCACGACCTGGACCGCTGGGACCCCGCGCTGGCCGTCGAAGGATGGGTGGCTGCGCACAGCGTGCTGAGCCAGGACGATGGACATCCGGCCGAGCGGGACGCCGCGCTGTCGGCCATTGCCGGGCTGGATGCGGCGCGGGCCATGGCACTGCTTTGAATCTCGCCCGGCGCAGGCCAAGGATGGTGAGCACCAGCCATGTCTGCATGCCCACCGTCTTGTAGATGTACATGTCGTTGTCGTCCGTGTGGTGGACCTTCTGGTCCAACACCTTCTCGATGAGGTGTCGCGCGATGAATTTGGGCAGTACATTCAGCAGCTTGTTGGCTCGGATCGACTTCCCGGACACCTGCTGGTAGGCGGTGGCGATCGAGGTCACGTAGTGGTCGGAGCGGCCCGCCACCTCGAGCAGGCGATGGCGCGCGTAGGCCATCAGAAGAAACCGATGCCTCGGGTTCTCGGTTACCGCGAGCAGGCGGTCGACTGCCACGTTCAGTTGGGTAAGGAGCAGCTCGCAGGCGGTCTCGTGCATCAGCTGCCGGGAGAGCTCGCGAAACTCCAGCTGCGCTCTTTCTTCAGCGCGCGTTCGACGGCGCGCGGCGAGACTTGGAGCCGCCCGGCGATGTCGTCCAATGTGAGCTGAACGCCGCGTGACTCGTGTAGCGTCATCCTGATGAACTCGCCCCAATCGCGCTCGGGGGCCGCGCGTACTCGCCGGGCGGCCAGCCACTCTTCCACCTGCTCGACCACACGCAGCGCCGCATCGGCAGCAGGGCATCGAGGTTGGCCGCGTCCATCACCACGCGCACGCCGGGAATCGCGCGCTCGTTGAAGTGAACGCGCGCGGGCGCCAGGCGGCGATCGACAGCATCTCGTCGGCGCGTGCCAGGCGGCCGGCATCGAGCCGCGGGAAGCTGGATAGACTATCGACAGTCCTTCGGGGACCCTCCCGACCTACAGGCCGCGCCTCGGCGCACGATGCGGTAGAGAGTGAGCTTCGAGGTCCTCTTCGCGATCAGACCCGCAAGAATTGGTCCTGATTTCCGCTCAGAGCCCACCGAAAGCCGCATTGATGAAAACACCTTGGTTGCTGGGCCTGCTCGCCGGCTTGGCCACGCCGATGGCGATGGCCCAGCCCAACCCCGCCCTGCTAGGCAACAAGGGTGCGTTCATCGCCGATGTGCTGCGGCAGATGACACTCGACGAAAAGATCGGCCAGCTTCGCCTCATCAGCTTCGGCCCGTCGATGCCAGCGTCCAAGCTTGCCGAGGAAGTGGCCGCCGGCCGCGTCGGTGGCTCTTTCGGTGTCGTCAGTCGCCCAGAACAGCGTCCCCTTCAGGATGCAGCCATGCAACGCAGCCGGATGAAGATCCCGGTGTTTTTTGCCTACGACGTGGTCCATGGCCACCGCACCACCTTCCCGATCGGCCTGGGCCTCGCATCGAGCTGGGACCTGGAAGCGGTCCGTCTGAGCGCACGCGTCGCAGCGCAAGAGGCCAGCGCCGACGGCATCGATTTCACGTTTGCGCCGACCGTCGACATCGCCCGCGACCCCCGCTGGGGTCGCACCTCGGAAGGTTTCGGCGAAGACCCACACCTCGTGTCGCAGATGGCGCGTGCGATGGTAAAGGGCTTCCAGAACGATTCGGCAGCCAAGCCCGACAGCCTCATGGCGTCGGTCAAGCACTTCGCGCTCTACGGCGCCGTCGAAGGCGGGCGCGACTACAACATCGTCGACATGAGCCCGATGCGCATGTACAACGACTACCTGCCGCCCTACCGCGCGGCCATCGACGCGGGTTCGGGCGGTGTGATGCTCGCGCTGAACGCCGTCAACGGCGTGCCGGCCGCGGCGAACACCTGGCTGCTGCAGGACCTGCTGCGGAAGGACTGGGGCTTCAAAGGAGTGACGCTAAGCGACCACGGTGCCATCGCCGAACTGCTGCGCCACGGGGTGGCGCGTGACGAGGCCGAAGCCGCAAAGCTCGCAATCAAGGCCGGCGTCGACATGAGCATGGCCGACGAGAGCTACATCAAAGAGCTGCCCGGGCTGCTGAAGTCCGGCCAGGTCCAGGAAGGCGACATAGACAACGCAGTGCGTGAGGTTCTGGGCGCCAAGTACGACATGGGCCTTTTCCGAGATCCGTTCCTGCGCATCGGCAAGGCCGAGGACGACCCGGCAGATCTCAAGGCCGACAGCCGCCTGAATCGCGCGCCGGCGCGAGACGTGGCCCGCAAGTCGATGGTGCTGCTTGAAAACCGCAACCGCACGCTGCCGTTGCGCAAGACCGGAACGATCGCGCTGGTCGGCCCCCTCGCCGATTCGCCGGTCGACATCCTGGGCGCGTGGTCGGCCCAGGGCGTGCCGGCCTTGGCAGTGACCTTGCGTCAAGGCATGGCGGCAGCGATTGGCGACAAGGCGAGGCTCCTCTTCGCACGCGGCGCGAACGTCACCGAAGACAGATCGATTGTCGACTACATGAACTATCCGAACGGAGAGGCGCAGGAGATCGTGCAGGACGGCCGCATGCCGCAAGAGATGATCGACGAGGCCGTGGCGACGGCGAAGCAGGCCGACGTGGTCGTGGCTGCGGTGGGCGAGTCGCGCGGCATGTCGCATGAGTCGTCGAGCCGCACGCGCCTCGATCTGCCAGAGAGCCAGCAGGCTCTGTTGAAAGCGCTCAAGGCAACGGGCAGGCCATTGGTGCTGGTGTTGATGAACGGCCGCCCACTGACACTCGGCTGGGAGAAAGCCAATGCCGACGCAATGCTGGAGACCTGGTTCGCCGGCACCGAAGGCGGCAATGCCATCGCCGATGTGCTCTTTGGCGACGCCGATCCATCGGGGAAACTGCCGATCTCGCTGCCTCGCTCGGTGGGGCAGATTCCGACGTACTACAACTTCCCACGCCCCGGCCGGCCTTTCACGCCGGGCAAGCCCGGCAACTACACCTCGCAGTATTTCGACGAGCCGCAAGGCGCGCTGTACCCTTTCGGCTATGGGCTGAGCTACACCGACTTCACACTGTCGAACCTGGTGCTGTCGTCGCGCAAGGTGCGAAAGGGCCGCACGCTCGAGGCCAGCGTCACGGTGAAGAACAGCGGCGACCGCGCCGGCGACGCGGTGGTGCAGCTCTATATTCAGGACGTGGTCGCGTCGGTCGTGCGTCCGGTCAAGGAGCTCAAGGGCTTCCGCAAGCTGAAGCTGCAACCGGGCGAGACGCAGGTGGTGCGCTTCCCGATCGGCGAGACGATGCTGAGCTTCTACAACCAGCAACTCAAGCGCGTCGCGGAACCCGGCGCATTCAACGTGCAGGTCGGACTCGACTCACGCGATGTACTGCAGGAGAGTTTCGAACTGCTGCCCTGACGTGGTGCCTCCCCGGACAAATATCGTGCGGCCGAGCATTGATGCTGCAAGCGCAGTGCTCGACCAAGTTTCCCAATGAGAGTCGAGCCGTGCAATCTGGCAAAGACCGTGAGGACATCGGCCCCGACGATTGCAGGATTGATTGGACTGCCTACACTCCCCTCATGACCACCACCCTGATTTGCGCCCACGTTGCCTTGGCTGCGCTGCTTCTCGCAGCCACCTACGCACGTGCGGCTGCAAAGAGGGCTCGTCGTCAGCTGACGCCAGCACATTCCTAAGCCCGGCGGTCCGCTCTCTCCCCTTTCAGCGCATACATCCACCGCCGGGCAAAAGCTTCGCGCGGTCGCGGATGCCACCTCGAAGACGGCGTTCGCGTTTCGATGGAGTGCTGCCATGCATGCAGTTGTTCACGGCGAGCGCACGCTCACCGATCTGGATCTCGCTCGCCTCTCAAAGCTTCCAAGCCAGCAGCTTCCTCCGCTCTCCCCGGTAGGCCCGCGACCGCCAGGTCGACCCTGACGGCTCTCGAATGAGCCGCCCGCAGCAGCACGTATTCCCGAAGTCGCGATGTCGCGCGCAGGAAGCTTGGCGCTAGCCATTTCGAAAGGATTTGCCATGACCCCTCACTCCGTCCTCGCGGTAACCGATTTTTCCCCACTCGGAAACAATGCGCTCGCTCGCGCAGCCCTTCTCAGCGCGGAGCACGGCGCGACACTCAAGCTCGTCTACCTGGCCTACCCTGGCGAGGCTCCGCCTGAAGATGCTTCCACCAGACTGGCGCACCACGCTCTGCAACTCAGCCAGCGACACGGCGTGCCGGTGCGCGCAGTGAGCCGACTTGCCTTCACCGTCCGGGACCTCTTGCCTCAAGTGGGCAGCGCTGACCTGGTCGTCTGGGGCACAGCCGCCGTTAGAAGTCTGCGAACGTTCTTCACGGGCCAGCCGGTCGAGGAACTGCTTCGAACCACGAAGCGGCCCGTTCTCGTCGTGCGGCGCGCGGCCACGCACGATTACCGCAGTCTGATCGTGGCGGTCGACTTCACGC
This sequence comes from Variovorax ginsengisoli, assembly GCF_030486595.1. Lineage (GTDB taxonomy): Bacteria > Pseudomonadota > Gammaproteobacteria > Burkholderiales > Burkholderiaceae_C > Variovorax > Variovorax ginsengisoli_B. The sequence continues at coordinate 130,507 of NZ_JAUJZH010000018.1, read as the reverse complement.
AGGCGTCACGAGGGCTTGTCGAACTTGGCTTTGCTCTCAGTCCGTCGGCCCAGGTCGAGCTCTTCCATGCGATCAGCTCAGCCAACGAAGGGAAGCTTCGGTACGCCGAGGTCTCGAACCGTGCCATCAAGGCCTACCGCAGCGAGTGCCGGCGCTACGCTCAGGACAGGATGCTCAGGCTGACGGACTCGTACGACTCCAGGCGCAATCGCGTGCTGTCCGCGGTCGGCCACGGTGACGCTGCCCGACAGACGATCGTGCAGCAACAGAACAGCGGCGCAGAGCTCATCGTCGTCGGCAGGCGACCCTCCTCGCGACTGAGCGACCTCTTCTTCGAAAGCACCGCGAACCGAATCGTCAGCTACTCGGACACCGACGTGCTCGTGGTACCGCACGACTACGAGCCGGCACCCAGCGCCTGCGCCGTGAAGCGGATCTCAACGGCAGGGTCCGAGGTGCGCCGGGTCAGGGCCGGCGCGCCAAATCCACCGCGCCTTCCCAATCCGGCCGCAGTGTTCGGTGGACCATGAGCACCTTCCGCAAGAGTTGGGAGCGCAACCCGTTCACCAATGCCACCGAACCAACGCCGATTCCGTCGTCATCGTCTCGAGGGCTGCGATTCCACGCCCTCAGGAGAACAGCCATGAACTCTCATTCGATTCTCGCCGTCACCGACCTCTCTCAGCAGGGCAATCGCGCGCTGATTCGTGCGGCGATGCTCGCTGAGCCGCGGCGCGCCTTGCTGAAAATCATGTATACGCCGTCGGATTTCCGTGGCTCCCTCGACCCGGATGTTGAGCAGCAGGTGAAGCGACTCGCCAGGGAGGTTCACACGCGCTTCAACATTCTGGCAAAGACCGTTGCCGACCCTCGCGGTGGCCTGGAAGGAGTCGCCAAGGAAGCCCGATGGGCGGACATGTTGGTCGTCGGCGAGCATTGGAAGGAGTCCGCCGGGTTCTTCTTTCGCGGCATGCCAATCGAGCGCCTGCAGCGACTCGTGCCCTGCCCTGTGCTGCTGGCCCGATTGGAGGTGTCTCATCGCTATCGTCGAATCCTGGTGGCGATCGACTCGACGTCTTGCTCCAAGAAGCTGCTGAAACTGGCTCGAAGGCTCGACGGCGGCGCTCAGATCGAGCCGTTTCAGGTGGGCGATTCGTCGACAGACAGGCGCAACAGCGTCAGCCCCAACGATGTGGCGCGCCAGGCGGTGATTCAACAACAGCATTCCAACGCCGATCTCATCGTGGTCGGAAGGTCCAGAGGTTCCGGATTCTCGGAATATCTGTTCGGGAGCGTGGCACACCGCGTGCTGCGGTGGTCGGGTTGCGACGTCTGCTTGGTACCTCACGATTTGCGTATCGACCCCATCCCCGGAATGCCGACGCCATCCCCCGCACGCCATGACCCGATGGCCACCCGGCACCTGTTGGCCAGGCCGGAGCAGTAGCCATGATCCTTGCCCTGCCGTTCCCTCATTTCCGCATCCCCTTCTATCGCCCGGCCGAACTTCGGGTCGATGTCGATCCGTCCGCGACGAACCGCGGCGACCCGCTCACCCACATTTACGAGCGCATTCAAACGCCAGGCGACCAACTTCACGGCCTGCCAAGCTTCGTCCTTCGCGATCCCCATCTCAAGGTGCACGTCCGGGAGGTCGACGGCGAGCGCTATGCGTACGTCGAAGACATGCAGCGACGATGTCTGGCCGGCTGCACGGTCTTCAACAGATTGGTCGAAGTCGACCGTCGGGCGGATCGGCATCTTCGCTCTCCTCATTCACGCTATCTGCCCCAATACCAACGGCAAGGAATCGCGACGGCCGTCTACGACTGGGCGCTCGCCACCGGAAGCTGCTTGATGACAGGGGCGCGTCAGTCGGCGGGCGCGCACGCCCTGTGGCGCAAACTGGCGCGGCGCTATGAATCGGGCTTCGCAGACCTTCGCAACAAGAAGCTCACCTATCTGGGCATCGATATGAGTCCCGGCGATCTCGAGCGACTGGAGACCCGGATGTTCTTGCTTCCGGCCAGGTGTCTTCTCCCCGAGTTCTGCGCGGCGGTCGGAATGCAGATTTCACCACGTTGAGTGGGTTTCGGAAGGCGCCGCAGGCAGCGCCGCATCCGCTCGATCGATGTTGTCGCGATGCGCCCTCAGCTTCCAGCAGTTCGTTCAGAGCTTCGAGCAGCGCGTCGCGACTCAGAGATTGCCGATAGGCGTCGTCGAGCTCTTCGGCGTAGCCAACGGGCGAGGATAGCGAGATCCGCGGTGCACTCGGCGGACTACCGCAAAAGGCCCGCATCCAGTCTAGAGCACGCGTTCGAGCTTGGGCCTCGAACCAGAACCGTCGGCCTGCTACCGGCTGGCTGACCGGTCAGCACTCGCCCTTCTTGGCGTGGCCCGGTGGGCAGTGGTAGCGATTGCCTTCGTGGTGATGACGGTCTCGGTCGTGGTGCTGGCGGGCCTCCCACTCGTGCCGGCCCCAATAGCGACGCCCATCGTAGTACCGCTCGCCATACCAGCCGGGCACAACCACCACCTGTGCAGGCGGAGGTACGTACACCGGTCGCGGGGCAACGTACACAGGGGGCGGTGCGACGTAGACCGGCGCTGGCGTGCCCACATTGATGTCGATGTTGACCGCGCGCGCGACGCTGGTCAGGCCGAGCAAGGCGCATCCGGCGGCTACGAGATATGAGTACTTTTTCATTATGTTCCGTGATGAAATGAGGGCCCCGATCTTCACCAACGCGTCGATTGCCCCGCGGTTGACCGGCGCCAATGTCCGCTGAGCGAATCGAACAATTAAATTCGACCCGGTTCGCCAGCAGCACGCCGTTGACAATCTGATCTCTCGATACGGTCAACCTGACACCACTGCCCAGACCAGCCGCGATGCCTGTGATGAACTTTGCGCCCGGTCCGCTGGCATCAATGGGCGGCCACGTCTCCCCTGGCTCAGCGTCGCTGACGCCGGGCTGCATGCTCAAGCCGGTGGCTACGGGGAGTCCTGCCGCGCATCAGGGCAAATGCACGGCTCAGGGCGCTGGCGCTCGAATAGCCGCATTCGCGCGCCACATGCGCCAGCGCCATGCGGCTCGTGGCGAGCAGGTGGTCCGCGTGTTCCAGACGCAGCCTGGCCACGTACTGCCGCACATTGAAGCCCACGGCGTCGGCAAAGCGTCGCGACAGGCTGCGTTCGCTCAATCCGACGTGCTGTGCCAGCGCAGCCAGGCTCGGCACCGGATCCATTTCGCGCTCGAGCATCTCCTGCACCGCAAGTACTTGCGCGTCGCCGTGCCGCTTGTACGCGGCGCTCCAAAGCGCGAGCTTGTTGTCGGCAGGAAGCGCGTCGGTACTGGTGTGCCTCAGGAAGCGACGTGCGCGCTGCATGCCGAAGAATCGCTCGATCAGGTGGGCACACGCGTCCACCGTGGGACCGATGCCGCACACCGTGATGATGTCGGCGGCCGCCACGATCCTGAGGGAGGACTGGTAGCGGATCTCCGGAAAGCGGCGGCGGATGATCGATCGCTCGCTCAGCAATCCGGTGGCCTCGCGCCCATCGAGCAGGCCTGACTTGGCCAGCAGCAGCGCGCCGCCGAAGCTCATCACCAGTGCGCCACCTGCATGTTGCCGTCGCAGCCACTGACAGTACGCCGCGTCGTCTTCGGTCGTTTCGGCTGCCGGCGCGAACTGCGCGGGCACGACCACCACGCTGAAATCACCCGTTCGCTTCAGCGTCAGGTCCGGCGTCAGCGGCAGGCCGCCGAAGCTGCTGACCGGAGCCTTGCTCCGCGCCACCAGGCGAACGTCGAACAGTGCACTCGCGGCTATGTCGCTATTGCGCGCCGCAAGGGTGCCGGCGGCCTGGAGCAGGTCGCGCACCAGCAGCACTGAGCCTGCCCACGCTCGGTCGGGAAGCAGGATGGCCACGCGTACCGGAGCGGGGGCAGGTTGTGCGTTCGTGTCACGTATCTGGCGCTTCATGACAACAGATTCTGCCGTGCCTTTGATTCAATCGGAGCATTCGAGATTGCATATGGAGATTCCCCATGAATGAAGTTCGCGCACTGCTGGGCCGCGAAGAGCTGCTGATGTTGCAGCGCAAGTCCACCTGGAAGGCAGCCTGGATGCTGTTGGTCAACTGGTGCCTGATCGCGGCAACGTTTGCCCTGGTCATCGCCCGGCCCGGCATTGCCACGGTAGCGCTTGCCATGCTGGTGCTGGCCGGCCGCCAGTTGGGATTGGGCATCCTCATGCATGAGTGCGCGCATCGCTCCTTGACGCCCTCTCGCCCGCTGAACGACTGGATCGGCCAGTGGCTGTGCGCCGCGCCGGTGTTCGCCGACCTGTTGATCTATCGCAGCTATCACATGACCCACCACGTGAAGACCGGCACGCAGGACGACCCGGACCTGCCCAACTACCGTGGCTATCCGGTCACCCCAGCCTCACTGGCGCGCAAGCTTCTTCGCGACGTGCTCGGCCTCACAGGCCTGAAGGCGGCGGCCACTCTCGCCGTGCTGTATGCGCATGCGGAGCCTGAGAAGCTGCGATTCGGCTATGCCTACAAGAAGCAGAGCGCCGAATCCGCAGCAATGGATGGCGATAGCCCCGGAACGTGCAAAGTGCGACACCTGCTGTGGAACGCCCGCCGCATGCTGCTCATACATGCCTTGGCGTTCGTCCTGTTGTGGGCCTGCGGGCATGCGATCGCCTACCTGCTGTGGCCGGCGACCTGGCTGACCACATACATGGTGGTCAGCCGCATCCGAAATGCCGCTGAGCATGGCGCACTTCCGGGCACGGTGAGCCAAGACATCTGGTCGAACACGCGCACGGTCCTCGCGGCGTGGTGGGAGCGCCTGCTGTTCGCACCCAACTTCGTCAACTTCCACATCGAGCATCACTTGGTGCCGACCGTTCCCTCATACAACCTGCGCCGGATGCACCGACTGTTGAGGGACAAGGGAGTGCTTCAGCAGGCCCACGTCGCCGGAGGATATGTCCAGGTCATACGGAGCCTCGTCAGCAAGCGTTGATGGGCGATCAAAACGCCCAAGGCCGGCCCGTCTCTATTCGGCCTGAAAGCCGGACAACTTGATGATGGGCGCCCAGCGGGCCACGTCTGCCTCGACGATGGCCGCGAACTCGTCGGGCGACGTGCCGGTCGGCTCGACCCCCAGGTTGATCAGCCTCTGCCGTGTCGCCGCCGACCGCACCGTCGTGACGAGCGCCGCCGACCATTCATCGATGATCGCCCGCGGTGTACCGGCTGGCGCGAAGATGCCAACCCAGCCGCTGGCCACGACGCGCGGATAACCTTGCTCGGCAAACGTCGCCACATCAGGAAGTTGGGAAAGCCGTTTCTCGCCAGATGTTGCAAGGATCCGGATGCGCCCGGCGCGGTGCAGGTCGATGAGGTCGGAAACCACTGAGATACCGCAAGGGATGGTGCCCTCGACGAGATCCACCTTCAGGGCAGCGGCGCCTTTGTATGGCACATGCGTCATGTCGATCTCGATCGCCTTGGCGATCATCACGCCGAGAAAATGGGGCAACGTTCCTGCACCCGGACTTCCGTAGAATCGTTGGGGCGGATTCTTCTTCAACCAGTCGACGAGTTCTGCGACGGTCCTTGCGGGGTGTGCGTTCGGTACAGCGAGGGCCAGATCGTAGGTCGCTATCTGCGAAATGGGTGCGAAATCACGCGATGTGTAGGGGACTTCCTTGAAGGATAGCGGCGCCATGACCGGCACCACGATCGGGAACTGCGCGATCGTCGTGCCGTCCGGTGCGGCACGTTTCAGCGCCATCGCAGCGATGCGTCCGCTGGCGCCGGGTCTGCTCTCGACCACGACCGTCCGGCCGAGCAGAAGCCGAGCGCCCTCGGCCAGCGATTCCGCAACAGGTCGGCCCGAACCACCTTCGAACGGCAACAAGAGTTTTGTCACCCCAACGCTGCTGCCTTGCGCATGGGAGACACCTCCTGGCGCCAGGTGAAGCGCGAGCACAAGCACAGAAATGAAGGAACGGATCTGACGCATGCGCACCACCTCATGGCAAGACTGCGGAGAATTCTAGCTTCCGATGACTGAGCCGAGTCCATCCGTTCCAACGCTCCCGCCACCTGTGGCGAGCGACCTGCTTGGCTTCGAGCAGCTCCTGGCGGAGCTGTCCGCCTCATTCATCAATCTGTCCGTCCAAGACTTCGATCGCGTCATGGAAGTGTGCTTGGCGCGCATCGTGGAATTCCTCGGCATCTGCCGTTGTTCGCTAGGCCGCGTGCTGACGATCAACGGCAGTGTCGAGATCACACACTCTTACGCCGTCGAAGGTGTCGTGCGGGCACCCAAATTTCTCCCAGCCCAAGTCGTCAATCCGTGGCTGCTGACGAAAGCGAGAGCCAACGAGCCGGTCGTGTTCTCTCGCCTGGACGACTTGCCGGCGGAAGCCAGTCTCGACAAGGAGACCTGGCGCAAGATCGGCATGAAATCCCATGTCATGATGCCGTTCTTCATTGCAGGGCAACTGCAGGGGGCCCTCAACTTCGCCTGCGTCCGCTTCGAACGCAGTTGGCCGGCGGAGCTCCTGCCCCGCCTGCATCTGCTGGCGCAGATGTTCGGCAGCGCCATGGAACGCAAGCGCGCGCAGGAAGAACTCGATCTTGTCCTGGGCTTCGAGCGGCTCGCAAGCAGCATCCTCGGAAGCCTGGCCCTCGCGACGCCACAGCAGGCAGATCACGCGATTTCCACCGGCTTGCGTCAGATCGGCGAGTTCATCGGGGCTGATCAGGTCGCACTCTGGCTGCGCTTCGGCAAGGATGGTCACGAGGACGCGACTCGGAATTGGCAAGCGGATGCAATCGACCTGCCAAAGAGCTGGGCCGAGGTGAGTGCGCTCGCACTTCCGTGGGTTCGTGCTCGCGTGTCAGAAGGCGACACCGTCCGTCTTGCGCGCATTGCCGACCTGCCGCAGGAAGCGGGCGAAGATGCCGAGGCGCTGCGTGCGCTGGGCGTGCGGTCGCTTCTCGTGATGCCGGTCAACGTCTCGGACCGCAATGCAGGCGCCTTCTCCATCGCGTGTTCTCAAAACGGACATGAATGGCCAGACGCGCTGATGCCAGGCATTCGTCTTCTCGCCCAGGTGTTCGGCAGCGTGCAAGCACGTGAAGCCATTGAGCGTCGCAAGCTCGCCGCGGAAGCGGAAGCGGTTCACTGGCGCGAACGCATGGCGCATCTGGTCCGGCTCCACACCGCTGGAGAGATGTCGGTGGCCCTGGCACACGAGCTCACCCAGCCGCTCGGTGCGATCGAAAACTACGCGATGGCGGCTCGCCGCCGGATTGGTGAGGCATCTCCTGATGTGCAGCGTGTTGTTGAACTCCTCGACAAGATGGTCGCACAGACACAGCGCGCAGGCGACGTTGTGACCCGCATGCGGAGCATGACTCAGCGCCACGAGTTGGAGCCCAAGTCGATCGATGTGGCTCGGGCGGTCGAGGAAAGCGCCGAGATGCTGGGAAGGGACTGCGAACTTCGAGGCATCGACATCCGGTTCGCAGCGGTGCGGCCCTTGCCGACTGTCGAGGTCGACGAGGTGCACATTCAGCAGGTCGTCCTGAACGTGCTACGCAATGCCATCGAAGCGATCGACGGGGCGCCTCCCGGGCATGAAAGGCGGATCGCCATCGATGTGCGACCCAGTGAATCCGACGAAGTTCTGGTGGAGATCGCCGACAGCGGCCCTGGCATTGCCAAGGGCGACCTCGAACGCGTCTTTGAGTCGTTCTATTCGACCAAATCCAGCGGCTTGGGCGTGGGCTTGGCGATTTGTCGCAAGCTGATTGAAGCGAATGGCGGCAAGCTCTGGGCATCCCACAATCCCGGTGGTGGCGCCTTGTTCGCCTTCTCGCTGCCCGTGGTGAACGAACCCAAATGACAGGCTACGTTGGTGCAATGCGAATAGACCTGCGGCGCCAGCCGGTCGTGCGGAGGTGCCGCCTCCAGACGACAGCGCGCGTCGCATGTTGATATCATCCGAAGGGCGTGGCGCAACATGGCGCCGAGCAGGTGGCGCTGCAGCAGGATGCCAGCCGCGACGGGCGCCACGAACCGATCCATCGATGGCCCGCCGCGACGTGGTCCGGCCGTCCACACTCGACGAGCTTCCATCCGCGGCGCAGGTCGACATCGACACCGGCTCGCCGCGGAAGTGGAGGCCGCCACCGCAGGAGCGGCAACCACCAGCCAACTGCCTATTCGGGTGTGTCGCCGGGCGGCGTATCCGCGCCCCTCAGAACACGCTCATGGATGAAGGTCGCCTGCGCAGGGAGCTCCCAGGACCCCCCGGGCGCAATCATTTCAGTATCGAACGCGTACGTCGTGGCGGACCGTTTCTTCCCCTTGGTGGCCTCGACCACGAAAGGGGCTGCGTTGTAGATCCTCTTTTCGTGCGGCAACTTGTAGTCGATGGCCAACCAATGCTCGCCGGCTGTGAATTTCATGACATTCCTCCTTTTGTGAGTGCGCTTCGAGTGCGTTCGGAATTACCGTCCTCTGACGAAATTGGCGGTCTCTGCCCGGCCCTTTCCCCGTGCTTGCCAGCAAGAGCAGGTCGATACCCGCCGCCGATGCGGTGACGGTCCGCAAGGGCGGCGGGATTGACCGGCTCTGAAGATGGCGCAGATCCATCTACAGTTTCCTGCTGTTTCTGAGCCGCTCCCCGCGCTGGCACTACTTGCAAAGCCAACTCGCGCGCTCTCTGCGGAGCAGCCATGCTCGTCCCGACAAGTCGAACAGTTGTTCCGGAACGGACGCCGGAGGCCCGAATGCCTCGCACACCCAGCGAATAGTCGGTTTGGTATGCGGCATCCGGTCCATCCTTTGTTCCGCCTCTGGCAGGGCCCGACGACGAGTACGGCGCGGGTCGACGCGTCTGGTCATCTCCGAGATACCCGGCGGCGAGCGTGCACCTCGCACCAGTGGCCGCACCGTTCAAGGTGCCCGCGCGCTGAATGATCGAGCCTGGCGCCTCAGAATCCCTCTCCGAAGCGGCTCGAAAGCGCGAAAGCCCGTAGCAAGCATCATTCAAATGGCTCGATCGAGCACGGCGTCGAGCGCCCATGTCATGGTCAGCTCTCGCGATGTACATATGCAGATCTTCAACACCTTCCAGAGGCTCGACGGTGACCCTCCAAATGCCGTGTCGGCCACAGCAAGACCCCTCTGCTCCGCCGGTTGGGTTGATGGCAACGAGGGCCATGGCGCCGTTCTTCCGCGCCTTGATCAGTGTTATCGACCACCGATCCTCCGGGGCCGCCACAAATCCTCGCCCAGTCACGGTCAGGCCTGTTCCGTCAGGCGCTTCGACAGTCAGTTCGACATCCTCAGGGGCTATGCCTGGCGGCCACCAGATTTCGAGAAATGCCGGCGACTTCCCATCCGGTGGAACCACCCACTCCAAACCCTTGCATCCGTCGCTCAACCTGGCGGACCCGTGCGCCCTTGAACTGAAGGAGTTGCCCGCAGGGAACACGACCTCCAGGCGAGGGTCTTTTTCAACGAGATCGTCGATGGCTTCCTCAAGGAGGGCTGAGCCATCATGCGGGCCGGTTTGCGGCCCCCAGCTGATGTTTGCGACTATTCGTCTGGTGTCCTCATGCGCACATTGAATGACGTAGTGCAGTCCATCAAGAACGTGCCGCGAGAGCCACCGCCCCGATGAATCCTCGATGCCGGCGCTGGGAAACTGGACGGCAACGATTGGCTTCTCGAGCCCCCCAGCCAACAGGTCCATCACGTGAGTTCCGTGTGTTGCCCGCCGCCTCAATCCGGAGACGCCTGCTGCATGGTAGGCGAGGTCTTCGTCTCCTTGGGCAGCATCGAGCGCCGTCGCAAAATCCTGTCGGCACCATTGCCCACCGTAACGAAAATCGGACAGCTTGGTTGGCCCGGATCTTGAAGTGGGCGTCACTCCGTTGGAGTGTTCGTTCTGGTCCCAAAGGAACCAGACGCGCGGACCATCACTTGATAAGAATCGGGAGTTGGCAAAGGCACAACTGTCATCGAGAAGAGCGAGCAGAACCTCAGAACGCGGACGGGCGGGATTGGAATAGCTGGGAGCCTCCCGGCCGGCCGCCAAGGCCCTCTCAAGGTCATCGGCCTCTTCTTTCAGCTGTTCCGCTTCGGTACGGACCACGATCGCCGAGGACAGCTCGATCGCCTCGATTCGAGGCTCGGTCTGCGTCAAGAACGTCACCATGTCGCTTGCAGGGATCGCGAGCGCACAGATGGACTTGGTTTTGTAAACGTCCGAAAAATCGAGCCCCTCTTGAATTTTCTCCGCGTCCTCGATGCAGTTCGCGATGTCCTTCGTTGCCCATTTCAGCAACAGTCCGATCGGTTCCTTCTTCTTGCCCAGGAAGCGAAAGTCAGTCTTCAGCCCCCATTCGAGGTACGCATCGGCCTTGCCGTCGAGAAGAAGTTGTTGAACTTCAGGCGCGCTCATGATTGCGCCTTTGGGTTCGGATCCCCCCACTCTGCTTGGGCGAGCTTGGCGATTGCGCTCAAGAACTCGGAAGTCTTGACCGATTTCACCTCAGCGACTTTGGCGAAGGTCGACCAATCGCGATGCAGGCCGTCTCCGGGAAAATCGAGCGTTGCCGCTTTGTCAGCCACGGACTCCGTTTCGAACTTGCGCTCCAAGCACGTAGTCTGCAGGCCAGACAGGCGGAGGAAGTACTCGCCCAGCGTTCGACCGAGCACGGCGCCAGCGAACGCATCGACGGGGAAGTGCACTCCGGCGACGACACGGTTCACGCTGATACGCTCGGCCTGCCGCGAAAGCTGCAGCCCCACATCCTTCGTTTCGTCGGTGAACCCTGTCAGGTTCTCCAGCGCAACAACCAATGCGTATGCCTGCGCCGCATGGCCCATCGGATAGGTTCCGTGTCCGGGCGTCGTGATGATCGGCTGCACCTGCGGGGAGAAGTCCACCGGACGGTAGCATCCGAAGGCGTGCTTGAACGCCATTTCCACAGGAATGATCAATTGAAGCGCCATGGACAACCATTCCATGGTCCATTTGTGGCGACCCATGTTCAATCCGGTCACCGCTCCAATGAAGGCGTACTGATTGTCGATCTGGGCCAGGATCTCATTCGCCCTCTCGTCGCGCAACTCGGCCCAGCTCTGAACCAAACCGAGTTGTTCGTGAAAGAAGGACTTGTCGGGGCGCCCGAGGGTGACAAGTTTCGCCTCGCCGCTTTTGAGCGTCATGCTGTTGGCCGTTTGACTGAAACTAAGGCCCTTGAGCAATTCCATTTGTGCAACGGACAGTCGAACCCAAGGTTCCCAGCGAACGAGCTGACCGTGGAGATCGAGCGTTTCAGGTGCTGACGGAACCTGGTTCAACGCCCGGTGGTCCTCGGAGTCAAAGATTCCGTCTCGCCCCGACCAAAGCGCGCTGACGACAATAGGGGTTGCAAATCCGTCCGCCAAGGTGGATCCGGAGCCACCTGAGCCTCCCGCCCCCCCCGACCCCCCTGATCCCCCTGATCCCCCAAGTGCAGACCCACCCAAAGCCGAACCACCCAAAGCCGAACCACCGAGTGCAAGCATGTCACTACCTCCAGTTGGTCACCCAGGAATGCCCGCGCTTCGCAGCGCGCGCGCGATTTGTTGTCCGAAGGGGTACCGCGCGGCGACCGATTGCGCCTCGTAGGCAGCAACGGTATAGCCGGGGCGTAGGCGGCGCAGATCGTTGGCGACCAAGAGCGCTTGGGCACCCTGGTCTGCGGCCGTGTATGCGGCGATCAGAACGCGCAACGTTGACAGATGCTGACGATTTCGCTTGCGCGAGCTTTCGCACCACCGGATCGCCTCCGCGTAGTGTCCGGCGCTGAACTCGCAAGATCCCATGAGTGACTCGTAGTAGTAGCGCAACGGGTCGAGGGGCGAGAGGGCCAGGGCCCTGTGCCCTGATGCGAGGGCCATTTCGGAGTCGCCAAGGAACGCATGGATCACTCCGGAGAACAGCCAGGCGAGTCCTTCGCTCGGATTCATCTCCCTTGCCCTGGCCAGTCGCGGCAATGCAGAGTCGATGTCTTGCTTCAGATGGGCATAGACGAAACCCTCCATGGCCAAGGCAAGCGCACTGGTTGGTTCACTCGCCAAGGCGCGGCGCGTGTGCTCCAGCGCGATCGACGCCGCCCGTGGAACATCGTCTATTGCGCCTTGGATCGCTCGCAAGACATACCACTTGGCGAGCCATGCGTGTGCCGCGGCTGCAGATCGGTGCCGCTCCGTGATCGATTCGAGCAGACTTCGGCTGATGTCAAAGTCGTCGCTGCTCGCTCGGTGCATCAAGGCAATGCCACCCAGGAACAACTCATAGCTCTGAAGTGTTGGCAACGGGCAAGTCGACGCTTTGGCGGCGGTGCTCTCAAGCAACCTGCCGTGGATATCACCTGCCAGCTGTTGAATAAGCTCACTCTCAGGAACCAACAGATCACGCCAGTCACCTCGAAGCCGCGTTGCCCAGAGAACGCGATCATTCGATGCATCGGCAAGCTCCGCGGTGACCGCCAGACTTGAAGCCGTGACGACGTAGCTTCCAGACACGACGTAGCGAACATCCAGGTGAGTGGCAATCTCTATCAGGGAGCTCGGGCGTCCTTTGAACGTTCCGCTCGAGAGCCTGGACACAACGTGAAGATCCGGAGAGAGCGAAAGCTGCTCGATAATGCCGTCCGCCAGCAAGTCTCCGATCGCTGCAAACTCTTGCGTGGAAAAGAGACAGGCAAAAGGAACAACAGCGACCGAGGCCCACAGTTGCGCCGGCATGGCGCGAGACGGCATCCGTCCGAATTCACGGGCGGGACCTATCCGAAAGGCCCGAACAGGCTTGTCGATGTGCTTGAGATGACATTCGCCCAGATCCTGGATGTCTGCGTCAAGGACATCATCGAGCAGATCGCGTACTTGAGCGGTAGCGACAGTCTCACCCGCTTCGGCCAGCGTCGCGACGCGGGCCGCCAGGTTGACTCCGGCGCCGTAGACGTCATCGTTGCCCAAGAAAACATGTGCGGCATGCAGCCCCACGCGCAGTGCGAGCGGCTTGCCATCGGCGAGGGGCTCGCAGCAATTTGCCATCCATGCGTGCATTGCTGCTGCCGCACGTGCGGCTTTGCGCGCGACGTCAAACTCGACCATCAGCCCATCGCCGAGACTCTTCACGAGTCGCCCATCGTTCGTGGGCAAAATGAACTCGCTCACGTGCGCGAGGAAGCTCTGCCAGCGCACGATGACACCCAGTTCATCCGCTTGCATCAGGCTGACTGACTCGACCAGATCTGCGACCAGCACCAGCTTCAGCCGGCGCGGCAGGCTGCATTCTGGACCGGTGAGGGAGGGCATGACAATGTGGGGCGGTTGCGCCTTCTCTTCGGGGGAGCGCCGCCGAGCGCGCCGCATAGGGAACGCTTTTGTCACATTTGCCGAAACATGTCTATCGAACATAAGAGGTATCTCTCAAGACGATTTCACGACAGAAGCAGACGTTCAAGCGACGGCGTCGAATGCCTTGGGCGGAGACGGCGTCATCGAACTGGTGGCGACAACGAAAGGATCGTCCCGAGCATTCTTTCAATGATCTTGCGCTGACTCGTTCTCCAACTCATCCCCAACTGGATGGACAACCCAGGCCAGGCACCTCTATGTAGAGCCGGATTCTGGGGCGGCGAGTCCGGCTGAGGATGTTGAAGCGAGATCGGCTTGATCGACGTCCATAGTTCTTCCATGACGACCAGTCCGGCCTCGCGCGCAAGGGAACCGCAACCTTATGGGCGCTCCACGGCGGGATTGCGGCTGAAGGTGTCGTACGTCCATGAGTTCGGTGCGCTCGGCCGCGCGCTGGCCGCGTCCCGGCGAAAGTTTCTGGTCTTCATGGCCTTCGTGATGCTGGTCGTCCCGATCATGGGTTCGCTGATGTACGTGGTCGAAGGCCCGCCCACGGGTACACGAGCATTCCGGTCGGCGTGTACTGGGCGATCACTACGATGACGACCGTCGACTTCGGCGATATCACGCCGAAGACCGATCTCGGCCGGATGGCAGAACGAGTAGATGGCCCAGCCCAACCCCGCCCTGCTGGGCAGGTTGCATTCATCGTCGATGTGCTGCGGTAGATGACACTCGATGAAAGGATTGGCCAGCTTCCATCAGCGCGAAGCAGGCTCGCCGAGCAGGAAGCCCAATGCGCTGCGCCACCAGCCATCGTCGACGTAGCGGATCCAGTCGTTGTGGTCGGCGGCGCGGACCACCTCGAGCCGCTTGGGTCCGGGCAGCGTGTCGTACAACGCCGTGCCGAAACGGGCCGGAATGATGCGGTCTCGCTCTGCGACGGCCACCAGCACGGGGCGTCCGATCTGCGCGAGGTGAACGACGCTGTCGTAGCGGTCGCGCAGCAGCCAGCCGACCGGCAGCCACGGATAGTGGTGAGCCGCGACCTGTTCGAGCCTGTCCCAGGGCGTGATGAGCATCAGGGCCGCGACCTGTTCGCGTTGACTCGCGGCCGCCGCGGCGGCCACGCCAGCACCCAGGGATTCGCCGATGAGAAGCAGGGGCGAGCCGTGCAGCCGATGCGCCAGCGCGATGGTCTGCGCAGCGTCATCCACCAGGCTGCGCTCGCCCAGCGCGCCGTCGCGCGGACCGTAGGCCGGGTACTCGGCCAGGATGACGCGCAACCCGAGGCGGGTGAGCGTCGCGGCGTAGTAGCTGCGATGCCCGGCGTGTCCGGCATTGCCGTGGAAGACGATCGCCGTCCCGCGCGCTGGGCCTGGCGGCTCGGCCACCAGGCCACGGAATTCGCCCTCCGCCGGCCAGGCGACGAGGCCGGCGGACGCCATCTCGGCGGCCGGCGCGCGGGCGGGGTGGTAGAGCAGGCGGTCCTGGAACATGGCGGGTGCTGCCAGCGCCATCGCGCAGGCAGTGACGAGCCAAAGCATGATCGCGGCAGGTTTCATCCTCTTGGGTCAAGGCGCTTCGACGATCGATCATCCTTCGGCGAAGGCCGATGCGCTGTCAAGCCCGCCGGGAAGCGCCGCGGCCGCCACGCCATACAGCAGCAGCGCCGCGACGACCACGGCGGTGAAGCCGATGTGGATCGCGAGCAGCGTGGCCAGCACCGCGGCCGTGACCGAGGCGCAGCCGTTGATGCCCCAGGCCCAGGGAACGAGCCGGGCTTCGGCCGCTTCCACCCGGGCCAGGCCCAGCGGGAAAGGCATGCCCATGAAGAAGGCCAGCGGGGCGATGAGGGTCACCGCGATCAGGATCCGCGCCGCATCCGGCAAGCCCATCGCGTGCTCGAAGAGCCAAGGCAGCACGAGCAGGCAGAGCGCCGCCGACACCGCGATGCCGCCCGCCACCGCCACCACCGGGCATCCCTTGAGCCGACCCGACACGCCGCTGCCGATACCGGCGAAGAGCAGGAACGCGAACAGCACGCCGGCGATCGCGTACAGCGGATGGCTCAGGAACAGCACGAACTTCTGGATGAACGCGATCTCGATGAACATGAAGCCGAACCCGATCGCGAGGAAGTAGACCAGCACGCGCCCGCGTGACACGCCGGGCGTTGTGCTCACTGCGCGCAGCGCGCCGGAA
Source organism: Variovorax ginsengisoli (assembly GCF_030486595.1). Taxonomy (GTDB): domain Bacteria; phylum Pseudomonadota; class Gammaproteobacteria; order Burkholderiales; family Burkholderiaceae_C; genus Variovorax; species Variovorax ginsengisoli_B. Next base: position 114,842 of record NZ_JAUJZH010000018.1, on the reverse strand, counting down.
CGCGCGACCCATGCCAGCGGCAGCCCGATCAGCAGCAGGCTCGCGACCAGCGCCTGGACCAGCGTGGCGACGAGCACCGGGTAGCCCCATTCGAGCAGCGGCAGGCCGCCCTGCTCCTTCAAGGCCAGCAGTTCGGGCAGCGAGCGCCACTTGAAGAAGTGGAAGAAGTGCGGCTTGTCGTCGGTGGCCGGCTCGATGTGGAACTTGTAGCGCGCCATGAATTCGCCGCGCCCCGGACCGAGCAGCGCCTGCGCCCCGTCGAACAGGTCCGGCCCCTCGACCACGTTGAAACGATTCGCTTCGCCCTGCCGCATGCCGGGGTAGAAGGCCAGGTCGAAGGAGCGGGTGACACAGAAGGCCTTGATGGCCGCGATGTCATCCGGGGTCAGCGCGCCGTTCTTGACCAGCAGCGTGGTGGTCTTCCAGCTTCGTATCAATGCCAGCCGGGAAGCGGGGTCGCCGACACCCGATCGCTCCAGGGCCACCACCGCGGCGGCGAAAAGCTTGAGTGCATCGCGCGCAGGCAGCGTGACCCAGCGCGTGACCGCGAGCAGGCCTCCGGGCTGCAGGTGGCGCAGGTCGTCCTGCAAGGCCTCGACCGTGTAGAGATAGTTTTCGGCCAGTGCGTAGAGACCGGCCGACGACGCGCTGAAGGAATCGAGCAGAGCGACCTGGATCAGGTCGTAGCGCTGCCGGCTGGCCGCGATGAAGCCGCGCGCCTCGGCCACGTGGACATGCGCCATCGGCCCATAGACGCCCCCCGCCGCGGCCGCGAACGGGCCCCGCACCAGCTCGACGATCTGCGGGTTCAGCTCCACTGCATCGATGCGGCGCGCGCCGTGATAGTGCGCCTGCAGCACGTCCTGCCCGGCGCCGGCGCCCAGCACCAGCACGTGCGGCGCGCGAAGCAGGTGATAGGGCAACGCCGAGCTGATCTGGTCCAGATGGGCCAGGGTGCCGCGCCGGCCGTCGAAACGGGTCAATGCATTGAGCCCCTCGCCATCGGTGAACACGCCCCATTGCGGCGGCGGCTCGGTCGATGCGGTGAGGCTCAGGCCCGGTGCATGACGCAGCGGGATGCGCGGGCTCTCGACCACGCTGACGAGGCCCAGGGGGCTCGATCGCTGCGCCACCACCCGCGCGCCCGGAATTCGCAGGGTCTGCGACAGCTCCTTGTAGGGCGACATCGCGGGCGCCATCCATTCCGAGGGCAGCACCAAGGGCACGCCCGCCAGCGCCAGCAGCGCCAGCGCCGGCCAGCGCCGGCGACCGCCGCATTCGATCCAGCCGACTGCCGCCGCGACGCAGCCGAGCGCGCCGATCAGTTGCAGCGCGTCGGCCGGCGACAGCACGAACAGCAGCGCCACGATGCCCAGGCTCCCCGCGCCGGCGCCGAGGATGTCGACGCTGTAGATGCGCGACACCTGGCCGCGAAAGCGCGACAGGGTCATGCAGACGCAGGCGCCGGCGCACAGGAAGGGCAGCAGGAGCAGCAGGTAGACCGCCAGCAGCCAACCCGGCTGGCGCGGGTCCCAGAACAACTCCAGCGGATTGAACGGTACCCGCTGCGCCAGCATGAAGCAGGCGATCGCCCCGAGCCCGAAGCCCGAGGCGGCGGCACAGAAGAGCGGCGCGAAATGCTTCCGCACGGCGGCTTGCGCGAGGGTCAGCAGCGCGCCGCTGGCCCCCCAGCCGAGCAGCGCGAGGCTGATGATCATGTAGGCGAAGTGGTGCCACAGGATGACCGAGAACAGCCGCATCAGCAGGATCTCGTAGGCCAGCGCCGCCGCCGACACCAGGGCCACGGCGATCAGCGGCGCGGGGGCCATCGACGCTCCGGGCTCAGCGCCCGCCGGTGAGCGGAACGAAGGCCACCGGCAGGATCTGGCGCGTCGATACCGTTCCGTCCGGCTTCTTCTCGATCAGCATCAGTTGCTGCACCATGAACGCCGCGCCCACCGGGATCACCATCCGGCCCCCGGGCTTGAGCTGGCGAATCAGCGGCGGCGGGATGTGGCTGGCCGCGGCGGTCACGAGGATGGCGTCGAAGGGCGCATGTTCCTCCCAGCCGTGGTAGCCGTCGCCCAGCCGCACCTGGACATTGCCGTAGCCCAGTTGCCCCAGGCGCCGCTTGGCCTGCTGCCCGAGCGGCTCGACGATCTCGATGCTGTAGACCTCGCGGGCCAGCTGCGCCATCACCGCCGCCTGGTAGCCCGAGCCGGTTCCCACCTCGAGCACCTTGTGGCCGGGTTGGGCCTTGGCCAGGTCCGTCATGAGGGCCACGATGTAGGGCTGCGAGATGGTCTGCCCATGGCCGATCGGCACCGGCCGGTTCGCATACGCGACGTCGATCTGCTCCGCGGGCACAAACTCGTGCCGTGGCACCGTGTCCATCGCGGTCATCACGCGGGCGTCGAAGGCCGGCCGGCCGGTCTCGGCGCCGGTCTGGCGCGCCAGCGCCTCGATCTCCTGCGTCATGCGCCGGCGCTCGACGGCGAAATCCGCGGCGCCCGCGACCTGGGCTCCTGCCGCCGCCAGGAGAAGCGCCGCAGCCATGGCACGGACCTTCGGCGTGATCATCGCGCTTGTCCGGTTCGGGGCGCCGGGCCGCACTGCCGGCCGAGGCGCCCGAGGCTCAGTTCACCGCGAAGTGCAGCGGATCGCCGTCGCGTGGTGGCCAGGTCATGCGTCTGGACATATTTCCTCCGAACAGAGTTGAAGTCCGCGTGTCGGCCCGGGCGCCAAGGTCCGGGCTGCAGAAATTATGGGAGCTTGGGATTCCGACGCCATAGGGGCAGACCATCCCCGGACGGCGCCGGTGACCGCGATCACAGCCCCCTAGCTGACGCTACTGTCCAGTCCATCGACATGCCATGCCAGCGGGGCTCACTGGAACAGCGCCTTCACGCCCGACGAGGCGATCTGAAGGCCGACACAGAAAATGAAAAAAGCGATCAGGCGATTGAAGATCACTTCGCCCCGAGCGCCGAGGTAGCGCTGGATGCGCTGCGTGTTCAGGTAGAAGACATAGACCAGCGCGCACATGAGGACGACCGCGGCCTCGATCGCACCCATGTTCAGCAATTGCCGCCCGAGATCGGCGTTCGCGCCATGCGCACTCAAGGTGAGCAGCACCGAGATGGTTCCCGCGCCCGTGGTGAGCGGAAAAGTCAGCGGAAAGAACAACTGGTCCTCGATGTCCCGCTGCTGGGCGGACGCCACGTCGCCGCCGCTTGCATCGCGCCGCGCAACCCCCGCGCCCAGCAGCTCCCATCCGGAACGGCAGATGATGATTCCGCCCGCCAGTTGCACCACCGGGATGGACAGCCCGAAGAGGCTGAGGATCCAGTGCCCGACCAGGAGTGTGATCGTGCACACGCAGAACGCGTAGAGCGTGATGAGGCGCACCGCGCGTCGCTTGCCCGCGTCGTCGAGGCTGGACAGATAGGGCATGACCACGAAGGCGGTGCCGACCGGATTGACCACCGGGAAAAGCGCAACGGCGCTGATGAAAACCAGATGGACGAGGAATTGGAGGTCGGCAGCCATGGGAGGTGTCGAACTCCCGAGTCAGCGCGAGGCCACTTCACCGGTGACCGGCGCCACCGATGCGCCTTCGATGTGATGCCGGCGCAGCGCATCGGCCACGAAGCCCGAGGTCTTCATCTCTTCCACGAAGAGACTGAGTTCCCGAGCCGCCGCTGCGCCTCGGCTCTTGGGCGTTCCCATCGCCTGCCGGATCACCATGAAGCGGCCCGGCAACAGCCGCAAGCCCTTCTGCGCGCGGCTGTCCGCTTCCAGTTGCTGCTTGACGCCGGCCGCCACATCCAGGTTCTGTTCCAGGAATGTCTGCACGACGGTGGGCGAAGTCGGCGCCCGCACGATGCTGGCGTTCTTGAGTTCGCGCGTCAGGAAAAGGTCAAAGGCACTGCCCTTGCCCACCGTCACCCGCAGTCCTTCGCGATCGACTTCCTCGTTCTGCCGCAATGGCGAACCCTCGCGAACGAGATAGCTGCCTTCGATCAGCACATAGGCCTCGGTGAACGCGATCTGGGCGCCGCGCACGGGATCGATGGCGAAGAAGCCGATGTCGGCCTGCTCATTGGCAACGGCTTCGACCGACTTGCCGGCAGCGTCGAATATCACCAGTTCGAGCCCGACCCCCAATCGCTCGGCAAAAGCGCGGGCCAGATCGATCGAGACGCCGCCCGGCGCTCCGGTCGCCTTGTCCGCGTTCGCGAGGATCGGATTTCCCAGGTTGATCGAGGCGCGCAGAACGCCCTTCGGAGTGAATGCCTGGACGATGGCGGAATCGATGGTCATGAGGGCGGGCCTAGGTCTTGAGGATGTTGCTGATTCTCTCGAAATTGCGCAGCGTGCTGGAGAGGTGCTGGTGGATGGCGGACATCGCATCGGCATGGAACAGATCAAGGACCTGCGAGAGACATGGATCGATCGGTTCGCATGGGTGGGATTCTCCAGCTTTCCGTGGCCGCTCACGGCGCTGCCAACTGTTACACGCCCTGCCGCGCCGCAGTGTGATCCACGTCGGCATCCCCTCCCGTAACAGCACGGCGTCAGTGGTCACCGCGTCCGTTCGATCAACCCCAGAAGGAGCCCATGCCATGAAGTCTGTGCTGCCACGCCGTCACTTGGTCCTCTCGGTCGCTGCGCTAGGCGCGACCGCCTTGCTTCCAGCTTGCGGTGGAGGGGGTGGCGGGGGATTCGTGCCACTCGTTCCGAACGTGGTTCAGTCGGCGCAGGGCAAGCCGGAGCTCAGCGTCTTCGTCGAGGCGGTCAATGCCGCAGACCTGAATGCCACGCTCCAGGGGTCTGGGCCCTACACGGTCTTCGCGCCAACCAACGATGCCTTCAGCGCGCTCTTGAGGGAGCTCGGCCTGACCAAGGACGCCCTGCTTGCCAACAAGCCTCTGCTCACCACAGTGCTGAAGTACCACGTGCTGTCCGGCACGGTGCGCAAGTCGGACATCCCCCTCGGCAAAGCCATCGTGCCTCTGGCCGGTGGCTTCTTCAAGATCGAGGCCGAGGGTTCCGCCTTGAAGGTCACCGACGGCCGCAATCGTGTGACCAACGTGATCAGCACCGATGGCGCGGCACTGAACGGTGTCATGCACACGGTCGATCGGGTGCTGCTGCCGGCCAACCAGGACATCGTGCAGACGGCCCAGGCGACGCCCAGCCTCAGCATACTGGTCGAGGCCGTGGTGGCCGCGGGCCTCGTCGAGACGCTCAAGGGTCCGGGGCCCTACACGGTCTTCGCGCCGACCAACAACGCCTTCGTCGCACTGCTGGCCGAACTTGGCCTGACGAAGGATGCGCTGCTTGCGGATACCGCGCTGCTGGCCAAGGTGCTCACCTACCACGTGCTGCCGGCTCGCGTGCTGAAGGCCGAGATTCCACTCAACACGCCCGTCGCCACCGTTCAGGGGCAGACGATCGTTGTCAACGGCAGCCTCCAGGTCATCGATCAGCGCGGCCGCAGCAGTGGGATCGCGGCCACCGACATCTTCAACACCAATGGCGTCGTGCACGTCATCGACAAAGTGCTGCTGCCGAGCTGATCGGCGCCTGCACCTCGGCGCGTGGGCGTCGGCCGCGCTGCCCGCGTATTCCGTCCCGCCTATCTCTTCCGTGGTCTTCTCACATTTTGCGACACACGTACAGTGCGTTACATGTAATGAGAACCTAATTCGTACATGGAGGTGCATATGGAAGCGCTTGGCGACGATGCTGCCCAACTCAGGGCGACGGCGATGAAGGCGGATGCTGCGGCGAGAAGGGCGAAGCAGGCAGCCGATGAAGCCTTGAGGGTGTTCCTGAAATACGACGATGTCGCGTCCCCGGACCAGACCATCGAAACGGCGAAAGCCAGCGCCCGCGCAGCCCAGGAAGCATGGCGAAACTACGTGCGGCACGTGGCGCTGCACGGCGGGCATCTTCACAACTGCTAGCCGTTCAGTCCGCGTCGGTGCGCTGCCGGTTGCCTCCAAGTCCGGCAAACTTGCACTTGAAGCGGGCCACGGAATGAAACTGCCGGACATCGAGCTTGTCGCCGCGGAAGTCCATTCCGCCTGGATGGAAACCAAGCGTTCCCAGGGCGTGACGTCCCGCAAGGACGAGCGCGGCGATGAGCTCATGGTTCCCTACGGCGAGCTTTCGGAACTGGCCAAGGAGCTCGACCGCAGCACCGTGCGCGCGGTCTACGCAGCGATCGAGCGGCTCGGGCTGGATGGCTGAATCCGCCATTTGGACCTAGCATGCCTTCTTGCAGACCAGCCAGGGGCCGCTCATGTCGCTTCCACTGAACAAGCGCGATTTCGATGTCTTCCTGAGCTACGCCCACAAGGACCAGGTCTTTGTCCGGCAGTTGTACCGATGGCTGACCGAGCATGCGGGGCTCAAGGTCTGGCACGACGAGGTCCAGCTGCCTGGTGGTTCCTTGCTGGCGACGGACCTGGGACTCGCCATCGGGCGTTGCCGCGGGATCCTGCTGGTCGCCTCCGAGGAGTCGCTCAACAAAGGCTGGGTCACCGCCGAATACAACTGTGCCATGGACGAGCGCGCGAACGTCGAGGGATTCCGCGTCGTCGCGCTTCGCCTCGCGAACGCCGATGTGAAGAACTTCATGCGGGGCATCACCTGGATCGATGCCACCGGGCCGGACCTCGATGCGCCGATGGCGCTCGCCCTGATATCCGCACTCTATCCCTCCGCCAAGCTGCCGAGTCCGGCCGGCGCCCGGGACGTCTATGTCAGCTGTTCCTGGCAGGCTGCCGACAAGTCCAGCGCCGCGGCGGTGTGCTCGGAACTGGTGGCGCAGGGCCTGCGGCTGGTCGGTGACGCCAAGGACCAGCAGGGCTTCGGCGACGGCGACCGGGTCGAGCGGATCATCGCGAGTTGCGGCGCCTTCGTGGGCATCGTCCCGTACCGGCAGGACCCGGGCGAGGTCCGCCGGGACTCGGGCCCCTACAAGTACTTCCTGCGCGAGATGGACATCGCGGCTTCGCTGGGCCTGCCTTCGGTCGTCGTAGCGGATCCGAGGGTGTCGCGCGGCGACGGGCCGGACAGCCACTGGCTGCGGATGAATACCGATGCGACCGCCTGCCCGGAGGCCGTCACCGCCGCGCTCGCCGGGCTCTGGGACGATTGGGTGACCCCACCGGCGCCGCAGTACATCTTCTGGGCGCTGGACCTCGATTCGCCTGCGGCGGCGGCGGGCGGCGCGATGCGACGCCTGGTCGAGCAGGTCGGCGGCATGCCCGTCGTCATCGGCAACGAGATCCAGAGCGAGTCGCTGCACGCGGCGATCATGGCGAAGATCTGCAACGCATTCCTGGTCATGGCCGACATCACGGACGACAACGTCAACAGTTGCATCGAGGCCGGGATGGCGCTGGCGGCGGGCACCAACGTGCGGCTCATCTCCCGCGGCAAGGCTAGGAACCCGCCTTTCATGCTGCGCGCGGCAGGCCAGTTGCTCGGCTACGCGGACACCGCCGAACAGGTCGGGGTACTGCACCGGCTGGTGCGTCCATTCCGCCGCCGGATCCTCAACGCGGAGATCTGAGCGCCCCTCTTGAAGTTGGTCGAGGAGCACCTAGTTTCGGTACCGGAAGCGCTGGAGACGCCTCCGGCGCGCCGTTCAACCCTGAATGGAGGTTTTCGCCATGTACCGATCCCTGTTCCCTCGCGACATGTTCGCGGAGATGGATCGCCTGCACCGCGAGATGCAGCAGGCCTTCGATCCCTCTCCCACGATCCGCGGCTTCGGCCGCAGCGGCTTTCCCGCCCTCAACGTCGGCAGCACGGCCAAGACGGTCGAGATCTACGCCCTGGCCCCTGGGGTGGATCCCGCAACGCTCGAGATTCATCTCGACCGCGGCATCCTCACCATCGCCGGCGAGCGCAAGAGCGCCGAGCCGTCTCCCGGGGCCAAGGAGACGCTGCACATCAACGAACGCTTCGACGGTGCCTTTCGCCGTGTGCTGAGCCTGCCCGACGACGCTGACCCCGATTCCGTGCAAGCCAAGGCGCGGGATGGCGTCGTGCATGTCACTGTCCAGCGCCGGGCCTCGGCCCTGCCGCGGCGCATCGCCGTCCAGTGAAAGGAGAAGGACCATGAACGACATCCAGAAGACCAGTGAATCTTCCAACGTTCCGGCCCGGTCGGACGAACGGCGCTTCACCGACGCGACCCTGACGCCGCCCGTGGACGTGATCGAAGACAGCTCTGGAATCACGCTCTATGCCGACCTGCCCGGCGTGCCGCGCGACAAGCTGCACCTGAACGTCGAATCCGACCTGCTGACGATCGAAGGCGAGATCGACCTGTCCGTCCCCGAGGGGCTGCAATCGAGCCATACCGAGGTCGGCCTGGGCCGGTTCCACCGGACCTTCACGCTCAGCAAGGAACTCGACACGGAGAAGATCTCGGCGGAACTCGCGCAGGGGGTGCTCAAGTTGCGCATTCCCAAGGCCGAGCACGCACAGCCGAGGCGGATCAACGTGCAGGTGAACTGAGCGCCGCGAGGGCGAGCGCGGTCTGCGATGCAGATCCGCTCGCCCGCATGGCTGGGCAGTGGGTCCGCGCTACTGATCGATGAAGGGTGAAGCGCGCTCCGCTCGCCGGATGTCCCAGTCGTCGATGAAGGCGCGCGATCTCTGGGCGAGCGCCACGATGGCACTCGCCCGATCGGCGTACTTCCCGGCGAGGGAAATCCGACATCGGTGCCCGTCCTTCCATTGAAGATCGGCGTGCCCCGAGGACACGCCTTCCGAAGTGGACCCGTCCAACTCAACCACCACAAACCAACCGTCGTATTCGAACCGATGAACTGCAGCGTCGGACGACATCGCCATGACCTCCAACAAAGAGCCCTGCCCTCTCCCCTTCGGCTGAAAAATATAGCGTCTCGACTCGCCGTTGTCAGCCCTCTTTCGATGGTTCGAAGGGTTGAAGGTCGCGGACGGCATGGGGCCCGTCGGCCGTTGGTCGACAGTCAATGAAACGACAGCGGCAATTGAATTCGGACCGCTGTCCGGCAGCGATTGCCGGGCGCTGGAAAAAACTGCAGCACAGATTGCCGCAAAGCCCCCGTGGCCCGGGTCCATCGCAATTCAGTGCTGGAAATCCGCGCTCTTGTTCGGTTAGTATTTTCTCAAATGACAGTGGAGACAAGCATGCTGACCACCTACCGCAAAGAGGCTGTCCTGCGAATGGCCGATGTACGAATCCCGAAATACCCGATGCGGCGACTTCCTTTCAGCGACAAATACGTCGAAGAAGGAATTCCGCTGCCGCAGGACGAAATAGACGCCGATGTCGAATTGCAAACGGCCGTCGAAGTCTGGATGAGGACGGTGGACGAACTCTATTCGCGGCATGTGGGGAATTCGGCGGCTTGTCCGCCCGATCTCCACGGCGCGCATTGAGTCCCGGGGCGGTGGTGCCGGGCGCGGGCGGGCAGATCCCTGTCGCCAAGCAAGGCGGGACGGCGCACACTCTGCAGTCCCCCGGGAGGGGACGCCCTCATGAAGCATCGGTATCTTCTTGGCGCGGTCGTTGCGGTCGCGTTGCTCGGCATGGGTCTTTCGCGACCCCGCTCCGGGCCGCGCGAAACCGCCGAGGCGCTGCGCGAGAGGTCGCGCGCGCAACTCGCCGACGCGGCCGCGCGGCTGGCCCGGTTCGACCATGACCTGCGCACACCCGTGGGCACCTTGATGAGCGCCGTCAGCCTGCTCGAAGCCGCGCCCGACGACGCCGCCCTGCGGGCCGAAGCGTTGGGCCTGATCTCGCGGCAGCTGGCGCGCCTGACCGGCCTGGCGGATGACCTGCATGACCTGGCGCTCGAACTGCATCCGGTGGCGCGATCCTCCCCGGCGGACGCCAGGCAGATCCCATGGGACACGCGCTGATCGTGGAAGACGACGAGGACGCGGCCCGCATGCTGGGCAGCCTGATCGCGCGCGAGCGCCATACGGTGTCGGTCGCGCCTTCCCTGGATGCGGCCCGGCGCCTGCTCGCGACCCAGCAGCCGGACCTCATGCTGCTGGACCTGCACCTGCCCGACGGCAGCGGGCTCGAGATGTTCGAGAGCGGCGAGCTGCTCTCCGACACAGAGATCGTCCTCATGACCGGCCATGCGACCCTGGAGACCTCCATCCGGGCCTTGCAACTGGGGGCTGCCGACTACCTGGTCAAGCCGATCAACCCCGAGCACCTGAAGGGCCTGCTGGCGCGCCTGATTCGTCCGTCCCGGCTGCGCGCGCAGGTCGAGCAGATGAATCAGGAGTGGCGCGAGACCGGCCGCTTCGGGGCGCTGATCGGCGCCTCGCTGTCGATGCAGAGAGTGTTCCAGCAGGTCGCGCGCGTCGCGGGGACCGCCGTGACCGTCTTCGTCCATGGGGAGAGCGGCACTGGCAAGGAACTGGTGGCCCGCGCCGTGCACGACCTGAGCCGGCGCCGGGAACTGCCCTTCCTCGCGGTCAATTGCGGCGCGTTGTCGCCGAACCTGATCGAGAGCGAGATCTTCGGCCACGAGCGCGGCAGCTTCACCGGCGCCGACCGCCAGCACCACGGCTTCTTCGAGCGCGCCCGCGGCGGCACGCTGTTCCTGGACGAGCTCACCGAGATGCCACCCGCGCTCCAGGTCAAGCTCTTGCGCGTGCTCGAAAGCGCCACCTTCATGCGGGTCGGCTCGACCCAGGTGCAGCAGACCGACGTCAGGATCATCGCCGCCACCAACCGGGACGCCGCGCAGGCGGTCGCCGACGGATCGCTGCGCGAGGACCTGTTCTATCGGGTCAACGTCTTCCCGATCCACCTGCCGCCGCTGCGCGAGCGCCTCGAGGACGTGCCGCTGCTGGCGGACAGCTTCCTGCGCGAGCTCGAGGACCAGGAGCACCAGCGCAAGCGCTTCGCGCCGGGCGCGCTCGCGCACCTGGCCGGCTACCCCTGGCCCGGCAACGTGCGGGAACTGCGCAACGCCGTGCAACGCGCCTGGGTCATGGCGGAAGGCGAGGTGATCGACGAGCGATGGCTCACGCCCGGGCAGCACGGGCCGGGCGCCGTCGCGGGTGACGCGGCCGCGGCGGCATCGCCGGGCGATCCCGACGCCCCGGCGCTCAGTTTCAGGGTCGGAACGCCGCTGGCCGACGTCGAGCGCGAACTGATCCTCGCCACCTACGAGCACTGCCGGCGGCGCAAGGAGCCGACGGCGGCGCTGCTCGGCATCAGCATGAAGACGCTGTACAACCGGCTCAAGGAGTATCAGTCTTCCTGAGCCCGGGCCCGGGCCTCCCGCGCCCGGATCACGGCCTCGAGCACCTTGGCGGTGCTCGCCGGCTTGGTGAGGTGCGCATCGAAGACCTGGGCGCCGTCGTGACGGGTGGCCGCGTCGCCCCATCCGCTGAGGGCGACCAGCGCCATCCGCGCCGCCCAGGCTTGCTCCCGCAGGGCGCGTGCCACGTCGACGCCGTTGATGTCCGGCATGCCGATGTCGAGGATCGCCGCATCCGGATGCTGGCGTGCGGCCGTCTCGAGCGCCTGCGTCCCATTCGACACCACCATGGTCTCGTGGCCCGCCAGCTGCAGCAGCCGGCCGAGCGTCCAGCCGGCGTCGACGTTGTCGTCGGCCACCAGGATCCGAAGCGGCGTTGGCGACCGCGCAGGTTCCGGCTTCGCGGCTTGGGCCGGCTCCGCCACCGGCGCTGCCAGCGGCAGGGTCACGCTGAACCGGCTGCCTCGGCCCAGGCCGTCGCTGAAGGCCTCGATGCGCCCGCCGTGCTGCTCCACGATGCTGCGCACCAGGGCCAGGCCGATGCCGAGCCCTTCGTTGGCGCGGTCCGTCGCGGCGGGGCCCTGGGCATAGAGCTCGAAGATGCGCGCGATAGTTTCGGGCTCCATGCCGACGCCATTGTCGACCACCGAGATGCGCACCGAATCGGCCTCGGACTGCGCGGCCAGCAGCAGCGCGCCACCTGCGGGCGTGTAGCGCGCCGCGTTGGCGAGCAGGTTCACGAGGGCCTGGCCGATGCGCAAGGGATCGACATGCACATGGACCGGCGTCGAAGGCAGTTCGATCTTGAGCGTGTGTCCCGCGGCCTCGATCAGCGGGATGGCGGTCTCGACGGCCGCGCCGACGAGGTTCGCGACGGTGACGTCGAGTCGGCGCAGCTCGAGTTGCCCGATCGCCAGGCGAGAGACATCGAGCAGGTCGTCGACGAGCAGCTTCATGCTGCGCACCTGGCGCTGGACCACCTGCGCGGCACGCCGCCGCTCGTCCGCGTCCGCCTGGTCGCCGGCCAGCAGGTCGGACGCGCTCGCCATCGAGGCCAGGGGATTGCGCAGTTCGTGCGACAGCACGGCGATGAAGCGGTCCTTGGCGGCGTCCGCCGATTCGAGTTCGGCCCGGGCGTGCTCGTTCTGACGCAGGGCCTCCAGCAGGTTCGACTGGCTGCGCTCGAGCGCCGCTTGCGCTTCCCGCGCCACGGTTTGATCCTGCAGCACCTTGACGAAGCCGATCACGCGCCCGCTTTCGTCATGCATGCGCATCAGCACGCCGCTGCCCCAGAAGCGCGTGCCGTCCTTGCGCTGGTGGAAGCGTTCGTCCGCGGCGCGCTCGTTGAACGTGGCGGTCTCGGCTTCCTGCCTGGGCGCATTGGCGGCCCGGTCTTCGGGCGTGAAGATGATGTCTGCCTGAAGTCCCTTGACTTCGGCCTCGGAGTAGCCGAGCAGGCGCTCGGCACCGGCGTTCCAGCTCGTGATGACCCGGTGGATGTCGGTGGAGAAGATGGCGTAGTCGCGCGCGTTCTCGACCACCAGCCGCAGGTGTTCCTCGCTGCGGCGCAGCGCCTCCTGCGCACGCTTGGCTTCCCCGATGTCGCGCGCGGTCGCCGTGGCGCCGACGACGGCGCGGCGCGCATCGACGATCGGCGAGACCGTGAGCGACAGCTCGATCCGCGTCCCGTCCTTCGCGACATACACGGTCTCCAGGTTCTCGACGCTCTGGTTGTGCCTCACGCGTTCGAGGATGCCCAACCGCTCGAGCGGATCCCCATCCGGTGCGAGCATCGTGATCGAGCGGCCGACGGCCTCTTCGGCCGCATAGCCGAAGATGCGCTGCGCGCCGCTGTTCCAGCTCAGGATCTGTCCTTCGAGCGAGAAGCTGATGATGGCGTCGACCGACGAGGCGACCACCGTCGACAGCCACTGGCTCACCTGCTCGGCCTGCTTGCGCTCGGTGATGTTGATGAACGACAGCACGACGCCCGCGATGCGGTCCTCGGTGGTCCGGTAGGGAAGCAGGCGGGCCATGAACCAGCTGCCGTCGTCGCGCCCGACCTCGCGTTCGATGGGAATCAGCTTGTCGAGCACATGGGCCGCGTCGTCGCCCAGCGCGGGGTATTGCAGCTGCGAGGCGAGGTCGGACAACGGTCGACCGACGTCGCCGGGAATCAGGTTGAACAGGCGCACCGCGGCAGGCGTGTAGCGCGTGATGCGCAGGTCGCGGTCGAGAAAGACGGTGGCGATCGCGGTCGCGTTCATGAGGTTCTGCATGTCGCTGTTGGCATGCGCGAGCTCGTCTACCTTGCACTTGAGTTCGTGGTTGACGGTGGTCAGCTCCTCGTTGATCGACTGCAGCTCTTCGCGGCTGGTCTCCAGTTCTTCCGTGGCCGAGCGAAGCTCCTCGTTGATCGCCTGGAGTTCTTCGTTGCTGGCCTTGAGTTCCTGGGTCGAGTTCTCGTACTGCTCGACCGTGTCCTGCAGGTGGGAGCGCATGCGCTCGAGTTCGTGGTCGAGCTGCTGGACGAGCGGATCGGCATCCGCGCGCGCCGGCGGCGGCGCAGTGGAATCCAGGCCCGGCTGCGGCGGCGAATCGAAGATGACCAGCGTGAAATCCAGCCCACCGTCGCGCACCGGGATCACGCGGATCGCGATCCGGCGCGTACTGCCGTCGATCGTCACCGCCGTGGGCGGGGACTCGACCGGCAGGCCGGTGCGCGTGGCCTGGTGCAGCGCCGCGCGCAATTCGATGCGCAGGTCCGCGAGCGCCAGCCGCAGCAGGTTGCGTGTCGGCTCGCCGGCGCCATAGTGCAGGAACCGGCCCGCGCTGGCCGACAGATGGACGATGTCGTCGTTTCGATCGATCAGCAGCGACGGCGCGCAGAGGTGCTCCAGCAGCTTCAGGTGCACGTCGCCCCAGGACGCGCTGCGCCCGTCCGCACCGGCGCGGCTCGACCCGAGCGAAGCCTGCTGGAAGACGCGACCGGCCACGATCGGCGCTTCGCGCAGGGCATGCCCGACGTCCATCGCAAGGGCCAGGCTGCTCGGCCCGGCCGGCAGCGGAATCCCCGCGATCGGCACGTCGCGGCGGGCATAGATGCGGTGCTTCTTGTCGAGCACGCGGAAATGCGGGTTGCCGTCCTCCACCGATTCGGAGACGCCGAGGAAGAGGCGGCCGTGAGGCATCAGCGCAAAGCCCAGCACCTCGAAGACGCGGGCCTGCGCCGTCGGATCCAGGTAGATCAGCAGGTTGCGGCAGCTGATCAGGTCGAGCCGTGAGAAAGGCGAGTCGCGCAGCAGGTCGTGGGAGGCGAACAGGACCATCTCGCGCACCTCGCGGCGAACCCGGTAGCCGTCGTGCTCCTTGATGAAATAGCGCCTCAACCGCTCGGGCGAGAGGTCGGCCTGGATGGCCAGCGGATAGCGGCCCTCGCGGCCGGTCTGGACCGCGCGGTCGTCGAGGTCGGAAGCGAAGAGCTGAAGGGTGGGCGGGGCCTCCAGCGTGCGGGCGTGCTCCAGCAGCAGGATCGCGATCGAGTAGGCCTCCTCGCCGGTTGCGCAGGCGGCCACCCACACACGCACGGCGTCGTTCGGCCCCTTGCCTTCGAACAGCGCCGGGAGGTGGCGATTCAGCGCGTCGAAGCACTCGGCATCGCGAAAGAAGTTGGTGACCGAGATCAGCAGGTCCTGCAGCAGCGCCCCGGATTCGCCGGAACGGGTGCGCAGGCAATCGAGGTACGCCGTCAGGCTGTCAACGCCGTTGACCTGCATCCGGCGCGCGATCCGGCGCACGATGGTCGCGCGCTTGTAATAGGAGAAGTCGCGGCCGGTGCGCGCGCGCAGGAAGGCCAGGACGTCTCGCAACGGGGCTTCGTCGGCCGCCGCGGTGCCGGCCGCCAGGGCCGGATGCGGGCCCTCTTCCGGCGGCAGGCGCAGCCGCTTCTCGATGCCGTAGTAGTCGAGCAGGCGGG
The DNA here is from genome assembly GCF_030486595.1 of Variovorax ginsengisoli. Lineage (GTDB taxonomy): Bacteria > Pseudomonadota > Gammaproteobacteria > Burkholderiales > Burkholderiaceae_C > Variovorax > Variovorax ginsengisoli_B. The sequence continues at coordinate 99,566 of NZ_JAUJZH010000018.1, read as the reverse complement.
ATGGGATTTCGGCCACCGGCAGGATCCAGTCCACCATGCCGGTGGCGATCGCTGCGGCCGGCATGCCGGGATGCTCGGCTTCGGCCGGGTCTTGCGCGATGGTGAGGCCGCCGCGTTCCTTGATGCGCTTGATTCCGATGGCGCCGTCGCCGTCGCCGCCGGACAGCACCACCGCCCCGGCGTGCGGGCCATGGGTGTCCGCGAGCCCGCGGAAGAACAGGTCGACCGCCATGCGCTTGCCGGGGACACGGTCGAGGTCGGCCAGTTGCAGATAGCCATCGGCCGATTGGAGAGCCTTGCCGGGCGGAATGACATAGACGGTGTCAGGCTGGACCTTCAGCGCCTCGTTGACCTGTAGCACGCGCATCGAGGTGCTGCGCTGCAGGATCTCGGCCAGCATGCTCTCGCGCTCCGCCGCCAGGTGCAGGACGACCGCATAGGCGATGCCGGACCGGGGAGGGAGGCTGCTCAGGAAGGCTTGCAGCGCCGGGATGGCGCCGGCCGAGCCGCCGATGCCCACCAGCGGCGTCATGGCATAGCCGCGGGTCGGAACGACGTTGTCGATCAGGGTACCGAGTTCTTCTTCGAGATGATCGGGGGTCAGGTTCTTCATGGCGTCGACAGAGCCGGCTTCGGCAGCTCCGCGCGAGGCCCATTATGCGATCTGGCGAGTCGGGAGGCGCCGCGATCGCCTGCAAGGATTGCCGCAAGATTGGACTGCGCCGAGCACAACTTGCCGATGCGCCAAGGGCCTGGCGCGCTGCGCCTGACAACCTGTCGAGGATGGCCGCGCGATGCGCCGCGCGACTTGAACAGGCCCAGGGCTTGCTCTACTCACTCCCATGACCACGCCCGACGTCTCTGCCGCACTCGCCGCGCACTACCGTGCGGCCTGCACGCTCGGTCCGCGGGCGGCGCGGATCGCCAGCAGGTTGCTCGACAGCCTGTTGGACATCCCCGCCGAATGGCGCTTTTCTCTGCGCGTGGCCTTGGCGCATCGCGAGGCGCAGGGCGATCCCGAATTGTCCGCTTCGGACCATGCTCTGCTGTCCTGGGTCCGGCAGGAAGGCTTCGAGCAGGCTGGAGTCCGGGCCGAGACGCACGAGCAGCAGTCGGCGCGTGATTTCGTGCGGCAGGTCGTTCATGCCTTGACGAGGCAGGGCGACAGCCGTGCGGCGCCCCGCGAATAGGTCCTCGAGGTTGCATCACGTCGACCCAGCTAAGGAGATGGCCATGACCCCTGTGCGCGCATCCGAGGCGGCCCCGCGACCGACGCCTTCCGTCGCGGGCTTCGGCAGCCTTGTCGATCTGGCATTGGTCACCGCCACGCACTCGACGGTCGAGGTCTGCGGCCTGTGCAGCACCGCCAACCGGCTCCATTCCAAGGCCTGCAAATGCTGCGGCTATCGCTTCCCGGCCTCGTATGCGTCGGCTCGCCCGCGCGACTCCCGTTGGACCGCGCGCGTTCTGGGCATCGTTCGGGGCGAGGGCTTCGACGTCGTTGCCTTGTGCCTGGTGATCTATCTGCTGTTGTCGGTCGCCCGCTTCATCCCGGCGGGCTGAGCCGGCCGCTATCGCTGCTGGCCCCAGCGTCGGACCGTCAGGCGCTCCAGCGTCGCGAAGCCGAGGCCTTCCACCAGCAGTCCGATCAGGACCACCATGGCGAGGCCGGCGAACACCCGGTCCGTATAGAGCTCGTTGCGGTTCTGGAAGATGTACCAGCCGAGCCCGCCCTTGCCCGACGAGGCACCGAACACCAGTTCGGCCGCGATCAGCGTGCGCCACGCGAAGGCCCATCCGATCTTCAGCCCCGACAGGATCGCGGGCAATGCGGCCGGCACCAGGATCTGCAGCACGTAGCGCAGGCCGCGCAGGCCATAGTTGCGGCCCGCCATGCGCAAGGTCTCGGGCACCCCCTGGAAGCCGGCATAGGTGTTCAGCGCCAGTGGCCACAGGACCGAATGGATCAGCACGAAGACGAGGCTGCCGCGACCCAGTCCGAACCACAACAGCGCCAGCGGCAGCAGCGCGATCGCGGGCAGCGGGTTGAACATCGAGGTCAGCGTGTCCAGCAGGTCGCGTCCGAGCTGGGTCGACACCGCGAGGGTGGTCAGGACGAAGGCCAGCAGCACGCCGGCCAGGTAGCCCTGCAGCAGCACGGCAAAGGAAATGCGCACCTTGTCGATCAACTCGCCGCTCGCGAGCCCGTCCACCAGCGCGCGCGCGGTGGCACTGAAGGTCGGCAACAGCAGGTCGTTGTCCTGCCAGCGCGCCAACAGCTCCCACAGCACGGCGAGCACCGCCAGGATCAGTCCCTTGCGTACCCCGCCTTGCGCCCAGACACGGGTCGCGAAAGGCAGCGCGCGTTCGACCGGCAGTTCGGTGAACGGCTCCAGCCTGCGCTCGTATTCGCCGCGGACCGGCGGATTCAGGAAACCGCTCATGCGCCTGCGCCCTCTTCCTCGAACAGCATCCGATGGATCCGCTGCGACGCCGCCTGGAACTCGCTGCCGCCCAGGCTTCCGAGCGTGAAGCCGTGGCTGTTGATCTCGGCACGCATGCGGCCCGGATGGGGCGACAGCAGCGCGATGCGGTTGCCCACCACCAGCGCCTCCTCGATCGAATGGGTGACGAACAGCAGCGTGAAACGCACCTCGTCCCACAGCGCGAGCAGCTCTTCCTGCATCTTGCGGCGCGTGAGCGCGTCCAGGGCGGCGAAGGGCTCGTCCATCAGCAGCACGCGCGGTTGCATCGCCAGCGCGCGGGCGATCGCCACGCGCTGCTTCATGCCGCCGGAGAGCTGGTGCGGATGGACGTCGGCGAACCTGGCCAGCCCCACCTTGTCGAGGTAGTGCAGGGCGCGCTCGGCGGCTTCCTTCCGGCCCAGCGAGCGCGAGGCCAGGAGCGGAAACATCACGTTCTGATGGACCGTCTTCCACGGCGGCAGCTGGTCGAACTCCTGGAACACCACGATCCGGTCGGGCCCCGGCGCGCTCACGCCGCGGCCGTCGAGCCGGATCTCGCCTTCGACCGGCCGGATGAAGCCGCCGATCGCCTTGAGCAGCGTCGACTTGCCGCAGCCCGAAGGGCCGAGCAGCACGAAGCGGTCGGCCTCGTGCAGGTCGAAGCTCACGCGGTGCGTGGCGCGCACCACGCGCTCGCGGGTGCGGTATTCGAGGCTCACGCCGTCGACCTGCAGCAGCGGCTCACCCACGGCCGCGGCTTCCGCGGCAGGCCCGGGCGCCGCGGGCTGCGGCGCGGGCACGGGCCGCGCGAAGGCCGGACCGGCGCGCAGCGTTGTCGTCGTCATGCGCTCAGTTCCCCGCCGCGTTCTGGGCGTCGTCGAAGAAGTAGTCCTTCACCGAGGCGGGCTTGTTCTTGATGGCACCGATCCGGTGCATGAACTCGGCGAGCTGGTAGGTGTTCTGCGGCGTGGTCTTGAACTGGACCTCGGGGTTCTTGATGATCTTGATCAGCAGGTCGCGGTCGATCTTGGCGTTGCTCACCTTGATGTAGATGTCGGCCGCCTTCTCGGGATGGGCCGCGACGAACTGCGCGGCATCGTTGAGCGCCTCGATGAAGGCCTGGTAGGTCTTCGGATTCTCGGCGCGGAACTTCTCGGTGGCGTACAGCACCGTGGCGGAAGCCGGCCCGCCCAGCACCTGGTAGGAGCTGAGCACGATGTGCGCCTGCGGGTTGCCGGCGAGTTCCTGCTCCTGGAACGGCGGGTTGCCGAAATGGCCGGTGATCTCGGTGCCGCCCTTGATGATCGCCGCGGCTGCATCGGGATGCGGCAGCGCCACGCTGATCTTGTCGAGGCGGGCGAAGTCCTTGTCGCCCCACAGCTTGGCCGATGCCAGTTGCAGCACGCGCGACTGCACCGACACGCCGACCGCCGGCAACGCGATGCGGTCCTTGTCCGTGAAGTCGGCGATGCTCTTCACGGCGGGGTTGTTGCTGACCAGGTAGTACGGGAAGTTGCCGAGCGAGGCCACGCCCTTCACGTTCTGCCGGCCCTTGGTGCGGTCCCAGATCGTGAGCAGCGGACCGACCCCGGCGCCGGCGATCTCGATGCTGCCCGAGAGCAGTGCATCATTCACGGCCGAGCCGCCCGAGAGCTTGACCCACTTGACCTTCGCATCGATGCCGGCGGCCTTGGCGTGCTTCTCGATGAGCTTCTGGTCCTGCGCCACGTTGAGCAGCAGGTAGACGACGCCGAACTGTTCGGCAATGCGGATCTGGCCTTCGGCGCGGGCGGCCAGGCTGCCGGCCAGCAGGCCGAGGCCGGCGAGGACCGCGGCGGTCTTGCGGGTGATGTTCTTCATGGTGCGGATCAGAAAGGCGTGTCGCCCTGGATGGTGGTTCGATAGAGCTTGCGGCGCAGCGCGTCCGGCGTGCCGGCCGCCAGGTGCATGAGCGAGCGGTTGTCCCAGAACACCAGGTCGTGCGGCGCCCACTGGTGGCGGTAGACGAATTCCGGCTTGACGCTGTGGACGAACAGTTCGGCCAGCAGGGCCTCGCTTTCGTCCTGCGGCAGGCCGACGATGCGGGTCGTGAAATGCTCGCTGACGAAGAGCGCCTTGCGGCCGGTCTCCGGGTGGGTGCGGACCACGGGCTGGATGGCGGGCGCGACCTGGTCGATCTGCGCCTGCGAGAGCTTGGGGCGCCACGGGTTCCTGGCGCGCAGTTCCTCGTACTTGGCGAGATAGCTGTGCTCGGCCTTCAACCCGAGAATGCGCTCCTGCAACGCCGGATCGAGCGCCTCCCACGCCAGGTGCTGGTCGGCGAAGAGCGTGTCGCCGCCTTCGCTCGGCAGTTCCTGCGCATGCAGCAGCGAGCCGAGGCTGGGCTTGTCCTTGTAGGAGATGTCGGAGTGCCAGTAGACGCCCGCGTCGCCGAGCCCGATCGGCTCGCCCTTCTCCTTGATGTTGGAGACGATCAGGATCTCCGGCTGGCCTTGGAGCTGGAACTGGTGCAGCACGTGGATCTCGAGCGGACCGAAGCGGCGGCTGAAGGCCACGTGGTCCGCCGGCGCCACCTGCTGGTCGCGGAAAACCAGCACGTGGTGGTCGAGGTGGGCGCGGTGGATGCGCGCGAAATCGACCTCGTTGATGGGCTTCGATATGTCGAGGCCGATGATCTCGGCGCCGACGGGTGCGTCGAAGCGGCGAACCTCGAAAGTCTGGGTGGGTGCCGTGGGGGCTGTGGCGACGGCCATTGGAAGCGACGGGCAAGTGAACAAGTCCGCCACTCTAGGGATCGCGCAACCAACGGGGAACGACTGAATTCATGCTTGCTTATGAACAACTCATCTGAAGCGGCGTCCCTGGCCTGGACGGCGCCTCAGATCATTCGCTTATTTGGAATCAACGATTCATTCGTTCGAGATCCAGGGCGCCGATCGCACAATCGGCCGCCGAGTGCCATCGGGCACCTCTTTCTTGCTTGCTTCCCTGGACGCCATGAATTTCCAACAGTTGCGCTCCGTGCGCGAAGCCGTGCGCTGCGGCTTCAATCTCACCGAAGCAGCCCATGCGCTGCATACCTCGCAGCCGGGCGTCAGCCGCCAGATCCGTGAACTCGAAGACGAACTGGGCGTCGCGCTGTTCGCCCGCGTCGGCAAACGGCTGACAGGACTGACGGCCCCCGGGGATCACCTGCTGCCGATCATCGAGCGCATGCTGCTGGAGAGCCACAACTTGCGCCAGGCCGGACAGGAGTTTCTGGCACAGGACGAGGGCTTGCTGTCGATTGCCGCCACCCATTCGCAGGCCCGCTACGCCTTGCCGGTGGCGGTGCAGGAGTTCAGGGGCAGCTTCCCCAATGTGCAGCTTCACCTGCGGCAGGGCTCGCCCAAGCAGGTCGCCCAGATGCTGCTTGACGGCGAGGCCGACGTCGGCATCGCGACCGAGGCACTCAGCGACTATCCGCAACTGGTCGCCCTGCCGAGCTTCCGCTGGACCCATTCGATCATCGCGCCGCCCGGGCATCCCTTGCTTGACGGCCCGCTGACCCTGGAGCGGCTGGCGGCCTATCCGCTGGTCACCTACGACAGCGGCTTCACGGGCCGCACGCGCATCGACAAGGCTTTCGCGGCGGCCGGCCTGAAACCCAACCTGGCCATCACCGCCATGGATGCCGATGTCATCAAGACCTACGTGGAACTCGGCCTGGGCATCGGGATCGTCGCCGGCATCGCCTTCGAGACGGAGCGCGACACCCGGTTGCGCGCGGTCGATGCCGGCCGGCTGTTCGGAATCAACCTGACCAAGGTCGCGGTGCGGCGCGGCACCTATCTGCGCGCCTACGTCTATGCCTTCATCGAAGCCTTCTCCCCCACCCTGTCGCGCGCGGCGGTGGAAGAAGCACTGGGGACCCATGCGGCCGACGAGGGCGAGGCGGTCCCGGCGTCGACGATGGAGCAGCTGCTGGCACACGCCCAGCACTGACGCGGCGCCTTGCGAAGTCGATCAGGGCGTCCGCTACGGCCGTCGATCGAGCAGGAACCGTCCGAAGAAGGCGGCCAGGTCGGCATGCGCCTCCAGCGGCAGCACGTTCGCAACGTACTGGTCGGGACGCACGATGACCATCGAACCTTGCGCACGGTCGATGCCACGGAGATCGAAGATGTCGGGGCCGTGCTTGAGGTCGGGGCAAAAAGCCTTCTCGTAGTCGATGAGACCGAAGCAGCCCTTGCGCGGCATCAGTATCGAAGGCAGCGCCTCCACCTTGAGCTCGAGGTGCCCCTGCTGGAAGACCGCGCGGACGTCGATGACGCTGTCGATGTCGACATCGGTCCCGGTGGGCGTGAAGCGGCGGATCGGCGAGTCTGGCGAATCCGCCAGGAAGGCCATGAGGTCGCGCAGGCGCGTGCCGGTCGCATCGGCGAATGCATAGAGGCGCCAGGCCCCGTCGGCGCGCGCCGCATGGCCGAGCTGGACCGGCTTGGCGTCGGCCAGACGGACGACCGGGGCCGAGTGGAAGCGCATGCCGATCGTGAAACCCTTGGCGAGGTCCTGGTGGGTCGCCGCGGCCGTCAGCGGCGTCGTCGGGGTGTAGTGAGTCGCGACGCCGGCCGTATAACGGCCCGACTTGACGAAGTAGGCCTGGAGTTCCTGCGGATCGACACCGCCGAGTTCCGGATGCTCCGGGTCCTTCGGCGGCGACGCCATGATCTTCGACCACTCCTTGTCGAAGTCGATGAGCCGCTGGGCGATCGCGTGGCGCTCGACGTTGTAGGTGCGCAGCAGTTCAGGGCCGGCACGTCCTTCGAGCACCGATGCGAGCTTCCAGCCCAGGTTGAAGGCGTCCTGCATCGAGACGTTCATGCCCTGGCCGGCCTTCGCGCTGTGGGTGTGGCAGGCATCGCCGGCGATGAAGACCCGCGGCAGGCGCGAGCCGGCCTGGTCCGCGGGGACGTCGTCGAAGCGGTCGGTGACGCGCTGGCCGACCTGGTACACCGCGAACCACACCACCCGCTTGACGTCGAGCGAGTAGGGATGCAGAACGCGCTGGGCGGTGGCGATGACCTTTTCCTGGGTGAAATCCTTGATGGCTTCGCGATGGTTCGGGTCGATGTCGCCGAGGTCGACATAGAGCCGCACCATGTAGCCGCCCTCGCGCGGGATGAGCAGGATATTGCCCTCGTCCGCGGACTGGATGGCGGCCTTGAGCCGGATGTCCGGGAAGTCGGTGACGGCCAGCATGTCGACGACGCCCCAGGCATGGTTGGCGAAGTCGCCGTGCGGCATGGCGCCGATCGATTCGCGCACCCCGCTGCGCGCGCCGTCGCAGCCCACCACGTACTTGGCGCGGACCGTGGTCTCGGAACCCTTGGCCACGTCGCGCAAGGTCACCACGACCGGGTGCTCGCCCTCGGGCTCGACCTTCAGGGTGACGAATTCCAGTCCGTAGCTGGCCTCGAGCCGGGTCGGCGACATGCGCATGTAGTCGAGCAGGTACTGCTGCAGCCGGGCCTGGTTGACGATGAGGTGCGGGAACTCGGACAGGCCGTCCTCGGTGTCCTGGACGCGGCCGGTGCGCTCGATGCGCGTGCGGTCCTTCTTCGATGGCCGCCAGAAGACGGTCTCGTTGACCCAGTAGGCCTCGCGGATGAGCTTCTGCGCCAGGCCGAAGGCCTCGAACATCTCCACGGTCCGGCAGGCGATGCCGTCGGCCTGGCCGACCTTGAGCGGGCCATCGCGGCGCTCGACCAGCCGGGTGCTGATGCTCGGGAAGTTCGACAGCTGTGCAGCCAGCAAGGCCCCCGCGGGCCCGCTGCCGACGATGAGGACGTCGACGGTCTCGGGGAGCGCCTCCTTGATGATGTCGGGATCGCCGGGCGCGTAGCCATTGAGATAGAACTGCATGTTGCCTCCGTGATGACGAGAATACGTTGACCTGCGGCCTGGCTCAGGCGCAGGCGGTGCGGATGAATTCGGGCACGACCACCGCCTTGAGCTTCCCGCTGTCTTCTTTCACGCACAGCGCCCGGGTCTCGCGTCCTTCGCAGATCAGGGTGTCGCCCCGCATCACCCGATGGGTCTGGATGAAGACCTTGCCGCGCCATTCCTCGACGCTGGTGTGAATCCCGATGCGCTCGCCATAGGAGGCCGCCGTGTGGAAACGGGTGTGGATCTCCAGCAGCGGCGCGCCGATGCAGCCCGGCAAGTCCGTCATCGCGCGCCAGGGTGGCAGCCCGCAGGCGGTGAAGTAGTGGTGCGACGCGGCATCCATCCATCGCGAGTAGTTCGGAAAGAAGACAATGCCCGCGGGATCGCAGTCGCCGAACTGCACGTCGACGCCATAGGCGATGGTCTTGGTCATGGGTTTCAAACTGCTCGCTTCGATAGGGATGATTGTTCTTCGCCATGCACAGGCGCACAGTCGATGTGCCGACACTCGACATAAGGGTTTTCCCTGCATGAAGGCGATGCGCCCCGGGAGGAACGGATGACCCGCCAGCAACGCGCACCCGCCGCGTCGCTCACGCTCGACGAACTGCTCGAACAGTCCGCATGGTTCGTCCAGCTCGACCAGCCCGCGCAAGCGCAGGTTCGCCGCGATGCATCGGAGCGCGCGGTGGCGATGGGCGATTCGCTGGGCCACCACGGCGAGCAGCAGCACGCCTGGTACGGCGTTCTCGAAGGGCTGGTCAAGTGGGCGATCACCGCGCACGATGGGCGGACAGTGTCCCTGGGTGGCCAGTCGGTCGGCAGCTGGTTCGGAGAGGGCACGCTGATCCGCAACACGCCGCGCCAGTCGGACCTGGTGGCGCTGCGCTACAGCAGGGTGGCGCAGATCCCGTTCGACACCTTCGACTGGCTGCGCCGCAACCGACCGTCGTTCAACGACTTCCTCCTGCTGCAGGTGAACGAGCGACTGCACTGGTTCATGGGCAACTACGCGGCGCAGGGCCTGCTGGACACCGACAGTCTGGTGGCCCGCGCACTCATGGGCATGGTGCATCCGCTCGCGAACCCGCGCGGCGAGCGCCATCTTCAGATATCGCAGGAAGAACTCGCCAATCTCGCCGCCGTCTCGCGCCAGAGCTGCAACAGCGCCTTGATGCGATTCAAGAACGCCGGCCTGGTGCGCAGCGAATACGCAGGCATCGTCGTGCTCGACCTTCCCGGCCTGCAACGGCTGGTGCCGTAGCCGACCCAGGGTCCGCATCGCACCTCGGGTTTTCCCTGATTCGAACTGTCGGCCGATCGACTGCGGCAAAACGGGCCGCCCGGAATGATGCGTGCCATGGCATGGCGCCATCACAAGGAGACACGCAATGAACCACGCAGCGTCGGTGGCCCATGGGGTCGCGGACATCCACCCGTCATCGCTCCGATCCGCGGAGGACGGCATCTATCGCAGGATCAGCTGGCGGGTGATGCCGATCGTGCTGGTCGCCTACGTCTTCGCCTTCCTCGATCGCATCAACGTCGGCTACGCCCAGCTCCAGATGAAGCAAGACCTGGCGTTCTCCGATGCGATCTACGGGCTGGGCGCCGGCCTCTTCTTCGTCACCTATCTGCTGTTCGAGGTGCCGAGCAACCTGCTGCTCGAAAAGATCGGTGCCCGCCTGACCTTCCTCCGCATCATGGTGCTGTGGGGCCTGGCCTCCTCGGCCACGGCCTTCGTCACCGAGCCCTGGCAGTTCTACGGCGTGCGGCTGCTGCTCGGCATGTTCGAGGCCGGCTTCTTCCCCGGCATCATCCTGTACCTCACCTACTGGTATCCGAGCCACCGCCGCGGCCGCGTGACCGGGCTGTTCCTCTTCGGCATGCCGATCACCGGCGTTCTCGGCGGGCCGCTGTCGGGAATGATCATGGGCGGGATGGAAGGCATGGGCGGGATGCACGGCTGGCAGTGGCTGTTCATCGTGCAGGGCCTGCCGACCGTCCTGGTCGGCTTCCTGCTCTACCGTCTGCTGCCCGACAGGCCGGCCGAGGCGCCCTGGCTGAGCGACGCCGAAAAGGCCCATGTGCAATCGGTGCTCGACGCCGACCACAAGGCCGACGCGAAGTCCGGCCACCGCGGCAAGCTGGCCGCCGCGCTGTCGGACCCGAAGACCTACGTGCTGGCCTTCGTCTATTTCTGCTGCGCCTGCGCGGTCTACACCGTCACCTTCTGGCTGCCGACGATGATCAAGGGCCTGGGCGTTTCCTCGATCGGGGCGATCGGCTGGATCACCGCCATTCCCTATGTCTTCGGCGCGCTCGGCGTGCTGGTGATCAGCCGCAGTTCGGACCGGTTCAAGGAGCGTCGCTGGCATGTCGGCGGAACCCTTGTCGTGGGTGCCGCGGCGCTGTTCGCCACCTCCTTCCTCGGTACGGCCTTCGCGCCGGTGATGCTGCTGCTGTGCTTCGCGGCCTTCTTCATCTTCGGCGGCGGTTCGCTGTTCTGGTCGATTCCGCCGACCTACCTGAGCCGCGATGCGGCCGCCGCCGGCATTGCCGTGATCAGCTCGCTCGGCATCCTGGGGGGCTTCGTGAGTCCCACGGTGATTGGCTGGATCAAGAGCCTCACCGGCAGCATCCAGATGGGCCTGGGCGCCTTGACCGCGCTTGTCATCGTCGGCGGACTCACGATCCTGGTCGCCTTGCCCAAGAGCGCCGTGCGCGTCGGCAGCGACGCCTGATTCTTCCTCACTTCATTTCCAACGAGACCCGAGCCATGAGCAAACCCAAAGTCATCGTGACCATCGCCCCGACCGGCGGCATGGCGAGCAAGAAGATGAACCCGAACCTGCCGACGCAGCCGCAGGAGATCGCCGACGACACCTACCGCTGCTACAACGCCGGCGCCAGCCTGGTGGCGGTGCATGCGCGGCGGCCCGACGACGAGGCGACCTGCGAGCCGTCGATCTACAGCCGCATCAACCGGCTGATCCGCGACAAGTGCGACATCATCCTGAACAACTCCACCGGCGGCGGCATCAACGGGGACATGGTGCGCGAACTGCCCAACGGCCTGTGGGAAATCCAGTGGGAGGAACGCCTGAAGGGCATGCAGGGCGAAGGCGTCGAGATGTGCACGCTCGATGCGCAAACCGTCGTCGCCAGCTTCGGCGGCAAGGAGATCCTGGTGGCGACGCCGCCCACGTGGATCCGCCAGATCGCAACGATGATGAAGAAACGCGGCATCAAGCCCGAATGGGAAGTGTTCGGCCTCGCGGACATCGTCCAGGACGTCCAGCGCTCGCTCGACGAAGGCCTCGACGACGCGCCTCACTTCATCAACATCGTCATCGGCGCCAATGCCTTTCAGGGCGCCTTGCCCTACACCCCGAAGCTGCTGCAGACGATGGTGGACCACCTGCCGGCGAAGACGGTGTTCAATGTCAGCGCGATCGGCGCGGCGCAGTTGCCGGCGGCGATGAACTCGCTGCTGCTGGGCGGCCATGTGCGTGTCGGGCTCGAGGACAACCTCTACTACGAGCACGGCGTGCTGGCCACCAACGTGCAGCTCGTCGAGCGGCTGGTCCGCCTGATTCGCGAGATGGGCTACGAGCCGGCCACGCCGACCGAGGCGCGCGAGATCATCGGCCTGCGTCCGCTGCGTTGAGGCACCCGGATCATGAAACCAGAGCACAGCAAACTGGCGGTGGTCGGCACGGGCGTCATCGGTGCAGGCTGGGCCACGCACTTCCTCGCTCGGGGCTTCGACGTCACGGCCACCGATCCGGCCCCTGGTGCCGAGCAGCGCCTGCGGGGCCTGGTCGACGCCGGCTGGCCGGCCGTCGAGGCCCTCGGCCTGGCCGACGGCGCGTCGAGGGACCGGCTGTCTTTCACGACCGATGTGGCGCAAGCCGTTCGGGACGCCACCTTCATCCAGGAGAGCGGCCCCGAAAGGCTGGACGTCAAGCATGACTTGATCGCGACCATCGAGTCGGCAGCGAAGGCCGATGTCCTCATCGCTTCGTCGTCGTCCGGCCTGTCCGCCAGCGAGATCCAGGCGGGCGCCAGGCATCCGGAGCGCATCGTGCTTGGACACCCTTTCAATCCCACCCATCTCATTCCCCTGGTGGAGGTCGGCGGCGGCAAGCTGACGTCCGCCGAGAACGTGGCCAAGGCGATTGCCCTCTACACGTCGACCGGCAAGAAGGCCATCCGCATCCAGAAGGAAGTCAAGGGCCACATCGCCAACCGCCTGCAGGTCGCGCTCTGGCAGGAAGCCATCTCGCTGGTGCAAAGAGGCGTGGCTTCGGTGGAAGACATCGACACCGCGATCTCGCACGGTCCCGGGCTGCGATGGGCCCTGCTCGGCCCGTTCATCAACCTGCACGCCTCCGGCGGTCCCGGCGGCATCACCCACCTGCTGCAGCATCTGGGCGCCTCCCAGCGGGAATGGGCACGCGACCTCGGCAAGTATCCGGAAACGGACGACTACATCCAGCAGATTGCGCAAGGCGTCGATGCCGAGCTGGCGGGCCGCGACTTCCCCGGAATGCTCCGCCAGCGCGATGAGCTGCTGGTCCAGTTGATTGCGATGAAAGCGGTGAAGGCGCAGATTCCCTAGGGGCGTCGCGCCAAGCTGCAGCGGACGGAAAATGCGAGACCAACTCTCGAAGCGATGACATGCCCGGCACGAAATCCGACACCGCTGCGACCCTCTTCAAGTCCGCGAAGGCCTTCGACGCATGGCTGAAAAAGCACCACGCCACGTCGGACGGGCTGTGGTTGAAGATCGCGAAGAAAGGCGCCGGCGAGCCCAGCGTTACCTACCCCGAGGCTGTCGAGATCGCGCTGTGCTGGGGCTGGATAGACGGCCAGAAGAAAGGGCTCGACGACCAGCACTTCCTGCAACGCTTCACGCCGCGGCGCGCACGCAGCATCTGGTCCAAGATCAATGTGGACAAGGTCACCGCGCTGATCGAGACCGGACGCATCCAGCCCGCGGGGCAGGCCCAGATCGACGCCGCGAAGACTGACGGCCGCTGGGGCAAGGCCTACGACAGCGCGCGCACTTCCAGCGTGCCGGACGACCTGCAGGCCGCGCTGGATGAAAGCCCCAAGGCGAAGGCCTTCTTCGCAACGATCAGTGCGTCCAACCGCTACGCTGTGCTGTGGCGCGTGCAGACGGCGGTCAAGCCGGAGACGCGTGCCAGGCGCATCGCCAAGCTGGTGGAGATGCTCGGGCATGGAGAGGTCGTGCACATCTTCAGGCCCAAGGCCGAGGCCTCAGACTGAAGATCACGCGCAGTCCTGCTTGCCGTTGCACACCGATGTGGCGCCCTGCGAAGCTCTGAGCCGCCGGAAAGTCTTGGAGGGAAAATCATCGAGTCCGCGGCCCGACCGGGTGACCACGGTGATGCGTTTTTCTGCCTTCCTTGAATCCTGCCCACGCAGCAGGTCGGTCAACATTTGCGTTGGCGTGCTCAGGAAGAACAGTCAATGTTGCCGGTCCACATCGTTCAGCGCCAGTTCGAGGCTTGCAACGCACACGACCTCGGTGCGTTCCTGGCGACCTACGCCGACTCAGCATTGGCTGTGGCGCAGTTCGGGCCAGGTGCGGACATTCGCCTCATTCAAATCCTGACCTTCTCAGCCGTCGGTAGAACTCACGGCAATCCTCGATCCGAAAGATTCCGTTCGGCTCGTCTTGCGTGCGCCAGTTGGTCGAGCGCACCCGCATGAGATCCGGACGCTCTTCGACGCGGTAGAACGTGACGGCGACCAGGTAGGGGCCAGGAAACGTCAGCCTGAAGAACTCATGCTCAATCGTCCGCGCCTCATGGACTTCGAGAATTGGCTTGGGTCGCCAGTGGGCGACCAAGGAACTGGCCATTGAATGGGCGTCGTTCATGCCGGAGGAGCGGGGGTTGCGAAAGCGAATATTGCCACGCAGGCGGGAGCAGCGGTGTAGCCCGTGCATGTCGATCGGCCTGTGCTTCGCGCTGCTCGCCTGGCTGTCCTGGTTCGCGTAGCGCATGAAGGCCGCAGGTATCCGCCGTCCGCCGCTTTGGGACAAGCTGGTCTCGCTGGCGATCATCGCCATCGCCATCGCCTTCGGGATCTACGTGCTGCGGCGGCACGCCGGCCTGCCGTCGACGGACGATGCCACCATCGATGCCGACATCGTGCACGTCGCCGCGGCCGTCAGCGGCCGGATCATCGACATTCCGGTCGCCGAGAACGTCTCGGTCGCCAAGGGCGACCTGAGTGTCTATGCGGCGCAGAAGGCCAGCCTCGCGAAAGTGCAGGCGGCCGAGCCGGAGTTCATGCGGAAGCTCTTCGTGGCGGCGACCGGCGCCTACGACTCGGGGCGCCGGAACGTGACGGCATTTGCCTTCCGTGGGACAACAGCCGCCGACCGTCAACATCAACGGCAGGCGCACCGGCGTCACGGTCCCGCTCTACGACGGCGGCACGCGCGACGCGATCCTGGCGCAGGCGCGCGCCGACGCCGACGGTGCCGAGGCCAGGCTCACGCGCATTCGGCAGGACGCGGTGCGGCAGATCGTGCTCGCCGACAACGCCCTTCGCACCAGCCTGTCCGCCCACGACGCCTCGGATG
Source organism: Variovorax ginsengisoli (assembly GCF_030486595.1). Lineage (GTDB taxonomy): Bacteria > Pseudomonadota > Gammaproteobacteria > Burkholderiales > Burkholderiaceae_C > Variovorax > Variovorax ginsengisoli_B. The sequence goes on along the minus strand of NZ_JAUJZH010000018.1, from coordinate 84,551 downwards.
CGCTGGTGTCGGCTGCGCAGACGACCTTCGATGCCGACCTCGGCCGCCTATCGCAGCGGCGTGGGGTCGATCACCGATCTCACACTGGCGGAGACCGAGCTGCTGCAGGCACGGAACGCCCACGCCGATGCCTGCAGCACGGCCTTGTCGGCGGCCGCCACCCTCGCGCTGGCCGCCGTGCGCTCTGGACGGCGCCGCCTTTTCCAGCGGCAGGCGACAACGCCCTGGCGCATGGCGATCTTGAGCGATACCGAACCGGCGCGCACAATGACCTGACCAACAACGAAAGGAGAGTGAGTCATGGACAAGCGTTCCTTCCTCGCGTGCGGAGTTCTGGCCGCGTTCGCGACTGCGTGCAGCACCACCTCCACCTCCAGCGCCGATCCAGCGGCCAAGCGCAGCAGCATCGACGCCTCGGTCGACAGCGCCATGTCCAAGCTCTATACCCAGGTGCAGGGCTCACGCGAACTGGTCGGCAAGGCCAGGGGCGTGCTGGTGTTCCCCTCGGTGGTTTCGGCCGGGCTGGGCGTCGGCGGCTCCTACGGACAGGGTGCGCTGCGCGTCGGCGGCAGGTCCGTCGGCTACTACAGCACCACCGCCGCCTCGGTCGGCCTGCTGGCCGGGGCCGACTCCAAGGCTGTCTACCTGCTCTTCATGACCCAGGATGCGCTCGACAAATTCCGCGCGAGCAATGGCTGGACCGCCGGCGCCGATGCCTCGGTCACCATGCTCAAGGTCGGCGCCTCGGCAGCCATCGACACCCAGACCGCGCAACAGCCCATCGTGGGCTTCGCCCTGAGCAATGCCGGGCTGATGGCCAACCTGAGTCTTGACGGAACCAAGATCAGCAAGCTCGACCTGTGAGTCCCTGCGCCGCGGGGCGATGGCTGCTGGCGCTGGCGCTGGCAGCCCTGCTGGCCGGCTGCTCGCTGCCACCGCTCGAGGGCCGCAGCGAGTCGCAGGCGCTGTCGGCCGCAGAAGCACGCGAAACGCCGCTCGGCCGGGCGGTCGGCGTCCTTGGGGCGCAGCATCCGGGTCTGACGGGCATCCATACGCTGGAAGACCCGCGCGAAGCGTTCGCAGGGCGGGTGCAGATGGCGCAGCTCGCCGAGCGCACGCTGGATGTGCAGTACTACATCTGGCGCAACGACACCACCGGCCATCTCCTGCTCGAGGCCTTGCGCTCGGCGGCCGATCGCGGGGTGCGCGTGCGCTTGCTGCTCGACGACCACGGCCATGCGGGGCTCGACGAAGAGCTGGCGGCGCTCGACGCGCATCCCAACGTGGAGGTGCGGCTGTTCAATCCCCTCCTGTTCCGTCCGTTCAAGCCGCTGGGCTTCGTCACCGACTTCTCGCGCGCCAACCGGCGGATGCACAACAAGAGCTTCACGGCCGACAACGCGATCACGATCCTGGGCGGCCGCAACGTCGGCGACGAGTATTTCGGCGCCACCGATGGCGTGCTGTTCGCCGACCTCGACGTGTCGGCGATGGGGCCGGCGTGGCGCAGGTCTCGATCGCATTCGACGCCTATTGGGCCGGTGCCTCGTCCTATCCCATCGCCTCGCTGGTGACGCTACCCCCTGCCGAAGTCCTGGCCGCCATCCGGCAGCGGACGGCGCTGGTGGAGCGCTCCGAGTCGGCCGCAACGTACAAGCAGGCGGTGCGTGAGCTGCCTTTCTACGGCAGCCTGGTCCGCAAGGACTATTCGCTGGTCTGGGCCCCCGCGCACCTGGTGGTCGACGACCCGTCCAAGGGACTGGCGCTGGCCCAGCCGGAGCAATTGCTGCTGCATCACATGGCAGAGGCCGTCGGCGTGCCGGCGCGCAGCCTCGACCTGGTGTCGCCGTACTTCGTGCCCACCGATGCCGGCACCGATTACTTCGCCGGCCTGGCGCGGCGTGGCGTGCGGGTGCGGATCCTCACCAATTCGCTGGCTGCGACCGACGTCCTGGTGGTGCATTCGGGCTACGCACGCCATCGGCAGCCGCTGCTGGCGGCGGGTGTGGCGCTGTACGAACTCCGGCCCGATCCGCGGGACCAGGCCGCCAAGGCGGCGCGCCGGGACGAGGGCCCTCGCATGGCCGGCGGATCGGGCAGCTCCGGCTCCAGCCTGCATGCGAAGACCTTCGGCGTGGACATGGAACGCGTCTTCGTCGGTTCATTCAACTTCGATCCGCGCTCGGCCCGGCTGAACACCGAGCTGGGCCTTGTCATCGACAGCCCGGAACTGGCCGCCGCGATCGCGCATGTCTTCGAGGTGCGCGCCCCGCGCAGCAGCTGGGAGCTGAGGCTCGACCCGGGGAGCGGTGGCCTGCGCTGGGTGGACGGCAGCGGCCGATCCGTGGCGGTCGAGCCGCTGACGAGCTGGTGGCAGCGCGCCGCCGTGCGCCTGCTCGAGCCGCTGCCGATCGACTGGATGCTCTGAGGGCGCGCCATTTTCTGGCGGCAAGGCCTTCAGGAATCGCGGCCGCTGCCGATAGCAGAGGCAGCGCCCGCCTCGAACCCAGGTCTCGAGCGTCTTCGATGGCGCGTCGCAAGCTCAACCGGAAAGACCGATGACCGCAACCACTGTGCCTGCAGCCCCGACTCGCAGCGCGACGTCGATGACCGAAGTCTGCACGCCCGAGGAACTGCTGACCCGCATCGAGGCGCAAGGCCGGATGCCGCTGGTTCGAATCGGGCAAGCGCTGACCTCGCTCGGGATCATCACGGACGCGCAATTGAACGCGGGCCTGGCCGCCCAGCAGCTCGATCGCGCCGTGCCGCTCGGCGAGACACTGGTTCGCATGGGCGCCATGTCCCGGAGCGACCTGCGATCGGCCCTGGCCCACAAAATGGGCTACCCGCTGGTCGACCTCGACCGCTTCCCGGCCGCGGTGGAGGCGCTCCGGAAGGTCGGCCACAGCGCGGCACAACGCCTGCAGGTCATGCCGTTGATGGTGTCGAACGGGCGATTGATCGCGGCGCTCGACGATCCGTCGGGTCGCCGTGCCGCCATCGACGAGCTCGAATTCATCGCCCAGGCGAAGGTGATTCCGGTCCTCGCCCATTGCCGCAATCTCGACCAGGTGCTCAAGAAGGCCTACGAGGCGATCGGCGCGATGGACGCCAAGGCCGCCGCCGACGATCCGTCCAGGCCGATCGAGTTCGACATCGACGCCAGCGAACTGCTCGAAACGCTCGAGAAGGAGGGGCGCGAGCAGACCAGCGAAGAGCTGCCCATCGAGCAGTCGGACAATTCGCTGGTGCGGATGGTGAACCGGATGATCATCGAGGCGCACGCCGAAGGCGTCTCGGACATCCACATCGAGAGCTATCCGGGGCGCGAGAAGATCCGCATCCGCTTTCGCCGCGACGGCCGCCTGTTCACCTATCTCGAGCTGCCGCCGAACTATCGCAATGCCATCATCGCGCGGATCAAGATCATGTGCGACCTCGACATCAGCGAGAAGCGCAAGCCGCAGGACGGCAAGATCATCTTCTCGAAGTTCTCGGCGCAGCATCCGCTGGAGCTTCGGGTGGCGACCATTCCGACCAACAACGGCTTGGAAGACGTGGTGATGCGCCTGCTGGCGTCGGCCAATGCGATCGCCCTGGAGAACCTGGGCCTGTCGCCGCGCAATCTCCAGAAGCTGCGTGAGGCCGTCGAGCGGCCGTACGGACTGGTGCTGTGCGTCGGCCCCACCGGCTCGGGCAAGACGACGACCCTGCATTCGGCGCTGATGCACATCAACACGCCCGACCGCAAGATCTGGACCGCCGAGGACCCGGTCGAGATCACGCAGGCCGGGCTGCGGCAGGTTCAGGTGAACCCGCGCATCGACTGGACCTTCGCGAAAGCCTTGCGCGCTTTCCTGCGCGCCGATCCGGACGTGGTGATGGTGGGCGAGATCCGCGACGAGGAAACCGCGAAAATGGCGATCGAGGCCTCGCTCACCGGCCACCTGGTGCTGTCGACGCTGCACACCAACAGCGCCGCAGAGACCGTGACCCGGCTGCTCGACATGGGCCTGGACGCCTTCAACTTCGCCGATTCCCTGCTGGCCATCCAGGCGCAGCGACTGGTGCGCAAGCTCTGTTCGAAGTGCGTGACCAGCCGCCCGGCGACGGCGGCAGAAGTCGACGAACTGCTTTCGGACTATCTGCGCGCCTTCGCGGACGGTCTGGAGCCGCCGTCGCGCGATGCCGTGCTGGCGCATTGGCTGCGCCGCTACGGCCGCGAAGGCCAGCTCGTGAGCTCGACCTGCCCGGGTTGCGAGGCCTGCGGCCAGAGCGGCTTCCGCGGGCGGATCGGCATCCATGAACTGATGGCGGTGTCGAAGGAGGTGCGCCGCCTGATGCAGGCCCGTTCGCCGCTGGAGACGATCCTCGCGGCGGCGCAGGCCGGCGGAATGCACACCCTGCGCCAGGACGGCATCGAGAAGGTGCTGCAAGGACTCACGACCCTCGGCGAGGTGCGGGCGACGAGCAACGCGTGAAGCGCTCGCGGCCCTGGCCGACAGAGATCGTCGGAAAAGGCGGACAGCAACGCCGCCGGGCCACGCAAGACTGGCGGCCTCGCGATCTTGGAGACCCGCCATGGCAGACGACCCGAAGAAGACCGGTCTCGACCGGAAGCTGATCGCCATCGAGGAGCCCCATGAGGTGCGCAGCTGGTCCGAAACCCTCGGCTGCACGGCCGAGCAACTCAAGGAAGCCGTGAAGGCGGTCGGCCACAGCGCGGAAGCCGTGCGGCTGTTCCTCAAGAAAAACTAGAAACGAACCGGGGCTGTCGCTTCCGCGCCGCCCGGGGTCGGCGCGATCCACTACAGTCGGTGGTCATGGTTTGGAGGAAACGGGCGCGGGCCCGTGCATGTGGCGATGAAGACAAAGAAACTTCGGATCACCGGCCCCGGAGGGGCCACGTACAGGCTGGGCGACCCCATGCTGGTCCACGACGGAGATCTGCTGGTCTGCACCCTGGACCCGGTGCCGGTCAGCCCGACGGGATCCGAGATCCGGGTGGAGCACTTCACACCGCCGCTGAGCGGTCTCGAGGAGGCACGGCATCTGGGCCGGCTCGTGTTCCTCGAGATCTGCGCCTTCGTCGTCGAGCACTTCGAGCAGGTGCAGGCCGTAAGTTTTGCCTTCCCGCGCCCCGTGACGATGCTGGCCGGCGCCACCCAGCACTCGGCCGATCGGGCCGAAATCATGCATCGCATCGGGATCGAGAACGTCCAGGTCGCGCCCAAGCCGTCGACCGTGCCCGGGCACTTCGTCGTCACCGGCGTCTGGCTCTACACCGAACGCAACCTCGCCGCGCTGAACGAAGTGCTCGGCGAACTGCGCGCGCTGTACCGGGATCGCCCGATCGGCTCCGACCCCAAGGGCGGTGCCGGTGTGATCAGGCGCCTGATCGCCGGCTGGCGAGCGGAATCATGAGCGCCTGATCCAGGCCGGCCGCGCGCCGGCGAGGACCGCATCCATGAAGCACCCGCTCGTGACGCAGTTCGCCTTGGCGGCGATCGTCGCGGCTGCTGCGGCGAGCGCCGGCGCCCAGGGTCCTCAGGAGGTCCAGGCAATCTATGCGATCAACCGGCAGGCGGTGGTCCTGCTCGACCAGGGCCGCTACGACGAAGCGGTCGCGGCCGCGAAGAGTGCGGTCGCGCAAGCCGAAACCCGGCTCGGCAAGGACCACCCGGGGTTGGCGGCCGCGCTGTCGAACCTCGGGCTGGCCTATCTCGATGGTGGCCAATACGACCAGGCGGAGGCGCCCTTGCGCCGCGCCGTCGACATCGGCCGCAATGGCTGGGGTGTCGGGCCGGCGGACATGGGGGCCTTGCTCAACAACCTGGGTTTGTTCTACGCCAGGGTGAACCGGCTCGATGACGCCGAGCGGCTCTACAAGCAGGCCCTGGGCCTCGGCGACGGCATCGGAACACCGCAGCTGTTCGTCGCCACCTGGCTCAACAACCTGGCCAACCTCTACATCCGCGAAGGCCGCTTCCAGGACGCCTGGTCGCTGGCCGAAAAGAGCATGGTGCTGCTGCCGGACCGGTCGAGCCGCGACCCTGCGATCGCCGAGACCTTCAGCCTGATGGCATCGCTGAAGGCGCGCGAAGGGGCGTACGGCGACGCCCAGAGGCTGCTCGAATGGGCGCTGGACATCCGGCTGCGCGTCTTCGGCGACAGCCATCCGGTCACGGCGACCTCGCTGCACGGCCTCGGCGTGGTCCTGGAGGCGCGCGGCGAGCACCGGAAGGCCGAAGACCTGATGCTGCGCGCACTGGCGATCCGAGAGCGGTTGCCCGCCGACCATCCCGACCTCGGGCGCAGCCTGATCGACCTGGGCGCCCTCTGCCACGCGGCCGGCAAGCCGGCCTGCGCGCAGGCCTTCTTCGACCGGGCCTTTGCCAACCTGCGGGCGCGGCTCGCGCAGTACTTCGGCTTCATGAGCGAGGACGAGCGCCTGGGTCTGCTCGAAGACACGGACCGGTTCTTCTCGGCCTGTTTCGAATTCGTGCTGGCCTACGCGGGACCGCAGCCCGAGCTTGCGGGCGGCATGTACGACGCGGTGCTGGCGCGCAAGGGGATGGTCGCGGTCAGCGTCCGCGCCCTGCTGGCGCGCATCGAACGCGAGGGCGACCCCCAGGCGATCGCGCTGACGGTGCGGTTGCGCGAACGGCGCACCCTGCTGGCGAACCTGCGGCGCCGCGGCACGACGGGCGACGCTGTCGACCGTCTGGCGCGCGAAGGCGCCGACCTGGAGCGGCAGCTGGCAAGACGCTCGGCTGCGTTCGCCGCGCAGGAGGAGCGAGTCGCCAGGCCGGCCCGATGGCGGGACGTTCGCGCGGCCCTGAAGGCGCAGGAGGCGGCAGTCGAGTACATCGCCTTCGAGCCACCGCGCGGCAACGACCGCGCCGCGCGCCGGCGCTTTGCCGCGCTGGTGCTGACGCCCGGCGACCGCCCTCCCCGGCTGGTCGCGCTCGGCGATGCCGCCAGCCTGGCCGCACCCATGCGGGACTACCGGCGGCGCGCCGGGCTGGCGCGCGATCCGCCGCCGGCCGGCGAACGCAGCTTCCGCGACGCGTTCTGGACACCGCTCGAGCCCGCGTTGGCGGATGCGAAGCGCATCCACCTGGCCCCGGACGACATCCTGAACCAGGTCGCCTGGGCCACCGTCGGGGACGGCGGCGGCCTGCTCGCCGAAAGGCTGGACTTGCGCCTGCTGTCGAGCACGCGCGACCTGCTCGCGGCCCCTGCGCCCGTGTCGGCGAACGGCGCCGTTCTGGTCGGCAACGTGGACTTCGGCAGCGCATCGGGCAAGCCGGCCTTTGCGCCGCTGCCGGGCACGCGCGAGGAGATCGCGGCGCTGTCGCGCCTGTTGACCGACGCCGGCTGGCAGGTGAAAAGCGTCGAGGGCAAGGCGGCGACCGAGTCCTACCTCAAGGGCGTTCGGCATCCGCGCGTGCTCCATGTGGCCAGCCACGGCTTCTTCGAACGCCAGGGCGCGCGGCCGGGGACGCCCGAAGACCCGATGCTGCGCTCCGGCCTGGTGCTGGCCGGCGCCAACGAAGGCGCATCGGGCGCGAACGACGACGGCGTGCTGACCGCGCTGGAGGCGTCGATGCTCGATCTGCGCGGCACCGAACTGGTGGTGCTGAGCGCCTGCGAGACCGGCCTCGGGCGGGTGCTGCAGAGCGAGGGCGTGTTCGGGCTGCGGCGGGCGTTCGAACTGGCCGGCGCGCAGAGCGTGATGATGAGCCTGTGGAAGGTGCCCGACGAAGAGACCCGCGTGCTGATGACGCTCTTCTATCGCAAGTGGCTGTCAGGCATGGACAAGCACCTCGCGTTGCGGGATGCTCAGTTGGAACTCCGGCAGATGGTCATCAGGGACCGGGGCCGGGACCGCCCCCAGGCATGGGGCGCATTCGTTCTCGTGGGACCCTGACGCGAGGAGGCAAGTCGATGAGACATCCGTTCCTGGCCGCGCTCATGCTGGCCGCCGTGCCGCTGGTGTACGCCCAAACCACCTATACCGACCCCGACGGTGGCCGCTACACCTTGCAGGTGCCACCCGGCTGGCGGGTCGAGGCGCAGTCCGGCGGCGTGTCGTTCCTCAAGGGTCCCGCCTATGCGAGCGTGATGAAGGTCAGCGGCCGCGGTGCGCCCAAGGGGCTGGTCGAGGCGATCGGGCAGAAGTTCCCGTCGCAGTGGCCGCGCTTCGCCGGCACCACCTCGGGCGACTCCCTGTTCGGCGGCAAGCCGGGCGCCTACGCCTGGTTCACCGGCGTCAATCCGCGCGGGACCGAGGCCGTGCTCAAGATCGTCGCCACCGTGGACGGCGAGACCGGCTATGTCCTCATGATTTCCGCGCCGCGCAGCGACTTCGCGACCTACAAGGGCGACCTGGAACAGATCGAGGCCAGCTTCCGCGTCACGGGGGGGCGCCGGTGAGGGGGCCGATCGGCGTGCGGGGGGCGGGCCAAACGCTGGCATGCTTCGGCCCTGGATGCGCATCGTCGCATCGCTCCCATCACTTCCAACGGAGAGTCCCATGTCCCTGTTCTCGCTGGCCGGCAAGGTGGCCATCGTCACCGGTTCGTCGCGCGGCATCGGCCGCGCCATCGCCCTGCGCCTGGCCGAGCACGGCGCCAGGGTCGTGATCTCGTCGCGCAAGGCCGACGCCTGCGCCGAGGTGCGCGACGAAATCAACCGTGCCCAGGGCCCGGGCGCGGCCCTGTCCATCCCCGCCAACATCTCGTCCAAGGACGAGCTGAAGCACCTGGTCGACGAGACCACACGGCAGCTGGGCCGGATCGACATCGTGGTGTGCAACGCGGCATCGAATCCCTACTACGGCCCGCTCGGCGGCATCGAGGACGACCAGTTCCGCAAGATTCTCGAGAACAACGTCATCGCCAACCACTGGCTGATCAATTTCGCCGTGCCGCAGATGATCGAGCGCAGGGACGGTTCGATCATCATCGTCTCGTCGATCGGCGGGCTGCGCGGCTCGCCGGTGATCGGCGCCTACAACGTCTCGAAGGCGGCCGACTTCCAGCTGGCGCGCAACCTGGCCGTCGAATACGGGCCGCACAACGTGCGCGTGAACTGCATCGCGCCCGGCCTGATCAAGACCGACTTCGCGCGCGCGCTCTGGGAAGACCCCGAGACCCTGCGGCGCCGCACCGACACCACGCCGCTGCGGCGCATCGGCGAGCCCGACGAGATCGCCGGTGCGGCGGTCTTCCTGGCCTCGCAGGCCGGCGCCTTCATGACCGGGCAGAGCCTGGTCATCGACGGTGGAGTTACCTGCTGATGTCCAAGCCATCGCCGTCGCCGTCGCCGTCGCCAAAGGTACGCTTCTTGCCAGCGTGAAGTGCCGCGTCACTGAACCCACCCCCTTCACCGGAACACCATGGATCCCGCCATCAACCTGCCGCAAGTCCTCGCCGAAGTCGAGGCCGTCTTCGACGAATACGAGCGCGCGCTCACGAGCAACGACGTGCCCGCGCTCGACCGCCTGTTCTGGGTGTCTCCCCACACCCTGCGCTACGGCGCCGGCGAGAACCTCTATGGTTTCGAGGCGATCCAGGCGTTTCGCCGGGGCCGGCCCGCGAACAACCTCGAGCGCACCATCACGGCCCGCGCGATCACTACCTTCGGGCAGGACTTCGCGGTCGCCAACATCGAGTTCCGCCGCGACGGCAGCGAGCGCATCGGCCGCCAGAGCCAGACCTGGGTGCGGATGACGGACGGCTGGCGCGTGGTGTCGGCGCACGTGAGCCTGATGTCATGAGCCCCCGCCCGGCCGTTCCGAAGGGGGCTCGCACCGCAGTGCGAAGCACGGAGCTTGCCTTATGAGCGGCGACGACCGCCTCCAGCGCCTGGCCGATGCCCTCGCCGGCGCCCGGCGCAGCGGCCAGGCCCTGCCGATGGCGCCCTGGCTCGGCTGCCTCCACGATGCCGACGAGGCCTATGCGGTGCAGGACCGCGTGGCCGCCGCGCTCGGCTGGTTCGGCGGCACGCTGCCGTGCTTCTGGAAGTCGGGCGGGCCCTCGCGCCAGGCGGTGCTCACGCATGCCGGCCTGCCGCCGGCGGGCGTGCAGGCCGTGGCGCCGGGCCAGACGGCCTCGCTGCAGGGGCAGCACTTTCATCGTCGCGGCATCGAGGCCGAGGTCGCGCTGCGCATGCGGCGCGACGTGACGGCCGGGGAAGTCGCCGCATGGGCTGCCGGCACGACCCCGCCGGCGCACGAACTCGTCGATGCGATGACCGTCTCGGTCGAGGTGGTGGACACCCGCTGGGCGCCGCCGGCGCCGGATGCGCAGGACGTCGCCTGGCTGAAGTTGGCCGACCAGCAGTCGCACGGCGCGCTGGTGTTCGGCGAATGGCGCGCCTTCGACGAACGCGACTGGTCGCGCCAGCGCTGCGAACTCAGGATCGGAGGCGCGCCGCCGCAGTCGTTCGAGGGCACCCATCCGCTCGGCGACCCGACTTGGCTGCTGCCGCCGTGGCTGGCCCATGCGACGCGCGGCGGCCGCACGGTGCCCGCCGGCACCGTGGTCACTACCGGCAGTTGGAGCGGCCTCGGCGACGCCGCTTCCGGGGATCGGGTGGAAGTCCATTTCGCCGACCTCGGCGCGCTCGCCCTGCAGTTCTGAACCGGGCGCCGTCCGGCGCTTCCAGCGCACCGCTCGGCTGCCGCCGCACCCGGCCGACGCCGCATCGCGATCGATTGAGGCATCGTCCGGCTTGTCGTTTGTCGCGCGAGGTACCCCATGTTCCAGCACGCCCGATCCACGCTGCGCCTCCTGGGCGCGCCGGCCGCCTTGGCCGCTGGCCTGCTCCTGCAGCCAGCCGCCGCCGAACCGATCTTCAAATGCGGCAAGACCTACACCAACGTGCCCTCCGGCGAGGGGTCGGCGCAGCTGAAATCGCGCGGCTGCGTGCTGGTCGACCCGGACCGGCCGCATGCAGACAAGACGGCAGACATCGCGATCGACGGTTCCCGCCAGATCACGGTGCCTATCGGCCAGGACGGCCGCTTCTGGATCCGTGGCTCGGTCAACGGCTTCCCGGTGCAGTTCGTGATCGACAAGGCATCGACCGTGCAGGCCGGCGTCGCCGTCACGGAGGCCTTCGCCGCTCGCGCCAACCTGATCGGCGGCGCGCCGGCTCATGTCCCTACCAGCGGCGGCATCATGGAAGGACGGCGGATCGAAGGCGTTCCGATGACCTTCGGTCCGTTCAGGGTGCGGCAGGCGACGGTGGTCGTGGGGTCGCTGGGCGGCAAGTCGCCGGACGCCCTGCTGGGTCGGGAACTGCTGTCGATGTTCGAGGTCACGGCCAACGAGCGCGAGATGACGATCGTGAGCAAGTAGGCCCGGACCGCGTCTAGGCGGCCTTGGCCGTCGCGGCATCCAGCAGCAGCGCCGCCATCTCGCGCGCCGCAACCGCCGCGCTGCTGCCCGCCCCCAGCTGACCGGACACCGAAGCGCCGTCGTAGAGCAGCACCAGCTGGCTCGCCAGGTGGTCGGGATCGGCCGCGCCGGCATCCCTGGCCAGGCCGGTGAACAAGTCCCTCATCCACCTGCGGGCGTCGTCGCAGACGCTCTTGACCGGGGTGCCGGGCTTCGACTCCGCCGCCGCCCGATTGAAGGCACAGCCGCGGAAGCCGGGCGCGGCCATCACGTCCTCCATCGCATCGAAAACGCCCAGCAGCCGGTCGCGCGGGGTCGCGCAGGTCGCCAGCCTGGCGCTGATGCGTGCCTTGCGGGCCGCCTGCCGCGCCTCGAGGTAGGCCCGGATCAGCGCCTCCTTGCTGCCGAAGGTGTCGTAGAGCGAGGCCTTGGCCACGCCCGCGCGCTCGATCACGCGCTCGATGCCGACCGTGTGAATGCTGCCTTCGTAGAAAAGCTCGTCCGCCGCCGCCAGCAGGCGGTCGCGCGCCGAGCGGCGTTCCGGCGCCACCGATTGTTTCGTTTCCATGGGCTTGACATTACCAGACCGGTCTGTACACTGCAATCACCAGACAGATCGGTCTGTATGGTTTCTTGAATTTCCGGAGCACGTCCATGACCTCCCTCTGCCCGACCGCCCTCGCAGCGCCTGCGCCGCCGCGCCGCCGCCTCTCGCCGAATGCGGCCTTCCTTCTGCAGGCGTCGATGACGCTGGGTTTTCTCGCGGGATCGAGCGCGCCGACGCCCTTCTATGCGATCTACCAGAATCAATGGGGCTTCTCGGCCACGATGCTGACCTTGGCCTTCGGGATCTACGCGCTGGCGGTGCTGTCGGCGCTGCTGGTCGGCGGCCGGCTGTCGGACCACGTCGGGCGCCGGCCGATCCTGATCGCCGCCGCTGCGGCGCAGGCCGTGAGCATGCTGGTCTTCGCCACCGCCGACGGACTGCCCGACCTGCTGCTGGCGCGCGTGGTCCAGGGTCTCTCGGCCGGCGCCGCGATCGCGGCGGCGGGCGCCGGCCTGCTCGACATCGACAAGGGCCGGGGTGCGATCGCGAACTCGGTCGCGCCGATGATGGGCACGGCGGCCGGCGGCCTGCTCGCGGGGCTGATGATCCAGTACCTGCCGGCGCCGATGCACCTGGTCTACGCGCTCCTCGGCAGCATCTTCGTGCTGCAGGGCGCCGCGGTGTTCTTCATGGAAGAGACGGCCCCCGTGCGGCCGGGCGCATGGGCTTCGCTCAGGCCACGGCTGGCGGTTCCGCTCGCGGTGCGGGGACCGTTGCTGCTGGCGGCCCCCGCGCTGGTCGCGGTCTGGGCGATGGCCGGCTTCTACGCATCGCTCGGGCCGACGCTGATCCGCAGTTTCGCGGGCACGACCTCGATCCTGCTCGGCGGATTCGCGCTCTTCGTGCTGGCCGGCAGCGGCGCACTCGCCGTGTATCTGATCCGCGAAGCCTCGCCCACGGCGCTGGTGCGGCTCGGCGCCTTCGCCCTGATCGCCGGCATGGCCCTGGTGATGACTGCGATCGCGCAGCATTCGGTGCTGCTGTTCCTGCTCGGCAGCGCGGTCGCGGGGCTGGGTTTCGGAACCGGCTTCCAGGGCGCGCTGCGCAGCGTGGTCCTGCTGATCGCGCCCCAGGAGCGGGCCGGCGTCCTCTCCGTGCTGTTCGTGATCGCCTACCTGGCGATGGGGCTGCCCGCGATGGTGGCGGGGTACGACGTTGCGCACCAGGGCAACATCGTCGTGACGGCGTACGAGTTCGGCAGCGGCGTGGTCCTGCTGGCGCTGCTTGCGCTGCTGGGGACGGCTCGGCGCTGAGCCTGGTCGGGCTGGTTCATGGGACGGGCGCGCGGGGCGCCCGGATCCGGCGAGCAAGGAGCCAGCCGTAGAGCACCGCATTGAACAGCAGCACACCCGCCCCCAGCCCGATCTGAACCGGCCGCGTCAGGCCTTCGGGATAGATCAGGCCGAGCAGGTAGTGCTCGATGAAGCCGCCGCCATAGCCCGCTTCGCCGGCACTGCGGCGCAAGCGGTTCTCGAGCGGCGTCAGCGGACAGGTCCAGCCGGCCGACACCACCCAGCCGGCCCAGGCGGCCGCCGGCAGGTGAAGCCACGCGAGCCGCGGCCAGCGCCACACGCCCAGGCCACCGAGGACGGCGAACAGGATGAACAGCCCGTGCAGCAGCAGCACGGCGTCGGCCAGCAGGCGGTGGATCGAACCCATGAGAGGGATGCTACCGCCCGCCCATGGTCAGGCCGGCGTTGGCGCGCCCGATGCCGTCGTCTGCATGGCGGGCCCTTCCACGAACAAGTCCGCATGGAAGCCGGCCGCCTCGAGGCCGCAGCGCCCCACCGCCATCTCGCGCACCGCGTGGACCATGGCCGGCGAACCGCAGGCATAGACCTCGTGCCCCGCGAGGTCCGGGCAGTGTGCGGCCAGCGCCGCGTCGACCCGGCCCGCGAAGGCGTCATCGCCCTCCTCGGCCGCGCCGTCGCTCAGCGCGGCGACGAAACGGAAGTCCGGCCACTGGCGCTGCCACCGGGCCACGGCCGGTCGCAGGTAGAGGCCTTCGGCCCGGCGCGCGCCCCAGATCAGCGTGATCGGCCGCACGACCCGGCGCTTGGCCATGTCGTCGATCAGGGACTTGACCGGCGCGAAGCCGGTGCCACCGGCGACGAAGACGATCGGACGCGCAGAGGCGCTGTCGAGCGTGACCGCGCCGAAGGGCAGTTCGATGTCCAGCAGATCGCCCTGCTGCAGGCCCGGCACGCGGGCGCTGAAGGCGCCGTCCGGCACGTGGCGGATATGCAGCGTCAGCGCGTCGCTCTCGTGCGGCGCGTTGGCCATCGAGTAGCACCGGGTCGTGCCGTTGCCGACGTCGACCTGCAGGTACTGCCCGGCGTGGAACTTGGCGCGCTGCCCTGCCGGCAGGCGCAGCTGCAGCACCGAGACATCGGGTGCCACGAGCTGGTTACGGAACACCTTGGCCTGGAAGCGCTTGCGCGCCGCCGGGTCGACGCGGCGCCACGAGACCGGCGCGATCGCCAGGTCGGTGCGCGGCGCGCACATGCAGAAAAGCAACTGGTCCGGCAGGCAGGCCTCGTTGCGCATCGAAGCGCCGGCCAGGCCCTCGACCTCGCCGGCTTCGACCCGCCCGGCACAGTTGCCGCACACGCCCTTGCGGCACGAATAGGGCAGCTCGATGCCGGCGCGCAGCGCGGCATCGAGCACGGATTCGGCGTCGGCACAGTCGAATGCGATGTCGCTGCCGGCAATGGTCACGCAATGGGTCATGGCTTCAATCTCTGGTGAGCGGTGGTTGCGGCGCGCCCGACAACAGCGCAATGGTTCGCAGCAGTGCCGTGCAATCGGCGATGCCCCGGCCGGCGATGTCCATCGCGCTGCCGTGGCCCACGCTCGACAGGAGCACGTCGGCGCCGATGCTGAGCGCGCTGGCCGCGTTCGGCGCCAGCAGCTTGATCGGGATGTGGCCCTGGTCGTGCAGCATCGCCACGTAGAGATCGTGCCGGCGCTGCGTCAGCAGCATGTCGGCGCCCGCAGGGCCGTCGACGCGCAGGCCTTCGGTCCGCAGCATGCGCACCGCGGGTTCGACGATGGCGGCATCTTCGGCGCCGAACAGGCCACCTTCGGAGGCATGCGGGTTGATGCCGAACACGCCGATCGAAGGTGCGGGAACGCCAAGCACTGCACAGGCCCGCGCACCTGCGCGCACAGCCGCTGCCACCAACGCGGGCGTCAGCCGGCCGAGCGCGCTGCGCACGCTCTCGTGCAGGGTCGCATGCACGATCCGCAGCCCGCCGCCGACCAGCATCAGGAACACCGAATCCTCCGGCACGGTGCAGACGCGCGCGACCAGCGACGGATAGCCGCTGAAGGCGATGCCGGCCCGATGGATCGCGATCTCGTGATGCGGGCAGGCGATCACCGCGTCGGCTTCGCCGCGCCGGCAGGCCTCGATCGCCGCGCTCGCCGATGCCACGGCCGAGGCGCCCGCCGCGGCGTCGATGCGGCCGGGCCGGGCAGCCTCGGCCGGCAGTTGCCCGGCATCGACGATGCGCAGTTCGCCCAGCAGCGCGCTGCAGCCGAGTGCCGCGGCCGTGCGCTCCAGCACGGCGACGGGGCCGTACAGGGTGATGCCGGCGCGTGCTTCGGCCGGCAGCGCCGCCAGGGCCTTGAGCGCGATCTCGGGGCCGATGCCGTTGGGATCGCCAGCCGCCAGCGCCAGGCGGCGCGGCGGCGCATTCGTGCTCGCGTTCACAGCGGCAACGCGAGCAGCGTGTCGGTCACCGTGCTGTCGCAGATGGCCACGCGCGACTGCAACAGCAACCGCCCGTCCCGCCGCACGAAGCGGTCCTGGTAGACGCCGGTGGCGAACACCTCCGTCTGGCCGCTCGCCATGATGCGCGCCACCAGGAAGGGGGTGCGGGCCTCTGCCTGCTCGCCCTCGGACTTCAGCAGCAGCGGCATGCCGAGGATATGGCGATAGCGCTGCCGCTCGTAGATGTTGGCCTCGCGCAGGGCCGCGATGCGGTCTTCGAGCATCGCGCGCGAGTCGGCGTAGACGATGCCGGCGGGCAGGCCCTCGCGCTCGTTCTCGATGTGCGTGATGCGGTAGTCGGCGTCTTCGGCGAAGAAGTCGGGCCACTGCTCGAGTGCATCGCTGTCGATGGCGTCGGCGTAGGCGGCATGGAAGGCGCAGAGCGCCAGCAAGTCGATCATCGTGTTCTTCCTCTGCGGGTCAGGCGCGCATGTGGTGGCGATAGGCTTTCCAGAAGCCTCGCACCGAGGCTTCGGTGGCGCGTCCCTCGCTGGAGACGGTGCTGTCGCCGCCCATCTCGACGACCGCATCGTGGTCGCGCGCGCCGGCGATGCCGCGCTGCACGAAGCCGCCGACCGCACCGTCCTCCATCGAGATGAAGCCGGCCGGACCGATCAGGTTCGACTGCTTGAGCCGCACCTTGCGCTGCTCAGGCGTGTCGTCGGCGTAGCCCAGGTAGGTCCAGTTGAGCTCGGTGCGCTCCACGCCCTTGGGCAGCACCTGGCGCACCGCGAGGCAGTTCTGAATCTGCTGCAGCACGAAGCCGGGGAAGACCGAGAGGATCTGCAAAGTCACGCCGTCGCCGTACTCGGTGAAGCCGGCCAGCAGGCTCGGATCCTTGAGCCGGTAGCGGTCGTTGTCCGAGCGCAGGGCTTGCTCCTTGTACGAGGCGTCCTTCTCGGCCGCCGGATCGATCATCGAATAGCTCACGTGGTGGCCGCCGCTCTCGTCGACGATCACGCCGCCCTTCTGCGACAGGCGGTTGAGTTCGAAGGTGGTGAAGAACAGGTGCAGCAGGCTCGCGTGGTAGCTGTCCTTGACGTTCTCCACATAGAGCTTCCAGTTGTTCGGCAGCGCCTGCGTGAAGCGGCCGATGACCTCGACCGGCTTGTGCAGCACGCGCTCGATGCGCTGGCAGATCTCGTCGCCGAGGTACTCCTCGATGCCCGGCACGTCTTCGCTGAAGCTGCCGAAGACCAGGCCGCAGAAGGTCGCGATGCGCAGCTTGCGCGGGCCGTGTTCCTCCTTGCAGAAGCCGGCCGGCATGCCGCCCTGCCCCTTGACGCCCTGCTCGAAGGCGATGCCCGTGAGATCGCCCTGGCGGCTGTAGCTCCAGGCGTGGTAGACGCACTGGAAGTTCTCGGCGCGGCCGGACTTCTCGAGCGCGATCAGCGCGCCGCGGTGCGCGCAGCGGTTCTCGAAGGCATAGATCTCGCCGTCGCCGTCGCGCACCACCACCACGGGCGTTTCGCCCGCGAAGGTGGTGCGGTAGCTGCCGCTATCGGGCAGTTCGGCTTCGAGGCACAGGTAGTTCCAGACCTCGCCGCGGAAGATGCGTGCCTGCTCGTCGGCACCGGTTTGCGCGTCGCTGTAGAGCGCGAACGGAATGCGCGTGAGGCCGGGGCCGGCCCAGTGGATCGGTTGAGTGTCTTGCGTCATGGTGTCAGTCCAGGGTGACGTTGGCGTTCTTGATGACCTTGGCCCACTTGGCCGACTCGGCCTGGATGAACTGTCCGGTCCGGGCGCTGTCCCAGCCGCGCGGCTCTGCGCCCTGCTCGGCGAACTGCCGCTTGACGTCCGGCAGCGCGAGCGCATCGGCAAAGGCCCTCTGCGTCGCCTGCACCTTGGCGACGGGGGTGCCGGGCGGCGCCACGAGTGCGAACCAGGTCACGGCGTTCATGGCCGGCAGCTTCTGCTCGGCGAAAGTGGGGACGTCGGGCAGGACCTGCGCGCGCTGCTCGTCGGCGATCGCGAGGATGCGCAGCCTGCCGCTCTGGTGGAACGGCAGCGACGAGCTCAGGTTGTCGAAGAAGACGTCGATCTGTCCGCCGACCAGGTCGACCAGCGCCGGCGCCGTGCCCTTGTACGGGACATGGACCATGTCGGTTCCGGTCAGCTGCATGAACATGCTGGCGGTCAGGTGCGAGGTGGTGCCGTTGCCTTGCGAGCCGTAGCTGAGCTTGCCGGGGTTCGCCTTCAGGTAGGCGATCAGTTCGGGCACGCTGCGGACCGGCAGCTTGGGGTTCACCACGAGCACGTTGGGCACGGTGGCGATCATCGTGACCGGCACCCATTTCGCGGGATCGAAGCTCAGCTTGCGGTAGAGATGCTGGTTGATCGCGATCGGCGCCGGTGGCGACGCCAGCAGCGTCTCGCCATCGGGCGTTGCATTGAAGACCGACTCGGCGCCGATGTTGCCGCCGGCGCCGGTGCGGTTCTCGATCACGACGCCGGCAGGGAAGCTGTCGCGCAGCTTCGCGGCCACCACGCGCGGAAGAATGTCGGCGGTGCCGCCGGCCGGGAAGGGAACCACGATTCTCAGGGGTTTGCCGGGCTGTGCTGCGGCGCCGCCGGCCAGGAAGGCGGCGGCCAGGCAGGCCGCGCCCAGGCGCCGGGCGAAGGGTTTGATCATGTCTCGGTATCTCCGTGTCAGTCGTTCATCGGGGGAGGCCCAAGTGTCTTGATACAGCGCAAGCCAAACAAGCTAGATTTGCGCTATGCGCAAAAATGACGTTGGCGGCACATCCGCCCCAGAGGCCGTGGACAAGAACTTCGTGGCCTCGCTGCAAAAAGGGATGGAGGTCCTGACCTGTTTCGGCCGCCAGCACAGCCGGCTCACCGTGTCCGAGGTGGCGCGGCTCACGGGCGGCTCGCCGGCCTCGGCGCGGCGCTCGCTGCTGACCCTGCGCGCCCTGGGCTATCTCGACAGCGACGGCAAGCGCTTCTGGCTGCTGCCCAAGGTGCTGCTGGTCGCGCATGCCTACCTGGCGTCGCGCCCCACGCCGTCGCTGGCGCAGCCGCTGCTCGATGCGCTGTCGGAGCGCACGCGCGAATCCGCATCGCTCGGCACCTTGCTGGAGGACGACGCGATCATCATCGCGCGCTCGACCGCGCGGCGCAGCCTCAGCATCGGCCTGGGCATCGGGTCGCGGCTGCCGGCGTACTGCTCGGCGCTCGGTCGGGTGCTGCTGGCCAGCCTGCCGTCCGGCGAGGCCGAGCGCCGTGTGCACGCGATGCCGCGTCGCGCCCTGACGCCGCGCACGGTGTTCGAGGCCGATGCGGTGCTGGCCTTGGTGGACCGCTGCCGCGACGAAGGCTATGCCGGCAGCGACGGCGAACTCGAACTCGGCGTGCGCTCGATGGCGGTGCCGGTGCTGGACCGCGATGGCGCGACGGTGGCCGGCATGAGCATCGCGGTGCGGTCGGAGCGGATGGAACTCATCGAGTTCCGGGATGCCTTCCTGCCGACGCTGCGAAAGGCGAGCGCCAAGCTGACGGCGCGGCTCTATCCGGGGTGAGTGGTGCCGCAGAAGAAGGTCAATCCCGCTCACCAATCTTCGGCGGGTCCATCCACCACGTCGTCAGCAACGCAGAGCCCGCCAGCAGGCGCTGCGGCAACTCGGCATCGGGGCGCCGCAGGTTGCGCTTGTGGACCATGTAGTACTGCTTGCCGTAGTACAGGGGGACCACGTAGTGCTGATGGAGCAAGAACCTGTCGAGCAGCCGGACGGCCGTTGCAAGGGATGCGCGGTCAGGGCTCTTGACGATGATGTCGATGAGTTCATCGATCACCGGATCGCTGATCCCGCTGAAGTTCTGACTTCCCCTCTCGGCCGCGGACTTCGAGCCAAGGTCGTCGTAGAGCTCGTTGCCGGGACTCGATGAGCCGCCCAGGATCTGGAGGGCCATGTCGAAGTCGAAGTCGTCGAGCCTCTTCTTGATCAGGGCGGCATCACGAAGCCGATACTGCAGCGAGATCCCGAGCTTGCCCAGGTTTCTCGCGTAGGGCGCCAGCACGGGTTCCGAACTGCGGTCCGCGATGTCGATCTCGATCACGAATGGCTTGCCGTCGCCGTCGCGCAGCGCGCCGTCCCGGTAGGACCAACCCGCCGCCTTCAGCAGCGCCTGCGCTTCGACCAGGTTGCGTCGCAGCCCCTCGGGCGTGTCACCGGTCGCAGCGGGCCGAGGCAATGGCCCCTGCACGATCCTGAGATAGTCCTGCCTGTGCACCAGCCGCGCGATCAGCGCCCGCTCGTCCGGGCCGAGCTCCGGCCTTGCCATCAGGTCGTCGCTGTTCTGGAAGTAGCTCATGGTCCGAGCTCTGCGCCCATAGAAAAGACGCTGGTTCAGCCAGTCGAAGTCGAAGGCCAGCGCCAACGCCTGCCGCACCCGGATATCGGCGAAGCGGGGCTGGCGCAGGTTCACTGCCAAGCCCCGCATGCCCGTGAAGCGGCGGTGCGAGATCTCGGTCTTGACGATTTCGCCGGAGTCGAAACGGCGGCCCTTGTAGCGACGAACCCAGGCAGTGATCGATGTCTCTTCGAGGGCGTCGAGCGCGCCCACCTTGATCGACTCTTCCTCCCCGAGTCGATCCCTGAAGTACTGATAGCTGACCTTGTCGAAGTTGAACATCCCCTTGCGAACCGGAAGATCGGCGGCCCAGTAGTCCGGTCGCCGCCGGTAGGAGATGGACTTGCCCGGATCCACCTTGTCGACGACGTAGGGCCCGCTCGCCACGGGTGGCTCGTCGACGACCTGATCGAAGGGCTTGCCCCGACCCCAGGCTCGGGAGAACACGGGCATCTGCCCGATGATCATGTGCAGCTCTGAATTCCGGCGCTTGAACTCGAAACGAATCCTGCGATCGTCGATCACGACAGCCGCCTTGATGTCGCTCCAGTAGGAACGAAAGGTCGGGCCGGCCTGCTGGCTCATCAAGGTATCGAAGGAGTGCTTCACGTCTTGCGCCAGCACGGGCGTATTGTCCGAGAAGCGGGCCTTGGGGTTCAGGCGGAAAGTCACGCTCATCTGGTCAGGAGCGACGAGCACGTCTTCCGCCAGCAGCCCATAGTTCGAAAAAGGCTCGTCTTCGCTGGGCGTCATCAATGAATCGAAGACCAGGCCGTACTCCGCGAACACGAAGCCGTTGCTGCTGTAACCCATGCCGGCCGGGGGCGTTCCCTTGAGCGTGAACGGATTGAGCTTGTCGAAGCTACCGCTCGCTGAAAGCGTCAGGTGCCCGCCCTTGGGCGCGTCGGGATTGACGTAGTCGAAATGCTTGAAGGAGTCCGGGTACTTCGGCTCGTATCCCATGCCCAGCCCCTGCGCCGCCCACACGGGCATCGTCAGGGCAACCCACCATCCGACAAGCCAAATTCGCATCACGGAATTCTGGCCGAGATCGACACGAAGCCGCCGCCCTGGACCCGCCTCCCCCGGGAAAACAGAAATTTCTGGCGGAGGGAGGGCGGCAGCTTGCTGCTAGCGCCCGAGGTCCTTCGCGCTGACCCCCGCGATGCCCCAGTTCTCCTTCGGCACGTCGTGCAGCCAGACCCGCACGTTCTCCCTGGGCGCGCCGACCGCCTCGACGATCGCGTGCGTGACCTTTTCGATCAGCGCCCGCTTCTGCTCCTCGCTCCGGCCTTCGATGAGATAGATCTGTGCAAATGGCATGGCTGTCTCCTTCAGGCGAAGCGCAGGCCGACGCTGCCCATGCCCTGCACCCTGAGAGTGACCGAATCGCCGGCCTTCACCGCCACCGCCTCGGTGATGCCGCCCGACAGGATCAGGGTGCCGGCAGGGATCTCCTCACCGCGTGCGCCGAGGTGATTCGCCAGCATCGCGATCGCCGCCGCCGGGTGTCCCAGCACCGCTGCGCCGGCGCCGAAAGCCACCGGCTCGCCGTTCTTCTCCAGCACGATGCCGACCGTGCGCAGGTCGACCTCGGCCGCCGGCCGCGGCCGCCCGCCGACCACGAAGCGCGAGGCGGAGGTGTTGTCGGCGACCACGCTCTTCAGGTCGAACTTGAAGTCGCGGTAGCGGCTGTCGATGACCTCGATGCCGGGCAGCACGAAGTCGGTCGCGGCGAGCACCGCGCCGATATGGCAGCCCGGCCCCCTCAGCGGCGCGCGGGTGACTAAGGCGATCTCGGGCTCGACCTTGGGATGGATCAGCTCGGCCATGCGGCATTCGCCGCCTTCGGGCACCGCGTAGCTGTCGGCCATGAAGCCGAACACCGGCGTGGTCACGCCCATCTGTTTCATCTTGGCGTGCGAGGTCAGGCCGGCCTTGAGCCCGATGATGCGATGGCCGCGGGCGATCTTGCGCCGGCGGATCTCGTTCTGGATCGCATAGGCGTCGTCCCAGTCCATCTCGGGATACTCGTCGGTGATCTTCGGCGTGTCCTTGGCGCCGAGTTCGCAGCCCTCCAGGTGCTCGGCCAGCGCGGCGATGGTGTCGAGGTCGAGCTTCATGCGGCCACCTCCTGCATGGCGCTGCGCGCCCGGGCGAGCGTCATCGCCGTGTCTTCGATCATGTCTTCCTGGCCGCCGACCATGCCGCGGCGCCCGAGCTCGACCAGGATCTCGCGCGCCGGCACGCCGTACTTGGCCTCGGCGCGCTTGGCGAACAGCAGGAAGGACGAGTACACGCCCGCGTAGCCCAGGGTCAGCGAGTCGCGGTCGACCCGGATGACATGGTCCATGATCGGAACCACGCGGTCTTCGGCGACGTCCTGGATGCGGAACACGTCGACGCCGGTCTCGATGCCCATGCGGTCGCAGACGGCGACGAAGACCTCCATCGGCGTGTTGCCCGCACCGGCGCCGAGCCCGGCGGCCGCGGCGTCGATGCGGTTGGCGCCGGCTTCGACCGCAGCGATGGAATTGGCCACGCCCATCGCCAGGTTGTGGTGGCCGTGGAAGCCGAGTTCGGTCGAAGGCTTCAAGGCCGCGCGCACCGCGGCAATGCGCGCCTTCACGTCCTCGGGAAGCATGTGGCCGGCGGAGTCGGTCACGTAGATGCAGTTGGCGCCATAGCTTTCCATCAGCAGTGCCTGGCTCGCCAGCGTCGCGGGACTGGCCATGTGCGCCATCATGAGGAAGCCCACCGTGTCGAGCCCGAGCTTGCGCGCCATCGCGATGTGCTGCTCGGAGACGTCGGCCTCGGTGCAATGGGTGGCGACACGCACCGTGTGCACGCCGATCCCGTGCGCCATGCGCAAGTGGTCGACGGTGCCGATGCCCGGAATCAGCAGGGCCGAGACCTTCGCGTTCTTCATCAGCGGGATCACAGCGCCGAGGTAGTCCTCGTCGCTGTGCGCCGGAAAACCGTAGTTGACCGAGCTGCCGCCCAGCCCGTCGCCGTGCGTCACCTCCATCAGCGGCACGCCCGCTTCGTCGAGGCCGGTGGCGATGTGGCGCATCTGGTCGAGCGTCATCAGGTGGCGCTTGGGGTGCATGCCGTCGCGCAGCGTCATGTCGTGGACGGTGATCTTTCTGCCCTTGAGAGTCATGGTGCCTCCTATGCCGCAACGGCTTCGGGTTGAAGTTGGCCGGCCAGCATCGACTCGGCGAACAATTCCGCCGTGCGTGCCGCGGCGGCGGTCATGATGTCGAGGTTGCCCGCGTACTTCGGCAGGTAGTCGCCCAGGCCTTCGACTTCGAGGTAGATCGACACGCGCCTGCCTTCGAACACCGGTCCGTTCACCAGCTTGTAGCCCGGCACGTACTTCTGCACCTCGGCGATCATCCGGTGCACCGACGCCGTGATGGCCGCCTGGTCGGGCGCGTCCTCGGTCAGGCAATGCACGGTGTCGCGCATGATCAGCGGCGGCTCGGCGGGGTTGACGATGATGATCGCCTTGCCCCTGGCGGCGCCGCCGACCTGCTCCACCGCGCCGGCCGTGGTGCGCGTGAACTCGTCGATGTTCCTGCGCGTGCCGGGGCCGACCGAGCGGCTGGCCACGGTGGCGACGATCTCGCCGTAGGCCACGGCCTGCACCTGCGACACGGCGGCCACCATCGGGATCGTGGCCTGGCCGCCGCAGGTGACCATGTTGACGTTCATCGGCGCGTCGCGCAGCGGGTCCTTCAGGTTGACCGAGGGCACGCAGAACGGCCCGATCGCCGCCGGCGTAAGGTCGATCATCCGCACGCCGAGCGCATTGAGCTTGCGCGAGTTCTCGGCATGCACGTAGGCGCTGGTGGCGTCGAAGGCGATCCGGATGTCGTCGGCCTCCACGTGCGGCAGCAGGCCGTCGACGCCGTCGGCGGTGGTCTTGAGCCCCATCTCGCGGGCCCGCTGCAACCCGTCGGACGCGGGGTCGATGCCGACCATCCAGACGGGTTCGAGCAGCGGGCTGCGCTGCAGCTTGGCCAGCAGGTCGGTGCCGATGTTGCCGGGCCCGATGAGGGCGCACTTGATCTTCTTCATGGGTGGATGTCCTTCAATGGAAGCGAACCGAGCAGCCGCCCAGGCCGCCGATCGAAACGCGGAAGTTGTCGCCGGCCGCGGCCGGGAACATCGCGGCCAGCGCACCCGACAGCACGACCTCGCCGGCCTTCAGTCCGATGCCGAGCCGGCCGAGCGTGTTGGCGAGCCAGGCGACGGCATTGACCGGCGAGCCGAGGGCGGCGGCGCCGGCGCCGGTGGCGACGATCTCGCCGTTCTTCTCGAGCACCATCCCGCAGGTGCCCAGGTCAACCCGGCGCGGATCGACGGCACTGTCGCCGAGCACGAAGACGCCGCAGGAGGCGTTGTCGGCCACGGTGTCGGCAATCCTGATCTTCCAGTCGCGGATGCGCGAATCGACGATCTCGAAGCAGGGCATGACGCATTCGGTGGCGGCCAGCACGTCGGCGTTGCCGATGCCCGGACCCATCAGGTCGCGCTTCAGGATGAAGGCGATCTCGCCCTCGGCCTTGGGCTGGATCAGGGTCCGCGTGTCGATCGACTCCCCTTCGCCGACGATCATGCCGTCCAGGAGATAGCCGAAGTCGGGCTGGAAGACGCCGAGCATGTTCATCACGGCGCGCGAGGTGACGCCGATCTTCTTGCCGACGATGCGCTCGCCGACGTCGAGCCGGCGCGCGATCATGCGCTGCTGCACGTGGTAGGCGTCCTCGATGGTGATGGCCTCGTGGCGGCTGGTGAGCGGCTCCACGACCTGGCGGTCGCGCAGCGCGGTGTAGAGCTCGTCGCCGAGCTGGTGGATGAGCGGGGTGTCCATGGTGGGCATCTCGTGTAGATGGGATGAATCAATCGGCCTCGGCGAGGAAATCGCCGACCAGCCGCGCAAAGCGGGCACCGTGCTCGATCTGCGTCCAGTGGCCGCAGCGGCCGAACACGTGCAGCTGGCTGTTCGGAATCCAGTCGGCCAGGGTCAGCGAGGTGGCGAGCGGAATCACCTGGTCCTCGCGGCCGTGGATCACCAGCGTCTCGTGCGGCAATGCGCGGATGGCTGCCTCCGGGCTCGCCATGGCGTCGACCCAGCGCTGGCGCGGCGCCGGGAACATCGCGCCGAAGGATTCCTGGAAGCCTGGCTGGATGCTGGCCTCGTAGCGCAGCTGAGCGAGCTCGTCCGTGACCAGCGCGCGGTCATGGGCGAACACGTCCATGATGCGGCGCATGTTCTCGAACGAGGGCGTGTAGCCCCACACGGCATCCAGCCCCGGCGTGATCGCGAAAGGCACGCCGACGCTGCCCATCAGGACCAGCCGGCGTACCCGGTGCGGCGCGCGGATCGCGAGCGCCAGCGACAGCGCGCCGCCGAACGAGTTGCCCACCACGTCGGCGCGCTCCACGTCCAGCGCATCGAGCAGGTCGATCGCCTGCTGCACCCAGGTGTCCATCGTGTAGGCGATGCCCGGCGGGCGCTCGGTGTAGCCGAAACCCGCCATGTCGGGCGCGATGGCCCGCCGCGTCTGCGCCAGTACCGGCAGCGCCAGCCGCCAGTTGGCCCAGGCGCTGACACCCGGGCCCGAGCCGTGGATGAAGAGCGCCGGCGCGCCCTGCCCCAGGTCGTGAACGTTGGTGTCGAAGGCCCCGGTGCGCACCCGCAGGCCGATCTCCGGATGGCTCATGGCCGTTCGCTCCTCACAGCTTGATGCAGACATTGCGCAACTCGGTATAGAACTCGAGCGAATGGACGCCGCCCTCGCGGCCGATCCCCGAGGCCTTGGCGCCGCCGAAGGCGGTCCGCAGGTCGCGCAGGAACCAGCTGTTGATCCAGCAGATGCCGACCTCCACCTGCCGCGCGACGCGGTGCGCCCGCCCAAGGTTCTCGGTCCACACCGTGGTGGCGAGGCCGTAGTCGGTGGCGTTGGCCAGCGCGATGGCTTCTTCCTCGGTGTCGAAGGGCGCGATGTGGCAGCACGGGCCGAAGATCTCCTCGCGGATGACCGCGGCGCTCTCGGGCAGGCCGGTCCAGATGGTCGGCTGCACCCAGTGGCCTTCGGCCAGCGCGCCGGTCATCTGCGGAACGCCGCCGCCGGTGACCACGGTGGCGCCCTCGTCCCTGGCCTTCTGGTAGTACGACAGCACCTTCTGCTGGTGCTCGCGCGAGATCAGCGGGCCGAGGTTCACGCCGGCTTCTTCGGAGGGCCCGGGCTTCAGCGCCTCGGCCCTGGCCTTCAACGCGGAGACGAAGCGCTCGAAGATCGGCCGCTGCACATAGACGCGCTCGGTGCCCAGGCACACCTGGCCGCAGTTCTCGAAGGCCGAGCGCGCGATGCCGGCCACCGCCTTGTCGAAGTCGGCGTCGGCGAACACCAGCCCGGCGTTCTTGCCGCCGAGTTCGAAGGACACCGGCCGCACGCCCTTCGCCGCCGCGGCCATGATGGCCTCGCCGGTGCGCGTCTCGCCCGTGAAGGTGATGCCGTCGACGCCCGGATGCGTGGTCAGGAACTCGCCGGCCGACTGCGGCCCGAAGCCGTGCACCACGTTGTAGACGCCGGGCGGGATGCCGACCGCGTTCATCACTTCGCCGAGCAGGGTGGCGGTGGCCGGCGTCTCTTCCGAGGGCTTGACGACCACCGTGTTGCCGCAGGCCAGCGCCGGTCCGACCTTCCAGGTCATGAGCAGCAGCGGCAGGTTCCACGGGCAGACCACGCCGATCACGCCCAGCGGCGAGCGGATCGCGTAGTTGAGTGCCTGGCCGCCGTCGGGCGTGGCGGTCTCGAAGGTCTCGGTCGGCACGTTCTTGACGATGTCCGCGAACACCTTGAAGTTGGCGGCGCCGCGCGGGATGTCGATGTGCGAGGCCAGCGAATGCGGCTTGCCGGTGTCGGCCATCTCGGCCTGCAGGAAGTCGTCGAAGCGGCGGTTGATCTCGTCGGCCACGGCGTGCAGCAGCTCGATCCTGCGGCCCACGCTCATGCGACCCCACTCGCCTTGCAGCGCCGCTCGGGCAGCGCGCACGGCGGCGTCGACCTCGGCCGCACCAGCCTCGTGGACGCGGCCGAGCAGCCGGTTGTCGGCCGGCGCGCGGTTGTCGAAGGTCTTCGAGGTGGCGACGAATTCGCCGCCGATGAAGTTGAGGAAATGCTTCACGTCCGGCCCCTCAGGTCACCACCGAAAGGAAGTTCTCGTTGAGCTTGCGGTCGTGATAGAAGATCGCGCGCCCGAGTTCGTCGTCGGTCCAGGTCAGCGGCGGCTTGTCCGGATAGAACACGTAGCCGCCCGAGAAGACCTCGTTGCGGTTGCCGCTCGGGTCGAAGAAGTAGATCGTCTCGCCGCGCGTGATGCCGTGCCGCGTCGGCCCGATGTCCAGCGAGACGCGCTTCTTGGTGATGATGTCGGCCGCCTTCAGCACCTCGCCCCAGTTGTCCAGCAGGAAGGACGCGTGGTGGAACTTGTTCTTCTCCGGGTGGCGGATGAAGGCGATGTCGTGCGGCTTGGTCGAGCAGGTCAGGAAGGCGGCGATCGCCATCCGCTCCGGCCCGGCCACCACGCTCTCGGCTAGGTTGAAGCCCAGCACCTCGGTGAAGAGCTTCATCGTGCCGTCGAGGTCGTCGCCGTACAGCAGACAGTGGTCGAAGCGCGAGGGCGCCATGCCCTTGAGATCGTCGGGGGAGATCTCGGGGTTCTCGTAGGGCATGCCGTTGCCGACCTTCTCCTTCTCGGCGAAGAGCTCGATCGCATGGCCGGTGGGCACCGTGAAGCGGAAGCGCTTGCCGGTCCGCAGGTGCTCGCCGGCGGCGATCCATTGCATGTCGGTCGCCAGGCCGCTGGCCTCGAGGTCGGCCGCCAGCTTCTCGAGCGTGGCGGGGGAGTCGACCCGGAAGCCCATGAAGTCCATGCCGGCCGTGTCGGCCTCGCGCAGCACCACGCTGTGGTGGTCGTGCTCGTCCCAGGCCTTGAAGTAGATGCGGCCTTGCGCATCGCGCGCGGTCTCGATCAGGCCGAGAACGTCGCGGTAGTGCTTGATGGCCGCTTCCAGGTCGAGCACGCGCAATTGAACGTGGCCCGGTCGCAGTACGCCAGTGAGTGCCATGGTGAGTCTCCTTCGGTGGTTGAAGTTCAGGTGGGGGAACGGGTAGCGTCGGCGAGATGCCGCTCGATGCAGCGCGCCATCCGGGCGACCGCCAGCAGTTGCAGGTCGCTTTGCGGATAGGCGCGGCAGGCCAGCACGTAGCCTTCGGCCTCCTCGTCGGCGCTGATGTGGCTGCGGCTCATGCGCTCGCAGCGCGTGCGGCCGGCTTCGATGCGCACCTTGCAGATGCCGCAGCCGCCGCCGCGGCAGCCGACCGGTATGCCCTTGCGGCCGAGCTGCTCCATGCCGCCGAGCAGGGTCTGGTCGCCGCGGCAGGCATAGCGTTCGCTCGTGTTGCCGATGGCGATCGAGAAGCACGGTGTCGCGGTCATCTCAGAGCGCCTTGAAAAGCGGGCTGCGCGGCGCGGCGGTGGCGGCATCGGCGGCGGTGAAGAACTTCTCGGTGTAGATGTCGCGCTCGAACAGCCGGCCCTGCATCAGGGTCGCGATGCAGGCCTCGGTCATCGGCGGCGGTCCGCACAGATAGGCCTTGTGGCCGCGGAAGTCGTTCGCGAAGTGCGCCTTCAGCGCCTCGTGGGCGTAGCCGCGTGCGCCGCTCCAATCGGCTTCCGGTGCCAGGTCGGACAGCACCGGCACGTAGCTGAAGTTCGGATGGCGTTCCGCGAGCGCCTCGAAGACTTCGCTGAAGTACAGCTCTTCGCGGTTGCGCGCGCCCTGGATCAGGGTGATCGGGAGTTCGCAGCCCTCGTTCAGGAGGTCGAGCACCATGGCCTTGGGGCTCGACAGGCCCGAGCCGCCGGCCACGAAGATCATCGGCAGGCGCGCCGACTTGCGAACGAAGAAGCGGCCGTTCGGCGCCGTGAAGCGCAGCGTCTGGCCGACCTGCAACTCGTCGTGCAGCCAGCCCGTGGCGCGGCCCTGAGGCACGCGGCGGATGTGCAGCTCGATCAGGTCCTCATGCGGTGCATTGGCGATCGAAAAAGCCCGCTCGCCCTCGACGCCGGGCACATGCAGCATCAGGTACTGGCCGGCTTGGAACGCAGCAGGCTTGGCGGTGCGCAGCCAGAGCCCGCGGATCGTCGGCGTCAGCATGCGGGCCTCGACCAGCTCGGCGTCGAAGTCCTCGAGCGGCAGGAACTGCGCGTCGGGGTCTTCGTCGATCTCGGCCTCGATCACGAGGTCGGCCTGCGCCGTGGCGCAGCAGGCGAGGATCTTGCCTTCGTCGCGTTCGAAATCCATCAGCGCGAAGTTCGAGGCCTCGCCGTGCTCGCATTCGCCTTCGAGCACCTGCACCTTGCAGGTGCCGCAGACGCCGTGGCCGCAGGCGTGCGGCAGCCAGACGCCGGCGCGCAGGCAGGCGTCCAATACCGTCTGGCCGTCGCGGGCGGCGACGCCTTGTCCGAGCGGCTCGATCATGATCTGGAAGCTCATGGCGTTGGTCCTCGCGGCTTCAGCTGTGCGAGCCCTTGATGCCCTTGAGGCCGGGCACCCGGAAGCGGATCACGGACTTGTGGACCAGGCCGTTGTCGGCCAGCGACTTCGCCGGATCGGGCACGAAGGGCTTGCCCGAGTCGAGCCACTGGGCTTGCCCCCAATCGAGCTTCTCGAAGTCGGGATGGCTGCCGTAGACGCCGGGCAGCACCTCGCTCAGGAGCGCGCCGAAGGGCATGGTCGCGGGCAGCGGCAGGCACACGGGCGAGCAGAACAGCAGGTGGTCGTCCCAGCCGATGTAGAGAAGGCGGTTGCCGTGGAAGCGGTCTTCGCTGTCCGCGACGGTGCCGGTGTAGCCGGGGGCGAGTGCAACAACAGACATGGGTTTCTCCTGTGTCGGGTTCGGTGAGCTTCAGGCGACCTTCGGCTGCGCAGGCTGCGCCGACAGGTCCTGGCCGGTCCAGCGCTCCCAGTTCGCCTTGTCCGGCGAGGTGTTGAATTCGCCGTTGTCCGCGCCGTCGTTGATGTGGTAATACTTCAGCACCGCGGCCAGCGGGTCGAAGCCCGGCACCGTCGGGTCGGTGCCCTCGGGGAAGCAGTTGCCCTGGTAGATCTGGTGCACCGGCAGCCAGGCCTGAACGTATTTCTCGGGCTCGTCGTCGAAGATGTCCTTGCAGCCGTCGGAGCAGAAGTGATGCTTCATGCCGTGGTAGCTGCTCTCGCGGTAGCAGATCTTTGTCGGGTCGTCGGGCTCGGTGAAGAACATCGGCACCTGGCAGGTCTGGCACAGCATCGGCAAGGTGTT
The DNA here is from genome assembly GCF_030486595.1 of Variovorax ginsengisoli. Taxonomy (GTDB): domain Bacteria; phylum Pseudomonadota; class Gammaproteobacteria; order Burkholderiales; family Burkholderiaceae_C; genus Variovorax; species Variovorax ginsengisoli_B. The sequence continues at coordinate 54,032 of NZ_JAUJZH010000018.1, read as the reverse complement.
GTTGAACCAGCGCTTGCCCTGGCGCTCCTGCTCGGCGAGCCACTCGAAGCGCGGGCGATACATCCGGTCGAAGGTCTCGGGGTACTTCTCCGACAGCCAGTCCATTTCTTCGGGCCGCGGCACCCAGACATTGAAGTCGGCAGCGTGGCCGTAGTTGTTGAAGGTGGCCCACGCCTCGTGCGAGAGGCGGCTCTTCTCCTTCGTCGCGACTTCGTGGTACTTGGGCATGCGGATGCCGTAGCGCGCCAGATCCTGGAACAGCGCACCGCCGTTCTTCTCGAAGTACATCTCCCAGGCCTCGGACCAGCTCATCACGCGCTTGGGCAGCATGTAGTCCATCATCATCGCGACCAGGGTCAGCAGGCGGTAGCCGCGCCAGAACCACTTGTCGACCCACTTCTGCACGATGGGGACGTTGTCCGGGTCCTGCTCCAGGATGAACTTCACCACCTCGAGGCCCAGCGTCATGTGGCGCGACTCGTCGCTCTGGGCCGAGAAGCCGAAGGTCACGGTCGCCATGTCGCCGTTGTAGGCGGCGCCGCTCATGAAGGGCATGAACAGCAGGTTGGTCAGCACGTACTCGAACGAGAACGAGATCGCGGTGATGAACTCGAAGGGCCCGGCGCTCATCGCGTCCTCGAAGTAGCTCTTGGGCACCGAGAGGTACCAGACCCGGTCGTGCATGTGCTGCGGATCGTGCAGCCCGTTGAAGTACTTGTTGAAGTGGCTGATGGTGTGGAACTGCGTCTGCGCATGGCGCAGCTCGTCGATCGACTGCATCTGGCAGGCCACGCGGGCGCCGACGCCGCGCAGCGATCGCCCGGCCATCGCATAGCCGCGGTGGGCCGCGTATTCGAGCGGCGAGACGCCGGTCAGGAACAGCTTCAGCGTGTTCAGGTAGCGCGGGTCGCTGATGTTGAACTGGCCGTTGTTCTGCTGGAAGGCGTCGATGATCGCGTAGAGCTTCTTTTCCTTCTCGCCCTGGAACTTCCAGTAGGCGTCCATCGTGAGGCGGAACGGGTCTTCCCACTGGTCCCAGTCGTGGATCTTGATGCCCTCGAACTTGTCGAAGGGAAAGACATCGTCCATCGACTGGTAGGTGGTGTCCCAGCCTAGGCCGCGGGTCATCATCGCGTAGCGTTCCTTCAGGCCGAGCCGGGCGGCGGGGCGCTTGGTGTTGTCTGCGTGGGTCATGGCGTCTTGTCCTTGATTGCGGTGATGCAGTGATGCGGTGCGCTCAGGCGCCCCAATGGAGGATGAATTCGTCGTCGGTCTCTTCGATGCTTCCGGACAGCGAGATCAGGCTCAGGTGGATCTCCTGCAGGTCCCAGCGGCGGCCGACGCGCTCCTCGACCGAGGCCTGGCGGATCACCAGCCGGCCTGGTGCATCGACCTTCACCATTGCCGGGTAGTCGATGGCGGTGGCGCCGGGGTTGTCGGCGAGGATGGCCTCGACGATGGCGCGTGCGGTCTCGCTGGTCTGCAGCGCGATGAAGACCGGCGGGCGGGCGATTTCTGCGGTGGCTGTGGTCATTCGGGTCTCCTGGTTTGTCATCAAGCAGCGATGCCGAGGCGCGCGGCGCGGGCGTCGAGTTCGGCGGCGACGGCCCGCAGCGCATCGGCGCCGCCGGCGCCCAGCGCCAAGGCCGACAGCGGTCCGAGCGCATCGACGATCTGCTCGCGCCAGGTCCGATACCAGGCTGAGAGCTGCGCCTTGTTGGCCGGCGATTCGTCGGCCGCGGTCTTGACCGTGGCGTCGACCCAGCGCAGGTTCTCGTCGAACCAGTCGTTCTGGAACTCGGTCAGCATCGCCAGCGCATTGCCGGTGGCGGCGCTGCGCTCGTTCACGTAGCGCCTGTAGACCAGCGGATACATGAGACCGTCGAACACCAGGTTCTGCGCCACGAAGACCTCGAACCAGTCGCGCGTGACGAACAGGTTTTCCATCAAGCGGCGGACGCCCTGCCAGGCCGGATGCGCGAGCCAGGCTTCCTTGCCGGCGTCCAGCGCGGCGCCCGAGTTGCCGTCGAGTTGCAGGCCGACGCGCGACAGGTACTGCGCGATGCCCAGCCGGTCCATGGCGGCGAAGATGAAGGGCTGCGTCACCGCGGTGCCGTAGCCGTAGCCGCAGCAGTAGCTGTGGTTCATGTTGGCGCCCCATTCGTAGTGGCGCAGCGGCACCAGCACCTGCTGCAGCGACTCGCGGGTGCCGGCGTCGGCCAGGGCCAGCAGCCGGCGCTTGTCGGCGAACTCGAACTGCCGGTCGGCGCCTTCCTGCTGCCGGGCGCGGGTCATCGTGTAGACGCCGTAGTAGAAGTGGCGCGGGTCCTTGAAGCTGTACCAGTCGGCCATCGCGATCGCGGTGCGGCGCTTGTCGTAGAGCTCGTACTCGGGCTGCCACAGCGGCCGGTAGTGGAAGTTGGCGGTCGGCTGCATGTCCAGCGTGGCTTCCTGGTAGCGCGAGGCCGGCTTGTCGCCGAGCCGCCGCGCGACGTGCGAGAAGGTCTGGCGGATCGGCCGGATGTCGGTGGTCTTGATGTCGACTTGCACGGGGTGTCTCCTCGGGTGGGGTTCAGGGTCTAGTGATCGATGCCGGGCGCGCCGTAGCGCCACTTCATGCGCTCGAAGTCGAGCCGGGCGCCTTCCTCGGTCGTCAGGTGGCGCACCTGGTGGCGCTCGCAGAATTCGCGGAACTGATCGAACTGCATGACCAGCTCGACCGCCAGTTCGGGGTCGCCGATGGCGAACTCGAACTCGACGAAGCGCGCCTCCCGGGTGCCCGTGACGCGCACGAAGCACGGCTGTCCGGTCATCGCGCTGGCACTGCCGTTGTGCCGGTCCGGCGGGGTTGAAAGGGTCACGTATTCAATCCATCAAATCCGGGTCGGCAACAGCGCCGCCCCGACCAATAAGGGCAACGCGCGTGCCAGCGCGGCTAAGTGATTGATTTGTATGGACCCGGCCGGTGACCGGGCCGGGTGATCCGGGTTGTCCCGGATGATGGGGTGATCATTTGCTGCGGTGCAGCGTGATCAAATGGTGAAATCCGCGGGCGCAGGCGCGCAGGGGCCCGCGAACTCAGGACGCCGGCAGTCCTTCCTTCTTCAACCGGTAGGCCAGCTGCGGCCGCGTGATGCCCAGCAGCCGCGCCGCCTGCGACAGGTTGCCCTTGGCCCGCTGCATCGCCATCTGCATCAGCCGCTGCTCGAGCGATGCGATGTCGATGCTTTCCTCGAGGACGCGCTCGCACAGGGCGTCCAGCGTGCCGCCTTCGGATTGCGTGATCTGGCCGCCGGCACCGAGTTGGCCCTCGACTGGCGCGCCCGAAGGCGAACTCCACAGGTACGCGGCCTCGATGTCGCCATGGTCGGGCGCCAGCAGCACCGCGCGCTCGATCACATTCTCGAGTTCGCGGATGTTGCCCGGCCACGCGTGCTTCATGACCTCGCGCATCGCCTTGTCGGTCAGGCCGCGCAGCTTCTTGCCGTACAGCGTGCTGTACTTCTCGACGAAGCGCCCGACCAGCGCCGGGATGTCGGCCGTGCGCTCGCGCAGCGGCGGAATGGTGATCGGGAAGGTGTTGAGGCGGTAGAAGAGATCGCTCCTGAACTTGCCGGCCTGCATCGCCCGCGGCAGGTCGACGTTGGTCGCCGCGACGATGCGGACATCGACCCGCGTCGCCTGGTCGGCGCCGAGGCGCTCGATCTCGCCGGTCTGCAGCACGCGCAGCAGCTTCACCTGGGTCGCCGGCGGCAGGTCGCCCGCCTCATCGAGAAACAGGGTGCCGCCGTGGGCGCGCTCGAAGCGGCCCGCGCGCGCATGGTGGGCGCCGGTGTAGGCGCCCTTCTCGACCCCGAACAGCTCGGCCTCGATCAGCTCCGCCGGGATCGCGGCGCAGTTGACCGCGATGAAGGGCTGCTTGGCGCGCGGCCCGTTGTCGTGCAGCCAGCGCGCGAACAGCTCCTTGCCGACCCCGGTCTCGCCGAGCAGCAGCACGGTGATGGCGCTCCGGGCGGCCGTCCGCAGCAGGTCGAAGGCCGCGCGAAAGCCCGGCGAGACGCCGACCAGCTTCTGGTCGTATTCGCGGCGCGGCTGCAGGGCGCGCAGGTGTTCGAGCCCGAGGTTGAACTCGATCAGCCGCTCCGCGACGTGGTGCTGCCGGAAGTAGTCGAGGTAGCGCTCGTCCTGCCACTCCTCTGCGACGTGGCCGACGATGCGGCAGCGGCTGTCGCCCATGCTGGTGCACTCGACCTCCTTGAAGACCACCAGCCGGCCCATGAAGGCGCTGGTGTAGCCCGACGCATAGCCGATCTGCGACCAGCATTGCGGATCGTCGCCGTATCCGAAGTCGGCCACGTGGGCCTCGCACTCCCAGGAGTTCTCCCAGACGAACTCGCCGAAGAACTGCTTGTTCTCCAAGTCCATCTCGAGCTTGATCATCTCGACGCTGACGATGCCTTCGATCGAGTGCAGGCGCGGGCCGAGCATGAAGGCGTCTTCGGTGCGCAGGCCGGCGCGCCGCTCCTTGACCGCCAGCTCGCCGTCGCGCTGGCCCGACGCGAAGCCCATGCGCACCAGCAGGCCGCGAGCGCGCTCGACGCCCAGCGAATCCAGCAACTCCTTGCGCAGTTCGGCAAAGGCACGCGCATGCAGCAGCAGCATGCGCTGCTCGTCCAGCCAGATGTGGCCGGAGCCCGCGTTGAAGCGCAGGAGAGAAAGAAGTTCTCCCACGTTGTCTCTCCTTGTATGAAAACCGGTTGCCGATGCAACGCGATGCTATCAGCAGCATCGGCCGGCAGGCGGCCGCGGGAGACTCAGTCGGGCGACTGCGAGACCCGGTCGCGGTACATCTCGCGCAGCCGCGTCTTCAGGAACTTGCCGGTCCCGGTCTTGGGGATCGCGTCGACCCATTCGAAGTCGTCGGGCAACTGGAAACGCGCCAGCTTCGGGCGCAGGAATTCGCGCAGCGCCGGTGCATCGACCTCGGCGCCGGGACGCCGCACCGCCACCACCAGCGGCCGCTCGCCCCACTTGGGGTGGGCGATCGCGACCACCGAGGCCTCGGCCACCGCGGGATGGCCCATGACCAGGTTCTCGAGCTCGACCGAGCTGATCCACTCGCCGCCCGACTTGATCATGTCCTTGCTGCGGTCGACCAGGTGCATGTAGCCCTCGGGGTCGATGGTGCCGATGTCGCCGGTGCGCAGCCAGCCGTCGGCGGTGAACTTGCCCGGGTCGTCCGGCGTCGCGTGGTAGCCGCCCGTGACCCACGGCCCGCGCACCTGCACTTCGCCCGACGCCTTGCCGTCCCAGGGCTGCAGGCCCGCGGCCTCGTCGACGATGCGCATCTCGACCAGCGGCGTGGCGATGCCCTGCATGGCGCGCAGCGCATGCCGCGCTTCGTCGGGCAGCGCGAGATGCTTGGGCTTGATGACCGGCACGCTGCCGAGCGGCGAGGTCTCGGTCATGCCCCAGCCCTGCACGATGTGCATGTCGCGCGAAGCGAAGTTGGCGATCATCGACGGCGGCACCGCGGCGCCGCCGACCAGCATCCGCATGCCCTTCACGAGCCGGCGCTCGCGGGTCGAATTCTGCATGGCCTGCCAGATCATCATCCAGATGGTCGGCACGCCGAGCGCCATCGTGACCTGGCCTTCTTCCATCAGGTCGAGCAGGTCTTCGCCTCCCAGATGGGGGCCGGGCAGGACCTGGCCGGCGCCGACCATCATGGCCGAGAACGGCACGGCCCAGGCATTGGCATGAAACATGGGCGTGACCATCATCACCTGGTCGCGCGCCGACAGCGCGAACAGGTCGGGGATGCAGCCGGTGATGGCGTGCAGCACCATCGAGCGGTGCGAGTACACCACGCCCTTCGGCCGGCCCGTGGTGCCCGAGGTGTAGCACATGCCGACCGCCTCGTTCTCGTCCTGCTCGGGGTAGCGGTAGCCGGTGGCGTCGCCTTCGATGAAGTCCTCGTAGCTCTGCAGGCCCGCCGGCAAGGCGGCACCGCTGAACGGCACGACGATCACGCGCGGCTGCTGCCTGAGCAGCGGCGACACGCGCTCCCAGACCGGCAGCAGCACGTCGTCGACGATCAGCACGCGGTCGCCGGCATCGTCCATGATGTAGGCGATGTCCTCGGGTGACAGCCGCAGGTTCAGGGTGTGCAGCACCGCGCCCGCGGCCGGGATGCCGAAGTAGCTCTCGAGGTGCCAGGCGTGGTTCCAGCTCATGGTGGCGACCGGGTCGCCGCGGGCGATGCCGGCCTTGTCGCGCAGGGCCTGGGCGAGCTGCCGAGCCCGGCGCCGGATCTCGCGGTAGCTGCGACGGTAGGTCGACTTGTCGGGCAGCCGGCCCAGCACCTCCTGGTCGCCGAAATAGGTGCCGGCGCGGTCGAGGATCTGGTTGGTGCTGAGCTGCACCGGCATCATGGTGGACTTCATCGTCTGTCTCCGTCGAGGGGCGCGAACGAACCGGGGCCGGGCCGGATGATAGGGCTGGGCGAGCCCGGCGCGTTCAAGGGATTCCGAGCAGTTCCAGCGCGAGCGCGTGGGTGCGCGAATGCGGGTGGGCGATCTCATGCAGCACGTCCATGTGGTTGCGCCCCGCCACCGTTTCGGCGGCGACGACCACCGGCCCCCAGGCGCTCGCGATCAGCGCGGACTGGCGCCGGAACTCCTCGCTCTCGTCGCCGCCGACCACGGTCGCCAGCCTGCCGCGGGCCGGCGCGGGCCACAGTGCCGGGCTGAGGCGCCGTGCCGACGCCGCGCTGAGGCCGATGTCGGCGGCCAGGAAGGGCGCATGCCGCAGCGGCTCCAGTTCGTAGAGGCCCGAGATGGCCAGCGCCGACTTGACCAGATCCGCGGGAAGGTCCGCCGCCACCGCCTGCCAGTCGCAGGCCAGCAGCATCGCCGCCAGATGCCCGCCCGCCGAATGGCCGGCCACCACGATGCGCTCGCGGTCGCCGCCGTGGTCGGCCGCGTGCCGCCAGACCCAGGCCAGCGCCTGCGTGAGCTGCATTGCGATGTGCTCGATGCCGACGGCCGGACACAGGGCGTAGTTGAGCTGCGCGACCATCGCGCCCGCGTCGGCGAAAGGCGGCGCCACGAAGGCCTGGTCACGCTTGTCGAGCGCGCGCCAGTAGCCTCCGTGGATGTAGACGAGCACCGGCGCTCCCGCGGCGCCGGCGGCCGGCAGGATGTCGAGCCGTTCGCTGGCGTCATCGCCATAGGCCAGGTCGAGCACCCAGCCCGATCGGGCCAGCGCACGGGCAGAAGCATCGGCCCAATGCCGGAGGATCGCGGGATGCTCCGGGATGCCGGCCCGGGCGTTGTATTGGGCATCGAACCATGCGGGCGACGGGCGCGGCATGGCGTTCAACCGCCCTTGGCGGCCAGCGCCGTCGCCCGGGCGCCATTGGCCTTGGCCGGGCGGCGGCGAGCCGGCTTCTGCTCGGCATCGCGCAGCGCGGCGTCGATCAGCGCGTCGGCCATCCACAGGGCGGTGCGCTCCACCTCGCGGTCGCCGAGGCCCCAGATGTCCTTCAGGATCACGTAGGGCTCGATGCCGTAGACCACCGACAGCGCATGGTGCAGCCGGTTGCGCACGGCCGGGCTCATCAACGGCGCCAGCGGCTCGATCGCATGCTCGAGGATGCGCACGCGATGGCCGCGGCGGTAGGGCTCCTCCTCCAGCAGGCCGGCCCGCTCCAGCCCCCACTGTTCCAGCGAAAGCTGGGCGGCGGCGCGCAGTTGCGCCTCGAACTCCTTGAAGCGCGGGAAGGTTTGCAGGAACAGCTCGTGCACGCGGTCGCGGCCGTTCGGGTTGGCCGATGCCAGCTTGCGCACCGGCCCGAGCGAGCTGTCGATCACCGCAGTGACCAGTGCGCTGCGGCTCGGGAAATAGCGGTAGGCCGTGGCCCGCGACACCTTCGAGCGGGCCGCGGCCTCGGCCACCGAAGGGATGTGGCCGCTCTCCTGGATGATCGTCATGGCGGTGTCGAGCAGCAGCCGGAAAGTGGCCGCCTTGACCCCGCGCTCGGGGGGGAGCGGGGGTTCGCTCAGCTTGTGTTTCAGTCTCGCCATCGGGTTTGTACGGGGCTTTGGAGGGCTCGGAATCTATTGTGAACAGCGGATGCCGGATCGTATGATGCAGCGATCCCGATTTGAGACGCAAGTCTCAAACATGACTTCCGAGACTTCGAGGCCGCGGCGCACGCCGTTGGACCCCGGGGCAATATGGAGACAAAGTCGATGCGCCTGGCAAGCTGGAATTGGGGTGGACGCGACCACGTGGGAACGATCTCGCCCGACGGGCGGGAGGCCACGCCCCTGGGCGTGCGCGACCCTTCGCTCGGGGCCTTGCCGCTGATCCGGGCGCTGGCAGCCGGCGAACCGCTGCCGCTGCCGTCGGGCACGCGACTGCCGGTCGAGGTCATCACGCTTCGCGCTCCGCTGCCGCGCCCCTTGCGCAGCCTGTTCTGCGTCGGCCGCAACTACCGCGCCCATGCGGCCGAACTGGCCGGCTCCGTGTTCCGTGCCGCGATGCCCGAGACCGACCCCTGGCCGATCGTCTTCGGCAAGCTCGGCGAATGCGTGGTCGGGCCGCACGACGCGGTCCGCCTGCCCTCCCCGGCCGCCTCGATCCAGATCGACTACGAATCCGAACTCGCGGTGGTCATCGGCCGTGGCGGGCGCGACATCCTGCCGGCCCATGCGATGGACCACGTGTTCGGCTACACGGTGGTCAACGACGTCACGGCGCGCGACGTCCAGATGCGACACCAGCAGTGGGACCTCGGCAAGAGCTTCGACACCTTCTGCCCGATGGGCCCGTGGATCGTCACCGCCGACGAACTCGACGGCCGTGCCACCCGGGTGCGCGGCTGGGTCAACGGCGCGCTGCGGCAGGACGGCCAGACGCGCGACATGATCTTCGACATCCCGACCCTGATCGAGACCTGCTCGCGCGGCATCACGCTGTACCCCGGCGACGTCATCGCCACCGGCACGCCCTCGGGCGTGGGCATGGGCCTGAAGCCGCCGCAATGGCTGCGCTCCGGCGACGTGGTGCGCATCGAGATCGATGGCCTCGGCGTCATCGAGAACCGGTTCGAGTAGGCCATGGGCTTCCAGCTGATCGACCGCATCGCGGTGGAAGAAGAAGGCGAGGGCCCGGCCATCGTCTGCGTGCACGGGCTCGGCGGCAGCGGCAACACCTACACGCCCCTGATGCCGGCGATGGCGCGGCACCGGGTCATCCGGATCGACCTGCCGGGCAGCGGCCGGTCGCAACGCGCCGAGGGCGCGCTGTCGATCGAGCGCTATGTCGCGACCCTGCTCGATGTCTGCGATCGCCTCAAGGTGGCGCGAGCCCACTGGGTCGGCCATTCGATGGGGACCATCGTCTGCCAGCACATCGCGGCCCTGCATCCGAAGCGGGTCGCGAGCGTGGCGCTGTTCGGACCGCTGATCGCGCCGCCGGACGCTGCGCGCAACGCGATGACCGCACGGGCCGCCAAGGCGCGCGAAGGCGCGACGGGCATGCAGGAGATCACGCAGGCGCTGCTGCAGGGCGCCATCTCCGCCGACACCCGCCAGCGGCTTCCGGTGGCGGTCGCCTACGTGCGCGAGAGCCTGATGCGCCAGGACGGCGAGGCGTATGCCCGAAGCTGCGAGGCGTTGGCCGGCGCCCAGGCCGCCGCGGTCGAGCAGATCGAGGCACCGGTGCTGCTGGTGACCGGCGACGAGGACGGCGTGGCGCCGCCGCAAGCCGTGCGCGCAATGGCCGAACGGCTGCACCGTGCCGCCAGCAAGCGGGTCGTGGTGCTGCCGCGCTGCGGCCACTGGACCCCGATCGAACGGCCCGAGGAATGCCAGCGTGAGCTGCGCGAGTTTCTCGCGGCGCAGGCCAGGAGCTTCTAGGATGACGCCGAGTATTTGCGGGTCGGGGCGGGCTCATTGCGGTTTCGGGCAGGCTCACGCCGACGGTGTGCTCTGCTCCGCTCATGTCCCCCGGCCTTCGGCCTCCTCCTTTACTTCGCTGCGCAGAGCACACCATCGGCGTGAGCCGTCACGGCCGTCGTTCATCGGCTGGAACGACCTCCTGTTGCCCTCGGCACGCGCCCCGGCAACCGCAAGCGCCCCTGCAACAGCGTGCAAAAGAGCAAGCAACAGCCAGGTAGGAGACTGACCATGGCCGACGTCCTTTTCACCAACGTGCGGATCTTCGACGGCGGCGGCGAGGCGCCTTTCAGCGGCGACGTGCTGGTGCAGGGCAACCGCATCGCGCGGGTCGTCAAGACCGGCTACGGCGCGCGCCCGGCGCCGGTGTCCGGTGCGCAGGTGATCGACGGTGCCGGCGCCTTCCTGATGCCCGGCATGGTCGAGGCCCATACGCATTTTTCGTGGAACGACCAGCCCAGCCTCGATGCCATCCAGCGCATGCCGCCGGAGGAGCACATCCTGTGGTGCGCCGAGGTCGCCAAGCGCTACCTCGACATGGGCTGGACCAGCTGCATCGGCGCCGCCACCGCCAAGCCGCGGCTCGACGTCGTGATCCGCAACGCGATCAACGACGGCACCATCGTCGGCCCGCGCTACCTCGCGGCCAGCCAGGAGATCACCGTGCCCGGCGGCCTGGGCGACACCACGCGGCCGCACTTGCCGCAGCCCGAGTTCGCCTTCGGCGCGATCGTCAGCGGCGCCGAGGAGATGCGCCGCTGCGTGCGCATGTTCGCCAAGTACGGCGTCGACTCCGTGAAGATCAACCTCTCGGGCGAGTCGATCACCGGCATGCCGAGCGAGATGAGCCAGTTCACCGAGGAAGAGATCACGGTCTGCGTGCAGGAGGCCAAGGCCTGGGGCAAGCGCGTCGCCGCGCATGCGCGCTCCACCTGGTCGATCAAGCAGTGCGTCAAGCAAGGCATCGAGGTGATCTACCACGCCAGCTTCACCGACACCGAGGCGCTGGACATGCTCGAGGCCCACAAGACAGAGCACTTCATCGCGCCGGGACTGGCCTGGCTCATCAACACCTCCCATCACGCGAGCCAGTGGGGCCTGACACCCGAGGTGACGAAGAAAATGGGCTACCACCGCGAGCTCGAGGCGGCGGTCGAGAGCATGCGCGCGCTGCGCAAGCGCGGCGTGCGCATCCTGCCCGGCGGCGACTACGGCTTCGCCTGGACACCCCACGGCACCAACGCCAAGGACCTCGAATACTTCGTCAAGTACGTCGGCATGAGCACCATGGAGGCCCTGCTGTCGGCCACCGCCTGGGGCGGTCCGATGATGCGAATGGGCAAGGTGCTCGGCTACATCCGCGAAGGCTACCTGGCCGACATCCTGCTGATCGACGGCGATCCGCTGGCCGACATCACGGTGCTGCAGGACAAGGCCCGCATCCTGGCCGTCATGAAGGACGGCGAGTTCCACCGCGCACCGCCGCTGCGCTCGGCGCGCACCACGCGCTGGGCCACGGCCTGACAGGAGAAGCACATGGCCGATGTCGTCTTCACCAATGTCCGCATCCTCGACGGCACGGGGCAGAACCCCTACACCGGCAGCGTGCTGGTGCGCGGCAACCGCATCCGCCAGGTCGGCCGCAGCACGGCGCCGATCGCGCCCGGCGGCGCCACCGTGATCGACGGCGCCGGCGCCACGCTGATGCCCGGCATGTGCGAGGCCCACACCCACTTCTCGTGGAACGATGCCGCGACGCTGGCCGAAATCCAGACCCTGCCGCTGGAGGAGCACGTGCTGTGGTGCGCCAAGGTCGCCAGGCGCTACCTCGAGGCCGGCTTTACCTCCTGCGTCGGCGCCGCCTGCGCCAAGCCGCGGCTCGACGTCGTGATCCGCAACGCGATCAACGCCGGCCAGATCCCCGGGCCGCGCTATCTCGCCGCCAGCCAGGAGATCACCGTGGTCGGCGGCCTCGGCGACGAGACCCTGCCGCACCTGCCCTTCCCCGAGTTCAGCTTCGGCGTCAACATCTCGGGCCCGGAGGAGATGCGCAAGGCGGTGCGGCTGTTCCTCAAGTACGGTGTCGACTCGGTCAAGCTCAATCTGTCGGGCGACAACTTCACGCCCCAGTCGCCGTCCGAGACCACCTGGATGATGGACGAGGAGGTCGAGGCCGCGATGCGCGAGGTGCGCATCCGCGGCAAGCGCGGCATCGCCCATGCGCGCTCGTCCGAGAGCGTCAAGCAGGCGCTGCGTCACGGCATCGACCTGATCTACCACGCCAGCTTCGTCGACGACGAGGCGATCGACATGCTCGAGGCCGCCAAGGACCGGGTCTTCGTCGCGCCTGGCATTGCGATCCTGTACGCCATGCTGTACGAGGCCGAGCCCTACGGCGTCACGCACGAGATGGCGGTCGGCATGGGCTACGAGACCGAATGGGAAGCCGCGATCGTCTCGCTGGCCAAGATGCACAAGCGCGGCATCCGCGTGCTGCCCGGCGGCGACTACGGCTTCGCCTTCACGCCGCACTGCCAGAACGCGCGCGATCTCGAGTTCTTCGTCAAGTACCTGGGCTTCACGCCGATGGAAGCGATCCGCTCGACCACGCTCTACGGCGGCCAGATCATGATGCGGCCCGACGAACTCGGCTGCATCAAGGACGGCTACCTGGCCGACCTGCTGCTGGTCGACGGCGATCCGTTGGCCAACCTGTCGATCCTGCGCGACCCGAAGCGGATCCTCGCCGTGATGAAGGACGGCGAGTTCGCCAAGGCGCCCGAGATCGCCTCGCGACGGGCCTGGGAGCGTGCTGCGTGAGAAAGAAGAGCGTCGCACTCTGGCTGCTGTTCGGCCTGCCGATCGCGGTCTTCGCGGTCTGGGCGATCTCGGACAACTACACCCTGTTCTTCAAGACCCTGCTCAACGGAATGACCCTGGCGTCGCTCTATTTCCTGGTCGCCAGCGGCTTCACGCTGGTCTTCGGCCTGATGCGCAACGTCAACCTGGCGCACGGCTCGCTCTACCTCTTCGGCGCCTATGTGGGATGGTTCGTCGGCGAACGCACCGGCTCCTGGGTGCTGGCGGTCATCGCCGGCTTCCTCGCCGCGGCGCTGATGGGCCTCTTGATGCAGGTGCTGGTGTTCCGCCACATGCAAGGCCAGGACCTGCGGCAGACCCTGGTCACGATCGGCCTGTCGATCGTGCTGGCCGACTTGATGCTGTGGGTCTGGGGCGCCGAGATCTACACCTTCGATCCGCCCTCGTGGATCTACGGCTCGACCACCCTGCCGCTGGTCGCCAAGTTCCCGACCTATCGCCTCTTCGTGCTGTTCGCCTCGATCGTGATCGGCGTCGGGCTCTGGCTGCTGCTGGCGCGCACACGCATCGGCATGATGATCCGCGCCGGCGTCGACGACCGCGCGATGCTGTCCGCCTCGGGCGTCAACGTGCAGCGGGTCTTCGCGCTCACCTTCGCGATCGGTGCCGGACTGGCCGGGCTGGCAGGCGTGGTCGGCGGCACGGCGCTGTCGATCTCGCCCGGCGAGGACACGCGCTACCTGCTGGCCTCGCTGGTGGTGGTGATCGTGGGCGGCATGGGCAGCGTCGTGGGGGCCGCGATCGGCGCACTGCTGATCGGCCTCGCCGAGCAGTTCGGTCTCGCCTACGCGCCGACCTACAGCGTGGTCTTCACCTTCGTGATCATGGTGGTGGCGCTGGCCTTCAAGCCGCGCGGGCTGATGGGGAGGAGCCAGTGAGCGCGGCACGCTGGCGGCGGGCGATGAACGGGTCGGCCGCGGCGGCTCGCGGCGGCCGCGGCTCGGGGGTGGTACCGGTGCCGTCCCTGCCCCGTGGCGCCGGTGCCGCGGCGCCCGCGCCCGCAGTGGCCTGGTGGCGCCGGGCGCTGTCGGCGATCCGGCTGCGCCACCTTCTAGTGCTGGTGTTCGTGGTCGGCTACCCCTTCGTGGCCACGCCCTTCTTCACCTTCCAGATCGGCGCCCAGTCGCTGGCGCTGGGCCTGATCGCACTGTCGCTGACCTTTCTTGGCGGCTACGGCGGCATGGTGTCGCTGGCCCAGATGACGGTCGCCGGCTTCGCCGCCTACATGCTGGCGATCTTCGGCAGCAGCAGCAACCTGGCGATCAGCCTGGGCTGGCCCTGGTGGCTGGCGCTGGTCGTGGCGGTGGCGCTGGCCACCGTGGTGGCCGCGGGCATCGGCTGGCTGTCGGTGCGCACCGAGGGCATCTACACGATCATGATCACGCTCGCCGTGGGCGTGGCGTTCTTCTATCTCGCGCAGCAGAACTACACGGTCTTCAACGGCTTCCAGGGCTTCAGCCGCATCGGGCCGCCCACGGTATTCGGGCTCGACTTCGGCCAGCCCATGCCCTTCTATTTCCTGGTGCTGGCCTGCGCGCTGGCGGGCTACTTCTTCGTCAAGCACCTGATCCGCGCGCCCTTCGGCATCGCGCTGCAGGGCATCCGCGACAACCCGCGCCGCATGCAGGCGCTGGGCTTCGACGTCACTGCGCACCGGGTGGCGGCCTATGCGGTGGCGGGCTTCCTGGCGGCGGTCGGCGGCGTGCTGATGGTCTGGTACAACGGCCGCATCTCGCCCGGCACCGTGGGTGTCGGCGCGATGATCAACATCCTCATCATCGCCGTGCTCGGCGGCATGAAGCATCCGATCGGCGCCTTCGTCGGCGCGATCGTGTTCGTGCTGCTGCAGAACTTCGCCATCGACCTGGTCGACCGCGAGCGCTTCAATCTCGTGATCGGCGGGGTCTTCCTCGCGATCGTGCTGTTTTCCCCGGACGGTTTGCTGGGCCTCTGGCAAGGCCTGCGCCATCGTCTGGGCGCCTCTTTCACCCCCCGCGGCCGTGGCCGCATTCATCGATGAAAAGAAGGAGCGAGACATGAGCAGAGGCAAGAAAGTGTTCGGGCGCAGCATCGTGGCTGCCGCAGTGATGGTCACGATGGGCGGCCTCGCGCAAGCCCAGGAGACCTTGAAGATCGGGCTGCTGGCTTCGCTGGAGGGGCCGTTCGCGGCGCCCGGCCAGGATGGCATGCGCGGCGCCGACCTGGCGCTGAAGGAAAAGAACGGCATGGCCGGGGGCAAGAAGATCGAGTTCGTCAAGGTGTCGTCCGACGCCACGCCGGACAAGGCGGTCAACTCGACGCGCAAGGCGGTCGAGCAGGACAAGGTCCAGATCATGATCGGCCCGCTGTCGGGCGATGAAGGCATCGCGGTCAAGAACTACGCCAAGACGCAGCCCAACATCACCTTCATCAACGGCTCCTCGGGCGCGCAGGCGGCGACGCTGGGCGACCCGGCGCCCAATTTCTACCGCTTCAACACCGAAGGCGCGCAGTGGATGGTGGGGCTGGGCGAGCATGCGCTCTCCAAGGGCTACAAGAAGACCTTCCTGATCGCCGAGGACTACGGCTTCCCGTACTCGCAGGTGCAGGGCTTCATGGCCAGCTACTGCGCCAAGGGCGGCAAGGTGGTCGACAAGGCCTGGGTGCCGCTGGGCACCAAGGACTACGCCTCGGTGATCGCCAAGATCCCGAAGGACGTCGATGCGCTGGTGGTGGTCCTGGGCGGCTCCGACGCGGTCAACTTCCTCACGCAGTACGAGCAGGCCGGCGGCGACAAGCCGATGGTCGGCGGCTCGATCACGGTCGACCAGACGGTGCTGAACTTCAAGGGCAAGCGGCGCGAATCGCTGCTCGGCACCGCGTCCGCCGGCCCGATGGCCGACTCGATCGACACGCCCGAGTGGAAGAAGTTCGTGGCCGACTACAAGGCCAACTTCAAGGACGGCTTCCCGAGCCCGTCGCTGTTCGCCTACCTGTACTACATCAACACCAAGGCCGCGCTCGACGGCCTCGATGCGGTCAAGGGCGACCTGTCGAACGGCCAGAAGGCCTACCGCGAGGCGCTGCAGAAGACCAACTTCAAGGGCCCGGCCGGCGACGTCAAGATCGATGCCAACCGCAACGGCGTCGGCACCACCTACATCACCGAAGTGACCAAGGCGCCCGACGGCTCGTTCTACAACAAGGTCGTGAAGTCGGTGCCGAACATCACGCAGACGCTGGGCCTGCCCGAGGCGGAGTTCAAGAAGATGGGCCTCGGGACGCGCGACGTGCCGGACTGCAGGACCTGAGCCGGCATGGCCACGATCACCCCGCTCAGGCCGGCCGCATCGCGCGGCGGCGCGGCCGCCGGCGGCGCCGCGCAGCTGCTCTCGGGCGATGCGCTGCGGCTGGACGGGGTGACGCGTGCCTTCGGTGCGCTGCGCGCGGTCGACGACGTGTCGTTGACCGTCGCGGCCGGGCAGAGGTACGCGATCCTCGGCTCCAACGGGGCCGGCAAGACCACGCTCTTCAACGCCGTCACCGGCGACTTCCCGCCGACCGCGGGACGCATCCATTTCTTCGGCGAGGACATCACGGAGCTGGCGCCGCAGGACCGCATCCGCAAGGGGCTGCGGCGCACCTACCAGTCCTCGCTGCTGTTTCGCGACCTGACGGTCCGCGACAACCTGTTCCTGGCGGTGCGCGGCGTGGCCAGCGGCCGCTTCAGCTTCCTGCGGGCGCGCGCCGGCCATGCCTCGACCCGCGCCACCCGCGACCTGCTCGACCGCGCGCGCCTGAGCCACATCGCCGACGAGCGCGTGGCCAACCTGGCCCACGGGCAGCAGCGCCAGCTCGAGATCGGCATGGCACTGGCCGGCGCGCCGCGCCTGATCCTGTTCGACGAGCCGGCGGCCGGGCTGTCGCCGGTCGAGCGGCGCGAACTGGTCGCCCTGCTGGCTTCGCTGCCGGCCCACATGAGCTTCGTGCTGATCGAGCACGACCTCGACATCGCGCTGCGCGTGGTCGACCGGGTCACCGTGATGCACAACGGCCGGGTGCTGCGCACCGGGACGCCGGCCGAGATCGAGAACGATGCGCAGGTGCAGGCGATCTACATGGGGAGCAGGCACTGATGGCATGGTTTCGCAGCGGCCGGGATCCCGGCCCGGCCGGCACCGGGCCGACCCTGGCGATCGACGGCCTCGACGTGTACTACGGCCGCGCCCATGCGCTGCAGGGTGTCGCCTTGACGCTGGAGCGCGGCGTGCTGGGCATCGTCGGGCGCAACGGGATGGGCAAGACCACGCTGTGCAACGCGATCACCGGGCTGGTGCCGGCACGCGGCAGTATCCGCCTGGCCGGCGAGCAGATCCTCGGCCTGGCGCCCAACGAGATCACCAAGCGCGGCATCGCCTACGTGCCGCAGGGGCGCCGGGTGTGGCCGTCGCTGTCGGTCGACGAGACCTTGCGCCTGGTGGCCGGCCGCCGGCGCGAGGTCGACCGCGTCTATGCCATGTTCCCGCGGCTGGCCGAACGGCGCGGCCATGGCGGCGCCCAACTGTCGGGCGGCGAGCAGCAGATGCTGGCGATCGGGCGCGCGCTGCTGCTGAACCCGAAGCTGCTGGTGATGGACGAGCCGACCGAAGGGCTGGCGCCGGTGATCGTCGAGCAGGTGGCGCAGGCCCTGCGCGAGCTGGCGGCCGAGGGCCGCATCGCGGTGCTGCTGATCGAGCAGAACCTCGGCGTCGCCATCTCGGTGGCCGATCGCATCGGCCTGATGGTCAACGGCCGCATCACCAGGGAGATGCCGGCGGCCGAGCTGGCGGCCGACCGCGAACTGCAGGAGCGGCTGCTCGGCGTGCGCTCCGGCGGCGAGGGCGACGACTTCGAAGACCCGCTGGCCGCCCCGGCTGACGACAGTCCCCCGCCGACCCAGGTCTTCACCGTCCGCCGCGCCCACGGTGACGGCGCCCCGTCGCTCGACGACCTGGCGCCCAGCACGGTGCGCGGCTTCACGCGCTGGAACGCCGGCGGCACCGCCGCGCCGGTGGCCGACATCGTGCGCTTGGTGGCGCCCGCGCCGGAACCCGCCCCGCCGCAGCCGGCGGCCACGTCGCCGCGCGTGTTCGAGTTCCCGGTCGCGGCCAGCAGCGAACGCTCGGCCTATGTCGCGGGCACCTTCGACACCAAGGGCCGCGAGCTGTCCTTCCTGCGCCAGTGCATCGAGAAGCTGGGCCTGCGCGTGGTCACGGTCGACCTGTCGACCTCCGGCAAGCCCTCGCCCGCCAGCGTGCATCCGCGCGAGGTGGCGCGACATCATCCGCAGGGCGAATCGGCGGTGTTCAGCAACGACCGGGGCAGCGCCACCGCGGCGATGGCGCTGGCCTTCGAAGCCTTCCTCGCCACCCGCCGCGACCTGGGGGGCATCATCTCGGCCGGCGGTTCCGGCGGCACCTCGATGGCGACCCAGGGCATGCGCGCATTGCCGATCGGCGTGCCGAAGATGATGGTCTCGACCATGGCCAGCGGCGACACCCGTCCCTATGTCGGCCCGAGCGACATCTGCATGATGTATTCGGTCACCGACGTGCAGGGCATCCACCGCATCAGCGAGCGGGTGCTGGCCAATGCGGCCCATGCGCTGGCCGGCATGATCGCGCATCCGCCGGTCGAGTCGACCGTGACCAAGGCGGCGATCGGGCTGACGATGTTCGGCGTCACCACGCCCTGCGTGCAGGCCGTGACCCATCGCCTCGAAGAAGCCTGCGACTGCCTGGTGTTTCACGCCACCGGGGTCGGCGGGCAGTCGATGGAGAAGCTGGCCGAGTCGGGCCTGATCGCCGGCGTGATCGATGTCTCGACCACCGAAATCGCCGACGAGATCGTCGGCGGCGTGCTGTCGGCCGGCCCCACCCGGCTCGACGTCTTCGCGCGCCATGCCCTGCCCTACGTCGGCTCCTGCGGCGCGCTCGACATGGTCAACTTCGGCGCCTGGGACACGGTGCCGGAGCGCTTCAAGGGCCGCCGGCTCTACCGCCACAACCCGACCGTGACCCTGATGCGGACCTCGGCCGACGAATGCCGCGCGATCGGCGAGTTCATCGCCGCCAAGCTCAATGCGATGCGCGGCCCGGTGCGCTTCCTGATCCCCGAGGGCGGCGTGTCGGCGATCGACCGGCCCGGCCAGCCGTTCCACGACCCCGAGGCCGACCAACAGCTGTTCGCGAGCATCGAGCGGGCGTTCCGCAGCGGCCCCGACCGCCAGCTGCAGCGCCTGCCGCTGCACATCAACGACGAGGCCTTCGCCGAGGCCCTGGTGGCGGCCTGGCACGCGGTGTCGCGCACGCCGGCCGACGCCCGGCGCGCCTGAACTCACGAGGAGGAACCGCCCATGCCACGCATCTCCCGCTCGACCCTGCTGGCCGGCCTGCGCGCCAAGATAGAAGCCGGCCGGCCGATCATCGGCGGCGGCGCCGGCACCGGCCTGTCGGCCAAGTGCGAGGAAGCCGGCGGCATCGACCTGATCGTGATCTACAACTCGGGCCGCTACCGCATGGCCGGGCGCGGCTCGCTGGCGGGGCTGCTGGCCTACGGCAACGCCAACGAGATCGTCTGCGAGATGGCGCGCGAGGTGCTGCCGGTGGTCCGGCATACGCCCGTGCTGGCCGGTGTGAACGGCACCGACCCGTTCATGATTCCCGACGAGTTCCTGGCCCGGCTGGTGTCGCTGGGCTTCTCGGGGGTGCAGAACTTCCCGACCGTCGGGCTGATCGACGGCGTCTTCCGGGCCAACCTCGAAGAGACCGGCATGGGCTACGGGCTCGAGGTCGAGTTGATCGCCCGCGCCCGGGCGCTCGACCTGCTGACCACCCCCTACGTGTTCTGCGAGGCCGATGCGCGGGCCATGGCGGCGGCCGGTGCCGACATCGTGGTGTGCCACCTCGGCCTCACGACCGGTGGCGCGATCGGCGCCGGCACCGCGCTCACGCTGGCCGACTGCGTGCCGCGGATCAATGCCTGGGCGACGGCGGCGCAGGCGGTCAACCCCGAAGTGATCGTGTTGTGCCACGGCGGGCCTATCGCCACCCCCGAGGACGCGCAGTACGTGCTCGCGCGCTGCCCGGCTTGCCACGGCTTCTACGGCGCGAGTTCGATGGAGCGGCTGCCGACCGAGGTGGCGCTTACCGAGACCACGCGACGCTTTGTTGCGATAGCCAGATGACTTTGCGGGACAGACCAAGAAACTGCGCAGCAGTTTTTGCTCTGTCCTCAACTGATTAAAAGGAGACCAGGTTTATGTCAGGCGCTCAATTCGGAAGTTTCATCCTCGCGCTGATCGTCGTCGCGATCGTCGTGGCGATCGCGGTCTGGCTGCTGCACTGGCTCTACCTGCGCAGTTCCAAGGAGCGGTCCTTCGTGCGCACCGGCCTTGGCGGCCAGAAGGTGGTGCTGGGCGGCGGCGCCTTCGTGCTGCCGATCGTGCACGACGTGATCCCGGTCAACATGAACACGCTGCGGCTGGAGGTCAGCCGCGGCCGCGACAAGGCGCTGATCACCAAGGACCGCATGCGGGTCGACGTCATGGCCGAGTTCTACGTCCGCGTGGCGACCAGCGAGGAGGCGGTGGCGGCGGCGGCGCAGACGCTCGGCCTGCGCACGCTGGAGCCCGACCAGCTGCGCGAACTGGTCGAAGGCAAGTTCGTCGACGCCCTGCGCACCGCGGCGGCCGAGATGACGATGGAGGAACTGCACGAGCGGCGCGGCGCCTACGTCAAGCGCGTGCGCGATGCGGTCGCCGAGGACCTGACCAAGAACGGCCTCGAGCTCGAGGCCGCCTCGCTGACCCAGCTCGACCAGACCGGCATGGAGTTCTTCAACCCGAGCAATGCCTTCGACGCCGAGGGCCTGACCCGCCTCACCGAGCAGATCGAGCACCGCAAGAAGCAGCGCAACGATGTCGAACAAGACACGCTGATCGCGATCCGCAACAAGAACCTCGAGGCCGAGAAGCTGTCGCTCGACATCGACCGCGAGGGCGAGCATGCGCGCCTGGCGCAGCAGCGCGAGCTGGAGATCGCGCGCGCCCGCCAGCGCGCCGAGGTGTCGGCCGAGCGGGCCCAGCGCGAGCAGGATGCCGAAGCGGCGCAGATCGCGGCCAAGCAGAGCATCGACCAGGCCCGCATCCGCTCCGAGCAGACGCTGGAGGAAGACCGTATCGGCAAGGAGCGCGCGATCCAGGGCGCCGAGATCGAGCGGCGCATGTCGCTCGAACTGGCCGAGCAGCAGCGCGCGATCTCGGTCGCGCGCGAGAGCAAGGCCCAGAGCGAGGCCCAGGCCGAGGCCGAGATCGCCCGTGCGCTGGCGGTGTCGGCCGAGGAGAAGGTGTTCACCGCGCGCGAGGTCGAGATGGCCGAGCGCAAGAAGGCGATCGAGCTGATCGGTGCCCAGCAGATCGCCGAGCGCGATGCGCTGCGCCTGACCTCGGCGGCGCAGGCCGAGAGCGACGCCAGTGCCGCCCGCGGCGCTGCGGTGCGGGCCCAGGCCGAGGCCGATGCAGACGCCGACAAGATCCGCTCGATGGCGATGCGGGTGCGCGCCGAGATCGAGGCCGAGGCGGCGCGCATGATGAACGAGTCGCACAACATGCTGTCGCCCGAGGCGCGGATGTCGGCGCTGCGCATGAAGCTGGTCGAGAAGGCCGAGGCGATCATCCGCGAATCGGTGCGGCCGCTGGAGCGCATCGAGGGCATCAAGATCCTGCATGTCGACGGGCTCGGCGGCTCGGGCGGCGATGGCGGGCGCAATGGCGAAGGCGGCGGCTTCGCCGACGGCCTGGTCAATTCCGCGCTGCGCTTCCGGGCCCAGGCGCCGCTGGTCGACCAGCTGCTGCGCGAGATCGGCATCGAAGGCGGCGACATCCAGCGGCTGGTCGGCGATGCCAGCGGCGCCCACGCCGCCTTGCCCTCGGCCGCGCCGAAGGAATAGCGCATGGTCAACGTCTACGTGTCCAGCGTGATCGATGCCAGCGCCGACAGCGTCTGGACGCGGGTGCGCGACTTCAACGGCCTGCCGCAATGGCACCCGTCGATCGCCGACAGCCGGATCGAGAACGGCCAGCCGGCCGACCGCGTCGGCTGCATCCGGCACTTCCACCTGAAGGACGGCGGCATGATCCGCGAGCGGCTGCTGGCGCTCTCGGACTACGACTACAGCTGCACCTACGAGATCCTCGAAAGCCCGATGGGGGTCGCCAACTACACGGCCACTCTCAAGCTCACGCCGGTGACCGATGGCGGGCGCTGCTTTGCCGAGTGGAGCGCCGAGTTCGACTGCGACCCCGGCCGCGAAGGCGAGCTGGTTCGATCGATCGGCGAAGGCGTGTTCCAGGCCGGCTTCGACGCCCTGAAGCGGCGCTCGCTGCGCTGACACGCCCCATGCTGCAGAAGGTCGTCCGCTCCGCGATCATCGATGCGCCCATCGAGCGCGTCTGGACCGTGCTGCGCGACTTCAACAGCCATGACCAGTGGCACAGCGCGATCGAAACCAGCCACATCGAGGGCGGCGAGCGCAGCGACCAGGTCGGCTGCGTGCGCAATTTCACCTTGAAGGACGGCCACCACATCCGCGAGCAGTTGCTGACCCTGTCCGACCGCGAGCACCAGAGCACCTACTGCATCGTCGAGGCCAGCCTGCCGCTGCAGCGCTATGTCGCGACCGTGACGTTGAAGCCTGTGACCGATGGGAACCGCACCTTCTGGCACTGGATGTCGAGCTTCGCGACGCCGCCGGGCATGGAGCGCGAACTGCACGACACCGTGGCGCAGGGCGTCTACGAGACCGGCTTCGAGGACCTGCGCCGCTACCTGCGGGGCGGCGCGGACCAACGCTCGCGCGGCGCCGGCCCGATGCCGACGGCGCTGCCGGTGCCGACTCGCCGCATCGGGGTCGCGCGCCATGGCGGCCCTGATGTGCTGTGGCCGCAGAACGCCGAGGCCGCTGCGCCCGGCGCCGGCGAAGTGCGCATCCGCCAGCGTGCGGTCGGCGTCAATTTCATCGATGTCTACCTGCGGCGCGGCTGGGTGCCCACGATGTTCCCGGTGTCCGAGGGCGCGCCGGGCGTGCCGGGCATGGAGGCCGCGGGCGGCGTGCTCGATGTCGGCCCGCAGGTCTCCGGCTTCCTGCCCGGGGACCGCGTCGCCTACCTCGGTCCGGTGCCGGGCGCCTACTGCGGCGTGCGCAGCGTGCCGGCCGACTGGGTGGTGCGGCTGCCGCCCGAGATCGAGGACGAGACGGCCGCCGCGCTGCTGCTCAAGGGCATCACGGCGGACTACCTGCTGCACGACCTCGGCCATGTGCAGCGCGGCACCCGGCTGCTGGTGCACGCGGCGGCTGGTGGGGTCGGCCTGCTGGTCTGCGCCTGGGCGCGCCGTCTCGGTGCCGTGGTGATCGGCACGGTGTCGAGCGAGGACAAGGCCCGGGTGGCGCGCGAGCATGGCTGCGAGCATGTGATCGTGACCCGCGACTACCGCTTCGCGGAGGCGGTGCAGCGCGTCTGCGGCGGCGCCGACGTGGTGATCGACGGCCTGGGCGACGCGGCCCGCGACGAGAACCTGGCGGCCCTGGCGCGCCGCGGCCACTGGATCAGCCTCGGCCAGGCCAGCGGGCCGCTGGCGCCGCTCGCGCCGGACGCGCTGGTCGCCAAGTCGCTGAGCTTCTCGCGCCCGGTGGTGTTCGACTATGTCGCGACCCAGGCCCAGCTCGCCGAGCGCGCGCAGCGGGTCTGGCAGGCGCTCGCCGACGGCGCGATCCGCCTGCCGCCGATCGAACGCTTCCCGCTCGACGCGGCGGCCGAGGCGCACGCCCGGCTCGAATCTCGTGCCAGCATCGGCGCGCTGGTGCTGCTGCCCTGAACACCCGAACGAAGGAGTACGCGACATGATCGTCGGCATGAACCACTTCACCGTGACCGCGGAGGACGAGCAGAAGACGCTGGCCTTCTACACCGGCCTGCTCGGGCTGCGCGTCGGCCACCGGCCGGACCTGGGCTTTCCGGGGGCCTGGCTCTATGGCAACGGGCCGCAGGCAGTGCTGCACCTGTACTTCGGCAGGCCGGTGCCGGCCCAGCGCACCGGCGTCATCGACCACATGGCGTTCACGGCGCAGGACCTGCGCGCGGTCAAGGCGCGCTTCGACCAGAGCGGCGTCGCCTACGAACTGCGCCAGCAGGCCGGTGCGGGCACCTGGCAGCTGTTCTGCCATGACCCGAGCGGGGCCAAGGTCGAGCTGGATTTCGATCCATCGGAGACGCCTTAGGCGTGCGCTAAAGTCCGGCTCATGAACCGGCTCCTGCTTCTGACCCTCGCCATCGCGCTCGCAGGCTGCGGCGTACCGTCCAACGAAGTCGTTCGCATGAGGGACGGCGTCCTGCGGGCCACCACCACCGCCGATGCGGCCGCGTACTGCCAGAAGGACCGCACGACCTTGCGGGTCGTCGGCAAGGCGCCGGCGGAAGGCGGCGTGCTGTTCGTCTGCGACCGCTGAGCGCGGCCGCGCCCGCACGCGGGACGAGACAGGGGACTTCAAAACCGGGATGATGCGGGCGGCCCCGTCGCCACCCCATCGAAAGAAGGAGTTTCCATGTTCGGCTTGACCCCGCTCGGCCTCGTCCACACCGCCATCAGCCTGGTGGCCCTCGCAGCCGGCCTCGCTTCCCTGCTGCGCTTCGGAGAGATCGCGGCCAGGCATCCGCTCGGCCGCACCTATGTCTGGGCCACGGTACTGACCTGCCTTACCGGCTTCGGCATCTTCAGGCACGGCGGCTTCGGCGCCCCGCATGCACTGGGCATCCTCACGCTGCTCGTGCTGGCGGTGGCGGCGCTGGCCGGTGGCGGCAAGTTCGGGCGCGCTTCGCGCGCGATCGAGATCGTCGCCTACTCGACGACGCTGTTCTTCCACATGATTCCCGGACTCACCGAAACCTTCACCCGTCTGCCGCAGGGCGCGCCCTGGTTCAGCGGGCCGGACGACCCGAGCCTGCAGAAGGCGGTGGGCGTGTGCTTCGTGCTGCTGGTGATCGGCTGCGTGCTGCAGCTGCGCGGCCTGGCGAAGCGGACGCCGGCGGGCCTGCCCGGCGGGGTGGGCGGCTAGCGCTCGACCGTCGCGTAGCGCTTCTGCGCCGCGGCGAACAGGCGGGTGCGCAGGAGCTGCACCGCCTGGCCCCGGCGCTGGCTCTCGACAGATGCGGTCGCGCTGGTCGCGATCACCAGATCCAGCGGCGGATGGACCCAGATCGTCTGGCCGCCGTAGCCGCTGGCCATGAAAGTGCGCCGCGGCGCCTCGGTCGGCAGCACCCACCACAGGTAGCCATAGGGCATCGACGCCGGCGGGCCGCCCGCGGTCTGCGGCTGGGTGGCGGCCATGACGTAGGACTCGGGAACCAGCGCCCTGCCATTCCATGCGCCCTTCTGCAGGAACAGCTGGCCGAGCCTGGCCATGTCTTCGGTGCGCAGGTGCAGGCCGCGCCGGTACGAAGGCTCCTGCATCGCGAGCGGCGCCACGAGTTCGCGCCTGGCATAGTCGGCCAGCGGCATGCCGGTCGCTTTTTCGAGCAGCGCCGCCAGCACCGGGACCAAGGCGTTGTCGTAGGCGAAGCGCTGGCCGGGGGCGCTGCCGAGCGGGCGGGCCCAGGCGTCCTGCGGCCGGCCGGGTGCCGCGGTGCCTGTCGGGTCGTCGATCGCGAAGCCCGCCGTCATCGTGAGCAAGTGGCGCAGCGTGATCGCGGCAGCGCGCGGGTCGGCGTTCAGCGGCGTCCACTCGGGCATCAGCGCCAGCACCGGCTGGTCGAGGCTCGCGAGACGGCCCTCCGCCAGCGCGATCCCGACCAGTGCCGACAATGCGCTCTTGGCCACCGACTGCGCGTCGTGCAGGGTGTCGGGCTGGCCGTCGCGGTGATAGGCATAGACGACGCGCCCCCTCAGCAGCACGACCGCGGCCTGCACGTCCGGAAGGCGCTCCGAGATGGCCTGGTCCATGCCCTGGAAGGCTTCGGCGTCCAGCGCCTGCTCGGCGGGCGAGGAATCGCGCAACTGGGCGGCGCCCAAGGCCGGCGCGAGCAGGGTCAGCATCGGAATGATCAGGCGTGCGAGGCGCTTCATGGAGTCTCCTTCTTTCTGGGAGCCGCAACGCGGGCCGGCAGCCGCCCCCTTCGCTCCAGTCCCTCGCGCAGCATGAACTCGACCTGCGCATTCGCGCTGCGCAGTTCTTGCGCGGCGAGCCGCTCGATCTCGGCCCACAGCACCGGATCGATGCGCAACGGAAAGGACTTCTTGCCTGGGCTGGCCATCGGACGAACGCGCCGCTGCGGCTCAGGTGTAGAGCGTGCCGGTGTTGATCACGGGTTGGGCGTCGTTGTCCGAGCACAGCACGACCAGCAGGTTCGACACCATCGCCGCCTTGCGCTCGTCGTCCAGGGTCACGAGGTTGCGTTCGGACAGGCCCTTGAGTGCCGCCTCGACCATGCCCACCGCGCCCGCCACGATCTGGTGCCGGGCGCTGACGATGGCCGTGGCCTGCTGGCGCCGCAGCATCACCTGGGCGATCTCGGGCGCGTAGGCCAGGTGCGTGAGCTTGGCGTCGAGCACCTCGACCCCGGCGCTGGCGAAACGCTGGTTGAGTTCGGCCTTCAGGGCATCTGCCACCACGTCGAGTCCGGCCCGCAGCGTGGTCTCGTCGCCTTCGAGGTCCTCGCCGCTGTCGTAGGCATAGAGCGTGGCCAGGTGGCGGATAGCGGCTTCGGCCTGGATGCTCACGAACTTCGTGTAGTCGTCGATCTCGAACACCGCCTGGGCCGTGTCGTGCACGCGCCAGACCACCGCGGCGCCGATCTCCACCGGGTTGCCGCGCTTGTCGTTGACCTTCAGCGGCGGCGTGTTGAGGTTGCGTGCGCGCAGAGAGATCTTCTGGCCGCTCAGCAAGGGGTTGGTCCAGCGCAGGCCCTCGGAGCGGTCGGTGCCCTTGTATTCGCCGAACAGCGTGAAGATGATGCCCTCGTTCGGTTTGAGCATGTAGAAGCCCGGCACCAGCGCGGCGCCGGCCAGCACCAGCGCCACGCCGACCGCCGGGTGGGCCAGGTGGCGGACGAACACCAGGGCGCCGAAGCCGAACAGAAGCAGCGCGGCCAATGCCATGGCATAGCCGCTGATGGACTGGTAGCGGCGTTCGCTGCGGACGATGCGCGCGGGGGCGTGGGGCGCTGTTTCGGTCATCGGGTCTCCTCGCAAAAGTGATATCACTTTAATATCTAGGTAAAGCGAAGTCAACGGTGTCTCACAGTCAGGGGCCGTCCCCCGGACGCGGATTGTTAAAATGCGCTTCCATGCCCCGTTGGCTCGTCTCCGCTGTCCTCGCATTCGTGCTCTGCTGCCTCGGCTTCTCGGCCGCGGCCCAGGGGTACGCGGGAGCGCGCCAGCACGGCTGCGACGCCACGGCCTCGGCACAGGCGTTCGAACAGTTGCTCTCGAAGACCTTCGACGCTGGCGCGCCGAGCGAGCCGGGTGACGAATCCCTCGGCAACGACGAGCAGCGCCACGACTGCAGCGAGATCCTGATCGGTCTCCCCGGTCTCTTCGTCCCGGTGACGATGTCGGAGCCCGCGGCACCACCGCCGCCGGCGCTCGGTGCCTCGGCCTTCCTCGAGCACCCCAAGCGGCCACCCCGCGCCTAGGCCTTTCACGCCCCAGGCCCGCTGCGCGCGGGGAAGCGCCTCGTTCCCTCGCACGCCAGCACTCCGCAGCAAGACGTTTCGCACGTCGGCCTGCACCCCCCCGGCGGCGCCATGGCGCCCCAACTCAGAAAGAATCACCGATGCGTCTCACCACCAAAGGCCGCTTCGCAGTCACCGCCATGATCGACGTGGCGCTCAACGGCCGCACTGGCCCGGTCAACCTGTCCTCCATCCACCAGCGCCAGCGGATTTCGCTGTCCTACCTCGAGCAGCTGTTCGGCAAGCTGCGCCGCCAGGGACTGGTCGAATCGACCCGCGGGCCGGGCGGCGGCTATTCGCTCGGACGCCAGGCGTCGGCCATCAGCGTGGCCGAAATCATCCTGTCGATCGAAGACGAGACCGAACTCAAGAACCGCGCCCAGCGCCCGGACGCGCCGGGTGCCGTGCACCGCTGCACCACCGACGAGCTGTGGGAATCGGTCAACCGCCGCGCGGTCGAGTTCCTGGAGTCGATCACGCTGCAGAGCCTGGTCGACGAGCAGATCAGCAAAGGGGTGCGGGCGGCCCGCAAGACCAGCGTGCCGGTGCTCCCGGGGCGGGTCAAGTCGCCGCCGGTGAATGCGCCGAACTCGGTGTTCGCGATGGGCGCACTGCTGGCCAAGCGCTGAGCCCTGCGCCGCCCGGGGCCGAGGCTTGAAAAATCAGGTCCCGGCGGCGAACCTGGCCAGCGCGATCAGGCCGGCCACCAGCAGCAGCACCAGCACCAGCGCAATGGCGATGGTCGGTATCGCGCCGGCCTGGTCGACCCGTTCGTCGGCGTCGGCCCGCCGGCCGCCCAGGCCGATGAAACCCCACAGGACGGCGCGCAGGTAGCGAAGAAACTTGGACATGGGTCACTGTGACCCATCGCCGCGCCCCGGTAAAGAAGCAGATCGCGACGATTCGACCGTGGCAGATCCGGCGGCGCCGCCGTATCGGCGCTTTCCATTTACGCTTTCTTTACGCCCCCTCGCCCACTCTGTTCCCCGTCTTTACGCCCGTCTCCCGACACTGACCGCCTGTTTTCGCATGCAGGAGAGTGATCGATGGACATCGTTTGGATAGCCGCCCTGGCGGCGATGTGGGCCGCGACCGCGGCCATGGTGTGGGGGCTTGGACGGCTCGAGGCGCCCAGGGGAGAGCGCTCATGATCGGCCTCGAAGTGCTCTACGGCTTTGCCGGGCTGATCGCGATCGCGCTGTTCGCCTACCTGGTCTTCGCCCTCATCTGCGCCGAGGAGTTCTGATGGACACCCCGGCCTGGGGCCTGCTGGCCCTCTTCCTGACCGTGCTCGGCCTGCTGGCCTGGCCGCTCGGCCGCTACCTGGCGCTGTTGTGCAACGGCGCGTTGCCGCGCTGGATGCAGCGCATCGAGACGCCGCTGTTCCGGCTGGCCGGCACCTCGCCCGGCCAACCGATGCACTGGCGCCCCTATGCGCTGGCGCTGCTGGCCTTCAACGCCATCGGCGCGCTGGCGCTCTACGGCCTGCAGCGGCTGCAGGCCGTGCTGCCGCTGGACCCCGCGGGCATGGCGGCGGTGGCGCCGGATTCTTCGTTCAACACCGCGGTCAGCTTCGTCTCGAACACCAACTGGCAAGGTTATGCCGGCGAGTCGACGATGAGCTACCTGACGCAGATGCTCGGCCTCACGGTGCAGAACTTCTTCTCGGCCGCCACCGGCATCGCGGTGGCCTTCGCGCTGGCCCGCGGCTTCGCGGCGCGCAGCACCGACGGCCGCGGCGTGGTCGGCAACTTCTGGGTCGACCTCACGCGCATCACCCTGTGGCTGCTGCTGCCGCTGTCGTTCGTGCTGGCGGTCTTCTTCTCGGCCCAGGGCGTGATCCAGAACTTCGACGCCTACAAGACCGTCGCCACGGTCGAGGCCACCGCCTACCAGACACCGAAGCTCGACGCGGTGGGCCAACCGCTGAAGGACGCAGCGGGCAACCCGGTGCTGGCGGACGCCCGCACGACGACCCAGACGCTGGCGATGGGCCCGGTCGCCTCGCAGGAGGCGATCAAGATGCTCGGCACCAACGGCGGCGGCTTCTTCAACGCCAATTCGGCGCATCCCTACGAGAACCCGACGGCGCTCGCCAACTTCGCCCAGATGCTGGCGATCTTCCTGATCCCGGCGGCGTTGTGCTTCGCCTTCGGGCGGGTGGTGGGCGACCTGCGCCAGGGCTGGGCGGTGCTGGCGGCCATGACCGTGCTGTTCGTCGCGGCGGTGGTCGTGGTGATTCCGGCCGAGCAGGCAGGCAACCCGCTCTTCGGCGCCCTCGGCGTCGATCAGGCCGCCAGCGCGCTGCAGGCCGGCGGCAACATGGAGGGCAAGGAACTGCGCTTCGGCGTCACGGCCTCGGCCCTTTTCGCCGCCGTCACCACGGCGGCCTCGTGCGGCGCGGTGAACGCCATGCACGATGCTTTCACGCCGCTCGGCGGC
This sequence comes from Variovorax ginsengisoli, assembly GCF_030486595.1. GTDB lineage: Bacteria > Pseudomonadota > Gammaproteobacteria > Burkholderiales > Burkholderiaceae_C > Variovorax > Variovorax ginsengisoli_B. The sequence continues at coordinate 24,002 of NZ_JAUJZH010000018.1, read as the reverse complement.
ATGGTGCCGATGGTGCTGATGCAGCTCGGCGAGGTGGTCTTCGGCGGCGTCGGCACCGGGCTCTACAGCATGCTGGTGTTCGCGATCCTGGCGGTCTTCATCGCCGGCCTGATGATCGGCCGCACGCCGGAGTACCTCGGCAAGAAGATCGAGGTGCACGAGATGAAGCTGACCTCGATCGCGATCCTGGTGACGCCGATCCTGGTGCTGGCGGGCACCGCGGTGGCGGTGATCGCCGACGCCGGCAAGGCCGGCATCGCGAACCCGGGCGCCCATGGCTTCTCCGAGATCCTCTATGCGCTGACCTCGGCCGGGAACAACAACGGCAGCGCCTTCGCGGGCCTGTCGGCCAACACGCCCTTCTACAACGCGCTGCTGGCGGTGGCGATGTGGTTCGGCCGCTTCGCGGTGATCGTGCCGGTGCTGGCGATCGCCGGCGCCCTGGCGGCCAAGAAGCGGCTGCCGGTCACGGCCGGAACGATGCCCACGCACGGCCCGCTGTTCGTCACCCTGCTGGTGGGCACCGTGCTGCTGGTGGGACTCCTGAACTATGTGCCGGCGCTGGCCCTCGGGCCGGTGGTCGAGCACCTGATGCTGTGGGCGAAGTGAGGCCCTGACCATGATCAAGACATCCATTCCCGCGTCGATGTTCGACGCCTCGCTGGTCCGTCCCGCCCTGTGGGCCGCCATCACCAAGCTCAGCCCGCGGGTGCAGTGGCGCAATCCGGTGATGTTCATCGTCTACATCGGCAGCATCCTGACCACGCTGCTGTGGCTGCACGCACTCGGCTTCGAGGGCGACGGCGGCATGCCGCCGGGCTTCGTGCTCGCGGTGTCGGTCTGGCTCTGGTTCACCGTGCTGTTCGCCAACTTCGCCGAGGCGCTGGCCGAGGGCCGCAGCAAGGCCCAGGCCGCCTCCCTGCGCGGCCTGCGCAAGGACACCTGGGCCAAGAAGCTGACCCAGCCCTTCCACGGCGCCACCTTCCTGCCCGAGCAGGCGCCCAACCTGCGCCGCGGCGACGTGGTGCTGGTCGAGACCGGCGACGTGATCCCGCTCGACGGCGAGGTGATCGAGGGCGTGGCATCGGTCGACGAGAGCGCGATCACCGGCGAATCGGCGCCGGTGGTGCGCGAGTCGGGCGGCGACTTCTCGGCCGTCACCGGCGGCACCCGGGTGCTGTCGGACTGGCTGGTGGTGCGCATCGCGGTGAACCCGGGCGAGTCCTTCCTCGATCGCATGATCGGCATGGTGGAAGCAGCCAAGCGCCAGAAGACGCCGAACGAGATCGCGCTCACGATCCTGCTGGTGGCGCTGACGCTGGTGTTCCTGGTGGTCACCGCCACCCTGCTGCCTTTCTCGCAGTTCAGCGTCTCGGCGGCGGGTGCCGGCACGGTGGTGTCGCTGACGGCACTGGTGGCGCTGCTGGTGTGCCTGATCCCGACCACCATCGGCGGCCTGCTGTCGGCCGTTGGCGTGGCCGGCATGAGCCGCATGATGCAGGCCAACGTGATCGCCACCTCGGGCCGCGCGGTCGAGGCCGCGGGCGACGTCGACGTGCTGCTGCTCGACAAGACCGGCACCATCACGCACGGCAACCGCCAGGCCAGTGCCTTCCTGACGGCGCCGGGCGTGTCGCAAGCGAAGTTGGCGCGTGCCGCAGTCCTCGCGTCGCTGGCCGACGAGACACCCGAAGGCCGCAGCATCGTCGAGTTGGCCCGTCGGGGCGGCGTCGACGACAAGGGGGTCGAGGGTGCGCACTTCGTGCCTTTCACGGCGCAGACCCGGATGAGCGGCGTCAACCTGCCGCCTGCGCCGAACAGCCTGGACGCCGACGCGATCGTCTTGCGCAAGGGCGCGGTCGATGCGGTGCGCCGGCATGTCGAGGCGCTCGGCGGCACGGTGCCCGGCGCACTGCTGCAGGCCGCCGATCAGGTGGCGCGGCGCGGCAGCACGCCGCTGGCGGTGGCCGAAGGCGCCCGCGTGCTCGGCATCGTCGAGCTCAAGGACATCGTCAAGACCGGCATCAAGGACCGCTTCGCCGAACTGCGCCGCATGGGCATCAAGACCGTGATGATCACCGGCGACAACAAGCTCACGGCGGCGGCGATCGCGGCCGAGGCCGGGGTCGACGACTTCCTGGCCGAGGCCACCCCCGAAGACAAGCTGGCGCTGATCCGCCGCTACCAGGCCGAGGGCCGGCTGGTCGCGATGACCGGCGACGGCACCAACGACGCACCGGCGCTGGCGCAGGCCGATGTCGCGGTGGCGATGGGCAGCGGCACCCAGGCCGCCAAGGAGGCCGGCAACATGGTCGACCTCGACTCCAACCCGACCAAGCTGCTGGAGGTGGTCGAGACCGGCAAGGCGCTCCTGATGACCCGCGGCTCGCTCACCACCTTCTCGATCGCCAACGACGTGGCGAAGTACTTCGCGATCATCCCGGCGATCTTCGTCTCGACCTACCCGCAGCTCGGGGCGCTGAACCTGATGCGGCTGGCGAGCCCGTCGTCGGCGATCCTGTCGGCGGTGATCTTCAATGCGCTGGTGATCGTGTTCCTGATCCCGCTGGCGCTCAAGGGCGTGCGCTACCGGCCGGTCGGCGCGGCCGCCCTGCTGCGCCGCAACCTCGCGATCTACGGCCTCGGCGGCCTGGTCGTTCCCTTCATCGGCATCAAATTCATCGACTGGCTGCTGGTTGCAGCCGGACTGGTCTGAAAGCATCACCATGGCCAACATCCTTCGTCCCGCGCTGGTCCTGTTCGCGCTGCTCGGTGCGCTCACCGGCATCGTCTATCCGCTGGCCGTGACCGGCGTCGCGCAGGCCGTGTTCCCGGCCCAGGCCGGCGGCAGCCTGGTGCTGCGCGACGGCGCGCCGGTCGGCTCGACGCTGATCGGCCAGAACTTCAGCGACCCGGCCCACTTCTGGGGCCGGCCGTCGGCCACGGCGCCGATGCCCTACAACGCGGCCGCCTCGGGCGGCGCCAACCAGGGGCCGCTGAATCCGGCGCTGGTCGACGCCGTCAAGGCACGTGTCGAAGCGCTGCGCGCGGCCGATCCGGGCAACACCGTGCCAGTGCCGGTCGACCTGGTGACGACCTCGGCGAGCGGGCTCGATCCGCACATCAGCCCGGCCGCCGCGCACTACCAGGCGCCGCGCGTGGCAAGGCAGCGGCAGCTGCCGCTCGAAGTTGTCGAGCGACTGATCGACGCCCACACCGAAGCCCCGCAGTGGCGCCTGCTCGGCGAGCCGCGCGTCAACGTGCTGGCGCTCAACCTGGCACTCGACCTGCAACCCGCGCCGTGATGGCGAGCGCAGCGGCCGATGGGATAACCTTCGACGCCCTGCCCGCTCCATGATCGACGACACCCGCCCCGACCCCGATGCCCTGATTGCCCAGTTGCGGGCGGACGAGCAGCGCGCCCAGCGCGGCAGGCTGCGCATCTACTTCGGCGCCAGCGCCGGTGTCGGCAAGACCTGGGCCATGCTGAGCGCGGCGCAGCGCGAACGGGCCGCCGGGCGGGATGTGCTGATCGGGGTGGTCGAGACCCACGGCCGCAGCGAAACCGCGGCCCTGCTGGCGGGGCTCGAATCGCTGCCCTTGCGCGAGGTCGCCTACCGCGGCCGCACGCTCGGCGAGTTCGACCTCGACGCCGCGCTGGCGCGCAAGCCGGCGCTGCTGCTGGTCGACGAACTGGCGCACACCAATGCACCCGGCTCGCGCCATGCCAAGCGCTGGCAGGACGTGCAGGAGCTGCTTGCCGCCGGCGTCGAGGTCTGGTCGGCGCTCAACGTGCAGCACCTGGAGAGCCTGAACGGCACGGTCGGCGCCATCACCGGCGTGCGGGTGCAAGAGACCGTGCCCGACAGCGTGCTCGACGATGCCGACGAGGTGGTGCTGGTCGACGTCACGCCCGACGAGCTGACGTCGCGGCTGGCGGCCGGCAAGGTCTACCTGCCGCAGCAGGCCGAGCGCGCGGCGCAGAACTTCTTCCGCAAGGGCAACCTCATCGCGCTGCGCGAGATCGCCCTGCGGCGCACCGCCGAGCATGTGGAAGACGACGTGCGCGGCTGGCGGGTCGAGCAGTCGGGACCACAGGGGGATGCCGGGCCGCCGGCCTGGAACACCTCGGGCGCCATCCTCGCCTGCGTCGGTCCGCACGAAGGCGCGGGGCAGACCGTGCGCACCGCCGCACGGTTGGCCGGGCAGCTCAATGTGCGCTGGCACGCAGCCTATGTGGAGACACCCCGGCTCCAGCGGCTCGCCGCCGCCGAGCGCGACCGCATCCTGGCCGTGCTCAAGCTGGCCGAGGAGCTCGGCGCGCAGACCGCGGTGCTGACCGGCGTCGACATCGCGCAGGCGCTGGCCGCGCAAGCACAGCGGCTCAACTGCGCCACGCTAGTGGTCGGCCGCGCCGAGCCGGCCCGGGGCTGGGCGCGCTGGTGGCCCAGGGCCATGCTCGTGCGCGAGCTGGCGCGCCACGCCCCGGCCGTCGACATCGTCGAAGTGGCGCCCGCCGACAGTTCGCGCCGACTGGCCAAGCTCCGTCCGGCCCCACGGGGCGACGGCGAGCCGCACGAGGAAGCCGGCTCGGCGCAGGCGCGGTGGCCGGGCTACGCCTGGACGGTAGCGGTCGGTGCCGCCATCACGCTGCTGGCCACGCCGCTGGCCAACGTGCTGGAGCTGAGCAACATCGTCATGCTGTTCCTGCTCGGCGTGGTGGGCGTGGCGATGCGCTTCGGCCGCGGGCCGGCCGCGTTGTCGGCGCTGCTCAACGTGGCGGCCTTCGACTTCTTCTTCGTCTCGCCGCGCCTGTCGCTGGCGGTCAGCGACGTCCAGTACCTCGTGACCTTCGCCGTGATGCTCGTGGTCGGCCTGCTGGTGGGCCAGCTGACCGCCGGTCTGCGCTTCACGGCCGGTGTGTCGACCAGCCGCGAGCGGCGCGCGCGCTCGCTGTTCGAGCTCACGCGCGAACTGTCGGCGGCGCTCGAGAGCACGCAGGTGGTCGCGCTCGGCGCAGCGGCGGTGCAAGGCCATTTCGGTGGCCGGGCGGTGGTGCTGGTGACCGACGCCAACGATCGGCTGCTGATGCCCGTGCCGGCGCCGCCGGGCTTCGATGCCAGCGTCGCGGACTGGTGCTTTCGGCACGGACAACCGGCCGGGCTGGGGACCGCCACGCTGGCCGCCCAGCCCTGGCACTACGTGCCGCTGCAGGCGCCGATGCGGGTGCGCGGCGTGCTCGCGCTGGCACCGGCACAGCCGCGCTGGCTGCTGATTCCCGAGCAGGCCCAGCAGCTCGACACGCTGGCGCGCCAGATCGCGATCGCGCTGGAACGGGTGCACTACGTGGAGGTGGCGCAGCAGGCGGTGGTCGAGATGGAGTCCGAGCGCCTGCGCAATGCGCTGCTGGGGGCGATCTCGCACGACGTTCGCACCCCGCTGACCGCCCTCATCGCGTTGGCCGAATCCCTGCAGGCGTTGCCCGAGGGCGCGGATGCACGGCAGGCGGCGCGTGCGATCGTCGCCCAGGCGCACCAGCTGCACGCGCTGGTCAGCAACCTGCTGGACATGGCGCGGCTCGAAAGCGGCATCGCGGGAGGCGCCGTCAACCTGCGCCGGGACTGGCAGTCGGTCGAGGAAGTGGTCGGATCGGCGATCCGATCGGCGCGGCCGGCGCTGAAGGACATGCCGGTCCGGACCGAGCTCCCGGCGGACCTGCCGCTGGTCGAGTTCGACGCGGTGCTGATCGAGCGCGTGCTGGTCAACCTGCTCGAGAACGCGGCCAAGTATGGCGCACCGCCGATCGTGGTCGGCGCGCAGGCGACCGAGCGGGCGCTGGTGCTGCGGGTGCGCGACCACGGGGCGGGGCTGCCCGCGGGGCTGCGGGGGCGGGAGGCGACGCTGTTCGATAAATTCACGCGCGGCCAGGCCGAATCGGCGACGCCCGGATTCGGGCTCGGGCTGGCGATCTGCAAGGCGGTGGTCAACGCCCACGGCGGCGAGATCGAGGCGGCAAATGCGGTCGGCGGCGGGGCAGAATTCACGGTCACGCTGCCGCGCCGCGAGCCGCCCGAACCGATTGAACTTCCACCCTGAAACATGCCTGTGCCCGTTGCCATCGTGATCGAGGACGAGCCGCAGATCCGCCGCTTCGTGCGCGGCGCGCTCGAGGCCGAGGGCTGGCAGGTGCACGAGGCCGGCACCTTGCGCGATGGGCTGGCGGCCGCCGGCACGCGGCAGCCCGACTTGCTGGTGCTGGACCTCGGGCTGCCGGACGGCGACGGTGTCTCGCTGATCCGCGACGTGCGCGGCTGGTCGGCGGTGCCGATCATCGTGCTCTCGGCGCGCACCGACGAGGCCGACAAGATCGCCGCGCTCGATGCCGGCGCCGACGACTACCTCACCAAGCCCTTCGGCACCGGCGAACTGCTGGCCCGTGTGCGCGCCAACCTGCGCCGGCCACGGGCGGCCGCGGGCGGCGAAGAGCCCGATGCCGTGTTCCGCTTCGGCGAGGTCGAGATCGATCGCAGTGCGCGGCTGGTGCGGCGGGCCGGTTCGGAGGTGCACCTGACACCGACGGAGTACCGCCTGCTGTCGGTGCTGGTGGCCAATGCCGGGCGAGTTCTGACCCAGCGTCAACTGCTGCGCGAAGTGTGGGGGCCGTCGCATGCCGGGCAGAGCCACTACCTCCGGATCTACATGGGGCACCTGCGGCAGAAGCTGGAGCAGGACCCCGCGCAGCCGAAGCACCTGATCACCGAGATCGCGGTGGGGTACAGGCTCGTGGTGTGAAGCGTGCCAGCGCCATGACCACACCGCATTTGACGAGCGCGAAATCGAAGTGGCTGGTTTTCTTGTGATATACCGCACCATGGACAGGCCGCCCGGCACTCGGTATGCTGCCGCTTCACATGCCCCACACCATCGCCGTCTCCCGTGAAGCGCCCCTGCCCTGGCTGAAGAATCCGGCCGACGCCCACCGGCAGTGGCGTTCGACCTTGAGTTGGAAAAAGGACGTCGGCAGCGACGATGCCCCGCTCTACACCGCGCACAGCAACAAGCTCTACCAGTCGTTCTGGGGCAAGTTCTGCCGCTGGCTGGCCGGCCGCTCGCTGCGGCTCGACGAGGTGAGGCAGGCCCATGTCGAATCCTTCCTGGACAGCTTGCGCGGCCGGGCCGATGCGCCTGCCAGCGTGCGCACCATGCGGACCTACCTGGCCGAGATCCATCGCGTGTTCACGCACCTGCAAGCCATCGGCGTGGTGGCGGCGAATCCCGCATCCGTGGTGCTCGAACGCAAGCGGCGCCAGCCCGAGACCCGCTTCACCACCGATCCCCCGTTGCCGCCCGGCCCGAGCTTCCTCGCGGCCTACGAGCGGATGGCCGTGCGCTTGTTCGAGGAGGAATCGGACCAGCTTCCCGATGGCTGGACGCCATCGCGCAACCTGGCCCTGCGCCTGGTGGTGGCGGAGTGCGGCCTGAAGCTGTCCGAAGTCTGCAAGCTGATCCCGCGCAACATCACGCTCCGGCCCGACGGCAGCGTGGTGGTCCGCGCCCCGGGGCACCGCCAGGTCGAGGCCCGCGTGCTGGTCGGCCGCGCCCCGCTGGCGAAAGCACTGCAACGGTGGCTGGCGATCCGAAGCACGCTGCGGGTGGTGCGCACCCGTCGCGAGCGCGAAGAAAACGCGCGCAACTCCAACCGACTGTTCCTCGGGCAGGCCGACATGGTGCAATCGACCGAACTGGTCGGCGGCGGCCTCGGCGCCGCCTGCAGCCCGGTGGCGCCCGACCTGGCCGAGCGGGTCGTGACGAGTTGTGTCAAGCGCACGCTCGAATCGCTGGGCCACCAGGCGGCCTTCCATGGACCGCAGTTGGTGCGCAACGCCTATGCCGCACGGCTGATCGCGAGCGGCATGAGCGATGCGGAGGTCTCCGACCAGCTCGGAATGAAAACGACTTTCACTGCGCGGGCCATCCGCGACAAGGTGGCGCCGGTGCCGGAGTCGGCGTCCTAGGCGCCGACAACGAAGAAGCCCGGCGAGTCGCCCCGCCGGGCCCGGGTTCTCGCAGATGCTGCGTTTGCCTTCGAGAGGCTGCATTGCCTACGTGAGAGGCGCACCCGGAGAACCTGGGTGAAATATGGTGCAGCGCGCGGTGCGTTTCTGTCGGACGCGACCGCGTCTTGGAGACCAGCGCGTTCATTCAAGGCTTGACCCTCGGCGGGTCGCCGCGGGGTGTCTGGTCGGCAGGCTCGGTCGGCTTCGCCGCATCATGGCTGAGGCCGCGGGGCGGGCAGAGGCGCCGGCGTGCGGTAGGCAGCCGCCGACGGGAGTCGGACAGCGCGGCGCCGGGTTGGCGGACTCCTCCTGCCCTCGAAGCTTCGGCGGCGGGGCCACAATTCACTCGTCCACTTGCCAGATTCAAGGATTTCAGAAGGGAGACACCATGCCGATGGAGTTTCTTCGCCAGGTCGCTGAAGAGAAACTGCCGTTCACAGTCTTCGCACCCTCGGACATCGACAAGCTGCGCGTCCTTCGCGCCGCAGGCCTGGTCACCGCTTTCATTCCGCCGGCCGAGGAGCTTCGCTCCGGCGCGGAGATGCAGAAGGCGGCCCAGGTGCTGGCGATCACGGCCAAGGGCATCGCGGCCCTGCAGGGGCGGCTCGACGACGCGGACCTGCTGGCGCCCAGCGGCTCCGAAGACGCGGGCAGCGCCAAGTACCTGTAGCGACCATCGGGCCTGCCCCCATGTCGACGCGCACTCCATCGCAGCGAGTTCCCTCGCAGCGATTCGCGGCCGCGGCCTGCATCGGATGCCTGGTGGCAGGCTGCGCAAGCGCTCCGACCTCGCAAGAGCGGCCTGCACAGCCCGCGGCGCCCGCCGCGCAAGCGACCCAGCCGGCGCCGAAACCAGGCCCCGCCGAAACGAAACCAGGCCTCGACCGCAGCGGCAGCAAGCAGGTCGGCAAGGCGTCCTTCTATGCCGACAAGTTCAGCGGCCGCAAGATGGCGGACGGCAGCCGGATGGACCCGCGCGACGACAACGCCGCCAGCAAGACGCTGCCGCTCGGCACCACCGCGAAGGTGACCAACCTGGAGACCGGTCGCAGCGCGGTGGTCACCATCCAGGATCGCGGCCCCTACGTGAAGGGCCGCATCGTCGACCTCTCCCCGGCCACCGCGCGCGAGATCGGCATCTCGCGGGAAAACGGCGTGGCACAGGTCGAAGTCACACCGCTGTCGATACCACAGCCCGATGGGAAGAAGCCCGCCAGCGACGCCGGCCGATGAGCGCCGCCGCGCCGATCAGCTGTACACCGGCTGGCCGAGGTTGAGCATCAGCCGGTTGGCCCAGGCAAAGATCGCGACCGCGTGGAGGGTGTCGAGGATCTCGAGGTTCGTGAGCCCGGCGGCGCGCACCGCCTGCAGCTGGGTCACGCCGAATCCCGCCGGGTCGCGGGTGAGCGCGATCGCCAGCCGGACGATCGCGCGCTCGCGCGCCGTGGTGCCGGCCGTCTCCGGCTCTTCGAAGACCTGCGCGATGACGTCGTTGCGCCGCGCCAGTTGCTCGAAGCGCTGCGCGTGCACCGAGGCGCAGTAGACGCAGCCGTTGACACGCGAGACCACCGCGCTCGCCAGCTCGCGCTCGGCGCGCGACAGGCCGCCGGGCGCGTACATGATCGCGTTGAACACCGTGGCCCGCTCCTGCAGGATGCGCGGCTGCAGCACCAGCAGCAGGTAGTAGTCGGAGCTGCGCGCCTTCGGATGGCTGCTGTCGAGGACGCGCACCTGCTCGGGCGATGCCTGCGTGAGGTCGAGGGTCGGCAGCCAGGCCTTCCAGCCCAGCGTCTCGCTGGTGTAGCCGTTGATGCGCAGCGGCTCGCCGGGCGGCGGCAGGTTCGCCGGATGCACGAACGGCGCCGGGTCTTCGTCCGCGGCCGGCGCCGCGCTGTCGCCGCCGAGTTCGGCCAGCGCCCGCAGGCCCGCGACCACCCGCACCTGGTAGGCCACGAAGGCGATCAGCTGGGCCAGCGCCACGACCTCCGGCGTCGACAGTCCGGCCGCCGGCAGCTTCAGCAGCGCCTCGCGGTCGCCTTCGACCGGATGATCGGTCAGTGTGCGGGCGAAGCGCAGCACGGCCTGCAGGCGAGGGTCCTGGCCCAGCGCTTCGGGCGCCGCGCCGTCCGCCGCGGCCTGCTGCGCCGGGCTCAGCGGCGCCAGGGCATCGAGCCGCGCGCGGTAGTGCGCGTGCAGCGCATCGCTGCCCGCACTGCGCGCGATGGCGTCGGCGACAAGCAGCCGCTCCACCAGCGGCGAGCCCGAGAGCTCGGTTTCGAACAGGGCCTCGTAGCTGCCTTGCGTTGCGGCCACCACCTTGTGGCGCTGGTGGCGCACCGCATGCGTGGCGCTGCCTGCCGCGAGCGGCACGGAGGCGTCGACCAGGTCGACGGAAGGATTCGAATCGGTCATGGGCTTGTGTCTCCAGGGGATGCGATGCGCGCGGCCACGGCCTGCTGCAGGAAGCGCAGCACGCCCTGCCAGGAAGCCTCGTCCGCATGCGCGTTGTGGGCGGGCGTGCCGCCCGAAGTGCTGCGGCGGCCCGACACCGGGTGGGCATAGCCGAGCTGCGTGGTCGGCACGAAGGGGAACAGGATCGAGTGGCCCGCGCCCTCGAAGTCCAGGTGCGCCACCGCATGCGGGTGCCCGAACTGCGCCAGCCGCTCGGTCACCATGCGGCCGTAGAGGCTGGACGGCCAGGAGCCGTCGTCGGTGGCCGACAGCACCATCACCGGGCCACGGATCTTTTCCACCGGGATGCGCGCGCGTTCTACTGCTTCCGGATCCTGCAGCGCCGTCCGCAGCGCATCGGCATGGCGGCGCGGCTCGGGGCCTTCGTCCCAGGGCGCCCAGGTCGCGGTGCGGTTGTTCTCCCACACATGCGGCAGCGGGCGGCCGCGGAAGATCCAGGCCGGGCCTTCGCGGCCGAGCGCCGGATCGCAGGCGTTCTGCGCGCAGTGCACCACAGCGCCGGGCACATAGCCGATAACGGCCGACACCGACGCCGGGAACAGCGTGCCGAGCAGCAGCACCAGTTCGCCGCCGCGCGACTGGCCGCTGAGGGCGACGAAGCCCTGCAGCGGCTTCAGCGTGCGGTGCATCCAGGCCAGCGCCGTCTCGAAGTACTCGAGCCGGGTGGCCGAGATGTAGTCCGACAGGCCCGGCGCCTTGAAGTAGCCGAGCGCGAAGGCCGCGTAGCCATGCGAGGCATACAGCGCGGCACGCGGCTCGTTGATGCCGCCGCCCGAGCCGTTGAGGATCATCACGGCGGGATGCGGACCGGGCCCGGCGGGCAGGAACAGCGTGCCGACCAGGCCCTCTTCGCGAACCTCGCGGCGCGTCACGCCTGCCGCGGCCAGGCGCTGCACGAAGCCGCCGCGCACCGGTCGGGCGTCGCCGTCGCGCCGCGCGAGGATGTCGGTTGCGAGCGCCGCCGCCGGCTCGGCGTCGAAAAGCTCGCGCGCACCGGCCGTGTCCGGCACCTGGGCCCAGACCAGGCCCATCGCCGACACGCCCTGGTAGCTGCCCGCGACCGGCGCGTCGCGCCAGAGATCGACCGTGCCTTCGGCATCGGCGACGAAACGCGCCGCCGCGCGCCAAGGCACGCCCGCCCCGCGCAGCGTGCAGCTGGCGACCTCGACCTGCTCGCCCGGCGCCAGGCCGTCGAGCGCGATCCGCCGCGGCACGTCGATCAGCGCGTCCCCGGGCGTGATGCTGAGCCTCATGCGCCGGCCTTCACTTGACTTGCGTGACCTGCATCGCGGTGGTTCGGTCGCTCAGCAGCGGCACGACCTTCAGGCCCTTCTTCGCGGCCCAGATGTTCTGGTAGTGGTAGAGCGGGATCTGGCCCACGTCGTCGGTCACCAGCTTGGCGGCATGGCGGAAGATGGCTTCGCGGCGCTTGGCATCGAACTCGACGGTGGCTGCATCCAGCGCCTTGTCGACCGCCTCGTTGCTGTAGCCGCCCCAGTTGTTCGAGCCGCGTCCGCGCTTGGCGTCGGGCGTTGCCAGGGTCTGCAGCAGGCCGTAGCCGGCCTCGCCGGTGCCGTTGCCCCAGGCGATCACGCTGACCGCGTACTCGTTCTTGGTGGCCCGGCTCGAATACACCGACCAGGGCACCACCTCGACCTTGGTCTTCACGCCAATGCGGCTCCAGAACTGCGCCACGGCCTGCACCGTCTCGGGCGCCTGCGGATAGCGGTCGCCCGGCACGTGGATCGCGATCTGGAAGCCCTGCGGGAAGCCCGCCTCGGCCAGCAGCTTCTTGGCCTGCTCGATGTTGTAGGGGATTGCCGGCACCTCGGGGTTGTAGCCGAAGCTGCCCTTGGGCATCCACTGGTTGGCCTCGGTCACGGTGCCCTGCAGGATGCGGTCGACGATCGCCTTGCGGTTGATGGCCAGCGACAGCGCCTGGCGAACCCTGACGTCGAGCAGCGGGTTCTTCTCGAGCGGCTTGCCCGCGTTGTCGGTGATGAATTCGTTCGACCCGGCCTTGAAGTTCGGCTGCAGCAGCAGCACGCGCAGGCCAGGGTAGGTGTAGACGCTGACCTTCGGGTCCTTGCGCAGCTTCTCCACGTCGGTCACCGCGACCTTGTCGATCACGTCGACGTCGCCGGCCAGCAGTGCCGCCGTGCGTGCCGCGCCGTTGCTGATGAAGCGGTAGTTGACCTTCTCCCACAGCGGCTTCGGCCCGTAGTACCCCGGATTGCGCTCGAACACCGTGCGGTCGCCGGGCACGTAGGAGATGAACTTGTAGGGGCCCGAGCCGACCACGGCGCGGCCGGCGTTGTAGTCCTCGGTCCTGGACTTCTCGCCAACATGCTTGCTCACGACGTAGATCGACGCGATGTCCAGCGGCAGCATCGGGTTGGGCGTGTTGGTCTTGACGATCAGCGTGGCCGGGTCCTTGGCAGTGACCGACTCGACCGTGCGCAGCGCGCCCGAATACGAAGCCACGCTGCCCGGCACGCTGCGTGCGCGCTGGAACGAGAACACGATGTCGTCGGCCGTGAAGGGCGACCCGTCCTGCCACTTGATGTCGGTGCGCAGCTTGAATTCCCAGGTCTTGTCGTCGAGCGCCTTCCAGCTCGATGCCAGTGCGGGCTCCAGCTTGCCGCCGTCGCGCGAATTGATGATCGAGTCCCAGAAATGCAACGCCAGCGAACGGTCGCCCGCATGGTTGTTGAGCTCCGGGTCGACCGATGAGATCGGGTCGGCGAAGCCGATGGACAGCGTCTGGGCGGACGCGGCGACGCCGCTGGCGAGCAGCGCGGCGGCAACGATGGGAAGCAGGCGGTTCATGTGGATACCCTCAGGAAGGACAAGTGAAGCAGGGACTCAGTGGGCGTCGTGCAGATGGCACGCGCTCGCGTGATGGATGGCGATGCCGCGCAGCCGCGGCGTCTCGGTGCGGCAGCGCGGCATCGCCTGCGGACAGCGTGGATGGAAGTGGCAGCCCGACGGCGGCGCGATCGGGCTCGGAATCTCGCCGCGGATCGCGCTGAAGCGCGCGCCGCGCGCCTCGATGCTCGGGATCTCGGCCAGCAGCGCCTGAGTGTAGGGATGCGCGGGCCGCGCGAACAGCTCGGCCACCGGCGCGCTCTCGACCACCCGGCCGAGGTACATCACGGCCACGCGGTCGCACAGGTGCTCGATCACGCCAAGATCATGGCTGATGAACAGATAGGCCAGGCCCAGCTGGTCGCGCAGGTCCATGAAGAGGTTCAGGATCTGGGCCTGGATCGACACGTCCAGCGCCGCCACCGCCTCGTCGCTCACCAGCATCGACGGCTGCACCGCCAGCGCGCGGGCGATGCCGATGCGCTGGCGCTGGCCGCCGCTGAACTGATGCGGGTAGCGGTGGCGCAGCGCGGGGTCGAGCCCGGCGCGCTGCAACTGGGCGCAGACGTAGTCGTCCAGCCCGGCGGCGTCGGTCAGGCCATGCAGCAAGGCGGCCTCGCCGACGATGCGCGAGACCCGCAGCCGCGGGTTCAGGCTCGCATACGGGTCCTGGAACACCATCTGGATGCGCAGCCGCGCGGCCAGCTGCTCGGCCGGCGTGAAGTCCGCGGCCGGCGTGCCGCCCACGATCACCTCGCCTTCGGTGGGCCTGAGCAGGCCGGCCGCGATGCGGCCCAGGGTCGACTTGCCGCAGCCGGATTCGCCGACCAGACCGACCACTTCGCCGGGCCGCACCGACAGGTCGACGCCGTCGACCGCATGCGTGACGACCGGCGGCCGGTTCCAGCCGACGCTGCGCAGCGCGCGCCCGACCACACCGGGCGGCGGCGTGGCGCCGAAGCGCTGCGCGACCTGCCGCAGCGCGATCAGCGGTGGCGCCTGGTCGTTGGCCGCCGGCGCCCGCGGCGCCGCTGGCGGGCGCGGCGCTGCCGGCGCCGCCGGCCTGCCCTGCTGCGGATGGAAACAGCGTACCTGGTGCCAGGGTGCCTCGTGGCGCGGCCGCGAGATCTCCGGGCGTGCTTCGCAGGCCGCGTCCGCATGGGGGCAGCGCGGCGCGAAGGCGCAGCCGACCGGCATGTTCAGCAGGCTTGGCGTCATGCCCTGGATCTGCCGCAGCCGCGCGCCGCGCGCGTTGGCGCCGGGCAGGCTGTCGATCAGGCCGCGGGTGTACGGATGGCGGGGATGGTCGAGCACGTCGTCCACCGTGCCGTGTTCGACGATGCGCCCCGCGTACATCACGGCGATCTCGTCGGCCAGCCCCGCCACCACCGACAGGTCGTGGCTGATCCAGATCAGCGAAGTGCCGGTGTCGCGCACCAGCTTCTGCACTTCGGAGAGGATCTGCGCCTGGATCGTCACGTCCAGCGCCGTGGTCGGCTCGTCCGCGATGATCAGGTCGGGGCCGTGCAGCATCGCGATGGCGATCGCCACCCGCTGGCGCATGCCGCCCGAGAGCTGGTGCGGGTAGGCGCGCAGCCGCTCGTCCGGGCTCGGGATGCCCATCCGCCCCAGCGTGTCGCGGGCATGGCGGCGCGCCTCCTCCGCCGAGACCCGCCGGTGCGCCTGCACCGCCTCGATCATCTGCGTGTCGACCCGCAGCACCGGGTTGAGCGTGGCCATCGGGTCCTGGAAGATCATCGCGATGCGGTTGCCCCGCAGCGCGCGCCGTTCGCCAGCCGCCAGCTGGGTCAGGTCGCGGCCCTGGAACAGCACCTGGCCGCCCTCCACCCGGCCCGGCGGATCGACCAGGCCCATGATCGAGAAGCCGGTCACCGACTTGCCGGAGCCCGACTCGCCGACCAGCCCCAGCACCTTGCCGCGGCCCAGCGTGAACGACACGCCGTCGACTACCGGCAGCACGCCGGCGCGGGTGTGGAAGCGCGTCTGCAGGTTGCGCACTTCCAGCGTCGGCAGTTCGAGTTCGGGCGCGAGAACGGCGCTCATTTCTGCAACCTCGGGTTGAGCACGTCGCGCAGCTGGTCGCCGACCAGGTTGATCGCGACGATGGCGGCCAACAGGGCGACGCCGGGAAAGAAGCTGATCCAGTACTCGTTCGACAACAGGTACTGGTAGCCGTTGGAGATCAGCAGGCCGAGCGAGGGCTCGGTGATCGGCACGCCCAGCCCCAGGAACGACAGCGTCGCTTCCAGCGTGATGGCGCGCGCGATCTGCAGCGCGCCGATGACCAGCAGCGGCGGCAGGCAGTTCGGCAGGATGTGGCCGGTGAGGATGCGCCAGCGCGGAATGCCCTGCCCCTGCGCCGCATCGACGTACTCGCGCCGCGCCTCGACCAGGGCCTGGCCCCGTGCGGTGCGCGCGTAGTAGGCCCATTCGAGCAGCACCAGTGTCAGCATGACGTTGCCCACGCCCTTGCCGACGTAGGCCAGGATCATCAGCGCCATCAGGATGGTCGGGAACGACAGCAGCAGGTCGACCAGCCGCATCAGCAGCGCGTCGACCTTGCCGCCCGCGTAGGCGGCCACGAGTCCGACCAGCGTGCCGATCACCGCGGCGATCAGTGCCGAGCCGACGCCGACCGTCAGGCTGATGCGCAGCCCGTAGATGATGGCCGAGTACAGGTCCCTGCCCTGCCCGTCGGTGCCGAGCCAGTAGGTGTAGCCGCCCTCGCTGCTGCGCGAACCGGGCGGCAGGCGGGCGTCGAGCACGTCCAGCTGCAGCAGGTCGTAGGGGTTCTGCGGCGTGATCCAGGGCGCCAGCAGCGCGGCCAGCACCACGATGCCCAGCACCACCAGGCCGCCCACCGCGATCCGCGAATGCAGGAAGTCGGCGGCGACCCGCCACCAGATCGAGCGCTCGTCGTAGGTCTTTGCCATGCTCACGCCGCTCATCGGGCGCCTTCCAGCCGCACCCGCGGATCGAGCAGCTTGTAGAGCAGGTCCACGATCAGGTTGAGCGTCACGAAGATCACGACCACCACCATCAGGTAGGCCACCACCACCGGCCGGTCGAGCGAGTTGATGCTGTCGAGGATCAGCTTGCCGGCCCCCGGCCAGGCGAAGATGGTCTCGGTGACCACCGCGTAGGCGATGGTCGCGCCCAGCTCCAGCCCGAGCACCGTGACCAGCGGGATCATGGTGTTGCGCATGACGTGCATCAGCATCACGCGGGTCGGCGACAGGCCCTTGGCGCGCGCGAACTTGACGAAATCCTGCGGCAGCACCTCGCGCACGCCGGCGCGCGTGAGCCGCAGCACCAGCGAGATCTTGAACAGCGCGAGATTGAAGGCCGGCAGCAGCAGGTGCTGCAGCCCGTCGAGCGTGAGCCAGGACCACTGGACGCCGAACAGTGCACGGGTCTCGCCGCGCCCGCTGGCCGGCAACCAGCCCAGCTGCACGCTGAACACCATGATCAGCATCAGCGCCACCCAGAAGGCCGGCAGCGAGAAGCCGACGATGCTGGTGGCCATCAGCGTGCGCGACACCGGGTGCTCCGGCTTCATGCCCGCGAACAGCCCCAGCGGCACGCCGACCACGATCGCCATCAGCAGCGCCGCGAAGGCCAACTCCATGGTCGCGGGCAGGCGCTGCAGGATCAGGCGCACCGCGTCCTCCTGGTAGACGAAGCTGCGACCCAGGCTGCCGTGCAGCGCGCCGTCCACGAAGGCCAGGTACTGGCGCCACAGCGGCTGGTCGAGCCCGAGCCGCGCGATGGCGGCGAGCCGTTCCTGCTGGTTCATGTCCTCGCCGATCAGGATGTCGATCGGGTTGCCGATGGCGTGCAGGCCGATGAAGACGATCAGCGTCATCGCCACCACCACGAGCAGCGCCTGCAGCAGCCGGCGCAGCAGCCAGCCGGTCATTTCGACCCCCACGCTCGGCACTGCGTGTCCTCGCTGCCCCCCGAGGGGGCGCGAGCTTGCTTGGGGCGGCCCGGCGCGGCGCTCACTGCGCGACCTCGGGGTCGGCGGCTTCGATATACGGCGGCAAGCTCGAGGGCGTCCACTCGTCGCCGTCGAGTTCGGGCTCCGCATAGCGCTGCATGGCGGCGAAGTGCAGCTCGGCGTCCTCGCTCAGCAACTGGGCCGCGAGGCCGCGCGCCAGCCGCTGGGCGCCGTCGGTGATCTGCGGGATGTCGCCGGCCGCGGCGCCGTGCGAGAGCGAGGCGGCGTAGTTGAAGCAGTGCACGCGCTCCAGCCCCGGGCAGGCGCCCGGCGTCTTCGGCTGGAACTCGAACAGCGGGCCGAGGTCGGGCGACTCGGCCAGTTCGGTGTCGGCCGTGCCCTCCGGCGGCGCGAAGCGGTCCTGCCAGACCCGCACCTGCGGCGCGAAGGCGGCGAACTCGGGACGCAGCGCCCAGTCGGTGCGGAAGCCGGTGCTGAAGACCACGAAGTCGACCGCCAGCGGGCCCCGGCTGGTGTCGAGCCGCAGCGCGCCGTCGGCCCGCCGGACGGCGCCGAGCACCGAGGTGCCGAGCTGGAAATGGGCCGCGGCATGGCGCGACACGCGCAGCGTGCTGCCGTGCGGCGGGGGCACCTGCTGGACGTTGATGTAGTGGCGCATGCGCCATTTCCACTCGTCCGGCAGCTGCCAGAAGCCATGCACCATCCCCGGGCTGCCCGCGCCCTTGCCCTTGTTGACCCGCGGCAGGTCGGCGCGCCGGATCAGCAGGTCGACCCGCCCGGCACCGGCTTCGAGCGCCGAGGCGGCGGCGTCCATCGCCGAGGCGCCGCCGCCGACGACCGCGACGCGCCGGCCCCGCAGGCTTTCGGCGTCCCAGAGATCGGACGAATGGGCCCATCGATCGCGCGGCAGCGCGGCCGCCCAGCCGGGCACCCAGGCGCCGCCCAGGCCATCGCGGCCGGTGGCGAGCACCACGTGGCGAGCCCGGACGGTGTAGGCCCTGCCATCGGCCGTGCCGTCCAGCAGGTCGAGCTGCACCACGCCGTCGGCGCGCGGCAGCACCGCCCGCACCTGCTGTTCGTTGCGCACGTCGAGGCCCAGCACGCTGCGATACCAGCGCAGGTACTCGGCCCACTGCAGGCGCGGGATCTTGTCGAGCGCGTCCCAGGCCGCCAGCCCGAACTGGGCCTCGAACCAAGCGCGGAAGGTCAGCGCCGGCAGGCCCAGTGCAGGGCCGGTGAGTTCCTTGGGCGAACGCAGCGTCTCCATCCGCGCGGTCGTGGCCCAGGGGCCTTCGAAGCCGGCCGGCGAACGGTCGTAGATGCGGGCGCGCACGCCCAGGTGCGTGAGCGTCGCCAGCAGGGCCAGGCCCGCCATGCCGCCGCCGACGATGGCCACGTCCAGCGGCGCCTCGCCCGGCCCGTCCTTCACGGGCACCCAGGGCTTGGCGGGCAGGCCGAGCCAGGCCAGGTCCTGGCGCAGGCGTGCCTCGAGCGCCGCCAGCCCGGCGGGCGCTTCGGCGATCGGTGGTGGGAACTTGGCCTTCATCGCGGATGCTTTCAGAGAGAGGTGTCGTCGCCGGACGGCCGCGCAGCGTCGCCATAGACGCTCTGCAACAGGGCCGCATGGGCGGAGGGGTCGTGGCGCACGAAATGCGGCAGGGCGCTGGCGGCTTCGAGCAGCGCGTCGATCAACGCCCGCACGGGCGGCGTGACCGGCCGGGCCTGGGGCGTGACCACGCCGAAGATGAAAGGGATGTCGGTGTCCAGCGGCCGCACCGCCAGGCCTTCCAGCGGGGCGCCGCGGGCGGTCAGCGGCTCCAGCACCGCCACGCCGAGGCCGGCCCGCGCGAGTGCTTGGGCGTTGACCGAGGAGTTGGTCTCGATCAGCGCGGACTGCTGCGTCGGCGGGTGGCCGGCGCGCGCCAGAGTGGCGTCGAGCCGACGCCGCAGACGAAAGGGATTGCTCATCGTGATGAGCCGGCGCTGCGCCAGCGCCGCCAGCGGCACCACCGCGTGGGCGGCCAGCGGATCGTCGTGCGGCAGCACGGCCACGCAGGGCATCTCGCCGATCCAGTGCACGTCGAGGCCGCGATGCTCCAGCGGCAGGCTACTGGCGCCCAGCTGGACCGCGCCGCTGAGCACCGCATGGACGACCTGTTCGGGCGAGGCGCTGCGCAGCTGGATCGGCGCGGCGCCGGCCTGCGCTTCCAGCCGCTGCAAGGCCTGCGGCAGCAGTCCGACCGCCAGCGCGGAGGTGGCGGCCAGCACCAGGGGCTGCGCATTGCCGCGCGCGATCTCGGCCGCGCGCAGATGGATCTGCTGGAGGCCGCCCAGTGCGCGCTCCACGTCTTCATAGAGCAGGAAGCCCTGCTCGCTGGGCGTCACGCGGGGACCATGGCGGGTGAACAAGGCATAGCCGATCTCGGCTTCGAGTTCCTGCACCAGCCTGGACACCGCCGGCTGCGAGCGCGCCAGCAGCCGGGCGGCGCCAGTGACGCTGCCGGTCGACATGACGGCGGCAAAAGCCTCAAGCTGGCGCAGTTCCATGGGTTTGACTATCCATATTGATAATCATCAGGCATTTATCATGCCATTTACAAATACTTCCTTTCCATAAGCTTAGAGGGGAACTGTCTTAGTTACGTTTAATATCGAAAAGTGTCGAAAATCCGCCATTCCGCGAAGGCTTTCGGCTCAGCGCCGTCCTCAACCGACAGCTGCGCGCCCCCGCGCATGCGATTCGACCAGGCACTGCTCGAAGAGCTGCGCGGCCCGTGACGGCTGCGGTGCGCGGCGCACGATCGCCACGAACCTGCAGTCGTAGCGGAAGCGGTCCGGCCGCACGGCCCGCAGCTGCCCGCGGCGCTCGAAGGCCTCGGCGTAGTGGTCGGGGAGGAAGCCCAGGAAGCGCCCCGAGAGGATCAGCGTGGCGATCGCCTCCTGGTCGAATCCGGTCGCCGTACGGACCAGCCGTGCTTGGTGGCTCAGTTCCATGTTGGGCGAGTGGTAGCCGAGGCCGGCGAAGGCATGCCCCTTGAGGCGCGCCCAGGTGAGCCCGCCGTGGGCACCATCGAACAGCGGATGCCCGGCGCCGCAGTAGAGCAGCATCTTCTCGCCGAACAGGTCGGTGTAGGACAGGCTGGCCGAGCTGCGGTGCGCCGGGATCACGCCGACGTGGAAGCCGCCGTCGATGATGCCGCGCTCGATCGCATTGATGGTCGCCACGTGCATGCTCAGGCTCACGTCCGGCGCGCCGTCGTTGAAGCGCGCAATGGCATCGCCGATGCGCGCCTCGGGGTTGGTGGCGGTCTTGTCGAACACCGCGACCTCGAGCCGGCCGCCCATGCGCTGGTGGATGTCGTCGATGCTCTCGCGAAAGACATCGACCGACGCCAGCAGGCGCAGCGTCTCGCGGTAGACGCGCTCACCTTCGGGCGACACCGCGAAGCCGCCGCGCCCGCGCCGGCACAGCACGACGCCCAGCCGCGTTTCGAGATCCTTGACGTGGCGGCTGACCGTCGAGGTGCCGATGTTGAGCTCGAGCTCGGCGGCGGCCATGCCGCCGCACTCGACGACGCTCTTGAAGACCCGCAGCAGGCGCAGGTCCATGTCGCTGAGATGGCCCAGCACGGCCTTCGATCTGGAAGCCTTCGTTACTTTCATGATTCGTCAAGTGAACATTGATATTGCTGCCTTTGACGAAGTATGAAGGCTGCCAAGAATGATCGCCTCCACCACCATCCGCCGCCCTCCAAGCGGAAAGATCCCATGCCCGTCCTCACCTCCCCCTCGCCTTCGCTCGCGCCCGTGGTGCGCACCGACGCCGCCTGGCTCGACGCCCACTGGATGCCCTTCACCGCCAACCGGCAGTTCAAGGCCGACCCGCGGATGATCGTGGAGGCCCGCGGCGCCTACTTCACCGACGCCGACGGCCGCAAGATCTTCGACGGCCTGTCGGGCCTTTGGTGCTCGGGGCTGGGCCACGGCCGCCCCGAGATCACCGAAGCAGTGAGCCGGCAGATCGCCAGGCTCGACTACGCGCCGGCCTTCCAGCACGGCCATCCGCTCTCCTTCGAGCTGGCCAACAAGCTCAAGGAACTGACGCCCGAAGGCCTCGACTACGTCTTCTTCACCGGCTCGGGCTCGGAAGCCGCCGACACCTCGCTCAAGATGGCGCGCGCCTACTGGCGGGCCAGGGGCCAGGCGAGCAAGACGCGCCTGATCGGCCGCGAGAAGGGCTACCACGGCGTCAACTACGGCGGCATCTCGGTCGGCGGCATCGGCGCCAACCGCAAGCTGTTCGGGCAAAGCATCGAAGCCGACCACCTGCCGCACACGCAGCTCGCCGACAACGCGTTCAGCCGCGGCATGCCGGACCACGGCGCGGCACTGGCCGAGCGCCTGCTCGACCTGATTGCGCTGCATGACGCGTCGAACATCGCGGCGGTGATCGTCGAGCCTTTCTCCGGCTCCGCTGGCGTCGTGGTGCCGCCGCAGGGCTACCTGCAGCGCCTGCGCGAGATCTGCACGGCCCATGACATCCTGCTGATCTTCGACGAGGTCATCACCGGCTTCGGCCGCTGCGGCGCCATGACCGGCGCCGACGCCTTCGGGGTCGTGCCCGACATCATGAACGTCGCCAAGCAGGTCACCAACGGGGCCCAGCCGCTCGGCGCCGTGATCGCCAGCAGGGCCATCTACGACACCTTCATGGCAGTTGGCGGGGCTGACTACATGCTCGAGTTCCCGCATGGCTACACCTACTCGGCCCACCCCGTGGCCTGTGCCGCGGGCATCGCCGCCCTCGACGTCCTGCAGAAGGAGGGTCTGGTCGAACGGGTCGCTGCGCTGGCGCCGTTCTTCGAGGCGGCGGTGCACAGCCTGAAGGGATGCCGCCACGTCGTCGACATCCGCAACTACGGCCTGGCCGCGGGCCTCACGCTGGCGGCGCTGCCGGGCGAGCCGGCGCGCCGGCCCTTCGAGGTGGCCATGGCGTGCTGGCGCAAGGGCTTCTACGTGCGCTATGGCGGCGACACGATCCAGCTCGCCCCGCCCTTCATCGTCGAGAAGGCGGAGATCGAACGGCTGGTCGGCGCGCTGGGCGAGGCATTGGCCGAGACCGCCTGAGCCCGTCCGCAGCCGCGGGGCTCAAGCCTCGTTCGAGAAACCCAGGCGCCACTGGCTGTCGACTGCGAAGCTGCGCGCCAGGAAATCCACGAACTCCCGCACTTTCGGCGACGGGTGGCGAGGCTGCGGAAACACGGCGTACAAGGTGCGTGACTCCGGCGTCCAGCCCGGCAGCACCACGCACAGGTCGCCGGCGGCAATGTCGTCGGCGACCAGGAATGTCGGCAGCAGGCCGATGCCCGCGCCTTCGAGCAGCGATTCACGCAGCACCTGGCTGTTGTTGCAGCGGCAGTCGCCGGTGACGCGCACGGTGCGGTCGCCGCCGGGCCCGATCAGGTGCCACTCGTCAGGCACCTGGCCCCGGTTGTAGACCAGGCAGTTGTGCCGTTTCAGGTCCGGCACGGCCGCCGGCTCGCCGTGCCGGGCCAGATACGACGGCGCCGCCACCACGGCGCGTGCCATGCGGCCGATCGGCCGCGCACCGCGCATCGGCTCGCGATCGTTGGCAGCGATGGCGATCGCGACGTCGAAACCCTGCTCGGCCGGGTCGACGAAGAAATCGTTCATCGTGAGTTCGAGCTTGACCTCGGGAAAGCGCGCGAGGAAATCGGCGATGGTGCGGCCCAGGTGCGCCGAGCCCAGCGAGATCGGTGCCCGCACCTTCAAGAGCCCGCGCGGCGTCGGGTGCAGCTGGCCGGTGGATTTCTCGGCCTCCTCGATGTCGTCGAGGATGCGCACGCACTTGGCGTAGTAGGTGCCGCCCGCCTCGGTCAGGCTGATGCGCCGGGTGGTGCGCGCCAGCAGCGGCGTGCCGATATGGGTCTCGAGCGCGGCCACGTACTTGCTCACCGAACCGGCCGACATCGTGAGTTCCGCGGCCGCGTCGCTGAAGCTGTTGCGCTCGACGACCTTGCGAAAAACCGCCATGCAGGTGAGTCGGTCCACATTCTTTCCAATCAAGAAATCAATTCTTCTCAGAAGGCTTATTTATATCCCAATGAGAAACGTTCAGTATGCGCCCTGCCCCCTGTGAAACGACGATGACAACAAGAGGAGCTCCATGAAGCGGATCCTGATCCAGCACGCGAACATCCTGTCGATGGACCCCGGGGTCGGCGACTTCGACGATGCCGACATCCTGATCGAGGACGACAAGATCCTCGCGGTTGGCCCGAACATCGAGGCCGGCGACACCGAGGTGGTCGACGGCCGCGGCCGCATCGTCACGCCAGGCCTGGTCAACGCCCACATCCACACCTGGGAGTACCAGCTGCGCGGCATCGGCAGCGACTGGGTGGGTTTTCGCGACTACGTGGCCAACATGCACGGCAACCTCGCCACGCGCTACGGCGTGCGCGACGTCTACCTGGGCAACCTGCTGGGTTCGCTGAACCAGTTGCGCAACGGCACCACCACCATCGTCGACTGGTGCCACATCCTGCGCGATGCCGAGATGACCGACACCGCCATCGATGCCCTCGAGGCGTCCGGCATCC
>NZ_JAUJZH010000017.1 GCF_030486595.1 Variovorax ginsengisoli | reverse complement strand
CGCTGTTCCTGAGCGAGGTGGCGCAGCGCCACGCCGAGGAATTCATCGTCATGGTCATGGATCAAGCCGGTTGGCACATCGCCGGTGATCTCGCGGTGCCGCAGAACATGCGCTTGATCTTCCTGCCCCCGTACAGCCCGGAGCTGAACCCCGCCGAGCACCTGTGGGAGTCGCTGCGCGAGGACTGCTTCGCCAACCATGTGTTCGCCAACCTCGATGCAGTCGAGAGCGCCGTGATAAGCGGACTCGTCGCCCTCGAATCCAATACAACGCGAACCCGTTCAATGACTGGGTTCAAATGGATAACTTCTATATCTTTGAACGCAAGTTAGTATCAGCAGCACCGCCCCTTCCCTCCCCCATACCGCGCCTCCAGCCGCTCCCTGAAAAACGCCTCGTAGCTCATTGCCTCCTGCCCCGGGTGCGTGCGCGCCATGTGGCTCAGGTAGGTGTCGTAGTCCGGCATGCCCACCATCAGCCGCAGCGACTGCGCCAGCGAGCGGGTCAGGTAGCGCCCGGTCTCGGCCAGGCTGGCGCCGGAATTCCTCATGCCGCGGCCATCGGTTCGAACGGCGTCTCGCGCGCGGTCGGATGGTTGGCCCGGCGCGCGGCCAGGCAGGTGCGCACACTGTAGACCAGCACGCTCAGGACCACGAAGATGAACAGCGCGCACAGGCCGGCATCCAGGCGGTCGTTGAAGACGATCCGCGCCATCGCCTCGGGGGTCTTCGCCGGCGCGATCAGCACGCCCTGTGCCAGGCCGTCGGCGTATTTCGCGGCGTGCGACAGGAAGCCCACCTTCGGGTCGGCCGAGAAGATCTTCTGCCAGCCCGCGGTCAGCGTGCAGATCAGCAGCCAGGCCGCCGGCGCCGCCGCCACCCAGGCGTAGCGCTCGCGCTTCATGCGGAACAGCACGACCACGCCGAGCATCAGCGCCACCGCGGCCAGCATCTGGTTGGAGATGCCGAAGAGCGGCCACAGCGTGTTGATGCCACCCAGCGGATCGACCACGCCCTGGTACAGGAAATAGCCCCAGGCCGCGACGCAGAGGAAGGTCGCGATCAGGTTGGCCGGCAGCGAGTCGGTGCGCTTGAGGGCCGGCACGAAGCTGCCCAGCAAGTCCTGCAGCATGAAGCGGCCGGCCCGGGTGCCGGCGTCCACGGCGGTCAGGATGAACAGGGCCTCGAACAGGATCGCGAAGTGGTACCAGAAAGCCATCATGGCCTGGCCGCCGATCACCTGGTGCAGGATGTGCGCCATGCCGACGGCCAGCGTCGGGGCGCCGCCGGCGCGCCCGAGGATGGTGGTCTCGCCGACGTCCTTGGCGGTCTGCAGCAGCATCTCGGGAGTGACTGCGAAGCCCCAGCCCGAGATCGTCTGCGCCACCGCCTCGGGGGTGCTGCCGACCAGCGCGGCCGGGCTGTTCATCGCGAAGTACACGCCCGGGTCGATGCAGGCCGCGGCCACCAGCGCCATCACGGCGACGAAGGACTCGGCGAGCATGCCGCCGTAGCCGATGAAGCGCGCGTTCAGCTCGTTGTCGAGCATCTTCGGCGTCGTGCCCGAGGAGATCAGCGCATGGAAGCCCGACACCGCGCCGCAGGCGATGGTGATGAACAGGAACGGGAACAGGTTGCCCGACCAGACCGGGCCGTTGCCTTGGGCGAACTGGGTCACCGCCGGCATCTGCAAGGTCGGCGCGACGAACACGATGCCGATCGCCAGCGCGATGATGGTGCCGATCTTCAGGAAGGTCGACAGGTAGTCGCGTGGTGCCAGCAGCAGCCACACCGGCAGGCTGGCGGCGATGAAGCCGTAGCCGATCAGCATCCAGGTCAGGGCCTTGCCGTCGAAGGTGAACATCGGGCCCCAGACCGGGCTCTGGCTCACCGCCTGGCCGCCGAAGATCGCCGCCATCAGCAGCACGAAGCCGATCACCGAGATCTCGCCGATGCGGCCCGGGCGGATGTAGCGCAGGTAGACGCCCATGAACAGCGCCACCGGGATGGTCGCCGCCACCGTGAAAGTGCCCCAGGGCGATTCGGCCAGCGCCTTGACCACGATCAGCGCCAGCACCGCGAGGATGATGATCATGATCATGAAGGTGCCGAACAGCGCGATCATGCCGGGCACGGTGCCCATCTCCTGCTTGATCAGGTCGCCCAGCGAACGACCGTCGCGCCGGGTCGAGATGAACAGCACGATGAAGTCCTGCACCGCGCCCGCGAACACCACGCCGGCCAGGATCCACAGCAGTCCCGGCAGGTAGCCCATCTGCGCCGCCAGCACCGGGCCGACCAGCGGACCGGCGCCGGCGATGGCCGCGAAGTGATGGCCGAACAGCACGTTCTTGTCGGTCGGCACGTAGTCCAGGCCGTCGTTGTACTTGTGCGCCGGCGTCTTGCGGTTGCCGTCGAGCCCGAGCACGCGGGTGGCGATGAACAGGCTGTAGTAGCGGTAGGCGATCAGGTAGGTGCAGATCGCGGCGACCACGATCCAGAGCGCGTTGATGGACTCCCCGCGCGAAAGGGCCACGGTGCCGAGCGCGAAGGCGCCGACCACGGCCACGATGAGCCACACCAGGTGGCGGCGGATGCTGTGCATTGGAATGTCTCCGGAAGATGAACCCCCGGAAGTGTGGCGAGCCTGGCCCGCGGCGGCATCGGTTGCACTGCGCGAATCGATCGCGTGGCATCACCTAAGGGATAACCCTGAATTAGCTGTTCTTGAACTCGCGCGCGTGCTCGACCGCGTACTTGATCAGCGCCGACTGGCCCTCGAGCCCGAGCCGCCGCTTGATGCTCTGGCGGTGGGCCTCTACCGTGCGCACGCTCAAGCCCAGGTCGCGCGCAATCTGCTTGCTCGAGTCGCCACGGCCCAGCGCCGTCAGGATCTCGCTCTCGCGCGGCGTCAGCAGCGGCCGCGGCTGCTGGGACGCAAA
Organism: Variovorax ginsengisoli; assembly: GCF_030486595.1. Classification (GTDB taxonomy): domain Bacteria; phylum Pseudomonadota; class Gammaproteobacteria; order Burkholderiales; family Burkholderiaceae_C; genus Variovorax; species Variovorax ginsengisoli_B. The sequence goes on along the minus strand of NZ_JAUJZH010000017.1, from coordinate 177,654 downwards.
CAGCCGATGCGACACGGCCGCGCTCAGGAAGGTTCCTCCGGCCGCCACCGCCTCGATCGCGGCGACGATCTCCGCCGCCGGCGCATCCTTGAGCACATAGCCGCGGGCGCCTGCCTGCAGCGCCTGCTGCACGTATTCCGGGTTGTCGTACATGCTGAGCATCAGCACCCGCACGTCAGGCTGACGATCTTGCAAGAGCGATGCCAGCTCGATGCCGCTCATCCCCTTCATGCCGACGTCGGCCAGCACCAGGTCCGGCCGCGCCTGGGCGATGCCTTCGAGCGCCTCGGCGGCGCTGCCGGCCTCGCCGACGATCTCGAGGGTCGGCAAGGGCCCGAGGCGGGCTCGCAGCCCGTCGCGCACCAGGGGATGGTCGTCGACCAGGAACAGCCGGATCACAGCGGTTGTCATGCGGTGTCTTCCCCGTCGACCGGCACCTCGGCCAGGATCGAGGTGCCGTCCGCATCGGAGCGCACGCCGAGCGAGCCGCCGATGGCTGCCACCCGTTCGCGCATGTTGCGCAGGCCGATGCCGCGCTTCGGATCGAGTTCGAGCGCGGCGGGGTCGAAGCCGGTGCCGTCGTCGCCGATTTCCAGCTGCACCGCCCTGCCCTCGAAGGCCAGCACGATGCGCACCTGCCGCGCCCGCGCATGCTTGCGCACGTTGGTCAGTGCCTCCTGCGCGACGCGGAACAGCGCGGTCTTCACTTCCTGGGGCAGCTCGCGCGGGCGGCCCTGCACGGTGACCGACGCGGCGACGCCGCCCTCCTCGCCGAACTCCGCGCCCAGCCGCTCCAGTGCCGCGGGCAGCCCCAGCGTATCGAGCAGGGCCGGACGCAGCCGGTGCGAGATGCGGCGCACCTCCACCAGCGATTCATTGAGCCGCTGCAACGCCTTGCCGAGCGCCGGAGGCACCTGCTCGCGCGCCCGTTCGAGTGCGTCGACCGCCGACTCGATCATCAGCTTGGCCGACACCAGCGTCTGGCTGGTGCCGTCGTGCAGCTCGCGCGCCAGGTGGGCCCGTTCGTCTTCCTGCGACTGCACGACCTGGCGTGCGAGCAGCCGCAGCCGGGCCTCGGCGATGCGGTGCTCGCTCAGGTTCAGCAGCAGCCCGGTGGCGCTGACCACGGCCAGGCAGAGCGCGGCGATGCCGGCGATCCAGAGCATGGTGGTCGTGACGTTGGTGTTCATCTGGCGGTCGAGCGTCTGCATCGCGGACTCGATGTCGTCGAGGTAGAGCCCGGTGCCGAGCATCCAGTTCCAGCGCGGCAAGGCCGTGACATAGCCGAGCTTGGGCGCCAGCTGCGCGCTAGAGGGCTTGCGCCACTGGTACTCGACATAGCCGCCGCCCTCGCGGGCGCGCGCGATCAGGTCCTGGATCGTGGGCCGGCCCTGCGAATCGCGCAGGTCCCACAGGGTCTGGCCGACCAGCTCGGGCTGGCGCGAATGCATCAGCGAGCGGCCCTGCAGGTCGTAGACGAAGAAATAGCCGTCGTTGCCGTAGTCGAGCGCGGCCAGCCGGCGCAGCGCCTCGGCGCGAGTCGCCTCGTCGTCGAGTCCGGCGTCGTAGAGCGGCTTCACCGTGCTCACCGCGAGGTCGACGTAGCTGCGCAGTTCGTTGCGTCGCTGCGTCATGTAGGTCTGCTCGATCAGCGCCCGTTCACGCTGCGCCAGGTCGCGCTCCTGGTGGCGTACCGCAAAGGCGACCAGCATCAGCGCGACCAGCAGCGGAGCCACGGCGAGCGCGACGATCTTGGTCCTCAGGTTCATGGGGCGGCAAGACTAACATTTGGCGGCATGGGCCTCTGTGGGGAGCCCGGCAAGCGGTGTGCGAGGAATGCCTACCTCTCCAATGCCGATGCAACCCCGACCTGTCAGCGGTGGCGGGCGGCATGCCCCGGGCTGGCCGTTGAGGCACCGCCGAGCAGCGCAGGGCAGCCGCGAAGCGGCCGGTGACGTCGGCCGGTCCGGGGCATGCCGCCCGCCACCGCCGCCCCAGCCAACGCCAATGATTATCGAAAAATCAAGCAGTCAGCTTCACCAACTCCGCAGCAAGCTCCTTCGGCATATCCACCATCACGTCGTGGCTGCACGGCATCTTCACGACGCGCCATCCCGCCGCCTTCTCGCAGTTGGCAGCGAAGTAGCGGAACGGACTCGGATCCCAGCCGTCGGCCAGGATGTAGAGTCGGTTCGCGATCTTGTCGCCGGCGCCGGTCAACAGCAGCGGCACCTCGAACGTGGCCAGCGCCTGTGGCCGGCACAGGCGGTCGACCCGTTCGCGGTTGGCTTGCGCGATGTTGAACATCTCGGCCGGGATCGGCTGCATCAACCCGCCGTTGTCCAGTAGCGCCGTGCCGCGGAAGGCGCCGATGAATTGCGCCGCCACCTCCGGCACCAGCGCCTTCGAGAGCAGGCCGATCAGCGAATCGCCATGCCCCGGCACGAAGGCATCGAGGTAGACCAGTGAACGGATCCGATCGCTCATCCGGTCGGCGACGCCCGTGATGACCATCCCGCCGTACGAATGGCCGACCAGGATCACGTCGCTCAGCTCTTCCCATTCGATGCAGCCGCAGACATCGCGGATGTGGGTTTCGAGCGTGACGTTCTCGGCCGACTGATGAAAGCGCTCGCCGACGCCGGTGTGGGTCGGCGTGAACACCGTGTGTCCGGCCGCCCGCAGCGCCGCCGCGGTTTCCCTGTAGCACCAGCCGCCGTGCCAGGCGCCATGAACCAGAACGAAGTTGGCCATCGATGTGTCTCCAGAAGAAGCTGAGAGGCGCACATCTTGGGCGTGCCGCCCGGCGGCTGCCATCGGGTAATCCCGGCGCGGGACTTCAGAGCTTCCGGCGCATCTCGACGTGGGCGATGCCCGCTTCCTCGAACGGCCTGCCATGCGGCACGTAGCCCAGGCGCCGGTAGAAGGACTCGGCGCTGCGCTGCGCATGCAGCATCACCTCGGTGTCGCCCCGAACCGCGGCCGCCGCCTCGAGTGCGCGCAGCACCGCCTCGCCGTGGCCGCCGCCACGCAGCGCGCGGTGCACCGCCATGCGGCCGATGCGGCCCAGCCCGGGCGCCTCGGCCACCAGCCGGCCGGTGGCGATCACCTGGCCCAGGCGGTTGCGGGCCACGGCATGCAGAGCCACCGCATCGTGCTCGTCCCACTCGAGTTCCCTCGGGATGCGCTGCTCCTCGATGAAGACGTCGCGCCTGACCTTGCCGGCGCCCTCGCCCCACTGATCCCAGTCGCCGGTGGCCACCTCGCGCATCGGTTCGCCGGCCTCGTAGCCGGCCAGGATCTCGCGCAGCAGCGGCGGCACCGGCTTCGAGGTCTGGGTCGCCGGATCGGCGAAGACGTAGACCAGTTCGCAGCTCACCAGCAGGTCGTCGCCGCGGAACAGGCCACCGTGGAAGACGATCGAGGAATTGCCCACGCGCAGGCATTTCATGCCGACGTCGAGCACGTCGTCGGCCCGCGCCGAGGCATTGAATTCGATCGTCGCCTTGCGCACGTACAGGTCGCCCTCGAGGGCGCGCATCGCCTCTTCGTAAGGCAGGGCCATCGCACGCCAATAATCGGCGATCGCGGTGTCGAAGTACATCAGGTAGTGGGCGTTGAAGACGATCTTCTGCATGTCCACCTCGGCCCAGCGCACGCGCAGGCGGTGGAAGAAGCGGAAGTCGGATTTGCGGTGCAGTTCGGTCATGGCGGTCAGGGTTGCAGGGCTTGTTTCAGGGCCAGCGCCGCATCGGCGTGGGCTTGCAGGGCCTCGGGGATGGCGCGGCCCATCTTGACGAATTCATGGATCACGCCGCGATAGATTTCAAGGTCGACCGCGACGCCGGCGGCGCGCAGCTTGTCGGCGTAGGCGATGCCTTCGTCGACCACGGGATCGATCTCGGCGAGGCCGATCCAGGCCGGCGCGACGCCTTCGAGGTCGTCCGCGTTCAACGGCGCGAAGCGCCAGTCGTCGCGCTCGGCGCTCGAATGCACGTAGAGGCTGAAGAACCAGCTGATCAGCGCCTCGCCGAGCAGCGGGCCCTCGGCATAGCGCCGGTGCGAGTCGGTGTCCTGGTGGGCCGCCATGCCCGGATAGAACAGCAGCTGCAGCGCGACAGGCAGCCCGGCGTCGCGCGCCAGGATCGCGCAGACCGCCGCCAGCGTGCCGCCGGCGCTGTCGCCGCCGACCGCGATGCGGCTGCCGTCCAGGCCCCATTGCGCAGCGTTGCCCGCGATGTGCGCGAGCGCGTCCCAGGCGTCGTTGGACGCGGTCGGGAAGCGGTGCGCCGGGGCCAGCCGGTAGTCGACCGAGACGACGGCGCAGCCGCTGCGCTGGCTCAGCACCCGGCACAGCGTGTCGTGGGTGGCGACGCTGCCGACCGTGAAGCCGCCGCCGTGGAAGAACAGCAGCAGCGGCAGCCGCTCGCCGGAAGGCGCGTAGAGCCGCACCGGCAGCGCATGCCCGTCGCGTGCCGGGACACTGAAATCCTCCACCCGCGCGAGCTGCGGCTTCGGGACTTCGAGCACGCCGGCGCCTTTCTCGTAGGCGGCCCTGGCTTCATCCGGCGTCAGCAGATGCAGCGGCGGCCGTCCGGCGCGAGCCATGCGCTCGACCACGCTGGCCATCTTGGCGGTCAGCGCTGGCATGGCCGGGCTGTACCGCTGGTGACAAGCGCAAGGGTTTTTTTCGTGTCCAAGGGCTTCCGTGCTTGTTAGATTCGAAGACTCGCATCGTACCGTCGGCAGCACCGGCGTCATCCCCATGGCTCTCATCCAGTACCTGACCCAGATCCAGTTCGACTTCGGCGCCATCCGGCTGCTGCGCAGCGAATGCGAGCGCATCGGCATCACGCGGCCCTTGGTCGTGACCGACGCCGGCGTGCGCGCCGCCGGCATCCTGCAGAAGGCGCTCGACGCGCTCGGCGACCTGGCGGTCGCGGTGTTCGACCAGACGCCTTCGAACCCGACCGAGGCCGCCGTCCGGCTGGCCGCGGCCCAGTACCGCGAGGCGGGCTGCGACGGCCTGATCGCAGTCGGCGGCGGCTCGGCCATCGACTGCGCCAAGGGCGTGGCGATCGCGGCCACGCACGAGGGCCCGCTCAAGACCTACGCGACCATCGAAGGCGGCTCGACCAAGATCACCGAGCGCGTGGCGCCGCTGATCGCCGTGCCCACCACCAGCGGCACCGGCAGCGAGGTGGCGCGCGGCGCCATCGTGATCGTCGACGACCATCGCAAGCTCGGGTTCCACAACTGGTTCCTGATGCCCAAGGCCGCCATCTGCGACCCCGAGCTCACGCTCGGCCTGCCGCCCAGGCTGACCGCGGCCACCGGCATGGACGCGATCGCGCACTGCATGGAGACCTTCATGTCGGCGGCTTTCAACCCGCCGGCCGACGGCATCGCGCTGGATGGCCTCGAGCGCGCCTGGGGCCACATCGAGCGCGCCACCCGCGACGGCAGCGACCGCGAGGCGCGGCTCAATCTCATGAGCGCCTCGATGCAGGGCGCTATGGCCTTCCAGAAGGGCCTGGGCTGCGTGCACTCGCTGAGCCACAGTCTGGGCGGCGTCGACCCGCGGCTGCACCACGGCACCCTCAACGCCCTCTTCCTGCCGGCCGTGATCCACTTCAACGCCGGCGCCGAATCGGTCCAGAAAGAGCAGCGCCTTCAGCGCATGGCGCAAGCCATGCACCTCGACTCGGCCGGCGACCTCGGCGACGCCATCCGCGACATGAGCGCACGGCTCGGCCTGCCCAAGGGGCTGGCCGAAGTCGGCGTCACGCCCGCGCAATTCGAGCAGGTGATCGACGGCGCGATGGTGGACCACTGCCACAAGACCAATCCGCGGCTCGCGAGCCGCGACGACTACCGCCAGATGCTCGAAGCGTCGATGTAGGCCTCAGCCCGCCGGCAAGGCCGCGGCAGCCGCCTGCGCAAGCAGCCAATCGCGAAACAGCGCCATCGCCGGACTCACCGGCCGCGACCGCAGCCGGGTCAGCCAGTAGCTGCCGGTCGCGACCGAGATGCCGAGCGGCCGGACCAGCCGCCCCTCCTGCAACTCGCGCTCGAACATCGAGGACGGCGCCAGCGCGACCCCGGCGCCCTGCACGGCGGCTTCGACCATCAGCCGCGACGAATCGAACACCGGTCCCCGGATGGCGGGGCAATCCACCCCCGCCGCGGCGAACCAGCCCGGCCAGTCTTCCGCCCTGTAGGAGCGCAGCAGCGTCTCGTGCGCCAGGTCCTGCGGGCGGCGCACGCGGGCCGCCACCGCCGGGGCGCACAGCACGCAGAGCGGCGCGTCCATCAACGCCTCGGCCTGCAGCCCGGGCCAGTTGCCGTCGCCGAAGCGGATCGCGAAGTCCAGTCCCTCGGCCGCCAGGTCGACCACGTTGTTGTGGGTCATCAGGCGCAGGTCGATGAAGGGACAGCTGTCGCGGAACAGCCGCAGCCGCGGAATCAGCCAGCCGACCGCGAAGGTGCCGACCACGCCCACGCTCAGCACCTCGAAGAAATGGCCGTTGTCGAACTGCTGGATCACCGATTCGATGCGGCCGAAGGCGTCGACCAGCACCGGCAGCAGCGCCAGTCCTTCGTCGGTGAGCGCGAGGCCGCGCGGCAGCCGCCGGAACAGGGAGACGCCCAGCCGGGCCTCGAGCCCGCGCACCTGCTGGCTGACCGCCGCCTGCGTGACGCTGAGTTCGGCCGCCGCCAGCGTGAAGCTCAGGTGGCGGGCGGCGCATTCGAAGGCGCGCAGGGCATTGAGCGGCAGATGGGTGCGGGCCATGAATTAGACGATAGATTTTCTTTTGCGAGGCAGAAAATACCATCGTTTGTCGAGCCGCCCTCGATCGCGCACAGTACGCCGCTTTCAAGGAGACTTTCATGATGGATCGCCGACATTTTTCGGCCGCCCTGCTCGCCGCCCTGGCCAGCGCGCCGGCCCTGGCGCGGGCCGACGGCACGACCGAACTGCAACGGCAAATGGCCGACATCGAGAAGGCCAGCGGCGGCCGGCTGGGGGTGTGCATCCTCGACACCGGCAGCGGCCTGCGTGCCGGCCATCGCGCGGACGAACGCTTCCCGATGTGCAGCACCTTCAAGTTCCTGGCCGCCGCGGCTGTGTTGAGCCGCGTCGACCAGGGAAAGGAGCGGCTGGAGCGGCGCATCGTCATCGGCCAGCGCGACCTGATTCCGCACGCACCGGTGACCGGGAAGCATCTCGGCGAGCCCGGACTCTCCATGGCCGAATTGTGCGAGGCGGCCGTCACGCTGAGCGACAACCCGGCCGCGAACCTGATGCTCGCGAGCTTCGGCGGGCCGGCCGGCCTGACCCGCTATCTGCGCAGTCTCGGCGACACCCAGACACGGCTCGACCGCAACGAACCCGGCCTCAATGAATCGCTGCCCGGCGACCCGCGCGACACCACCACGCCGGCCGCCATGCTGGCCACCATGCAGAAGATCCTCTTGGGCGACGCGCTCCTGCCCGCCTCTCGCGCGCAGATTCAGTCCTGGCTCGACGGCTGCCAGACCGGCGCCAGGCGCCTGCGCGCCGGCGTGCCCGCGGACTGGGCGGTCGGCGACAAGACCGGCTCCGGCAGCCGCGGCAGCACCTGCGACATCGCGATACTGCGGCCGCCGGGCCGCGCGCCGATCCTGGTGACGGCCTATCTGACCGGCACGGAAGCCTCGATGGACGTTCGCGATGCCGCCATCGCGTCGGTCGGCGCCCTGGTCAATCGGGCTTCACGCCCGCAGTCTTGATGACCTGCGCCCACTTGGCCGTCTCGGCCGCGATGAAGGCGTCGAACTCCTCGGGCGTGCTGCCGGCCGGGAAGGTGCCCATGGCCTCCAGCTTGGCCTTGGTCTCGTCGCTCTTGATGATCCGCGCCACCTCCTCCGACATGCGCTTGACGATGTCGCGCGGCGTGCCGGCCGGCGCCAGCATGCCGGCCCAGGTGCTGCCGGTGAATCCCGGGAAGCCCTGCTCGATGAAGGTCGGCACGTCCGGCAGCACGGGCAGCCGCCGCTCGCTGGCGACCCCGATCAGTCGGACCTTGCCGGCCTTGCCCTGGTTGATGAGCCCAGTGGGCGCATCGAAGAAGAGCTGGATCTGGCCGCCCATCAGGTCGGTCAGCGCCGGCACCGCGCCGCGGTACGGGATGTGGATCATGTAGGTCTTGGTGAGCGACTTCCACAACTCGCTCGTGAGGTGCGCCGCCGAGCCGTTGCCCGACGAGCCGAAGCTCACCTTGCCCGGATTCGCGCGGGCGTAGTCGATCAGCTCCTTCGCGGTCTTGAAGGGCGCGTCGTTGTTGACTGCCGCGAGCAGCGGCGACACGCCCATCAGCGACACGCCGACCAGGTCCTTGCGCGGGTCATAGGGCAGCTTGGGGTACAGCGTGGTGTTGGCCGCAAAGGCCGCGATGACGACGCCGAAGGTGCTCCCGTCGGGCGCCGCCTTGGCGACCGCGTCGACCCCGATCAGGCTGTTGGCCCCCGGCTTGTTGTCGACGATGACCGTCTGCCCGAGCCGGCTCTGCAGCCCGGGCTGGATCAGCCGCGCCATCTGGTCGGTGAAGCCGCCGGGCGTGTAGGGCACGACGATGCGGATCGGCTTGCTCGGCCAGGCGGACTGGCCCAGCGACGGTGCCGCGACCGAGACAGCGGCCACAGCGGCTGAGAGATTGAAGGCGCGGCGGGACAGGCGAGCATGGGGCATGGGACTCTCCAGAATGTTCGGCCCATTCTGGAAGGCGGCCCGCCGGTCGACGCTCAGGGTTTGCCCGCCGCGGCATGCCTGCAGCCAGTACGCACAAGACGAGGCGCCACCGCCTCCCTATCTTCGCGGCACAACCACAGGGAGACCGCAATGCCTCTGCATGAATCCGACCCTTCGGGCGCACTCGGCCGCAACCTGATCGAGCGGGTCTGTGTCGCCGACACCCTCACCCGCGCCGCCGACCTCCATCCGCACCAGGTGGCGATCGTCGACGGCGCGCGGCGCCTCAGCTACGCCGACTTCGACCGCCAGGTCGACCAGCTCGGGCACGCGCTGCTCGATCTCGGGCTCCGGCACCAGGATGTGGTGGCCGTGATGGCGCGCAACTGCACCGAACTGCTGCTGACCTACTTCGCGTGCGCGCGGGCCGGCCTGGTGTGCGCGCCGGTCAACCTCGGACTGCGGCCCTCCGAGATTGCCTGGTGCCTGCGCGATGCCGCCGCCCGCGTGCTGATCGTCGAGGCCCCGCTCGCCGACATGGCCAAGGGCGTGCTGGCCGAGGACTTGCCCCAGCTCGCGCACCGCTTCCACACCGGCGCCGAATTCGACGGTCTGCTGGCCAGCGGCCGCAGCGCCCCGCTCGAGGTCGAAGTCCACGACCGGGACGTCGTGCAGCTGCTCTACACCAGCGGCACCACCTCCAACCCGAAGGGCGTGCTGACCAGCCACCTCGCGGTCGTGATGGCGGGCTTGACCGGTGCGCTGGCGCTGCAGGGCGGGCCGGGCTACACCTCGCTGGTCGCGCTGCCGCTGTTCCATTGCGCCATGCTCAACAGCGTGGTGCTGCCGCTGATGGTGATCGGCGGCACGCTGGTGCTGACGCAGGGCTTCGAGCCGCAGCAGGTGGCGACGCTGTTCGAGGCCGAAGGCGTGCACCTGGTCGTGCTGCTGCCGATGATGTATGGCCTGCTGCTGGGCCACCCCGCGCTCCAGGGCCGGACCTTCCCGGCCATGCGCCGCGCGATGTATGCGATGGCGCCGATGCCGCACGAGCGCCTAACGGCCATCCATGCCATGTTCCCGAACGCCGACGTGGTGCTCGGCTCGGGCCAGACCGAATTCACGCCCGCGACCTGCGTGCAGCGGCCCGAACACCAATGGAGCAAGGCCGCCACCTGGGGCACCGCCACCGCGATGACGCGAGTGGCCGTGATGGACGAGCAGGGCCGCCTGCTGCCGCGCGGCCAGACCGGCGAACTGGTCTACCGAGGGCCGCAGGTCATGAACGGCTACCTGAACATGCCCGAGGAAAGCCAGGCCTGCCTGCGCCACGGTTGGTTCCACAGCGGCGACGTCGCGCACATCGACGACGACGGCGCGATCTGGTTCGAGGACCGCTACAAGGACGTGATCAAGACCGGCGGCGAGAACGTGGCCTCGATCGAGGTCGAGCGCTGCCTGATGGACCATCCCGACGTGGCCGAGGCCGCGGCGGTGGGCCTGCCCCATCCGCACTGGGGCGAGGCGATCACCGGCGTGGTGGTGCGCCGGCCTGGGGCGGAACTCGACGCGGCGGCGCTGATGGCGCACTGCGCCGGCCGGCTGGCCGGCTTCAAGGCCCCGAAGGCGATCGTCTTCGTGTCGGAGTTTCCCCGCACCGGCACCGGCAAGCTGCAGAAGCACCTGATCCGCGGGCAGCACAAGGACTTGTACCAGCGCTGAGCCGCGCTAGCATGCGCGCATGGCACACGACCACGACCACGCGCATCCCGACGACCACAGCGAGCTCGGCGAAATGGACCTGCGGGTCCGCGCCCTGGAGACCGTGCTCACGCAGAAGGGCTACATCGACCCGGCCGCGCTCGACGTCCTGATCGACACCTACCAGACGAAGATCGGCCCGCGCAACGGTGCCCGTGGTGGCGCGGGCCTGGGTCGACCCGGCCTTCCGCGACTGGCTGCTGCAGGACGCCACCGCGGCGATCGCCTCGCTCGGCTACAGCGGCCGCCAGGGCGAGCACATGGTCGCGGTCGCCAACACCGACAGCCAGCACCACATGGTCGTCTGCACCCTGTGCAGCTGCTACCCCTGGCCGGTGCTGGGGCTGCCGCCGACCTGGTACAAGAGCGCGCCCTACCGCTCGCGGGCCGTGAAGGACCCGCGCGGCGTGCTGGCCGAGTTCGACGTGCGGCTGCCCGCATCGACCGCGATCCGGGTCTGGGACTCCACGGCCGAGGTGCGCTATCTCGTGATTCCGCAGCGTCCGGACGGCACCGAGGGCTGGAGCGAAGAAGCCCTGGCCGGACTCGTGACGCGGGATTCGATGATCGGCACCGGCCTCGCCCGCATGCCGGAGGCCGCGCCATGAGCTACCTCTCTCATGCCGACCTCGGCGGCCGCGATCTGCCCGGCGGGATCATCCCCGAACCCGAAGGCGAAACCTTCCATGCGCCCTGGGAAGCCCGTGCGCTGGCCCTGACGCTGGCGATGGGCGGCACCGGCTCCTGGAACATCGATGCCAGCCGCAGCGCGCGCGAGACCCTGCCCGACTACGCCGAGCTGAATTACTACCAGATATGGCTTTCGGCGCTCGAAAAGTTGATGGCCGAGCGACTGCAATTGCAGCCCGACGAGCTGGCCGCGGGCCGGATGCTGCATGCACCGCAGCCGGTCAAGCGCGTGCTGCGGGCCGCCGACGTGCCGGCCGCCCTGGCCCGGGGGACGGCCACCGAACGCCCCGCCACCGTGCCGGCGCGCTTCGCGCCCGGAGAGCGCGTGCGCACGCGCAGCGGTGCGGTCGAACACCACACCCGCCTGCCCGGCTACGTGCAAGGCAAGGTCGGCACCATCGAGCACCTGCACGGCATGCATGTGTTCGCCGATGCGCACGCGCAGGGACTGGGCGAACAACCGCAATGGCTCTACACGGTCGTCTTCGACGGCGTGGCGCTGTGGGGCGAAAGCGCCGAGCCTGGGCTCAGCGTCTCGGTCGACGCCTGGGAAAGCTACCTGGAGCCGGCCGCATGAACGAAGCCATCCCGCTGCTGCCCGGCATGCCGAGCGACGACGGCACCGAGCCGGTGTTCCGCGAGCCCTGGGAAGCGCACGCTTTCGCCCTCGCCGTCTCGCTCCACCAGCGCGGCCTCTTCACCTGGCCCGAATGGGCCGATGCGCTGGCGCGGCAGATCGGTGCCGCCCGGGCGGCCGGCGACGCCGACCTCGGCGACACCTACTACCGCCATTGGCTCGCGGCACTGGAATCGCTGGTCGCGGACAAGGGCGCGAGTTCGGCCGTGGAACTCGAACGCTATCGGCAGGCCTGGGACCGGGCGGCGGATCGCACGCCGCACGGGCACGCCATCGCCTTGCAAGAGCGCGATTTCGGCTGACGTCAGCGTTTGCGCCCGCCCAGCACCACCAGCACCCCACCCACCACGATCGCGCCGATACCGGCCCAGACCGGCAGCTCGATGTCCCGCTTCTCCTTCACCGCCAGTTCGACCGGCCCGATCTTGATCTGGTGGGTCGAACTGGTGACGCTGACATGGCCGAGCGCCAGTGCCAGCAGGCCGGCGAAGATCAGGATCAGGCCGAGGATTCGCAGCGGGTTCATGGGGAGGCTTTCTGGCTAGAGGGGTCGCACGTCCTGCACGCCGCAGCCCTGGTCCAGCCACTGCGCGAACTCGTCCGCCAGCCGGCGCGACTCTTGCGCCGCGGTGCTCCAGGCGTTGATGCGCCCGCGCAGGTCGTTGCCGTAGCGGATGAAGTCGTTGCGATCGGGCAGCTTGCCGTTGGGCAACGTCCGGACCCATTCCGGATCCGGCGCCAGCACCACCATGCGGTCCAGGAAACCGGTCGGCTTGTGCCGCCACTTGAGGCCCTTGTCGAGCCAGCCCGGTACCACGGCCTGCTGGAAATGCGGGTACAGCACGATGCCCTCGGCTTTGCCGTAGTCGAGATGCAGGTGGTAGTCGGTGATGCCGCCGTCCCAGTAGGCCCCGGCGGGCGCGCCCGGAATGTCGTGCACCGCCTCGAGCATGAACGGGATTGAACACGAGGCCTGCAGCGCGAGCTCGAAGTTGGCCTCGACCAGGTTCACCTGCCGGGTCCGGAAGTCGTGCGTGCCGAAAGGCAGCGCCGCGCCCGGCGTCGAGAACACCACGCGCTCCAGCCAGGCCCCGAGGCTCTTGCGGTGCACGCTGTTGGTGAGGAAGGCTCCGAGGTAGCCCACCGGCGTGCGGGCCCGGCCCTCGCGCCCGAGGATGTGCCGGCCGCGCGAAGTGATCACGTGCAGCCGGTAGCGCGCATGCCCCAGCACCTCCGCCGTGCGGCCGCCGTAGAAGCTGCGCAGGCCCTCGCCGAACTGGCTGCTGACCTGCTTCGCGCTCAGGCGCTTCTGGCCCGGCGGCAGCTCGAAATGCTGGTGGATGTAGCCCTGCTCGAACTGCTCGAAGGCGGTCTTCGTGTCGGCAAGGCAGGCGTTGGCCAACCGCCAGGCGCCGATCGATGCACCGACCAGGTCGACGGCCTGCGTACTCCGCGGCAGCCAGTCGCCGAACAGGAAACGGTCGATCGGGCCGAGCACCAGCCCCTTGGGACCGCCGGCCGCGCCCGGCACCGTGCGCACGTCCTGCGGGCGCAGGCCATGGGCGGCGATGTGCTCGCGGGCGGCCGGGCCGGCGTAGATGCGAAGCGCCTTCATGCCTGGACGAGAGGCAAGAACCGAGCGCTGTCGCGGGCAGGCGCCATTTACTTGCGCAGCCCTTGCAGCTTGGCGAAGGCCGAGGCCATCTGTCCGGCCGGCGGCGGCGAGTTGTCGCGGCGCGGGCCCTGCTGGCCCCGCCCTGCCCCTTCGAAGCGGTTGTCGCGCGGGCCGTCGCGGCGCGCCGGCGCGGCGTCGAGCTTCATCGACAGGCCGATGCGCTTGCGCGCCACGTCGACCTCCATCACCTTGACCTTGACGATGTCGCCGGTCTTCACGACCTCGCGCGCATCGTTGACGAACTTGTGCGAGAGCTGGCTCACGTGCACCAGGCCGTCCTGGTGCACGCCGAGGTCGACGAAGGCGCCGAACTGCGCCACGTTGCTGACCGTGCCCTCGAGCACCATGCCCTCGACCAGGTCCTTGATGTCGTCGACACCGTCGTTGAAGCGCGCCACCTTGAAGTCCGGGCGCGGATCGCGACCCGGCTTCTCGAGTTCGCCGAGGATGTCCTTGACCGTGATGACGCCGAACTTCTCGTTGGCGAACAGCTCGGGCTTGAGGGTCTTGAGCATGTCGGCGCGGCCCATCAGCTCGGCCACCGGCTTGCCGGTCTTCTCGATCATCTGCTCGACCACCGGGTAGGTCTCGGGGTGCACGCCGGTCATGTCGAGCGGGTTGCTGCCGCCGCGGATGCGCAGAAAGCCCGCGCTCTGCTCGAAGGTCTTGGCGCCGAAGCCGCTGACGTCCAGCAGTTGCTGGCGGCTGGCGAAGGCGCCGTTGGCTTCGCGCCAGCGCACCACGGCCTTGGCGACGCTGGCAGACAGGCCCGAGACCCGCGACAGCAGCGGCACGCTGGCCGTGTTGAGGTCGACGCCGACCGAGTTCACACAATCCTCGACCACCGCGTGCAGCGTGCGCGCGAGTTCGCTCTGGTTGACGTCGTGCTGGTACTGGCCGACGCCGATCGACTTCGGGTCGATCTTGACGAGCTCGGCCAGCGGGTCCTGCAGCCGCCGCGCGATGCTGGCGGCGCCGCGCAGGCTGACGTCGACGTCGGGCATCTCCTGCGAGGCGAATTCGCTGGCCGAGTAGACCGAGGCGCCGGCCTCGCTGACCACCACCTTGTCGACGTTGACGGCCGGTGCGCCGGCTTGCGCCGTCATCTTGGCCAGCAGCTTGATCAGGTCGGCGGCCAGCTTGTCGGTCTCGCGGCTGGCGGTGCCGTTGCCGATCGCGATCAGGTTGACACCGTGCTTGGCGCACAGCTTGCCGAGCGTGTGCAGCGAGCCTTCCCAGTCCTTGCGCGGCTCGTGCGGGAACACGGTCGCGGTCTCGACCAGCTTGCCGGTCGAATCGACCACCGCCACCTTGACGCCGGTGCGGATGCCCGGGTCCAGGCCCATCACGACGCGCGGACCGGCCGGCGCCGCCAGCAGCAAGTCGCGCAGGTTGTCGGCGAAGACCTTGATCGCGACCTTCTCGGCATCCTCGCGAAGTCGGGTGAACAAATCGCGTTCGGTCGACAGCGCCAGCTTGACTCTCCAGGTCCAGGCCACGCACTTGCGGATCAGGTCGTCGGCGGCGCGGCCGGCATGGCTCCAGTCCAGGTGCAGCGCAATCTTGCCTTCGGCGATCGAGGGCTTGCCGGGTTCGGGCTCGACCGGCAACACCAGCTTGGCATCGAGGATCTCCTGCGCGCGGCCGCGGAAGACCGCCAGTGCGCGGTGCGAGGGCACGCGGCCGATCGGCTCGTCGTAGTCGAAATAATCGCGGAACTTGGCGACGTCGGCGTTGTTCTCGTCCTTGCCCGCCATCAGGCTGGACTTGAGCAGGCCTTCGGCCCAGAGCCATTCGCGCAGGCGCTGCACCAGCGGGGCGTCCTCGGCCCAGCGCTCGGAGAGGATGTCCCGCACGCCGTCGAGCACCGCCGGCACGGTCGAGAAATCGGGCCCCGGCTTGCCGTCGTCCAGCGTGGTCGCGGGCTGCAGGAAAGCCTTGGCCTCGACCGCCGGATCGAGCGTCGGATCGGCCAGCAGCTTGTCGGCCAGCGGCTCGATGCCGAACTCGCGGGCGATCTGGCCTTTGGTGCGGCGTTTCTGCTTGAACGGCAGGTACAGGTCTTCGAGCTCCTGCTTGGTCGGCGCTGCGTCGATCGCGGCGCGCAGCTCGGGCGTCAGCTTGCCTTGCTCGTCGATGCTCTTCAGCACCGCTGCGCGACGGTCTTCCAGCTCTCGCAGATAGGACAGGCGCGCTTCGAGCTCACGCAACTGGGTGTCGTCGAGGCCGTCGGTGGCCTCCTTGCGGTAGCGGGCGATGAAGGGCACGGTGGCACCCCCGTCGAGCAGTTCGACGGCGGCCTTCACCTGGTGCTCGCCGACCTTGATCTCGGCCGCGAGCTGGCGAATGATTTTCTGCATGTCTGAAGGGCGTCCCTGGGGCCGGGGCCGCCTGGCGGCCCGCCGGATAAAGCCAGGAAGTTTGCCATAGGAAGAATCAGCGAGCCCCACGATCCGTGACCACCAACCTGGTAACCCGCACCGCCCAGCGATCACAATGCATCGGCCATGCGCCACCCTGCCAAACTCCTGCGCGCTGTCGCGGCGGCCCTCCTCATTCCGGTGCTGCTCTTCGAGGAGTGGGGCTGGGAGCCCTTGGCCCGCGCAACGGCCCGCCTGGCCAAGCTGCGCGTCTGGGCGCGCATCGAGGTGGCGGTGCGCTCGCTGCCGCCCTGGGGAGCGGTGCTGGCCTTCTTTCTGCCGGCGCTGATGCTGCTGCCGGTCAAGCTTTTCGGACTCTTCCTGCTCGGCGAGGGCCACGCGATGAGCGCGCTGCTGCTCTTGCTGGTCGCCAAGCTGGTCGGGACCGCGATCCTGGCCCGGCTGTTCCAGCTGGTCGAGCCGGCATTGATGCAATTGCCGTGGTTCGCCCGCTTCTACCCGCGCTGGAAGGGCTGGAAGGACGGCGTCCTCGAGCGCGTTCGCCTCAGCGCCCCCTGGCGTGCGGTCCGCCGCGCAAGGTCTGGCTTGCGCCGCTGGTGGCATGCGGTGCGCCACACCTCCTGAATTCGTCTATTAATTTTGTCCGGGTAGATTGCCAAATGTTTTTTGCCCGGGTATTATTCGCGCCCCATGCCTTCCCCCACCCCTGAACCTACCCTGTCCGCGTTCGCAGGCTTCCGTCGCATTGCCTCCGGCCCGCGCCCCGAAGTGATCGCGCGGCTGCGCGAGATCGAGTCCACTGCCGACGGCGCGCCGCCCCTGGTCTTCGACGACCTGACCGGCGAGCGCCTCGACCTCGACCTGCGCGCGGGCGCTGAAACAGCGCCGGCCCCCGGGCACTGCGACGACCCGGTGGCACGTGGCGTCGGCCGTCCAAAGCTGGGCGTGGTCGCGCGCGAAGTCACCTTGCTGCCGCGCCACTGGGATTGGCTCAACCGCCAGCCCGGCGGCGCCTCGGTGGCCCTGCGCAAGCTGGTCGACGAGGCCCGTCACGTGCATGCCGACCGCGACGCGCAGCGGGCCGCACGCGAAGCCGCCTACCGTTTCATGACCGCGATCGCCGGCGACCTGCCCGGTTTCGAAGAAGCCGCCCGCGCCCTGTTCGCGGGCGAGCGGGCCCGCTTCGGCGATCTGATCGCCGCCTGGCCCGAGGACGTGGTCGAGCAGCTTCGGCGACTCTCCGCCCCGGCCTGGAGCGAAGCATGAGCAGCCCCGAGCCGGCCGTGCTCGCCGACCCGGCGCCGTTGCAGAAGGCGCCGCCCGTCAATCCGCGCCTGGCGGCGATGGCCTCCAAGCCGCTGTGGAAGGTGTTCCTGCTGTTCCTCGCGCCGATGCTGCTCAGCAACATCCTGCAGTCGCTGTCGGGCACGATCAACAACATCTACCTGGGCCAGATGCTGGGCGTCGGCGCGTTGGCGGCGGTGTCGGGCTTCTTTCCGGTGATGTTCTTCTTCATTGCCTTCACCATCGGGCTGGGCGCCGGCGCCTCGGTGCTGATCGGCCAGGCCTGGGGCGCCCGCGAGCCCGACAAGGCGCGCGCCGTGGCCGGCACCACCCTCACGGTGGGCATCCTGTTCGGCCTCGGCGTCGCCTTCTTCGGCGGCGTCTTCACCGAGCCGATGCTGAAGCTGCTCGGCACGCCGGCCGACATCCTCCCCGATGCCACGCGCTACGCCCGCATCATCCTGATCGCGATGCCGGGGCTGTTCGTGTTCCTGCTGTCGACCGCGATGCTGCGCGGCGTCGGCGACACCGTCACGCCGCTCTACACCTTGATGATCTCGACCGCGCTCGGCCTGTTGATCACTCCCGCGCTGATCAAGGGCTGGTTCGGGCTGCCGCAGCTCGGCGTGGCCAGCGGCGCCTGCGCCACCGTCGTGTCCTTCGTGGTGGCGACGGCCTGGCTGGGCTTCCACCTGCGGCGCAAGAAGAGCGTGCTCGCGCCCGATGCCGACTTCATGCGGCACCTGCGGGTCCGCCCGGCGCTGCTGAAGGCGGTGCTCAAGGTGGGCGTTCCGACCGGCGTGCAGATGATCGTGGTTTCGCTGGCCGAGATCGCGCTGCTGTCTTTCGTCAACGCCTACGGCTCGCACGCCACGGCGGCCTACGGCGCGGTCAACCAGGTGGTGGCCTACGTGCAGTTCCCGGCGATCTCGATCGCCATCACGGCGTCGATCCTCGGCGCCCAGGCGATCGGCGCCGGCCAGGCGCATCGCCTCGGCGCCATCACCCGCACCGCGCTCCTCATGAACCTGGTGCTGACCGGCTCGCTGGTGCTGCTGGGCTACCTGTTCTCGCGGCCGCTGATGGGCTTCTTCATCACCAGCGAACCGGTGATCGAGGTGGCCCAGACGCTGCTGCACATCATGCTGTGGAGCACCGTCATCTTCGGCATGGGTTCGGCGCTGTCGGGGATCATGCGCGCCAGCGGCTCGGTGCTGGTGCCGACGGCAATCTCGGTCTTCTGCATCGCGCTGATCGAGGTGCCGGTCGCCTGGTGGCTGGGGCGGCGCTTCGGGCTCAACGGCATCTGGGTAGCCTACCCGGTGGCGTTCAGCGCGATGCTGACGCTGCAGGCCTGCTACTACCGGTTCGTATGGCGCAAGAAGGCGATCAGAAGACTGATCTGAGGCCGGCCGCGCTGCCGGTCCTGTACTCGTTCCGGCGCTGTCCCTATGCGATGCGGGCGCGGATGGCGATCGCGGTCAGCGGCCAGCGCTGCGAACTGCGCGAGGTCGTGCTGCGCGACAAGCCGGCCGAGCTGCTGGCCGCATCGCCGAAGGGCACGGTGCCGGTGCTGGTCGACACCGACGGCCGCGTGATCGACCAGAGCCTGGACATCATGCTGTGGGCGCTGGAACGCGGCGACCCCGACGGCTGGTTGCGACCCTCGCGCGGCACGCTGAAAGACATGCTCGCACTGATCGCCGACTGCGACGGCAATTTCAAGCGCGACCTGGACGGGTACAAGTACCCCGAGCGGCAGCCGGGCGCAAATGCCGAAGCGCATCGGGCGCAAGGCGCCCTCTTCCTAGCCCGGCTGGAGGCTCGCCTGCAGGCCACGCGCTGCCTGCACGGCGAGCACGCCGCGCTGGCCGACATGGCGATCGCGCCCTTCGTGCGGCAGTTCGCGCAGGTCGATGCGGCGTGGTTCGACCTGCAGCCGTGGCCCGCCTTGCGCGGATGGCTGCAGGCTCGGCTCGAAGCGCCGGTCTTCGAGCGCGTGATGGCGAAGCACGCGCCGTGGCGAAGCGGCCAGCCCGGCATCGGTTTCCCGCCCGGTCAACCCGGCGCCGCGTAGCGCTCCGGCCAGTACCGTTGCAGCATCCGCTGGTGGTAGCGCACCAGGTTCGCACGGCTGGCGACCAGCGCCTTTTGCGGCGACTCGAACGGCGGCAACAGCAGGGTGTGCAGGAAGGCGAAGACCGTGGCGTCGAGCGCGCTCGGCCGGTCGCCCATGAAGTAGGGCTTGTCGGCCAGGAAGTCGCTGGCCGCCGCATAGCCGCGGTCCGCCATCGCGTGGATCTGCTCGATCGGGCGCCGTCCGGTACCCTGTGCCTCAAGCTGGGATAGCACGTTGCGCCGCACCGTCTTCACCGCAAAGGGACGCACGAAGGCGGGCACGCCCAGCGCGCCCATGTAGTCGGCCATGACCGGCCTCAGGATCGCGAAGTTCCGCTCGGGCACCCAGCGTTGGTAGTAGGCGGCGAAATAGAGGTCGGTCTCGAACAGCGACCTCCAGGCGCAGGCGACCGCCTGCTCGGCAGGGCTCCAGCGCTGCTCGTCCAGTGGGTCCTGGTGTAGCTGGCGCAGCAGTTCGATGATCTGCCGCGAGTCGTTGACGAGCCTGCCGTCGTCCAGCGTCAGGGCCGGCAGCTTGCTGTTGCTCATCTTTCGCACATTGGCGACCTGCGTGGTGCACGGCAGCTGCGCCATCCGCAGCCAGGTCAGGAGCTTGACGGCGAAGGGACTCAGGTCGATGGCGTTCCAGGCCGGGCCGAAGGTGTGGACGATCATTAGAGGCCTACTCGAACACCTCATCCCCCGTCGGCTCGTAATGCGGCACCGCGTTCATCGTGTGCCTCAGCTTGGCCAGCTCCCAGTACATCCGCCGGCGCGCGCGGCTCTGGTTGCCGAGCGGCCGGTGCTCCGCGATCGTGTGCCACGGGTTGTACGAGAGTCGCTTCGCAAATTCCATCTGTGCCGGCGAATCGAAGGTCTGGCGCGGCAGCCGCAGCGTCGCCACGCTGACGCGCGGCGACAGCTTCTCGGGCCACAGCACGCCGGCATTCTCGATCGGCATGAGGTGCGGATCGGTCTGCATCTGGACCCGGAAGTCGAGCTCCACATCGTCGTTGGCCAGCGCCGACACCATCGCCTGGCGCAGGTAGTCGTCGGGCGGACGCAGCGGCAGCCGCGGGATCGGCGTGCGCTGCCGGGTCTTCGGCCAGACTGAGTACTGCATCGCCTGGCCTTCGCCCATCAGGTAGGGCACGCAGCTGAAATACGGCGCCTCGAACGGGCTGCTCTGGGTCTTGATGAAGAGCGACTGCATGATGAGGTCGAGTACATGCGGGTCGTGCAGGTTCACGAAGTAGAAGATCTGCGCGTTCTTCACGCTCTCGCGCTGCAGCGCCGCGTTGCACTTTGCGTCGGGCGTGACGAAGGTCGGGGTCGAGACCGCGAACATGTCGAGCGTGTGCTGTTCTTCCTCCATCAGCTTCGGCCCCGGCACGCCCATGAGCTTGATGCTGATGCTCATGAAGCCCACATCGTCGATGTCCGGCGTGATGTAGGGACCGGGCCCCGAGAAGCGCACCCAGCAGCGGAAGCTTCGCGGCTCGGCATAGATGCCGCGCTTCATGTGCGGGGGGATGTCGTCGTGCACCCTGAACTCGCCGCGCACGATGCCCTGGGTCTTGGTGTTGCCGCCGCGCTCGAAGCCACCGGGCTTCCAGAGGTCGGTCATCTGGCGCGTGAAGCTCTTGACGATCGAGTCGGTGAAGCTCTCCTCGTCGGGCAGCAGCCGCTCCTCGGCGATCGCCAGGCCCTCGTCGGTGCGCCGCCGGTTGATCAGCGCGGTCGTGAAGCGCGCCAGCGGATCGCGCAGAAAGGCGTCGAAGGCCGGCCGCAGCAGCGGATCGAAGCGGCGCTCCAGCCGGATCAGCGCCATCCCCGAATCGCTGACGAAGTTGCGCCAGGCCGAGCCGGTGTTGGCCCGCGGCGTCGGACGGCTGGCATTCGAGTTCATGGCTGCACCTTCGACAGGTAGCGCAAGGCCCGCAGGCCGGGCAGGAAGAAATAGGCCCCACCGCGCACTGTCACGAACTGCGGCAGCCCGCAGACACGGCGATCCGGGCCGGAGTCGAGCGGAATCGCGAAGCCATCGGTCGGCGTGCCGTCGTCGCGCGGCAGGTGGTTGCCGGTCAGCGGGTCGCTGTCGCCAGGCAAGCCATCGAAGCGCAGGCCCGCGAGCCAGGCCGATTGCACGAATTCGAACTGGCGCGCGATATTTGCGCCCAGGCAGATGAAGTGCAGGCCGGTGCCGTCGCCCGGGTTCGCCGGCGACAGGGCCTGCTCGACCGAGACCGCGCTGCCGTATTCGCGGCCGCGCCGCAGCAGCCGGTGGAAGCGGGTCGAGGAGACCTTGTCGGCCGCCAGGGCGGTGGCATCGAAACCCAGCGTCCGCCTGGCCCACGAATAGAAACCCGGTCTGCCTGGCGGCAGGTCGGCATTGCGCGGATTGCTGCGCCGGATATGGGCGCCGATCGGGCAGCGCAGGCCTTCGCCGTCGCCGCCATAGGTGAAGCTGTTGCGTGGGTCCTGCTCGCCCGGGATGCGTTCGCCCGTGCGTCCGACCAATGGCTCGCCTTCCATCGTGCGGCCGACCATCTCCTCGGCCAATTGCTTGCGCAGCGCCGGGTCGCCTCCGACCTGCGCATCCATGAAGCGCCAGAAGCCGGAGACATCCTGCTGCAGCTGGCGCAGCACCAGGTAGCTGCCGTTGCGGCCCAGGTCGACCTTGTCGGGCGCGTCTTCGGCGCGCGGCAGCAGCGCTTCGGGATCGCGGTCGGCATCGAGCAGCGGCCGGTCGGTGTAGGCGCCGTACTCGTTCGGGTAGCCCAGCAGGTACTCGCCGAGGCACGACAGGTTGCTGTAGCGGTCGACCTCCTCGTCGCGTGCCGGGCGTTCGCGCAGCCAGTCGATCGAAGGCTCCGAGATGCCGTCCGCGAAGCCGAAGGGCTCGACCCCGTCCATGTCCGCGGTATCGAGGTAGCCGAGCTGCTCGAAGCCTTGCTCGCACTGCGCCAGCACGATGCGCTGCCAGTCGTCGAGGCCGCCCGGCGCCGCATAGAGCATCAACAGCACGTGCGGCAGCCGTTCCGGCGAGCCGCCCCATTGCCAGCCGCCCGGATCGTTGGCGCCGAGATCGCCGAGCCGTCGCGCGCGGCTGGCGTCGCTCGCCATGCCGACGATGAACTCGTGCGAGAAGCCCTCGACGACGTCCGGGCGCACGCCGAGCGCCTGCAGCCCGGCGCAGGTGAAAGCCACCTGGAGGGCGGTCGTCGGCGGCGGCTCCTGCGTCATGGCGCTGCTGATGGGCGCGCGTGCGAGCCAATCGCGTGCGGCCTGCGCATCGGTCACGCGCAACAACAGAAAGCAGGCTTGGGTCAAGCGCCTGTAGCCGAAGCGCACCAGACCCTGGATGTCGTCGTATTCGACTGCCGGAACGCTCATAGCAGCCTCAGCCATTCGAGCGCCTGGGCGTCCGTCACCTGGTGCATCTCGAAGCCCTCGCGGATGCGCCGGTTGCGCTCCAGGTCGGTCAAGGTCAGGCCGGGGTAGGCCTTGTACCAGACCTGGGTCGGCAGCTGGTGCCGCCGCTGGTAGTACTTGAAGCGCAGTTCGTGCCGCGCCCCGCCCTTCAGAAGCCAGTCGGTGCGTGGCCAGCCGAAGCCGTTGCTGAAGATCAGGTTCAGGCCCCAGGCCGCCTTGTTGATGAAATCGTCCATGTAGCTTTCGTGGCTGCCGTCGTAGTTGCTCGCGAACAGCACCCGGGTCTTGCCGTCGAGGAACACCCAGCGTGCGAAGTGAATGGTCTGCACCCGCGCCAGGTGGCCGCGGCCGAAGACATGGCGGCAGGCGTAGTCGATGGCGTAGAGGATCAGTTGCGTGAGCCAGCGCCGGAACAGCCCCGGCTTGACGGGACCGAGGGCGGTGAAGCTGTTGGTGAGGTCGTGGTCTTCGAGGCGCTGCATCTCCTGCACCGCCTCGCGGTCCGGGCGCGGACAGAACTCGGGGTCGCTCTTCTCGCGGCGGCGCAGCTGCCAGACCAGGCAGGCTGCCAGCAGCACCAGCAAGAGCAGCAGCAGCGGCTGCCTGTACACCAGCAGCAAAGCCACCAGCAGGACCGCGAACGGTGCAACGGCATGCAGCAGGTTGCGCAGCCACCAGCCGGTGGGCGTGCGTTCGGGCGAGGTCAGCAGCAGCCGCCCCTCGAGCTGCTCGGCCTGCACGAAGGCCAGCAGGCGATGGCGCAGCGCCTGCGGGTCCTCGGCTTCGGTGGCGATGTCGCGCGGCACCTGCGAGGCCAGCGCGCGTTGCAGCGCGCTGTCTTCGCGCACCTGCCGCACGGTGCGGCCGATGCGGTTGACGTAGCCCGCGGCCACCGGCAGCGAGCGCGCCTTGAGCCACGCGAACAGGTTGCCGTCGACGTCGAAGCCTTCGCAGTGCGCGAAGATGCTGCGCAGGCCATCGCCCGCGACCTGCGCGAACTCGGCCAGCTGGTCGTTGGCCGGGCCGTCGCATTCGCCCAGAAAGCTCAGGTAGAGCGGCACGCGAGGCCGCGGCAGTTCGAAGGCCTCGAGATCGCCGAGCGTGGTGTCGGTGAGGAGCGCGAACCGCGCGTAATGCAGTCGATCGAAGCGGCCGAAGGGCACCAGCGCGTTGTCCGGGTCGACCATGCCGGGCTTCAGGTTCAGACTGTCCAGCAGCTTGCGGAGGCCGGCCTCCCGGCCGCTCGCGACGGCCGCGACCACCATGAAATGCGATTGGGGTGTCACCGCATCTCAGAACTGGAGGCAGAAGTCGATCAACCGATCCTTGCCCCAATAGACCTTGCCGAGGTAGAAGTTCGGGGAGATGAGCCGGATCTCGTCGCGGATCCACTGGGCCACGAAAGAGGTCTCGGAGTAGTCGAGCACGATGCACGGCTTGTTGTCGAGCCAGCTGCTGCCCAGGTAGACCTTGGCGACGATGGCCTCCACGCCGAGAACGCTGACCTTGTTCTTGAGCACGCCGTTCGCGGCATCGAACACCTTCCCCTGCCAGCCGAAGAAGTTGATGATCTTCGCGATCGACTCGGTGTAATGGGTGCCGGGCGCGATGATCGCCGTGCCGGCGGCCTCGCCGTTCGGGATCTCTCCGGGCGGGCTGGCGCGGAACAGTTCGTCGAGTTGCTGCTGCGACATGTCGAGCAACTGTTGGACGTCATAGGCCATCTGCTCTCTCCTCCGGGGAAGCCCCGCCGTTCAGAAAGTGTCAGCCCTTCGATGGGCTTCGTCAACTTGCCGAAAGAGGTGTTCGACGCGCCTCCTCGAGCAAGACATCGGCCGCCTTCTCCGCGATCATGTAGATCGCCGCGGCGATGAAGAAGCCCGGGATCTGCGGAAACACCGAGGCGTCGACCACGCGCAGCCGCTTCACGCCATGCACGGCGAACGCGCTGTCGAGCACGCCGCCCGCGTCCACAGCACCGATCGCGCACGTGCACGAGGCATGGTGCCCCCACGCGGTCTGCCGCACATAGTCGGCCAGTGCCGCGTCGCTGTCGACCGCGGTGCCGGGCGCCACTTCCTCGGCGATCCATCCCTTCTCCCTCAGCGGCGCCGTCATGCGCCGCACGAAGCGGATCGCCTCGACCACCGCCTTCAGGTCGACACCAGCGGCATCGTCGCCCTCTTCGAAGTAGTGGAAGTTCACCAGCGGCATGTCGCGCGGATCGGCCGAATGCAGTTGCACGGTGCCGGCGCGATTGCGCGTGTGGCCCTTGAGCACGGCCCAGGTCAGCTGGTCGGGATGGTCGCGGATCCAGTGCGAGAAGCCGCTGAAATAGCCTTCGAAGCGGGCCAGCAGCGCCATGCAGAAGAGGTCCGGCTCCTGGTCCGGTCCCGCCGCGCCGCGCGAGCGCTGGACCACGCCGAGCGCGGCGCCGTTGGACGCGTACATGCCGCCGCGGTCTTTCTGCCATCGGCGCCACAGCGCATCGTCGCGCTCGAAGCGCGCGCCCTCGAGCGCCTTCCACGGCAGCTGCATCCGGTGCGTGACCGCGACCTCGTAGCGGTCCTGCAGGTTGCGCCCGACGCCGGGCAGGTCGACCCGCAGCGGAATGCCGTGTGCCGCCAGCTCTGCGGCCGGGCCGATCCCCGACAACATCAGCAGCTGCGGCGTGTTGAAGGCGCCGCCGCAGAGGATCACCTCGCGCCGCGCCCTCGCCTCGCGCGCCTCGCCCGCCTGCTCGCTCGGCGCCGCATGCGCACGGTAGAGCCGCGCGCCCTTGATGTAGGCAACGCCGACGGCGCCGCCCTCGGCATCGAAGAGCACCCGGGTCGCCAGCGCATCGAGTTCGATGTGCAGCCGATCGGGATGGCGCGCTGCCACCGCCAGCAGGCGTTCGCGCACGCCGCTGCGGCGGTGGCCGGCGGTCGCGAGCGGCGTGTAGCAGAGGCCCTCGAAGCTGCCGGGCCGCCAGCGCCTCGCGTTCGGATCGCCGAGGCCGCCACCCAGCCAGCGCAGCGTGCTCAGCAGCGGCGTCGGCAGGTCGTGGGTGAAGCTGCGCGCGCTCTCGCGCAGCACCCGCAGCAGGCCCTGGTCGCCGAGCACCGACAGCGGGATCGACTTCTCGGTCTGCAGCCAGCCGCCCCATCCATGGCCGGTCGGATCGAGCCCGAGGTGCCTGAACGCACGCCAGACCGGCCGGTGGCGGCAATCTTCCACGCGCTGCGCATAGCGGCGCATGCGCACCGCGCGCCATGACGGGTCCCCGGTCAGCCGCGCGATCCGGTCCCAGTCCGAGGCGTGCGGCGGCATGAAGATCATCGCGTTGTGCGCGCTGCAGCCGCCAAGGCCGGCGGCGCGCGGGTAGAGCACGCCCTGCCCGGCCTGGTACTTCCAGTCCCGCCCCTGCTGCGCCTCGTCGGCGTAGTGGCGGATGCGGAAGTCCCAGCGCAGCGCCGGGTTCTCGCAGGCGAAGGCATGGAAGGCCGGGACGTCGTAGTCGTCGGGCAGGCGGGCATCGCCGCTGCGCGGATCGCCGCCGGCATCGAGCAGCATGACCCGCATGCCGTGTTCGGCGAGCCGGGCCGCCAACGGGCCGCCGCCCGCGCCCGCACCGACGATCACGTAGTCCCAGTCGCTCGTCGTCGGATCAGCGCCCTGCATGCGTGGCGTTTCGCTGGGCTCAGAAGGTCTTCAGGAACGAGACCAGCGCCCGCTTGTCCTCGTCGCTCAGCTCGGGTTCACGGCCGAAGGCCTTCTCGTCGGCGCTCAGTCCCTCCTGCCGGTTGAACTCCGCCGTGCCGAAGTAGTGGCCGCGGTTGACCACGAAGTCGCGGCACTTGCTGAGTTCGAGCATCGGCTCGGCCAGGTTGGCGAAGTGCTGGCGCAGTTCTTCGTCGGAAGCGCCGGCCGGCGCGCTGGCGAGCGCCAGCTTGAGCTTGACCAGCAGCGCGCCCGCGTCCTTCACGTGCTGGGCCTTGTCGCCGAGATCGTCGCTCTCGGCACGCAGCTTGAGGTTGGACAGCAGGTTCACCGGCACGCCGCCCGGGATCGGACCCAGCACGATGTCGCCGTCCTTCTGCACCAGCCACGGCAGCCAGCGGTGCAAGGCGCCCTGCAGCGGCTGCAGCGCCTCGGGGGCGTAGCCGGTCGGGATGGTAACGACGCTGCGCTCGGTGGTGCGGTCGATGGTGCCGCCGACCTTGGCGCCGAGCAGGGCGTCGGCCTTGCGCTTCTCGGGCCACAGCATCTGCTCGATCGCCTGGTCGAAGACCTTCATGCGGCCGTCCACCGACGGATCGCCGTTGGCCTCGCCGACCGTGTTGTTGAGCAGGAAAGGCGCGGTCGACCAGACGCTGATCAGCGACGGCACCCGCGTGTAGCCCCGTCCGCCCGCTGGCATTTCGTAGGGCTTGGGGGCGCCGGTGAAGGGATCGGCGAGCGTCACGGTGCCGACCGAGGGCAGGCTCTTGTAGGTCTGCGACGAGAAGTTGTCCCAGATATTGCCCGCCAGCGCGTTGGTCGCCAGCGGGCTGCAGGCATTGGTGCGCAGCAAGGTGACGGGGATCCGCGCCTCGGTCGACAGGTAGTTGTTCTGCAGGAAGTTCGGCGCCTGGACGATCTTGCGCATCTGCACCTTGTAGTCCTCGGTCTGGGTCCAGCCCCAGTAGCGCTTGAAGCAGTCGACGTAGCCCGGTCCCGCGCACCGTTGCGGCGAGAGTTCGAGCGATGCCGGCAGCGGCGGTGCCTTGCTCGAATGGCAGCGCGCGCAGGTGTCGGCGAAAGCGAGCTTGCCGCGCTCCAGCGTGGCGGCGTCGGCGCCCAGGTACTTGTCGCCGCCGGGAGCGTCCTTCAGGTGGTCGGGCTGCGCGGCCTTGAGGAAAAACAGCGCCGTGTTCGGCGTCCCGGCCTCGGTCGCCTGCCAGTAGCTCGAATTCTTCTGCGCCGACGCGATCTTGATCGGCGTGATGGTCTTGCCGCCGACCACCGGGTTGAAGTGCAGCAGCCACTCTTCGCTGAACAGGCCGATGTTGAGGTACACGCGGTTCAGCGCGCCCAGCAGCCCGACCGAGTCGGCGCCGTCCTTGAGCACGTGCGGCGTGTAGACCATCGAGTCGGCCTTCGAGAAGAACTCGGTCAAGGGCCCGCTGGCGATGAAGTCGTTGAACTGCTTGTTGTCGAGTTCGCCACCGGCGAGCTTCTCGCGGCCGATGCGCCGGGCCATCTCGAGCCGCGAGGCGAAGTCGTAGACCGCGTTCATGGTGCGCGGGTTGTTGATGCCGTCGGTCGAGACCAGCGAGGTGTCCATCGCGCCCGGCCGGTAGGTGTGGGCCAGCTGGTACATGTAGTTGGTCCGGCCCTCGGGCTTGTTGGCGTTGTAGATGAAGAGCCGGTCGACCCACATGTACTGGGCGCCGACCGAGGAACTCAGGTTCTCGAACTTCGGGTTGTTCGGATCGGCCGGCGGCTTCACCGGGCTCGGCCCGACGTGGCAGAAGCCGCAGGACATGCCGACCCGGTAGGGACGCACCAGGTCCTTGCGGTTGTAGTAGCTCGGGTCGGTGTAGTACTTCTCGGCGTCCCATGCCTTGGCGGCCTTCTCGTCGAAGTCCGGATTCGGAAACAGGCGCAGTCCCGCGATTCCGGTGCCCCAGCCGTAGAACGAGCCCACCGGCTGCGTCGTGCCGTCGCCCAGCGGCTTGCCGCGCGAGCCGATCGCGACGCCCGGGTACTTGCTCTCGTTCTCGAACGGATCGGGCGCGCAGTCCTTGCTGCGGACGTCCAGCCAGAGACCGCGGCGCGCCTTGTCGGGCCCGGCGGCGTTGTTGAAGCAGGGTTCGTTGACCAGGCCGAAGTACTGCCAGCGATTGGCCCGCGAATAGCCCAGGCTGGGGTGCGAGCTGATCACCTTCAGCAGGTCGAAGGCGCCGAAGGTGTAGTCGCTCATCCGGGTCCAGAAGCGGTCGTTGCCGCCGCTCCACACCAGCCACATGTTGCGGCCCTTGATCTCTTCCGGCGACAGCGCAATTGCGTTGTCCATGTCGTGGAAGTAGTCCTCGCCGGCATGCGGGAACGATGCCGCGTCGCGGCCCGCGAGCTTCGCTTCGTCCTGCACCTCGCCGGGCTGCGGGCCCTTCGAGCAGCCCGCCAGCAGCACGCACGCAATCAGCGGCCACCATCGAGCGGCGCGGTGGAAACCCTGGTTCATTGCCATTCCTCCTGCGGCCAGACCTTGGGTGAACGGGCCATCGAGTGCGCAGTGTGGAGGGGGCCTCCCCTATTGGCTATCGGCCATGCGACGTATGGCGATCGATGGCCTCGGCGCGGCCGATCAGCAGCCACGCGCTCACCGCGCTCAGCAGGGCAAGGCCGGCACACAGCAGCATGACGCAGCGAAAGCCGGAGACGAATGCCGCGTTGATGGTGTGCCGCAGCGCCGCCGCCACAGCCGGGTCGGCACCCGGCGGCAGCGTGGCGCCGGCCAGCTGGCTGCGCTGCGCCCGCACGAAGGCTGCCGCCTCGGGCGAGGCCCCCATGTCGAGCAGGCCCTGGCCCAGGCCGGCGTCGAAGGCCCAGGCCATGACGACGCCGAAGACCGCGATCGCCAGTACCGCGGCGGCGCGCGAGACCGCATTGTTGACGCCCGAGGCGATGCCCGCGAGCTCCGGCCCGACCGCGTTCATGACGGTGGTGGTGAGCGGCGCGACGGTCACCGCCATGCCGAAGCCGAGCACCACCACCGCCGGGAAGAACGAGGTCCAGTAATCGGCGCCGACGCCCGGCAGTGCGAACAGCGCGAACCCGGCGGCGGCGATGGCGGGGCCCACCACCAGCGGCAGGCGCGCTCCGATGCGGTCGACCAGTTGCCCGGCCCAGCTCGACAGCGCGAACATGATCAGGATGAACGGCAGCAGCGCCGCGCCGGCGACGGTGGCCGAGTAGCCCTGGACCTGGATCAGGTTGAGCGGCAGGAAGTAGAGCCCTCCGCCGAGCGCCGCATAGAGCAGCAGCGTCAGCAGGTTGGCGCCGCCGAAGTTGCCGACGCGCATCAGTCCGAGCGGCAGCATCGGCGAGCGCACGCGCAGCTCGACCATCACGAAGGCCACGCTGGCCGCGATGCCCGCCAGCAGCGCGAACGGCACCGAGGGCGCGCGCCAGCCCTGTGTCGGCGCCTCGATGAATGCATAGACGATGCCCCCGAGCGCCACCGTCGCCAGCGCCGCGCCCCAGGGATCGAGCCGCGCCGAAGCCGCCGCGCCGCCGCGGCTCTCGGGCACGTGGCGCCAGACGATCAGCAGCACCACGGCCGCCATCGGCAGGTTGACCAGGAAGGCCCAGGTCCACGAATAGTGGTCGACCAGGAAGCCGCCCACCACCGGTCCGATGGCCGCCGTGATGCCGCTGAACCCGGACCAGGTGCCGATCGCCCGGCCGCGCTCCTTCTCGGGAAAGGACGCGCTGATGAGCGCCAGGCTGCCGGGCACCAGCAAGGCGCCGCCGATGCCCTGCACCGCGCGCGCAGCGATCAGCTGCGAGACGTCGCCCGCCAGCGCGCAGGCCATCGAGGCCAGTGCGAACAACGCGACCCCGAGCGCGAAGATCCTGCGGCGTCCGAAGTGATCGCCGAGCGCGCCGCCGACCAGCAGCAGCGCGGCCAGGAACAAGGCATAGGACTCGACCACCCATTGGGCCTGGAAGGCGCTGGCATGCAGGTCGGCCTGGATCGCCGGCAGCGCGACGTTGACCACGGTGCCGTCGATGAATGCCATGCTCGATCCGACGATGGCCGCGGCGAGCACCCAGGGCCGCGAAGCCGGCGGGCAGTCGGCGGCCTCGCAACCGTGCCGGATCAGGCTGTCGTCACCGGGAGGCTTTCCGATCTGCGGCATCGCCAAAGTATGAGGCCGCGCGCAGTACCGGACAATCGCCGCTCCATGACACGCTACCAGGCCCTGGCCGCCGAGATCGCCGATTCGATTCGCACCGGGGTGCTGCACCCCGGCGACCGCCTGCCCTCCGTGCGCCAGGCGCGGGCCAGCCGCGGCGTCAGCCCGTCGACCGTGTTCCAGGCCTACTACCTGCTCGAGGCCCAGGGCCTGATCCGGGCCCGCGAGCGCTCCGGCTACTACGTGGCCGAAGGCGCCCGGCAACTGCCGCCCGAGCCCGAGGCTGCCTCGCAGCCCGAGGACGACGCCGTGCCGCTCGATGTCAGCGAGCATGTGTTCGAGATCCTCGAGTCGACCATGGTGCGCGATGTGGTGCCGCTGGGCTCGGCCTTCCCGAGCCCGCTGCTGTTTCCGCTCGCCCGCCTCGGCCGCATCATGGCCTCCAGTGTCCAGAACCTCGATCCATGGAGCACCGTGGACGACCTGACGCCCGGCAACGCGCGGCTGCGGCGGCAGATCGCACTGCGCTACCTGGCCGACGGCGTGCAGGTCCACACCGACGAGATCGTCATCACCAACGGCGCCCTCGAGGCGCTGAACCTCTGCCTCGCCAGCGTCACGCGGCCGGGCGATGCGGTGCTGATCGAATCGCCGACCTTCTATGCCGCGCTGCAGGCGCTCGAGCGACTGGGCCTGGAGGCGATCGAGGTGCCGACCCATCCGCGCGAAGGCATGGCGCTCGACGCGCTCGAGCGCGCGATCCAGCGCCATCGGCCCAAGGCCTGCTGGCTCATGACCAACTTCCAGAACCCGCTCGGCAGCCTGATGCCCGACGCAAAGAAGAAGGCGCTGGTCGAGTTGCTGGCCCGCCACCAGGTGCCGCTGATCGAGGACGACGTCTACGGCGAGCTCTATTTCGACGACAAGCGGCCGCTGCCGGCCAAGGCCTTCGACACGCAGGGCCTGGTGATGCACTGCTCGTCGTTCTCGAAGTGCCTGGCGCCCGGCTACCGCATCGGCTGGGCGGCGCCGGGACGCTTCACGCGGGCGGTGGCCCGCGCCAAGCTGACCACCACGCTGGGCGCCTCGGCGCCGACCCAGAACGGACTGGCGACCTACCTCGAGAAGGGCGGCTTCGACAAGCACCTGCGCAAGCTCCGGCGCGCGCTGGCCGGGCAGCAGACCCTGCTGGCGCAGGCCATCGCCGAGCACTTCCCGCCCGGCACCCGTGCCACCCGGCCGGCGGGCGGCTATTTCCTGTGGGTCGAGATGCCGGGGCACGTCGATGCCCTCGAGGTGCATCGGCAGGCGCTCGCCCAAGGCATCAGCGTCGCCCCGGGGCCGATCTTCTCGGCCCAGCGCGGCTTCACGAACTGCCTGCGCCTCAACTACGGCCACCCGTGGGACGAACGCGCCGAGCAGGCGATCGCGACACTGGGCCGGATCGCGAGCCGGCGCCCCGGGGCCGCGTGATAGATTGGGCGGCAGGACGTTTCCCGCGAAACGCCTGCCCGAACAAGAACGCAAGAGGAAACGGAATGGGACCCTGGCTGGCCAGGATGCTGAAGCGCACCGCGCTGTTGCTGGGCATCGTTTTCGTCACACTGCTCGCCGTGCGCACCTACGACGTGCAGCGCGGCCCCCCGCTCGAGCCGTGGCACACGCACGTGCCGCACGAACTGTCGGGCGAGCAGATCCGCCAGGCCGACTGGCCGGCCTGGCTGGCGGCCGAGAACGCGGCCTTCGACGAGGTCCGGCGCGAAGTCACCGACAAGCTGCCGCCGGAACTGCGCACGCCGTCGAACCGCTATTTCGACGGCAGCCCGATCTACCCGGGTCACTTCCGCCAGGACTGGAACCGCTCCTACACGCTCGATCCGCAAGGCCCGCCCAAGGGCGTGGTGGTGCTGCTCCATGGCCTGACCGATTCCCCCTTCAGCCTGCGCCATGTGGCCACCTTGTACCGCGACCGCGGTTTCGCGGTCGTCGCGATCCGCATGCCGGGCCACGGCACCGTGCCGGCCGGGCTCACTCACGTGCAATGGGAAGACTGGTCGGCCGCGACCGAGCTCGCGGTGCGCGAAGCACGCCGCCGCGTGCCGGCGCCGCTGCCGCTGCACGTGGTCGGCTTCTCGAACGGCGGCGCACTGGCGACCAAGTACGCGCTCGATGCGATCGACGACCCGAAGCTGGCGCGGCCCGATCGCCTGATCCTGATCGCGCCGATGATCGGCATCACCGAGCTGTCGCGCTTCGCCGGCGTGTTCGGCTGGCCGGCGATCTTTCCGGCCTTCGCCAAGGCGGCCTGGCTCGGCATCGTGCCGGAGTTCAACCCCTTCAAGTACAACTCGTTCCCGGTCAACGGGGCGCGCCAGTCGTCGCTGCTCACGCGCGACCTGCAGGCCCACGTGGCCCGCGAGGAGCGCGACGGGCGGCTCGACCAGATGCCGCCGACCCTCACCTTCCAGTCGCTGATCGACTTCACGGTGAGCACCCGCGCGATCGTCACCGGTCTCTATGCACGGCTGCCCGCGAACGGCAGCGAGCTGGTGCTGTTCGACCTCAACCGCAGCGTCAAGTTCGGGCCGCTGCTGCGCTCCGGCAGCGACCTGCGGCCCGACCGGGTGCTGCCGCCGGCGCCGCGGCGCTTCCGCACGACCCTCGTCACCAATGCCGACGTCCACAGCCGGCAGGTGGTCGAGCAGGTCACTGAGGCCGGCGCCACCACGGTCCAGACGCGGCCGATCGGGCTCGAGTTTCCGCTCGAGGTGTTTTCGCTCTCGCACCTGGCGCTGCCGTTTCCGCTCACCGACCCGCTGTACGGCCTGCGGCCCGACGACAGCGACGATTTCGGCGTCAACCTCGGGGCCCTGGCGATGCGTGGCGAGCGCGGCGGCCTGATCGTCAGCCTGGATTCGCTCACGCGGCTGTCGTCGAATCCGTTCTACGATTTCATGGCCGAGCGCATCGCGCAGACCCTGCCGCCGCCCTGAGCCGGTCCGCTACCGGGCCCGCGTGCGCAAGGTGCTGCAGACCGCGGCCACCGCCGCGCAGCAGGCGGCCAGGCCCAATGCGATCACCTGGCCTTTGCCGTCGTGCGGACTCCAGACGCTGAAGATGCCGGCCAGCAGCACGGCGCCCAGGGTCTGGCCCGTGAGCCGCGCGGTGCCCAGCATGCCGCTCGCCGCGCCGCTGCGCTGGGGCGGCGGCGTGGTCACGATGGTGTGGTTGTTGGGCGACTGGAACAGGCCGAAGCCGGCGCCGCACAAGACCATGCGCCAGACGATGTCGGCGTTGCCCGGCTGGGCCGGCAGCGCCGCCAGCAGCGCCAGGCCGGTGGCCAGCATGGCCAGCCCGATGCCGCCGAGCAGTCCGTCCGGACAGCGGCCGATGAGCCGGCCGGCGATCGGCGCCATCACCACGATCGCCAGCGGCCAGGCGGTGATCAGCAGGCCGGCCTCGAAGTGCGAGCGGCCATAGGTGTCGAGCAGCAGGAACGGCAGCGCGATGAAGGACAGCATCTGGGCGCAGAAAGCGCCGACCGAGGTGCCCATCGAGAGCGCGAACACCGGGATGCGCAGCAGGTCGACCGGGAACAGCGGCACCGCCTGCGCGGCCTGCCGCCGCAGGTAGACGAAGCCGACCGCCAGGCCGGCCAGCAGCAGCAGCCAGGCCATCGGGCTGGCGCCCTGCCCGGCCTCGCCGCGCACGCCCAGCCGGTCGGCGCCGACGAAGACCAGCGCGAACATCGCCACGTTGAGCGCCACGTCCAGCAGCGAGAACCGCACCCCCGACGCCTTCGCCTCGTTGAACGGCAAGGAACGCAGCCCGAGCACCAACACCAGCGCCCCCAGCGGCACGTTGAGCGCGAACAGCCAGGGCCAGGACGCGATCGACAAGATGCCGGCCGCCACCGAGGGGCCCGCGACCGAGGCGGTGGCCACGACCATCGAATTGATTGCCATGCCGCGCCCAAGCTGCTTCCTGGGGTAGATCAGCCGCACCAGCGCTGCGTTGACGCTCATGATGCCGGCCGCGCCGAGCCCCTGCAGCGCACGGCCCGCGATCAGCATGCCGAGCGAATGGGACAGTGTCGCGATCAGCGACGCAGCCGCGAACAGGGCCATGCCCGTGAGGTACACGCGGCGATAGCCGATCCGGTCGCCCAAAGAGGCCAGCGGCAGCAGCATCACCAGCGCGGCGATCTGGTAGGCGTTGACGACCCAGATCGCGTGCGCCGGGTCCGCCTGCAGCTCGCGCGCGATTCCGGGCAGCGCGAGATTGACGATGGTGCCATCGAGCACCGCCACCGCGATGCCGAGGATGACCACCACCATCGCGTGGCGGCGCTGCGGCTGCGGCAGGCCATCGCGTGCGGTGTGAGCGGTCTGGGCGACGGGGATGGACGACATCGCTCAGCCCGCCTGCCCGACGGGCTGGCGCCGGCCATCGAGCGTGAGCCAGGTCAGGGCCACCGCGATCAGCGCGCCGCCCGCCATGCCGGTCACCATCGGCAGCGGCCGGCCGTCGGTGAACAGCCCGACCACCGCCATCACCACCGCGCCGGTCAGCATCTGCAAGGTGCCGAGCAGCGCCGACGCGGTGCCGGCGATGGCGCCGTGCTTCTCGAGGGCCAGCACCGAGGTGGTCGGAATGACCAGGCCCATCAGGCCGCTGGCGATGAAGTACAGCACGATCAGCACCGCCAGCCGGTCGCCGCCGCCGGCGAAATAGGCGAACATGGCCAGCATCACCGCGCCGCAGGCCGCGACGCCGGTCTTCACCACCCGTTCGATTCCGAAGCGCTCGCACAGCGGGCCGTTGAGCTGCGCGGCGGCGAAGAAGGCGGCCGCGTTGACGCCGAAGGCCACGCTGTACATCACCGGCGACAGGCCGTAGTGGTCGATCATCACGAAGGACGAGTTCGCCAGGTAGGTGAAGAAACCCGCCATCGCGAAGGCACCGATGAAGACCAGCCCGAGGTAGTGGGTGTCTCGCAGCAGCACGCCGTAGGCGGCCAGCGCGCTGCCCAGGCTGCTCTCGACCCGCTCCTCGGCCGGCCGGGTCTCCTTCAGGACCATGGCGATGGTCGCCAGTCCGACCACGGCCGCCAAGGTCACCGACCAGAACACGCCGCGCCATCCGGTGAAGGCGATCACCGCGCTGCCGGCCAGCGGCGCCAGGATCGGCGACACGCTGAAGACCAGCATCAGCAGCGACATCAGCCGCGCCGCGTCGGTGCCGGTGTGCAGGTCGCGCACCACGGCGCGCGGGATGGCCATGCCGGCCGCGGCGCCCAGGCCCTGGACGAAGCGCAGCGCGATCAGCATCTCGATGCTGGTGGCCAGCGCGCAGCCGATGCTGGCCAGCGCGAACAGGCCCAGGCCGAAGTAGAGCGGCGGCTTGCGCCCCACCATGTCGGACACCGGTCCGTAGAGCAGTTGCCCGACGCCGAGCGAGATGAAGAAAGCCGTGAGGCTCATCTGCGCCGGCCCGATGCCGGCCTGCAGGCTGCTGCCGATCTCGGGCAGCGCCGGCAGGTACATGTCG
The DNA here is from genome assembly GCF_030486595.1 of Variovorax ginsengisoli. Classification (GTDB taxonomy): domain Bacteria; phylum Pseudomonadota; class Gammaproteobacteria; order Burkholderiales; family Burkholderiaceae_C; genus Variovorax; species Variovorax ginsengisoli_B. The sequence continues at coordinate 141,506 of NZ_JAUJZH010000017.1, read as the reverse complement.
ATCGCGAACGGGCCGATGGCCGACAACAGGCCGAGCACGAGCGCGATCTTGAAGAAGCGCGAAGAAGTCATCGCCCGATTGTCGCCAAGGCGGCGATGAACCGTCGGCAGCGCGACGCGTCGGCCTGTGCTAGGCCTCAGAACAAATCACCGCTCTCGCTGTCCGGCCTGGCACCTTCGATCGCCAGCATCCGGAGCTTCGCCGCCGCACCGCCGTGGGCCGAGAAGCCGCCCCAGCGGCCGCCAGCGGCGAGCACCCGGTGGCAGGGCACCACCGGTGCGAAGGGATTGAGGCCGAGCGCCTGCCCGACCGCGCGCGCCAGGCCCTTGTCGCCGAGCTCGGCCGCGATGTCGCCGTAGGTGCGGGTGCGCCCGGGTGGAATGCGGCGCGCGATCTCGTAGACGCGCCGATGGAAGTCGCTGACACCTTCGAGGTCGAGCACGATCTCGGCGAGGTCGAGCGCTGCGCCGGCCAGCAGGCCGCGGATGCCCTCGATCGCCGGCACCACGTCGGCCGGCGCGTCCTGCTCCGGCCAGTTCGGAAAGCGCCGCCGCATGCGCGCACGCGTGGCGTCCTCCCCGCCCTCGGGCAACTGCACGCCGACGATGCCGCCCGGCCCCCAGGCGATGCCGCAGGCGCCGATGGCCGTGGCGAAGAGTGCGAAGCCGTTCGGGGCCATGGCCACCGCCCTGTCTCTATGTCAGGCCGCGCACTTCGCAGTGCCCGGCGGCGCGGGAACGCTGGCCGCGATGGCCTCCGCCAGCCGCGACGTGAGACGTTGGGCGCCCTGGGCCAGGGCGTCGAAGCCGCCGCCCACGGGTTCCGACAGCGACAGCCGGCAGCCGGTCGCCGGCCCTTCGTCGGTGCGGCGCACCGTCCAGGTGAAGCTGGCATCGACCCGCTTGCCCTCGATGGCGTCGAACTGCTCCAGCTGGACCGCGATGCGTGTCGCCGGCTGGCCCCGTGAACGGCCGGACTTGGTAATGTCGACGGCGCCCAGCCGGCTCGCGATGCCGCTGCCCAGGCTGTCGCGCAGCTCGTTCTCGAACGAGGACGACCAGCGGTGCTGCTCGAGGATGTCGACCGCCGGGCTGTCCGGCGCGTCCTTCTTGCGCACCACCAGCTGCGGCCGGGCGAAGCGCTCCGGCATGGCGATCGGCGTCAGTTCGATGTAGGCCGGTGCGCCGCCCGCCAACACCGGCGCGCGGGCCGGCGCCACGCTGTCGGCCAGGCTGTAGTACTGCGGCCCGCCGCTGCTGCCGCAGGCGGCCACGAGCCAGGCCGCGCCGAGGGCTGCGGCCGCGAGCCGGAAGTGGGTCGTCTTCATTTCTGCTTGTCCTCCGGCTTGCCGCGGATCAGGGATTCGGGGTGGCGCTCCAGGTAGTCGGTCAGTACGCGCAGCGACCCCGCCGCCCGCGTGACTTCCTGCAGGGTCTGGCGCAGGTCCTGCTGCAGCGGTGCATCGTCGGCGATGGTCTTCTCGGCCGAGCGCAGGGTCTGGCGCACGTCCTTCAAGGCCGCAGCCATCTCGGGCGTGACGTCGTTGTTCAGGCGCCTGGCGAGCTGCTCGGTGCTGTTGAGGGTCTTGTCGAGGGAGGCCAGGCTCTTGCGCAGATCGGCACCGATCTCCTCGAAAGGCACCTGGTTGAGCTTGCGCGCGATGTCGGCCACCTGCGACTGCAGCTCGTCCAGCCGGTTGGGCTGGGTCGGCAGCTCGAGCGGAACCTGGTTCGGCTCGAGCTTCGCCGGCTTGGCGTCGTTGAAGAAATCCATCGCCACGTAGACCTGGCCGGTCAGCAGGTTGCCGGTGCGCAGCTGGGCCCGCATCCCCTTGCTGACCAGCAGTTGCCAGCGCTGGAACGACGAGATGCGAGCGTCCGGATCGGTGGCGGAACGGCGCCGCATGCGGTCCGGGTAGACCTGGATCACCACCGGCATCCTGAAGGCGCGCTCGCCCCGGTCGAACTCGACCCCGATCGACTTGACCTCGCCGATCACGACGCCCCGGAAGTCGACCGGCGCCCCCGGCGACAGGCCGCGCAGCGACTGGTTGAAGTACAGCAGCATGGTCTGCGAAGGCCCGTCGGGTTCCTTCATCGCGGTGGTCTCGTCGCTGGCCAGCACGAAGGCGGTGTTCTCCCCGGCCACCGGCCCGTTCTGGTCGTCGGGCGCCTGGAAGGCGATGCCGCCGATCAGCACCGTGACCAGGGACTGGGTGCGAATCTTCAGGCCGCTGGCGTTCAGGTCGATGTCGAAGCCGCTGGCATGCCAGAAGCGCGTGTTGACGCCGACGAACTTCTCGTAGGGCGAATTGATGAAGACCCTCAGCGTCACGCCGTGGCCATCCGGGTCGAGCTCGTAGGCGGCGACCTGGCCCACCTTGATACGGCGGAAGTACACCGGCGAGCCGATGTCCAGCGAGCCGACGTCGCGGGCCCGCAGCAGGAACTGCCGCCCGGAGTCGTCGCGGGTGACGATCGGGGGCGTCTCGAGCCCGGTGAACTCGCCCGAGGTTTCTTCGGAGGTGCCGGCATCGACGCCGATGTAGGCGCCCGAGAGCAAGGTGCCCAGACCGGAGATGCCCGAGGTGTCGAGCCGCGGGCGGACCACCCAGAACCGGGTGTCCTGCGCCGTGAATGCGCTGGCTTCCTTCTTGAGCTGCACCAGCACCCTGACATGCGAACGGTCGGTGGCCAGGCGGATGTGCGTGACGGTGCCGATCTGGACGTCCTTGTACCTGACCACGGTCTTGTTGGCCTCGAGGCCTTCGGCGCTCTTGAAGGTCAGCACGATCTCGGGTCCGCGGTCCATGAGGATGCGCGCCACCAGCGCCACCCCGACCATGGCCGCCACGATCGGGATCAGCCAGATCAGGGAGGGCAGCCAGTTGCGCCGCCTGACGACCTTCGGCGCAGCCCGGGGCGGCTGCGGCTCGGGCCGGGTGCTTTCGTCATTCATATCGGTTCATTGTCCATTTTCATTTCATCCGCCGGGGCATCCGGTCCGGTGTCCCAGGTCAGGCGCGGATCGAAGCTCAGCGACGCCAGCATGGTGAGGACCACCACCGCGCCGAAGGCGGCGATGCCGACCCCGGCCGTGATCTCGGCGAAGCCCTGGATGCGCACCAGGCCGGCCAGCAGCGCCACCACGAAGACGTCGAGCATCGACCAGCGCCCGATCACCTCGAGGATGCGATAGAGCTTGGCCCGTTCGAGCTGCCGCCAGTTGCTGCGGCGCTGCGCCGTGATGTTGAGCAGCACCAGCGCGGTCAGCTTGAACAGCGGCACCAGGAAGCTGGCAACGAAGATCAGCGCCGCCAGCCCGTAGGCGCCCGAGACCCAGAAATAGATGACGCCGCTCAGGATGGTGTCCTGCTGGGTGCCCAGCAGGCTCTTGGTGATCATCACCGGCAGCAGGTTGGCCGGCAGGTAGAGGATCGCGGCGGCGATCAGGTAGGCCCAGGTGCGGTTGATACTGTCGGGCTTGCGCGCGTGCAGGCGGGTGCCGCAGCGGTCGCAGGCTTCGCCGTCGAGCGCATCTTGCCAGGTGGTGCCGCAATGGTGGCAGGCCACGAGGCGCAGGGCGGCCGCGGTCTCGACGCCGGGGTCGCTCATCCGACCTGACCCGGCCGCGGCTCGAAAGCCATTTCCCAGAAGGTCCGGGGGTTGAAGGACAGCACCGCCGTCAGCAGCACCGTGAGCCCCACGAAGGCCCAGAGCGCCGGACCGGCGATCACCTGCGCCATGCTGCTCAGCTTGATGATCGCCACCAGCACGCCGAGCAGGAACACTTCGATCATGCCCCAGGGCCGCAACGCCACCAGGGCATTGACGAGCACCCCGAAACCCGCCGGCCGCCGCTCGTAGCGCATCGGCACCAGCAGGTAGAAGAGGATGCACAGCTGGAGCAGCGGGAACAGCAAGGTGGTCGCGAGCACCAGCAGCGCCACCGGCGACATCCCACCCGCGCTCAGCGCCACCACCGCGCCCGCCAGCGTGGTCTCGTTGCTGAGACCCTGCAGTTCGATCTCGACGATCGGGAACAGGTTCGCGATGGCGAACAGGATCAGGCAGGCGACGGTGAGCGGCAGCACGCGGGCGCTCTGGTCGCCGGGATGGCGGTCGAGCTCGGTGCTGCAGCGCGGGCAATGCGAGACCTCGCGCCGACGCAGCCGCACGCGGCGATAAACCGCGTCGCAGCCTTCGCAGACGATGGCGTCGGGGACTTCTTTCATGGATTTGCGCAGCTATTGTCAGGCAAGCGCAAAGCCGCTGCTGCGACCTGTTCGCCGGCGGTCTCTTCCACCGGCTCGCGGCCGTTCAGCGGCTGGGGGCGCCAACGCTTCGTTCCTGCGGCCGGCCGATTCCGGGGGCGGAACGCAGGCGCCGGGAGGCACCGGACGATTTTCCGGCCGCCGCGCGCCCGGTCCGCGAAGGCGAGACGCCGACGATTCCTCTATTGCCCATGGAAATTTCCGAAATCCGCACGCGCAAGGCGCGGCCGCCCATCGGCCAGGACGTGAGCCGAGAGAAAGTCCAGCAGCGCCCGCACCCTGGCCGGCAAGCGACCGGGCTTGCCGAGGTAGACGGCATGAATCGGCGCGGTGTCGCCCGGGTTGAAGTCCTCCAGCACCGGCACCAGCTGGCCGGCATCGATGTCGGCCTGCACCTGGTAGAGCGACAACCGGCCCAGGCCGACGCCCGCCAGCAGCAGCGCGCGCAGGGCCTCGCCATCGCCGGCCCTGACGTTGCCGTTGACCGGGATGTCGACCACCCTGCCGTCAACCGAGAGCGGCCAGTCGGGGACGCTGCGCCGGTAGGTGAAGCCGAGCCGGTTGTGCGCTTCGAGTTCTTCCGGCGTGTGGGGCGTGCCGCATCGGGCGAGATAGGCGGGCGCGCCGACGATCGCCTGTCCGGTGGCGCCGAGTCGCCGGGCCACCAGATCGGACGGCGGCAATGCGCCCCAGCGGATCGCCACGTCGGCGCGCTCCTCCATCAGGTCGACCACGCGGTCGGTCAGCACGATGTTGAGCGTGATCTGCGGGTGCAGTTCGAGAAAGCGCGGCACCAGCGGGATCAGCACCTGCTGCCCGAAAGGAACGCTGGCGTTGATGCTGACCCGGCCGCTCGGTGCCGCGCCGGCTGCGGCGCAGCGCTCGGCCTCGTCCATGTCGGCCAGGACGCGGACGCTGCGCTCGTAGAAAAGCTGGCCTTCGGCCGTGAGATGCAGCCTGCGCGTGGAGCGGTGCACCAGCTGGGCGCCGAGCCGCGCCTCGAGCCGCCCGATCAGCTTGCTGACCGCGGACGGGGTCATTCCCAGGGCGCGGGCGCCGGCCGAGAAGCTGCCGCGATCGACCACCTGCACGAAGGCTTCCATCTCGCCGGAACGATTGATCTCGGAGCGGGGCATTTGTGACTTCAATTCACAAGAGCATGTCGAATCGGCATTCTATTCATGCTGCCGCGGAACCGGCACAGTCATGGCCATCATGCCCATCGCCCTCCTCGCCCTCACCGCCGGTGCCTTCGGAATAGGCACCACCGAATTCGTCATCATGGGCCTGCTGCTGCAGGTGTCCGCCGATCTCCAGGTCTCGATCGCGGCTGCCGGCCTGTTGATCTCGGGCTACGCGCTCGGCGTCGCGGTCGGCGCGCCGCTGCTGACCATCGCCAGCCGCCGCCTGCCGCGCAAGACCGTGCTGCTCGGGTTGATGGCCATCTTCACGCTCGGCAACATCGCCTGCGCCATGGCCGGCAGCTACGAGCTGCTGATGGCCGCGCGGGTCGTCACCTCGCTGGCGCACGGCACCTTCTTCGGCGTCGGCTCCGTGGTGGCCACCGGCCTGGTGCCGCCGGAGCGACGCGCCTCGGCGATCGCCGTCATGTTCACCGGGCTCACCGCGGCGACGCTGCTCGGCGTGCCGGCCGGTGCCTGGCTCGGCCTGCACTTCGGCTGGCGCTCGACCTTCTGGGCGGTGGCGCTGATCGGGGTCGCCGCCTTCACGGTACTGGCGCTGTTCGTGCCGCGCGGCGGCCGGGCCGACGCCGCACCGGCCGCACTGCGCGACGAACTCGCCGTGCTGGCCCGGCCGCAGGTGCTGCTCGGGTTGGCGATCACGGTGCTGGGCTTTGCCGGCGTGTTCGCCGTCTTTACCTTCATCCAGCCGCTGCTGACCCGCGTCACCGGCGTATCGGCGGCGGCGGTGTCGCCGATCCTGCTGCTGTTCGGCGGAGGTCTGGCCGTCGGCAACCTGCTGGGCGGCTGGCTGGCCGACCGTGCGCCGATGCCGTCCCTCCTGGGTTCGCTGGTAGCACTGGCCGCTGTGCTCGGCGCGATGCAGTGGCTGGTCCACAGGCCCTGGACCGCGGTGGTGTTCGTGCTGCTGCTTGGCATCGCCGCCTTCGCTACTGTCGCCCCGCTGCAACTGCGCGTGCTCGACAAGGCGGCGGGCGCCGGACAGAACCTGGCCTCCAGCCTCAACATCGCGGCCTTCAATCTCGGCAACGCGCTGGGTGCCTGGGCCGGCGGCGGCGTCATCGAGCGCGGGCCCGGCCTGCAGGCGCTGGGCTGGGTGGCGGCGCTGCTGACCCTGGCCGGGCTGGCGATCGCGCTCTGGAGCCGGGCGCTCGATCGCCGGCTTCCGGCGGCCGCCGTCACCGCCTGCGCCTGAACCACCCACCCTTTCACACCCACCGCACACAAGGACGCACCATGGAATATCGCTATCTCGGAAACTCGGGCTTCAAGGTCCCGGCCCTCTGCTTCGGGGCCGGAACTTTCGGCGGCGAAGGCCCGCTGTTCAGCGCTTGGGGCAACACCGATGTCGCCGGGGCGCGCCGCATCGTCGACATCTGCCTCGACGCCGGCGTCAATCTTTTCGACAGCGCCGACGTCTACTCGAGCGGCGCTTCCGAATCGATACTCGGCGCGGCCATCCAGGGCCGGCGCGACAAGGTCATCCTGTCGACCAAGCTCGCTCTGCGCGCCGGCGACGGGCCGAACGACGTCGGTGCCTCGCGTCATCATCTGGTCCAGGGCGTCGATGCCGCGCTCCGGCGCCTGGGCACCGACACCATCGACCTGCTGCAACTGCATGCCTTCGACGCCATGACGCCGGTCGAGCAGGTGCTGCGCACCCTTGACGACCTGATCCGCGCGGGCAAGGTCCGCTACATCGGCGCGTCGAATTTCTCGGGCTGGCAGCTGATGAAATCGCTGGCGGCGTCCGATCGGCTCGGGCTGTCGCGCTACGTCGCCAACCAGGCCTACTACTCGCTGGTCGGCCGCGACTACGAGTGGGAACTGATGCCGCTCGGGCTCGACCAGGGCATCGGTGCGATCGTCTGGAGCCCGCTCGGCTGGGGCCGCTTGACCGGCAAGATCCGGCGCAGCCAGCCCTTGCCGGCGGCGAGCCGCCTCAACGACACCGCCGGCTCCGCGCCGCCGGTGGACGACGAGCGCCTCTTCCGCGTGGTCGACGCCATGGACCAGGTGGCCGAGGAGACCGGCAAGACGCTGCCCCAGATCGCACTCAACTGGCTGCTGCGGCGGCCGACCGTCTCGTCGGTGCTGATCGGGGCGCGCGACGAAGCGCAGCTCAGGCAGAACCTCGGCGCGCTGGGCTGGGAGCTCACGGCCGACCAGATCGCACGGCTGGATGCCGCCAGCGCCACGACGCCGCCCTACCCTTACTACCCCTACTGGAACGGCCAGTTCGCGGAGCGCAGTCCGGTCGCCGTGCAGCCCACCCGCTAGAGCGCAACCAGCGGCTCGAAGCCGCCCCAGAACATCCGCTTGCCGTCGAAGGGCATCGACTTCGGATCCATCATGCCGGCCAGGCGCGGGTCGCTCATGGCCTTGGCGTTGACTTCGTCGCGGTGGTCGCGCGACTCGAAGACGATCCACGAGAACACCACGATCTCGTCGTCCTCGAGCTTCACGGCCTGTGGAAACGAGGTGTGCTCGCCGGCCTTCACGTCCTCGGCGATCCACTCGCGGTATTCGAGCGCGCCATGCTCGCGCCAGACCGAACCGGCGAGCGCCGCCATCTGGCGGTAGGCATCGATCTTGTTCTTCTTGAGGGGAAGCACGTAGCCGTCGACATAGGCCATGGAAGGTCTCCTTGCTGCGAATCGAACATACACAGAACCGTGAGGTTCAGTATATGCATTCCGCAGTGGTGGCCAAGCCCCCCATCGGGATGCGGGATTGCGAGACGGCCGATGCGGCGGCCGGATCGCGCAGAATCCGGTCTCTCATTCTCGCGGGTGGTTCCATGTCGTCTGAGCTGGTCCAAGTGCTCGCCCTGCTGGGCGTCGCGATCGCCATGTTCATCTCGGGCCGGCCGCGCCTCGATGCCGTGGCGCTGATCATGATTGTGCTGCTGCCCCTCACCGGCATCATCGACATGAACGAGGCGCTGGCGGGGTTTTCGGATCCGAACATCGTGCTGGTCGCTGCCCTGTTCGTGCTCGGCGAAGGCCTGGTGCGCACCGGCGTGGCCCAGCACGTCGGCGACTGGCTGGTGAAGCACGGCGGCAGCAGCGAGACCCGCCTGCTGGCGCTGCTGATGCTGGCGGTCGGCCTGATGGGCTCGTTCATGAGTTCCACCGCCGTGGTCGCGATCTTCATTCCGATCGTGATCCGCATCGCCCAGCAGACCGGTGTCGCGGCCGGCCAACTGCTGATGCCCGTGAGCGTGGCGGGCCTGATCAGCGGGATGATGACCTTGGTCGCGACCACGCCCAACCTGATCGTCAACAGCGAGCTGATGCGCCACGGGGCCGAAGGCTTCGGCTTCTTCACCATCACGCCGATCGGCGTGCCGGTGCTGCTGCTCGCGATCGCCTACATGGCGGTGGCCAGGCGGCGCCTGCGCGGCGAGAGCGGCTCGACGAGCGGCGGCCGGCCGAGCCTGAACGACTGGGTGGACCAATACAAGCTGCACGACCGCGCCTTCCGCCTCGCGGTGCAAGCCGACTCGCCGCTGGTCGGGCGCAGCCTCGAAGGCCTGGGACTCGGCCCTGCCTCCGATGCCCACGTGATCGCGCTCGAGCGCCAGCACACGCTGCGGCGCGAGGTGCTGCGGGTCTCGGCCGACACCGAGATCCGGGCCGGCGACATCCTGCTGCTCGACGTCGAGTCGAAGGCCTTCGACGTCCCGGCCCTGTGCGAGCGCTATGCGCTGCACAAGCTGCCGATCTCCGGCGCCTACTTCACCGACCAATCGCGCGACGTCGGCATGGCCGAGGCGGTAATCCCGGTCGACTCGACACTGGTCGACACCACCGGCAGCGAATCGCGCCTGCTGGCGCAGCACGGCCTCACGGTCGTGGGCTTGCGCCGGGGCCGGGTCACCCACGCGCACGGCCTGGAGAGCGCGCGCCTCAAGGTCGGCGACACGCTGCTGCTGGTCGGGCCGTGGCAAGCGATCCGGGCCCTGCAGACCGACGGCCACGACCTGGTCGGCCTGAGCCTGCCCCAGGAAGGCGGGGCGCTGCTGGCCGCGCCGCGCCGCGCGCCGCACGCGGTGTTCTGCCTGTTGCTGGTGATCGGGCTGATGCTGTCGGGCGCGGTCCCCAACGTGCAGGCTGCGATCGCCGGCTGCCTGCTGATGGGCCTGTTCCGCTGCATCGACCTCGACTCGGCCTACCGGGCGATCCACTGGCGCAGCCTGATCCTGATCATCGGGATGCTGCCCTTCTCGCTGGCGCTGCAGCGCACCGGCGGCATCGACCTGGCGGCCGACGGCCTGCTGGCGCTGGTGGGCAGCTACGGCATCCGTCCGGTGCTGGCCTGTCTTTTCGTGCTGTGTTCGCTGATCGGCCTGGTGATCGCCAACACCGCCACCGCAGTGCTGATGGCGCCGGTCGCGCTGGCGCTGGCCCAGCACCTCGACGCATCGCCCTACCCGTTCGCGATGATGGTGGCGCTGGCCGCGTCGGCCGGGTTCATGACGCCGATCTCGTCACCCGTCAACACGCTGGTCAGCACCGCCGGCAACTACAGCTTCGGCGATTTCGTCAAGATCGGCCTGCCGCTCGCGGTGATGGTAGGGGCCGTGAGCGTGCTGCTGGTGCCCTGGCTGCTGCCGCCCTGATCAACCGGCCCGCAGCTGCTCGCGCAGCTTGATGCCGATCTCGGGCCGCTCCAGGAAGGGGTCGGCCGGGTTCGTGATCGACACGATGTTCTCCATCCGGCTCTTCACGTTGCCGAGCGCCTTCGGGTGGCTGAAGACGTAGAACTGGTTGGCGGTGATCGCATCGAACACCATCTGGGCGACCTCGGCGGCGCTGACCTTGCCGCTGCTGACCGCCTTGTTGCTCATCGCCTGGCCGATCAGCTGGCTCTTGGTGAGCGCACCGCCGGCCAGCGCGCCCGGGCGATTGCGTTCGCTCTGGGTGATGCCGGTGGGCACGAAGTACGGGCACAGCAGGCTCGCGCCGACCTGGTCGGTGACCAGCTTCAGGTCCTGGTAGAGAGTCTCGGTGAGGCTCACGACCGCGGCCTTGGCCGCGTTGTAGATGCCCATGTTGGGCGGCGTCAGCAGGCCCGCCATGCTGGCGGTGTTGACGATGTGGCCGCGGTACGCCGGGTCCTTGGCCGCCGCTTCCAGCATCATCGGCGTGAACAGGCGCACGCCGTGCACCACGCCCCACAAGTCGACGCCGAGCACCCATTCCCAGTCGGCAACGCTGTTCTCCCACACCAGCCCGCCGGCGCCGACGCCGGCGTTGTTGAAGACGAAATGCGGTGCGCCGAAGCGCTGCTGCACCGCCTTGGCGAGTGCTTCCATCTGGGCCGCGTCGGCGACGTCGACCTTGCGCGCGAGCACCTGCGCGCCGGCGGCTTCCATCTCGGCCTGCGCCCGGTCGAGCGCATCCTGCTGGACGTCGACCAGCACGAGGTTCATGCCGCGTGCCGCGCCGATGCGCGCGCATTCGAGGCCGAAGCCGGAGCCGGCGCCGGTGAGAACGGCCGTCGTGCCCTTGAAGTCCTGGATCATTTGCGCGTGTCCTTTCGTCTCTTGTGTTGGGTTTGGCGTTGAGGCGCTATTGAAATACGAAACCGGCGAAATCGGAGTCGCGCAGGTGCTTCACGCTCAGGGGGACACCGCCCGCAACACATACCCGATTCGCGGAAAGTGCACATGCACCGTGCCCGCGCGCGGATCGGTGCGGCGCAGCGTGTAGTGGGTGCGCGTGGCCGCGACCAGTTCGCCCTCGGTGGCCTCGGGCCCGAAGCTCTCGGCGGCGATCGTGACAGGCGAGCCGAGCGCGATGCCGTGCTCGTCCTGGAAGGTGCTGTCGGACAGCAGCGTGTGGGGGGTCGACGCGGTCGCGACCTCGAGCGCCCGGGCGGCATCGAAGACTTCCATCGTGCCGTGGCCGATGGCCGCCATGCGGTCCATCCAGTCGCCCACGGCGGGCGTCAATTGCAGGATGCCAGCCATCGAGGGCGTGCGCTTGCGCGTGAACCACAGCGGGTGGTAGCAGGCGAAATCGGCCACGGTCGGGAAGGCACCCAGCAGGTAGTCGGTGTCGTCGAGCATGTCGGACAGCCGGCGCAGGTACGACTTGTACGCCGCGGCGGCATCCGCCGGCCGCAGCCTCACCATGCTGCCGCTCATCGCGCGACGGTCTTCGGTGAAGGCCTTGACCACCTCCGGGGGCGCCTTGCCGAACATGTCGGCCGCGCCCTTGGGGCTGAAGTTGTAGGCCATCGCGGCCCAGAACAGCGTGCTGTCGGCCCATTGCGCGAGCACCCGCGCGAGGCCCTTGCCTGGCTCCGGGTAGATCGACGGCAGCGGCGCCAGGTGTTCGAGCACGTCGCAGATCAGCGCCGTGTCGCAGTAGATGTCGGCGCCGATCTGCAGCACCGGCGTGCGGCGGTAGCCCCCCGTGAGCGCCACCAGCTCGGGCTTGGGCGCGATCTGCGGAATGATCACGGACTTCCAGGCCAGCTTCTTGTAGCCGAGGATCAGCCGCAGCTTCTCCGAGAAGGGGGAGGTGGCGTAATGGTGGAGGATCAGGTCGGCCATGGGGTCTTTCGAAGTTGCGCCGTCACTGGGGCCGCGCGCGGGAAATGATCGCATCGAGGTCGACGCCGGCGCTCAGCGTGCCGAAGGCATGGCCCCAGTCGCCGCCGAGGCGCGAGGCGCAGAAGCCGCCGACCACGGCCGGCGGCGCGGTCCGCACCAGCAGCGCGGCCTGCACCGCGAGGGCCACATCCTGCGCCAGCCGACGGGCCTCGACCTCGGTCGCCATCGCCTCGATGCGCGCGGGCACCGCGTCGGCCAGCCGGTCGAGCGCGGCATCGCTGCCGCGCGCCGGCGCCAGTTCGTGCGCCAGCGCGGCGACGGCGTCGCCTTTGCGCAGCCCGCGCAGCAGGTCGAGCGCCATGATGTTGCCGGCGCCCTCCCAGATCGAATTGAGCGGCATCTCGCGGTAGACGCGCGCCATCACGCCCTCGCCGCCCTCTTCCACATAGCCGTTGCCGCCCAGGCATTCCATCGCCTCCTGGGCGAAGTGGCTGCCGCGCTTGCAGATCCAGAACTTGGCCACTGGCGTCAGCAGCCGGGCCATCAGGCGCTCGTGTTCGTCGCCGGGATGGTCGAAGGCGCGCGCCAGCCGGATCGCCAGCGCGGTCGCGGCCTCGCTCTCGAGCGCAAGATCAGCCAGCACGTTCTTCATCAGCGGCTGCTCGATCAGCGGGCGGCCGAAGGCCTGGCGCTGCGCCGTGTGGTTCAGCGCCAGGCTGAGGGCCTGCCGCATCAGCCCGCTGGTGCCGAGCGCGCAGTCGAGCCGGGTCATGGTGCCCATCTCGAGGATCTGCGGAATGCCGCGCCCCTCCTCGCCCACCAGCCAGGCGCTGGCGCCATGGAACTCGACCTCGGAGCTGGCGTTGGCCTTGTTGCCGAGCTTGTCCTTCAGGCGCTGGATGCGGATCTCGTTGCGGCTGCCGTCCGGCAGCACGCGCGGCAGGAAGAAGCACGACAGGCCGGCCGGCGCCTGCGCCAGCACCAGGAAGGCGTCGCACATCGGCGCCGAGAAGAACCACTTGTGGCCGGTGATCGCGTAGCGCTCGCCCCAGCCGTCGCTGCCGGCACGCATCGCCTGCGTGGTGTTGGCGCGGACGTCCGAGCCGCCCTGCTTCTCGGTCATGCCCATGCCCATGGTCACGCCCGGCTTGTCGTGCCAGGGCAGGAGCCTCGGGTCGTACCAGCGGCTGGCGAGCTTCGGGCCCCAGTCGGCGTAGACGCCGGCATTGCCGCGCAGCGCCGGCGTCACGGCATAGCTCATCGAGATCGGGCACAGCATCGAGGGCTCGAGCTCGGTGAACAGCATGAAGCCGGCCGCCCGTTCGACGTGCGGCGACTGCGATTCACCGGTCCAGGGCGTGCCGTGCAGCCCGGCGCCGACCGCCGCCGCCATCAGCGCGTGATAGCTCGGATGGAATTCGACCTCGTCGATGCGGCGGCCGAAGCGGTCGTGGGTGTGGAGCACCGGCGGGTGGATGTTGGCCAGCCGCGCATGGGTCTGCATGCCGACGCTGCCGATCTCGGCGCCGAGGCTGCGCAGCGGATCGAGCTGCAGCTGCGGCGCGTTGTGCTTCAGTGCATCGCCGAGCGGCCGATTGGTTTCGAACAGGTTGTAGCCGGCCAACGGCGCCGGCTGGTTGAAGACCTCGTGCGTGGTGTCCATGCCAGCCTCCTGTTCATTTCGATTTTCAGATCAGCTTGACCAGCTGCTTGCCGAAATTCCGGCCCTTCAGCAGGCCGAGAAAGGCTTCGGGTGCTGCCTCGATGCCCTGCGCCACCGACTCGCGCGGCCGAAGCTTGCCGCTGGCGACCAGCGCGCCGAGTTCGGCCAGCGCCTCGGGCCAGACCTCCATGTGCTCGCTGACGATGAAGCCCTCGAGCTTGAGCCGGTTGACCAGGAACAGTGCCGGATTGGCGAGCGGCAGCGGTTGGCCGTCGTAGCCGGCGATCATGCCGCACAGCGCGATCCGCGCGAAGGCGTTGGTGCGCAGCAGCACCGCATCGAAGATGTAGCCGCCGACGTTCTCGAAGTAGCCGTCGATGCCGTTCGGGCAGGCTTCCTTGAGCGCCGCGCTCATGCTCTTGACGTCGGGGTGCTGGCGGTAGTCGATGCAGGCATCGAAGCCGAGCTCGTCGGTGACGTACTTGCACTTGTCGGGACCGCCTGCAATGCCGACCACGCGGCAGCCGCGCGCCTTGGCCAGCGCACCGAAAGCGCTGCCGACCGCGCCGCTGGCGGCGGTGATGACCACGGTCTCGCCGGCCTTCGGCGCGATGATCTTCACCAGCCCATACCAGGCCGTGACGCCAGGCATGCCGACCGCGCCCAGGTAGTGCGACAGCGGCACATGCGTGGTGTCGACCTTCTTGAGCGCGCCGGGCTGCGAGGCGTCGACCACGCTGTATTCCTGCCAGCCGCCGAAGCCGACCACCTTGTCGCCGACGGCGTACTTGGGGTGCTTGCTCTCGACCACCTCGCCGACCGTGCCGCCCTGCATGACCTGGCCCAGGGGCTGCGGCTGGGCGTAGCTCTTGGCATCGTTCATGCGGCCGCGCATGTAGGGGTCGAGGCTCATGTAGTGGTGGCGCACCAGCACCTGGTTGTCCTTCAGCGCCGGGGTCTCGGTGCTGACGAGCTTGAAGTTGCTGGCGACGGCTTCGCCCTCGGGGCGGTTGTCGAGGATCTGTTGTCTGTTGGTGGGCATGGAGGTCTCCGGAGAAAAGGGGTCAGTCGGTCGAGGGCGGGCGCATCGCATTGGCGCTGGCCGGGCCCGTGGGCAGGCGGCGCTTCACGTACTTGAAGGTCCCGGTGGCATGGGCGCAGACGCGTTCCTGGGCGTCGTAGATCTTGGCCTCGGTGAAGCCCATCGTCGCGGTGCGGTGCAGCAGGCTGCCGCGTGCGATCAGCGGGCCGACCGACGGCGCCATGAAGGTGGTCTTCATCTCGATCGTGACGACGCCGATCTCGGGCGTCTCGCTGCGCGCGGCGGCGGCCATCGCGATGTCGAGCATGGTCATGACGGCGCCGCCGTGCGTCACGTCGAAGGTGTTCAGGTGCTCGGGCTTCGCGGTGTAGCGCAGCTCGGATTCGCCGCCCTCGAATTTCGTGATCTCGAAGCCCAGATGGCGCGCGAACGGAATCTGGTCCGTGTAGGAGCGCAGGTTGATGCTGTCGTCGGAATCGGTCATGTCAGGCGCCAAGGACCACGCTCACTCCGCCGTCGACGGCCAGCCACTGGCCCGTGATGTGCTTGCCGGCGTCGCTGGCGTACAGCAGCGTGATGCCCTTCAGGTCCTCGTCGTCGCCGAGCCGGCCCAGCGGTGCGTGCGAGGCCATCTTGTCTTCGCCGATCGACTTGATCAGGCCCGCCGCCATCTTGGTCATGAAGAAGCCCGGGCAGATCGCATTGACGTTGATGTTGTACCTGCCCCATTCGGCGGCCAGCGTGTGGGTGAAGCCGATCACCGCGCTCTTGGAGGTGTTGTAGGCGATGGTCTGCATCTCGGGTGGGTTGCCGTTGAGGCCCGCGATCGAGGCGATGTTGATGATCCGGCCAGCCTTCTTCGGGATCATGTAGGCGCGGGCGACCTGCTGCGCCAGGATGAAGTAGCCGCGGACGTTGAGGTTCATCACCTTGTCCCAGGCTTCGACCGGATGGTCTTCGGCCGGCGCGCCCCAGCTGGCGCCCGCGTTGTTGACCAGGATGTCGATCGCGCCCATGCGCTCGAGCGTCTCGGTGGCGAGGCGGCGGGTGTCCTCCTCTTTCGAGCAGTCGGCCGCGATCCAGCGGGTGTCGATGCCGGCGGCCTGCAGTTCGGCCGTGGCCTGCTCGAGGTCGTCGGCCTTGCGCGAGCTCAGCATGATGCGGGCGCCGGCCTCGCCGAGCGCGTGGGCCATCTGGAGGCCCAGGCCGCGCGAGCCGCCGGTGATCAGCGCGGTCTTGCCGCTGAGGTCGAAAAGCTTCTGGATGCTGCGTGCAGTCATGGTGTCTCCGGGAAATTCAGGGGGTTTGATAATCGAGCACGCTGCGCGACTCGCGCAGGCTGCCGAGGACGGCCGACACCTCGACGTGCCGGGGGTGCTCCAGGTAGGCCTGCAGCGCCGCCTCGTCGTCGAAGGCCGAGTTCAGCACCACGTCGCAGTTGGCCTCGAGGCCGGGCGTGCGCACGCCGACCTCGAACTGCCGCATGCCCGGCACCAGGCCCTGGCAGCTGTCGAGCCGGGCCTTGAACGCGGCGGCGTCCTTGGGGTTCTTGAGCTTCCACATCACGACGTGCTTGATCATGGTGAATCCTTGCTGTCGGGGAACCGGGAACGGACATAGATCAGCACCACGCCGACGGCCACCAGCGCGGCGCCGGGCACGGCCAGGGCCCAGCCCAGCGCTTCGTCGGCACGGCCGACGGCGATGCCGATGACCACGCCGAAGAGGCCGCCGAAGATCAGGATCCAGATCCATTTCTCGAGCGTCGCATGCGGCTTCGCCTGGGACGCGCCGGCCATCAGAAGGCCTCCTCGGGCAGCGCCGCGCAGGTCGGGTCGCGGCGCTCGACCACCTGCAGCCAGGCACCGATCTTCGGCAATTCATAGTGGAAGAAGAAGTCGGCCGCACCGAGGCGCCCGACCGTGGCCGGCAAGGCCTTGGCGCCGTCGCGCGCCAGCGCGTGCTGCGCGACATCGAGCCAGATCCAGGCCAGCACCACATGGCCGAAGGCCTGCATGTACGGCACCGCATTGGCCAGCGCCTCCTGCGGGTTGCCGGTGGCCCAGGCGGCCCGGGTGGCCGAGCCGACGCGCTCGAGCGCCTCGCCGAGCGCCTTGGCGTGGGCGGCCAGCGCCGGCACCGCGGCGGCGCGGGCGATCGTCTGGCCGACCCGTCCGACCAGCAGCTGCAAGCCGCGGCCGTCTTCCATCAGCACCTTGCGTCCGAGCAGGTCGGCCGCCTGGATGCCGTGGGTGCCTTCGTGGATCATGTTGAGACGGTTGTCGCGCCAGTACTGCTCGACCGGGAAATCGCGCGTGTAGCCGTAGCCGCCATGGATCTGGATCGCCAGCGAATTGGCTTCCAGGCACCATTCGCTGGGCCAGCTCTTGGCGATCGGGGTCAGTACCTCGAGCAGCAGCCGCGCATCGTCGGCCGCCTGCGCGTCGCCGGTCTTCTGCTCGTCGACCAGCCGCGCGCAATAGAGCTCCAGCGCCAGGGCGCCTTCGCAGTACGCCTTCTGGGCCAGCAGCATGCGGCGCACGTCGGCGTGCTCGATGATCCGCACCTGCGGCTTGGCGGCGTCCTTGCCGGCCGGGCCCGCGGGCCGACCCTGTGGCCGGTTCTTCGCGTAGTCGAGCGAGGCGAAGTAGCCCGCCATGCCGAGCATGGTCGCGGCCGTGCCGACGCCGATGCGCGCCTCGTTCATCATGTGGAACATGCAGTGCAGGCCCTTGCCGGGCTGGCCGACCAGGTAGCCCACCGCGCCGGCCTTGCCGCCGACCGGGAACTTGCCCTCGCCGAAATTGAGCAGCGTGTTGGTGGTGCCGCGCCAGCCGAGCTTGTGGTTCAGGCCGGCGAGTGCCACGTCGTTGCGCTCGCCGGTCAGCTGGCCGTCGGTGCCGACCATCTTCTTCGGCACGATGAACAGCGAGATGCCCCGCGTGCCCGGAATCAGCTTGCCGTTCTCGTCGGGAATCTTGGCCAGCACGATGTGCACGATGTTCTCGGTCAGCTCGTGGTCGCCGGCCGAGATCCACATCTTGTTGCCGGTGAGGCGAAAGCGAGGGCCCAGCGGATCGTCCTGGAAATCGGGGCCGTCGGGCACCGCGCGGGTGGCGACGTCGCTGAGGCTGGAGCCGGCCTGCGGCTCCGACAGGCACATGGTGCCCGACCAGCGGCCGGCGAACTCGTTCTTGGCGAAGACTTCCTTTTGCATCTCGGTGCCATGCACCATCAGCAGGTTGGCATTGCCGCTGGTGAGCATGTTCGAGCCGATGCTGACCGAGGCCATGGCGAAGAAGCTGTTGGCCGCCGCCGACAGGGTGTAGGGCAGCTGCATGCCGCCGATGTCGTAGTCCTGGGCGGCGCTCAGCATGCCGGATTCGACGAAGGCCTTGTGGGCATCGTGGGTGGCCTGCGGCAGGATCACCTTCTCGCCGTCGAAGTGCGGCTCCTGGGTGTCGACGATGCGGTTGCTCGGCGCGTACTTCTCGCGCGCGATCCGCTCGCAGGTGTCGAGCACGGCGTCGAAGGTCTCGCGCGAATGGTCGGCGAAGCGCTCGCGGCCGCTGAGCGACTCGGCGTCGAGCCAGTCGTAGAGAAGAAAGTCGAGGGTGGGACGAAGGCTCATGGCGAGGATCGCTGGGCGAGAGGTTGGATTTCGATTCTGCCGCAGCATCCGGTGCCGATGGCAGATGTGCAATGGTGCCCCGGGCGAGCGCCCAGGGCTTCTTTTGCCCGTCGTTGACCGTGAAGGCCTCGCAGGTACGGACCTGCCCGCGAGGCTCGCCCGTCAGAGGACTTCGAACACGCCGGCCGCGCCCATGCCGCCGCCGATGCACATCGTGACCACGACCTTCTTGGCGCCGCGGCGCTTGCCTTCGATGAGCGCGTGGCCCGTGAGGCGCTGGCCGCTCACGCCGTAGGGATGCCCGACCGCGATCGCGCCGCCGTCGACGTTGAGACGGTCAGCCGGGATGCCCAGCTTGTCGCGGCAGTAGATGACCTGCACCGCGAAGGCTTCGTTGAGCTCCCAGAGGTCGATGTCGCTGACCTTCAGGCCCAGGCGGTTCAGCACCTTCGGGATCGCGAACACCGGACCGATGCCCATCTCGTCGGGCTCGCAGCCGGCGACCGCGAAGCCGAGGAAACGGCCCAGCGGCTTCAGGCCCTTTTGCTCGGCGTACTTCTCGTCGACCAGCACGCAGGCGCCGCCGCCGTCGGAGAACTGGCTGGCATTGCCGGCCGAGATCAGGCCGCCGGGGATCGCCGGGCGGATGCCGCTGATGCCTTCCTTGGTGGTGCCGGGACGAATGCCTTCGTCGTTCTCGATCGTGACTTCCTTGGTGCGCAGGCCCAGCACCGCGTCGGCCACGCCGGCCAGCACGGTGATCGGTGCGATCTCGTCCTTGAAGCGGCCGGCTTCCAGCGCGGCGGTGGCCTTCTGCTGGCTGGCGGCGCCGTATTCGTCCATGGCGTCGCGGCCGATGTTGTAGCGCTTGGCGACCTGCTCGGCGGTCTGCAGCATGTTCCAGTAGATCTCGGGCTTGTGCTTCACCAGCCAGGGGTCGGCCAGCATGTGCTTGTTGGCCTCGTTCTGCACGCACGAGATGCTCTCGACGCCGCCGGCCACGTAGACCTCGCCTTCGCCCGCGATGATGCGCTGGGCCGCGGTGGCGATGGTCTGCAGGCCCGAGGAGCAGAAGCGGTTGATGGTCATGCCCGAGGTCGTGATCGGCAGGCCGGCGCGCAGCGCGATCTGGCGCGCGATGTTCGAGCCGGTGGCGCCTTCGGGCGTGGCGCAGCCCATGATGACGTCGTCGACCGAGGCCGGGTCGATGCCGGCGCGCTGCACCGCGTGCTGCACCGCGTGGCCGCCGAGCGTGGCGCCGTGCGTCATGTTGAAGGCACCCTTCCAGCTCTTGGCGAGCGGCGTGCGGGCGGTGGAGACGATGACGGCGCGGGTCATGGTGAGGTCCTTTGAGAAAGAGGAATGACGGTTACTGGGGCTGTTGCGTATCGCGCAGCAGTTGCTGATAGAACTGGATCATCTCGCCGTAGTTGGCGATCGAGACGCGCTCGTTGGTGCCATGGAAGCGCGGCAGGTCTTCGGCCTTGGCCCGGAACGGCGAGAAGCGGTAGACCGCATCGCTCACCAGGCTGAAGTGGCGCGAGTCGGTGGCGGCCGTCATCAGGCCCGGCGCCACGACCGCGTCCGGGAAGGTCTGCCGCACCGCCCGCTCGATCGCGCGGTAGCCGGTGCTGTCGGTCGGCGACACCGGCGACGGCTCGGAATTGCCCGGGTAGCGCTTGACCTGGATCGCGTCGTTGCCGAGCGCGCCCTTGAGGTGCTTCTCGACGCTGTCGATCGAGTCGCCCGGCAGGATGCGGAAGTTGACCGCCGCCTCGGCGCGGCCCGGCAGCACGTTGTCCTTGTTGCCGGCCCGCACGATGGTGAGCGCTGTGGTGGTGCGCAGCATCGCATTGCTGCTCGGGCTCTTCTCGAGTTGCCCCTCGACGAGCGGCCCGGTGAGCCACAGGTTGGACAGCATCACGCGGTTCAGGCCGCTCATCTCGGGGGCCAGCGCGCCGAACATCTGCGCCGCCACGCCCTGGATGCCACCGGGCATCGGCTTCGCCTCGAGCCGCGCCAGTGCGGCGCTCATGCTGCCGATCGCGCTGTGCCGCGGCGGCATCGACGAGTGGCCGGGGGCGGTGTCGATCGAGAGGAAGAAGGTACCGTAGCCTTTCTCGGCCAGGCCGATCAGCGCCGCCGGCTTTGACAGCCCGGGCAGCACGCCGTCCAGCACCAGCAGGCCTTCGTCGAGCACCCAGTCCAGGCGCACGCCGCGCGACTTCAGCAGTTCGGCGATCGGCAGCGCGCCGCGCAGGCCGCTGACCTCCTCGTCGTCGCCCATCACGAGATAGACCGTCTGGGTGGGCTTGAAGCCCTGCCCGATCAGCAACTCGATGGCTTCCATCTGCGCGAACAGGTTGCCCTTGTTGTCGAGCGTGCCGCGGCCCCAGACGAAGCCGTCCTGAATGGCGCCGCCGAACGGGTCGACCGACCAGGCCTTCTCGGTGCCCGGCGCGATCGGCACCATGTCCTGGTGCGCCATCAGCGCGATCGGCTTGGCGGTCGGGTCGCTGCCGGCCCAGGTGTAGAGCAGCGCCTTCTGGCCCACCACCTCTTTCTTGAGGGTGGCATGGACCTTCGGGAACTGCTCGGCCAGGTAGGCATGCAGCTTGTCGAACTCGGCGTCGTTGCCGGTCGGGTTGTCGAGGCTGGACACCGTGCGGAACGGGATCGCGCCCGCCAGCCGCCTGGCGGCAGCCTGGACGTCGATCGCGAGCTTCGGCGCCGGCGCCACGGCAAGTTGCCGCGACGGCGTGCGCCAGGTATTGACCGCCACGGCTGCCGCCAGCGCCACCGGCACCAGCAGCAACGCCAGGAAGACGCGTTTCACCATGAGCGGTCGCCTTCCGTCTTCAGCTGAAGTTCTTGCCTTCGGCCACCAGCTTCTGGATCAGCGCGGCCGGCTGCCAGAAGCTCGCGTCGTCGCGCGGATTCTTCGCGAAGCGCTTCATCGACTCGGCCACGTTGAACAGGCCGACCTGCGAAGCGTAGTGCATCGGGCCGCCGCGCCAGATCGGGAAGCCATAGCCCGTGAGGTAGACCATGTCGATGTCGCCCGACTTCGAGGCGATGCCGTCCTCGAGGATGCGGGCACCTTCGTTGACCAGCGAATAGACCAGGCGCTGGACGATCTCGTCGTCGGAGATCTTGCGCGGCGTGATGCCGAGCTCCTTGCGGTGGTCCTCGATCATCTTGTTGACCAGCTCTGACGGGATCGCATCGCGCTTGCCGGCCTGGTAGTCGTACCACCCTGCCCCGGTCTTCTGGCCGAAGCGGCCCAGCTCGCAGAGCTTGTCGGCCGTGCGGCTGTACTTCATGTCGGCGATCTCGGTCGCGCGGCGCTTGCGGATGGCCCAGCCGATGTCGTTGCCGGCCAGGTCGCCCATGCGGAACGGGCCCATCGCGAAGCCGAATTTCTCGATCGCGCGGTCGACCTGCTGCGGCGTCGCGCCTTCGTCCAGCAGGAAGCCCGCCTGGCGCGAATACTGCTCGATCATGCGGTTGCCGATGAAGCCGTCGCAGACGCCCGAGACCACCGCGGTCTTCTTGATCTTCTTGGCCAGCGACATCACCGTCGCCAGCACGTCCTTGGCGGTCTTCTTGCCGCGCACCACTTCGAGCAGCTTCATCACGTTGGCCGGGCTGAAGAAGTGCATGCCGACCACGTCCTGCGGACGCTTCGTGAAGGCGGCGATCTTGTCGACGTCGAGCGTCGAGGTGTTGGACGCCAGGATGGCACCGGACTTGGCGACGCGGTCGAGTTCCTTGAACACCGCTTCCTTGACGCCGAGTTCCTCGAACACGGCCTCGATGACCAGGTCGACATCCTTCAGGTCGTCGTAGCTCAGCGTGGTGCTCAAGAGCGCCATGCGCTGCTCGTACTTGTCCTGCTTGAGCTTGCCCTTCTTGACCTGGGCTTCGTAGTTCTTCTTGATGGTGGCCACGCCGCGGTCGAGCGCTTCCTGCTTCATCTCGAGGATCTTGACCGGGATGCCGGCGTTCAGGAAGTTCATCGAGATGCCGCCGCCCATGGTGCCGGCGCCGATCACGCCGACCGACTTGATGGCGCGCTGCGGCGTGTCCTCGGGCACATCGGGAATGCGCGATGCCGCGCGCTCGGCCATGAACAGGTGGCGCAGCGCCATCGATTCGGGCGTGAACATCAGCGCGGTGAAGAGCCGGCGCTCCTCGGCCATGCCCTGGTCGAACTTCAGCTGGGTCGCGGCCTGCACGGCATCGACGCACTTGAGCGGCGCCGGGTAGTTCTTGGACATGCCGCCGACCATGTTCTTGGCGAACTGGAAGTAGGCGTCGCCCTGCGGGTGCTTGCACGGCAGGTTGCGCACCAGCGGCAGTGCATCGCCGGTCTTGCCGGCCACGTGCCTGGCGAGTTCGAGCGCTTCGTCGAACAGCGACTCGGCCGATCCCGAGAGCTTGTCGAACAGCTTCTGGCCGGGCATCGACGCCAGCACCTCGCTCTTGACGGCCTCGCCGCTGACGATCATGTTGAGCGCGGTCTCCACGCCCAGCACGCGCGGCAGGCGCTGGGTGCCGCCGGCGCCGGGCAGGAGGCCCAGCTTGACCTCGGGCAGCGCGACGCTGGTGCCGGGTGCCGCAACGCGGTAGTGGCAGCCCAGGGCCAGTTCGAGGCCGCCGCCCATGCAGACCGAATGGATGGCCGCGACGATCGGCTTGGTGGAAGCCTCGAGCGCCAGGATGACGCTCAGCAGGTTGGGCTCCTGCAGCGCCTTGGGCGTGCCGAATTCCTTGATGTCGGCGCCGCCCGAGAAGGCCTTGCCCTCGCCGGTGATGACGATCGCCTTGACGGCCGGGTCGTCGATGGCCTTGGAAAGCCCGTCGGTGATGCCGACCCGGGTCGAGAAGCCGAGGCCGTTGACCGGGGGGTTGTTCAGCGTGATCACGGCGACGTCGCCGAGCACTTTGTATTCAGCCGTCATGCTGCGTTCCTTTGGGATGGGAGAGGATCGAAAAAACGGGTTCGAGGGCCATGGCGCGATCAGACGCCAAGACCCCGCTCACAAAAAGCACGAGTGTTCTTTTTTATCGAATTCTAGGCGTTTCGAGGGACCGGGCAACCATGCCAAGTCGCTGCCGGGACAAGGCGCCGAGGAGGATTAGACCTCCAGCCATTCCTTCCGGGTAGTGGCATCGGCCCTGAGGCTGTCGGGCGTGCCGTCGAACACGATGCTGCCGTGCCCCATGACCAGGGCCCGGTCGGAGATCTGCATCGCGATGGTCAGCTTCTGCTCGATCAGCAGCACCGAGATGCCCTTGTCCTTGAGCGTGCGCAGGTACTGGCCGACCAGCTCGACGATCTTCGGCGCCAGGCCCTCGGTCGGCTCGTCGATGATGATCAGGTCGGGGTCGCCCATCAGCGTGCGGCACAGGGTCAGCATCTGCTGCTCGCCGCCCGACAGCACGCCGGCCTCGGTGTGCTGGCGCTCCTTGAGCCGCGGGAACATGCCGTACATGTCGTCGAACGACCAGCGGCTGCCGCGGCCGTTGCCCTTCTGGCCCAGCAGCAGGTTCTGGTGCACCGTGAGCTTGGGAAAGATGTCGCGGTTCTCGGGCACGTAGCCGATGCCCATGTGCGCCACCTCGTAGGCCTTCTTGCGCAGGATGTCCTTGTCCTTCCAGCGCAGCGTGCCTTCGGCATGGACCAGGCCCATGATCGCCTTGGCGGTGGTCGAGCGGCCCGAGCCGTTGCGGCCCAGCAGCGCGACGATCTCGCCGGGACCGACGTCGAACGAAACACCATGCAACACATGGCTCTTGCCGTAATAGGCGTGAATGTCTTGGAGTTTCAGCATGTCAGTGTGCTCCGCCCTGCGCATCGGCCACCGAGGAACCCAGGTAGGCCTCCTGCACGCGCGCATTGGCGCGCACCGCGGCCGGGGTGTCGAAGGCGATCACCTCGCCGTAGACCACCACCGCGATCTTGTCGGCCAGGCCGAACACCACCCCCATGTCGTGCTCCACGGTGAGCAGCGTCTTGCCGACCGTCACCTGCTTGATCAACGCGATGAAGTGCGAGGTCTCGGTCTTGCTCATGCCGGCGGTCGGCTCGTCGAGCAGGATGACATTGGCGCCGCCGGCGATCGTGACGCCGATCTCCAGCGCCCGCTGCTCGGCATAAGTGAGGTTCACGGCCTGCACGTCGCGCTTGCGGTCGAGGCCGACCTGGTGGATCAGTTCCTCGGTCCGCGCGTTGGCATCGTGCAGGTTCGACAGGAAGCGCAGGAAGCTGTAGCGGTAGCCCAGGCTCCACAGCACCCCGCAGCGCAGGTTCTCGAAGACGCTGAGCTTCGGAAAGATGTTGGTGATCTGGAAGCTGCGCGACAGGCCCAGCCGATTGATCTCGAACGGCTTCTTGCCGTCGATGCGCTGGCCGTCGAGCAGCACCTCGCCGCTGCTGGGTGCGAGCCGGCCGCTGATCAGGTTGAACAGGGTCGACTTGCCGGCGCCGTTCGGGCCGATGATGGCGATCCGCTCACCGGCCTCCACGGCCAGGTCGACGCCGCGGATGATCTCGGTCTTGCCGAAGTTCTTGCGCAGCGACTTGAGTTCCAGGGCGTGGGTCATGCGAGCTCCCTCCGCTTGATCTCGGCCTCGATCTGCTCCTGGGCGGTGCCCCAGGCCCGCACGAAGCGCCGCCGCGCGAACTCGAGCGCGATGAGCCCGATGACCAGGATCAGCGACGCGCCGAGCCAGCTGGCCACGCCGGAGGTGTCGAGCGAAACGCCCATGAACGGGAGGCTCGGCCCCAGGGCCGAATTGAGCTGGATGTGATAGATCATCTCGATGAGGGCGGCGGCGCCGATCACCACCGGGATGATCGCCACCAGCAGGCCGCCGTAGAGCGGCCAGAACTGCTTGAACTTGCCGAACTTGGCCACGCGCAGGTTCATCATCACCAGGCTGGCGATGCCGCCCGGCGCGAACATCACCATGAAGACGAAGACCAGCCCGAAATAGAGCTGCCAGGCCTTGGAGAGCTCCGACAGCAGCACCGCGGCGAAGACCAGCAGCACCGCGCCGATGATCGGCCCGAAGAAGAAGATCGCCCCGCCCAGGAAGGTGAACAGCAGGTAGCTGCCCGAGCGCAGCGCATTCAGGCTGTCGGCCGCGTTGACGATCTCGAAGTTGATCGCCGCCAGCCCGCCGCCGACGCCAGCGAAGAAGCCGGCGATGATGAAGGCGAAGTAGCGCACCCGCTGGGTGTTGTAGCCGATGAACTCGACCCGCTCCGGGTTGTCGCGCACCGCGTTCAGGATGCGGCCCAGCGGCGTGCCGGTGAAGGCGTACATCAGCGCGGTGCAGATGAAGCAGTAGACGGCGATCAGGTAGTAGACCTGGATCTGCGGCCCGAAGGTCAGGCCGAAGAAGGGCCGACCGTAGACGCGGTCGGTCGTGATGCCGCCCTCGCCGCCGAAGAAGCCCGGGAACATGAGCGCCATGGACGCCACCAGCTCGCCGATGCCCAGCGTGATCATCGCGAAGGTGGTGCCCGACTTCTTGGTCGTGACGAAGCCCAGGATGATCGCGAAGAACATGCCCGCCAGCCCCCCCACCACGGGGATCAGCACCAGCGGGATCGGCAAGGCGCCCTTGCTCGCGAGGTTCATCGCATGGATCGCGATGAAGGAGCCGAGCCCGACATAGACCGCATGCCCGAAGCTCAGCATGCCGCCCTGCCCGAGCAGGATGTTGTAGCTCAGGCAGATGATGATGAGATAGCCCATCTGCGAGAGCATCGTCAGCGCCAGGCTGGTCTTGAAGACCATCGGCGCGACGATCAGGACGATCGCGAACAGCGACCAGATGAAGAAGCGCCCGAGGTTCAGGGGCTTGAAGCGGTAGTACTGCGTATTCGTCATCGGATCAGTCTTCGCGCGTGCCGAGCAGGCCCTTGGGCCTGAAGATCAGGATCAGGACCAGGAACAGATAGGGCAGGATCGGCGCCACCTGCGAGATGGTGAGCTTGAGCAATGGGTAGCCGAAGCTGCTTTCGGTCACCGCCACGCCCATCGCCTGCAGGCCGCCGGCCATCGACTGGTCCATCGCCACCGCGAAGGTCTGGACGATGCCGATCAGGAGCGACGCCAGGAAGGCGCCGGCCAGCGAGCCGAGGCCCCCGACCACCACCACCACGAAGATGATCGAGCCCACCGACGCGGCCATGGCCGGCTCGGTGACATAGGTGTTGCCGCCCACCACGCCGGCCAGCCCGGCCAGCGCGGCGCCGCCGCCGAACACCAGCATGAAGACGCGCGGCACGTTGTGGCCGAGCGCCTCGACCATTTCAGGATGCTTGAGCGCAGCCTGGATCACAAGGCCGATGCGGGTGCGCGTGAGCAGCAGCCACACCGACAGCAGCATCAACAAGGCGACCAGCATGATGAAGGAGCGCGACTTCGGGAACTGGGTGCCGTAGATCGTGAACAGCGGGCCCTGCAGCTGGCTCGGCAGCGCATAGGGGACGGTGGAGCGGCCCCAGACCAGCTGCACGACCTCGAGGATCAGGAACGAGAGACCGAAGGTCACCAGCAGTTCGGGTACATGGCCGAATTTGTGGACCCGCCGCAGGCTGTAGCGCTCGAAGCCGGCGCCGAGCGCCCCGACCAGCAGCGGCGCGATGAACAGCGCCGGCCAGAAGCCGATGATGCCGGACAGCGTGTAGGCCACGTAGGCCCCCAGCATGTAGAAACTGGTGTGCGCGAAATTGAGCACACCCATCATGCTGAAGATCAGCGTCAGGCCAGAGCTCAGCATGAACAACAGCAAGCCGTAGCTCACGCCGTTGAGCAGCGAGATGACGAAAAATTCGACGTTCATCGGTCCTCGGGGTCACGTGGAAAAGAAAAGAGGCCCGAGTGTTGAAGTCGGGCCTCGACCGGTCAGCGCGAAGTCATGCCTCAGGGGCTGGGCCGCTTCATTTCGCAGGTGGTGGGCGTGCTGGCGACGTAGGGCTCGTAGTACTTGACCGGCACGAAGGTGTAGCCCGTGTTCTCGGAGTCGATCGGGAACTTGCCGCCGGCCTTCTCCCACTTCGACACGTAAAGGCCCTGCTGCAGCTGGTGGTCGGTCTTGCGCATCTCGACCTCGCCGTTGAAGCTCTTGAAGCGCATGCCCTCGAGGGCTGCCGCCACCTTGACCGGATCGGTCGACTTGGCCTTGACGAAGCCGTCGACCAGCATCTGCAGCGAGGTGTAGGCGGCCGAGGTGTAGAGGTCTTCCTTGAACTTCTTGTTGAAGTCGACGGAGAGGCGCTGGATCTCGCCGCCCATGTTGTAGTGTCCGTAGCCGACCTGGAACACCTTGCCGTCCGAAGCCGCGCCCATGGCGGTCGGCGTGCCGCTGACCGTGCCATAGTAGGTGTAGAACTTGACGTTGTTGAGCCCGGCGTCGTTGGCCGCCTTGATCAGCAGCGACAGGTCGGAACCCCAGTTGCCGGTGATCACTGTGTCGGCGCCCGAGGCCTTGATCTTGGCGATGTACGGCGAGAAGTCGCGCACCTGCGCGAGCGGATGCAGGTCTTCGCCGACGATCTGGACGTCAGGCCGCTTGCGCGCCAGATTCTCCTTGGCGTACTTGGCCACCTGCACGCCGTGCGAGTAGTTCTGGTTGAGCAGGTAGACCTTCTTGACGTCCGGCTGGTCCTTCATGAAGGTGGTCAGCGCTTCCATCTTCATGGAGGTGTCGGCGTCGAGGCGGAAGTGCCAGTAGCTGCACTTGCTGTTGGTCAGGTCGGGATCGACCGCCGCGTAGTTCAGGTACAGCACTTCCTTGCCCGGGTTGCGGGCGTTGTTCTTCTCGAGCGCGTCGATGATCGCGAGCGCGGCGCCGGAGCCGTTGCCCTGCACCACGTAGCGTGCACCCTGGTCCATGGCCGAGCGCAGGGCGCTGGTGGTTTCCTGCGGGCTCAGCTTGTTGTCGATGCCGATGATCTCGAACTTGACCCCGGCCGCGTTCTTCTTGTTGAACTCGTCGGCCAGGAACTGGAAGGTCTTCAGCTGGTTGGTGCCGACGGCGGCCATCAGGCCGGACAGCGGATCGAGCCAGGCGATCTTCACGGTCTCGCCCTTCTGGGCGAAGGCGCCGGTGGCACTCGCGACGAGGATGGCGGCGGTGGCGATCTTGAGGGTGAATTTCATTTCTTGTCTCCTAGTTCAGGCTGTCAGGGCTGGGCGAGATTACAAGTCTTTGAGGACCCGCCCGTCAGGGAATGCCCGTAAGGACGAGGCTGCCGGGGCGGTTTCTATCACCCATGCGACAGCCCCGTTCGGGCTGGTGCTACTCGGCGGTAGGATGGGCTCGTTTTCAGACCCCCGGCAGCTTGTAGTCGCGCAGCAATTCGCGCAACTTGGTCTTGAGGATCTTTCCGGTGGCACCGATCGGAATCGCCTCCACGAACACCACGTCGTCGGGGATCTGCCACTTGGCGGTCTTGCCCTGGTAGAAGGCGAGCAGTTCGTCGCGCGAGACTTCGCCGCCCGGCTTTTTCACCACCGCCACGATCGGCCGCTCGTCCCACTTGGGATGGAACACGCCGATGCAGGCCGCCATCGCGATCGCCGGGTGCGCCACCGCGATGTTCTCGATGTCGATCGAGCTGATCCATTCGCCGCCCGACTTGATCACGTCCTTGCTGCGGTCGGTGATCTGCAGGAAGCCGTCGGCATCGATGGTGGCGACGTCGCCGGTCGGGAACCAGCCGCGGCCCTCGGCGTCGGTGTCCAGCGGGTTGCCGCCCTCCCCCTTGAAGTATTCCTTGACCACCCACGGACCCTTGACGAGCAGGTCGCCGTAGGCCTTGCCATCCCAGGGCAGTTCCTCGCCATTGCCGTCGACAATCTTCATGTCGACGCCGAAGATCGCGCGGCCCTGCTTCATGCGGATCGCGGTCTGCTGCTCGGGGCTCTGCGCCAAGTGCTTGTTCTTGAGCGTGCAGAGGGTGCCGAGCGGCGACATCTCGGTCATGCCCCAGGCGTGCAGCACGTCGACCCCGTAGAGCTCCTGGAAGGCGTGGATCATGGCCGGCGGACAGGCCGAGCCGCCGATCACGGTACGCTTCAGGCTCGAGAACTTCAGGCCGTTGGCCTGCAGGTGGCCCAGCAGCATCTGCCAGACGGTCGGCACGCCGGCCGCGAAGGTCACCTTCTCGGCCTCGATCAGGTCATAGACCGACTTGCCGTCCAGCGCCGGGCCGGGGAACACTACCTTGGCGCCGACCAGGGCCGCCGAATACGGGATGCCCCAGGCGTTGACGTGGAACATCGGCACCACCGGCAGCACCGAATCGCGCGCCGAAATGCACATCACGTCGGGCAGCGCGGCGGCGTAGGCGTGCAGCAGGGTCGAGCGGTGGCTGTAGAGCGCGGCCTTCGGATTGCCCGTCGTGCCGCTCGTGTAGCACATGCTCGACGCCGAGTTTTCGTCGAAGCTGGGCCACGGATAGACATCGGAGCGCTGGCCCATCCAGGCTTCGTAGCTCACCAGGTTCGGCACGCCAGTGTCGGCAGGCAGCTTGTCGGCATCACACAGCGCAATCCATTTCCGGATCGTGGTGCACTTGGCGTGGACCGCCTGCACCAGCGGCAGGAACGACAGGTCGAAGCACAGGATCTGGTCTTCGGCGTGGTTCGCGATCCAGGCGATCTGGTCGGGATGCAGCCGCGGGTTGATCGTGTGCAGCACGCGGCCGGAGCCGCTCACGCCGTAGTAGAGCTCGAGGTGGCGGTAGCCGTTCCAGGCCAGCGTGGCGACCCGGTCGCTGAACAGCAGCTGCTCGTCCTCGAGCGCGTTGGCGACCTGCCGCGAACGTGCGGCGACCTGGCGCCAGGTCGTCCGGTGGATGTCGCCCTCGACCCGCCGCGAGACGATTTCGGCGTCGCCATGGTGGCGCTCGGCGAACTCGATCAGCGACGAGATCAGCAACGGTTGGTCCTGCATCAAACCCAGCATCTATCAGCTCCTTGCGTAAGTATTCTTGGTAATTCTGAGGGGAAAGCCAATGTAACCACCGGCGCTCTGCTGGTCCCGAGAATCCTTCAAATCCGTGTTGCAGTGCAATGCCAGAAACCCGCAGTCGGGTCCCCGAGGAGACCGGCTGCGAACGGCCGGCTATTGGGTCGAGATGCTGGCTGCGCCGGGGGTGGCGTCGAGCAGCAGCCGCGAGGGCCAGGGCGCCCAGGTCGTGCCCAGTGCCGCGCTGTTCGGGTCGCCGCTGCGCATGAAGGCGGCGATGCTGCCCATCATGGCGTTGGACAGCGCTTCCCTGCCCGGCCGGTTGGCGGCGCTGAAGCTCGCGTTGGAGAACAGCGACGGCCCGAAATTGCCGAACACGAAGCCCAGGTCGAAGGCATGTGCCGCGCCATAGACCTCGTTCCAGGGCGGCGGCAGCTGGGCCCAGTCGAACTGGTAGTGCCACAGGTTCGACTGCTGCGTCTTCAGGGTGTTCAGGAGGTTGTCGCGGCTCGGCACCATGAAGGCGTTGGTGATCCGCGCGGTCATCGCGTCGTAGCCCGTGACCGGCGTCGTCACCGGCAGGTAGGCCGGGTCGATGATGTCGGCCGAGGTCAAGGTGGTGGCCGCGTCCGGGTTGAAGTTCTGCATCATCGTGAAGCGGGTCGCATCGTCGATCTTGAGGCCGGGCTTGGGGCCGCCGACCAGCGGCAGGAAGGGCGTGAAGAGCTTGCCCTCGTCGCGCGTGACGCCGACCAGGGTCGGCACCTTCAGGTACTGGCCGGCGGCCATCGCCGCGATCGGGTCGGTCGGCAAGAACGTGCCGTCCGGGATCGGGCCCGAGCCGGTCAGGCCCTTGGCGAGCACGATGCCCAGGATGGTCCTGGCGTCCTTGGCGCGCAGGTAGTCGGCGACGTCGGCCGGGCTCATCCCGGCGGCGTAGGTGGTGGCCGCAGCCAGGTCGGCCGCCTTGCCGTCGGCCACCAGCAGGTTCAGCAGCAGGCCGTTGCCCTGCGCCAGGTAGGCCGAGGCCGGATTCAGCGTCGGCAGGCTGCCGGGCGGCAGGTTGGTCGCCAGCGAGATGCCGCCCGACAGCGGCATCGCCTTGTGGAACAGGCCCTTGGCCATCGGCGACGCCATCAGGGCCAGCAGGTTGATCGCGCCGGCCGACTGCCCCATCACCGTGACGTTGGCGGCGTCGCCGCCGAAACCGGCGATGTTCTTCTGGACGTAGCGCAACGCCGCCAGGTTGTCGAGCAACGCGAAATTGCCCGAATCGTCGCCTTCGGTGCCGCCCACGTGCAGTTGCGGCAGGTTCAGGAAGCCGAGCACGCCCAGGCGGTAGTTGGCCGTGACGATGACCGCATTGGCCTTCTTCGCCAGATTGGCGCCGTCGTAGACCGGGTCGGCCGTGTAGCCCGAGATGTTGCTGCCGCCGTGGATGAAGAGCAGCACCGGCAGCTTCTCGTCGCTGCTCGCCGGACGCCAGATGTTGAGCGTCAGGCAATCCTCGCTGCCGACCGGGGTGTTCAAGGTGCTGGCGATCGTGGCGTCGTAGGTGTTGTTGGCGCCGGGACCGTAGAGGCGGCCGTTCTGCAGGCAGGGGTTGCCGAACTGCTTGGCCGGTCGGATGCCGGCCCAGGCTTCGGGCTCGGCCGGGGCCCGCCAGCGCAGCGCGCCGACCGGCGGCCGGGCAAACGGCAGGCCCTTCCAGGACCAGGTGCCCGAGCGGGCGCTGTCTTCGATGCCTTCGACCTTGCCCTGGGCGGTGGTGCGCACCGTGGGCGCTTCGGCGGGCGGTGTCTCGGGAACGGTGGTCGAGGTCGTCGGCGTCATGGTCGGGGTCGCGGCCGCCGCGGGCGGCGGAACGCTGAAAGTGGGATCGGACGATCCGCCGCAAGCGGCGATCATGGCGCACAGTAGCACCAATCCCGCGCCCCATTTCCGGCTTGTCGTGGTCATGTCTTGTCTCCTCGTCGGGTTATCCGGAATGCGCGCGGCCGGGACCGGCCGCGATACTTCTGGGCTTCTTCGCGAGCCCGGAAAAATTCTAGGAACGACCCGCCCCATGCCTGCTATCGCAAGCGCGCCAATCCAGTGACTTCAGAGACGCGACCATCGGAATCGGTGCGACCTGCGCCCCCCTCGGCCCCGCTGCGCACCAGTTCGGGCGCCTGGCTGCGGGGCGTGCTCGACATGTTCGCGGCCGAAGGGCTCGATGTGCCGTCCCTGCTGCGCGACTGCGGCTTCGACGCCACCGGGCTCGACCGGCCCGAGGCCCGCTTTCCGGCCGACGACATCAGCCAGCTGTGGCAGCTGGCCGTGGCCCGCTCCGGCAAGGCCACGCTGGGCCTCTCGCGCGAACTGGCCGCCCGCCACGGCAATCTCGACACGCTGGGTCACGCGATGACCTGCAGCCCGTATCTGCATGCGGGCCTGGAGCGCCTGGCGCGCTACCTGGCGGTGGTCTCGGACGCCGCCACCTTCGAACTCGACGCCGAGCCGCGCGGCCATTGGCTGGTGCTCGGCCACGTCGGCAGCCGACGGCCGGTGCCGCGCCAGCGGGTCGAGTACGGGATGCTGACCATGCTGGTGCTGTGCGGCTGGCTGACGCGGCGCGAACTGCGGCCGCTGGCGGTCGAGTTCGTGTACCCGGCACCGTCGAGCGAGGCGCCGCACCGGGCCGCCTTCGGCTGCGCGATCCGCTTCGGCGCCGCCGCCAACCGGCTGCTGCTGGCCGACGCCGACATGCGAGCGGCGATCCCTTCGCAGCACCCGGCACTGGCGGCGCTGCACGAGCGCCTGCTCGACGAGCAACTGATCAGCCTGGCCGACAGCACGATCAGCCGGCGGGTCTGCGCCGAGATCGCGCGCCGGCTGCCCGCGGGCGAGCCGCGCCGGCAGGATGTGGCCGCCGGGCTCGGCGTCACCGAGCGCACCCTGCAGCGGCGGCTGCAGGCCGAATCGAATTCCTACCAGGCCCTGCTCGACCAGACCCGGCGCGAGTTGGCCCAGCAGTACCTGGCCGACCGGCGCCACACCCTGACCGATGTCGCCGACCTGCTCGGCTTTGTGGACAGCAGCAATTTTTTCAGGGCGTGCAAGCGCTGGTTCGGATTGCCGCCGGCGCAGTACCGGGCGCGATGCCTTGATGGCGGCACGGTGCCGAGCTGAGTGCGGCGCCTTGGCGCCTCAGGGCTTCCCGACCAGCGCCAGGATCCTGGCCCTGACATCCGACAACTCCCGCGCCGAAACCTGCCCCTTTCGGATCGCCCTCCGAGTCTTCCAGTCCAGGCCCTTGACCTGGTCCGCGAGCACCGCGGTCGCCCGGCTGCCGGCAATCGGGACCTCGAAGGGATAGCCCTTGATCTGCGTCGTCATCGGGCAGCACAGCATCAAGCCGGTCTTGCCGTTGTAGGCGGCCGGGCTCAGCACCAGTGCCGGGCGATGGCCCGACTGCTCGTGCCCGGCTTGCGGATCGAACTGCAGCCACACGATGTCCCCGGTTTCGGGCACGTAGCGGCTCGCCATCACCATTCCTTGCCGACCGCCGGACCGAACTCGGCCTCGCCGTGCAGGTTCTCGGGCGTGATCCCGGCCAGCAGGTCCGCCAGGTCGACCGCATCGCGCACCGGCTCGATCACGATGCGGCCACCTTCGTCGCGCACATCCACCGTCTGATCGAGTTGCAGGTTGAGCGACTTCATCACGGACGCCGGAAGCCGGACCGAGGCGCTGTTGCCCCACTTCTTGATCACCACGTGCATGACACCCCCATGTATCGACAATGTATATACTTTAACCGCCTTGGCCACGCCCCGGGATGGCCTCAGCTGCCCGGGGTCTCGCCCGCTGCAGGACAATCGCCCCATGAGCATGCTTGCAGACGAAGCGGACCTGGTCGACCTGGGTCTGCGCTGGGCCCCGGGCTTTTCGGCGCTGGGCCCCGCCTTCTTCACCGAACTCCAGCCGCGCCCCCTGCCCGACCCCTACTGGGTCGGCGTCAGCGCCCGCGTGGCAGGCGATCTCGGCCTGGACCCATCCTGGCTGCAATCCGACGAAGGCCTGGCCGCCTTTGTCGGCAATTCGCCAGTCGCCGGCACCCGCCCGTTCGCCAGTGTCTACAGCGGCCATCAGTTCGGCGTCTGGGCCGGACAGCTCGGCGATGGCCGCGCGATTTTCCTGGGTGAAACCGCCGGGGGACTCGAGGTCCAGCTCAAGGGCGCCGGCCCGACGCCCTACTCCCGCATGGGCGATGGCCGGGCAGTGCTGCGTTCGAGCATCCGCGAATTCCTCTGCAGCGAGGCCATGCACGGCCTGGGCATCCCGACCACGCGGGCCTTGTGCGTGACCGGCTCCGACGCCCGGGTACGCCGCGAAGAACTCGAAACCGCCGCCGTCGTGGCGCGGGTCGCGCCCAGCTTCATCCGCTTCGGCCACTTCGAGCATTTCGCCGCCAACCAGCGCGAAGACGAGCTGCGCGCCCTGGCCAACTACGTGATCGACCGCTACTACCCGGAGTGCCGCGTCAGCCCCCGCTTCGGAGGCAATGCCTATGCCGCGTTGCTCGAGGCGGTCAGCGAACGCACCGCCGCCCTGGTGGCCCAATGGCAGGCGGTCGGCTTCTGCCACGGCGTGATGAACACCGACAACATGAGCATCCTCGGGCTCACGATCGACTACGGGCCGTTCCAGTTTCTGGACGGCTTCGACCCGCGCCACATCTGCAACCACAGCGACACCTCCGGCCGCTACGCCTTCAACCAGCAGCCCAACGTCGCCTACTGGAACCTGTTCTGCCTGGCCCAGGCCCTGCTGCCGCTGATCGGCGACCAAGAGGTCGCAGTCGCCGCGCTGGAATCGTACAAGACCGTGTTCCCGCGCGAGTTCGAGGCCCGGATGCGGGCCAAGCTGGGCCTCGCCGAGGCCGCCGAGGGCGACCGCGCCCTGATCGAAGGCGTGCTCAAACTGCTGGCCCAGGAAAAGGTCGACTACACGATCTTCTGGCGCCGGCTCTCCCATGGCGTGGCCAGCGGCGATGTCGAGCCGGTGCGCGACCTGTTCGTCGACCGGCCGGGCCTGGATGCCTGGCTGCAGAGCTACGCCGGGCGCCGTGCCGGCACGCCGGCCGCGGACACCGCCGCCCGGATGCTGCGCAGCAATCCAAAATTCGTCCTGCGGAACCACCTGGGCCAGCAGGCGATCGAAGCCGCCGGGCAAAAGGATTTCTCCGGCGTCGCCACCTTGCTGCGCCTGCTCGAATCCCCATTTGACGAACATGCCGGCCGCGACGCGTTCGCCGGCTTCCCGCCCGACTGGGCCTCCACGATCGAAATCAGCTGCTCATCATGACTTCACCCGTCCAGAAAACCGATGCCGAATGGAAGGCCCTGCTGGCCGAGAAGGGCGCCGAGCGCGGCGCCTTCGAGATCACGCGGCACGCCGCCACCGAGCGGCCCTTCACCGGCAAGTACGAAGCCCATTGGGACGACGGCACCTACCATTGCATCTGCTGCGGCGCCAAGCTGTTCGAGTCGGCCACCAAGTTCGACGCCGGCTGCGGCTGGCCCAGCTTCTCGCAGGAGGCCGTGCCCGGCGCGATCCGCAACATCGTCGACCGCTCGCACGGCATGGTGCGCACCGAGAACGTCTGCGCCAACTGCGGCGCCCATCTGGGCCATGTGTTCCCCGACGGACCGACCGAGACCGGCCTGCGCTACTGCATGAATTCGGCTTCGCTCGAGTTCAAGGATCGCGAAACCGACTGAAGCCGAACATGAAACTCATCCTCGACTTCTTCCCGATCCTGCTGTTCTTCGGCGCCTTCAAGCTCTACGACATCTACACCGCGACCGGCGTGCTGATGGGCGCCACCGCGCTGCAGATGGCGATCATCTGGTTCATGGAGCGCCGGCTGCAGCCGATGCAGAAGGCGACGCTGGTGCTGATCCTGTTGTTCGGCTCGCTCACGCTCGCGCTGCATGACGACCGCTTCATCAAGTGGAAGCCGACGGTGCTCTACGGCGCCATGGCGATTGCGCTGGCGGTCGCGCTGTGGGGTTTCAAGAAGAACTTCCTGAAGATGCTGCTGGGCGGGCAACTCGAACTTCCGGCCCAGGTCTGGGGCAAGCTCAACGTCGCCTGGATCGCCTACTGCCTCTTCATGGCGGTCCTCAACGGCTATGTCGCGGCCTACTTCACGACCGAGGCCTGGGTCAACTTCAAGCTCTGGGGCTACGTCTTCCCGATCGTGTTCCTGGTCGCGCAGGGGATCTACATCTCGCCGCATCTCAAATCGGACAAGCCCGCAGCATGAACCTCCCGACCGCCAGCGACCTCGAAGCGCGGCTGCGCGAAACGCTGCAGCCCACGGCGCTCGAGGTGATCGACGAAAGCGCCGCCCACGCCGGCCATGCGGGCGCCGGCGCCGAAGGCTACGGCACGCATTTCCGGGTCCGCATCGCCTCCCCTCTGTTCGCCGGCAAGCCCCGCGTGGCGCGCCATCGGCTTGTGTATGATGCGCTGCAACTTTTCATCGCACAGGGCCTCCACGCGCTTGCCATCGAGACGCTCTAGGGCGTCGTTCACATCACCCGCACGGTCGTGCGGCGACAACCCCCTCCCCTTATGAAGAAAAACATCCTCAAGGCCGTCGCGCTCGCCACCCTGGTCGGCGCCATTCCGTTCGCCGCCCTGGCGCAGAACGCCGCCATCGTGAACGGCAAGGCCGTGCCGAAGGCGCGCATGGACGTGCTGGCCCAGCAACTCGCGGCCGCCGGCCGCCCGGTCACGCCCGAGATGCAGGGACAGTTGCGCGAGGAAGTCATCGCGCGCGAGGTCTTCATGCAAGAAGCCCAGAAGCAAGGTCTGGACGGCACCGACGACTACAAGAACCAGCTCGAGCTCGCGCGCCAGGCGATCCTGATCCGCCAGCTGTTCGAGAACTACCGCAAGAACAACCCGGTGACCGACGCGGACGTCCAGGCCGAGTACGACAAGTTCGTCGCCGCCAACAGCGGCAAGGAATACAAGGCGCGCCATATCCTGGTCGAGACCGAGGACCAGGCCAACAAGATCCTGGCCGACCTCAAGAAGGGCGCCAAGTTCGAGGACATCGCGAAGAAGCAGAGCAAGGACCCGGGCTCGGGCGCCAACGGCGGCGACCTCGACTGGGCCGCGCCCGCGAGCTTCGTGCCCGAATTTTCGGAAGCCATGATCAAGCTCAAGAAGGGCGAGACCACGGCGGCACCGGTGAAGTCGCAGTTCGGCTACCACATCATCCGTGTCGACGACATCCGCCAGGCGCAGCTGCCGAAGCTCGAAGAGGTCAAGCCGCAGGTCGTGCAGCAGCTGCAGCAGCAGCGGCTGCAGAAGTACCAGGAAGACCTGCGGGCGAAGGCCAAGGTCGAGTAATTGCCGCGGGCCCGGCGAGGCCGGTTCCACCGTATTCCTCAAGAGGGCCGGGCTTTCGCCGGCCCTTTTTGCTTTCAGCCCCAGACCACCGAACGCATCGAGATCGATGCCGACTGGAAGTCGGCGTTGAAGAAGCGCGGCGCTTCCTTGCCATCGACCGCACCGGCGGCGTAGAGCAGCGGCAGGTAGTGATCGTGCGTGGGATGGGCCTGCGCCGCGATCGGGCCCAGGCTCTTGAAGTCCGGCAGGGCGGCGAGCTGGCCGTTCCTGATCTGCTCGCCGACGATGCGGTCGAACTCGATCGCCCAGTCGTAGGCCTGGTCGGGGCTGGCCTCGCGGCGCGTGGCGCGCAGGTTGTGCACGATATTGCCGCTGCCGACGATCAGCACGCCGCGCACGCGCAGCGCCCGCAGCTGCTGGCCGAGCTGGTAGTGCTGGGCCGGTGGGCGGCTGTAGTCCATGCTGAGCTGCACCACGGGGATGTCGGCGCGCGGGAACATCGGCTTGACCACCGACCAGGTGCCGTGGTCGAAGCCCCACTCGGCCTCGTCCAAGCCCAGCGCGGCGCCGTCGAGCGGCTGGCGCACGCCCCGTGCGATCTGCGCTGCCGCTTCGGGCGCCCCGGGCGCGGGGTACTGCTGATCGAACAGCTCCTGCGGAAAGCCGCCGAAGTCATGAATGGTCTTGGGCCGGGCCATGCCCGTGAGGAACCAGCCGCCGCGTGTCAGCCAGTGCGCGGAGACGCACAGGATGAGCTGCGGCTTCGGGTAGCGGGCGCCGAACTCGGCGCCGAGCGCCTGCCAGCTCCTTCGATAGGCGTTGTCGCCGATGGCGTTCATCGGACTGCCGTGGCCGACGAAGAGCAGCGGCATGCGCGGCGATTTCTTCAGCGCGCCGAAGGCTTCGGCCGCGCCGGACAGGGGCATCCTTCCGAGCAGCGCGCCGCCCACCACGGCGCTGGCGCCGAGCACCGAACGTCGCCGCACGGGGCTCAGCCCACCCACTTGCGCGCGTTGCGCCAGATCCGCATCCAGGGGCTGAGCGCGCTGCGGTCGCCCGAGGTCCAGCTCATCTGGATGTTGCGGAAAACCCGTTCCGGATGCGGCATCAGCGCCGTGAAGCGGCCGTCGGCGGTGGTCACCGAAGTCAGGCCGCCGGCGCTGCCGTTCGGGTTGAACGGATAGCGCTCGGTCGCCTGGCCGTGGTTGTCGACGAAACGCATCGCCGCGATCGCCCGGGCCGGGTCGCCGCGGTGCTTGAAGTTGGCGTAGCCCTCGCCGTGCGCCACCGCGATCGGCATGCGGCTGCCGGCCATGCCGGCGAAGAACAGGCTGGGCGACTCGAGCACCTCGACCATCGACAGCCGGGCCTCGAAGCGCTCGCTCTGGTTGGTCGTGAAGCGCGGCCAGGCCTCGGCGCCCGGAATGATGTCGGCCAGCTCGGCGAACATCTGGCAGCCGTTGCACACGCCCAAGCCGAAGGTGTCGGCGCGGCCGAAGAAGCCCTTGAACTGCTCGGCCAGCCTCGGGTTGAAGGTGATGCTGCGGGCCCAGCCGATGCCGGCGCCCAGCGTGTCGCCGTAGCTGAAGCCGCCGCAGGCCACCACCCCCTTGAAGTCGGCCAGGTCCGCCCTGCCCGTCTGCAGGTCGGTCATGTGGACGTCGAAGGCCTCGAAGCCGGCCTCTGTGAAGGCATAGGCCATCTCGACATGCGAGTTGACGCCCTGCTCACGCAGGATCGCGACCTTGGGGCGGGCCAGATTGAGGAATGGCGCGGCCACGTCGTCGGTCGCGCCCGGTGCCAGCAGCACGTGGGCGCCCGGGTCCTGCGGGTCGCCGGCGGCGGCGTGTTCGGCATCGGCGCAGTCGGGGTTGTCGCGTTCGCGGCAGATCTTCCAGCTGACCGAATCCCAGACCTGGTGCAGGTCGGCGAGGCTGGCGCTGAAGACCGCCTTGGCGTCGCGCCACACTTCGACCTTGCCCTTGCCGGCGTCCATCGGCGAACTGGCCGGCCGGGTCTTGCCGACAAAGTGGCTGTGGGCGCTGAGCCCGTGGGCGCGCAGGGTCTGCATGACCTCGTTGCGCTCGGCGGTGCGCACCTGCAGCAGCAGGCCCAGCTCTTCGTTGAAGAGCGCCTTGAGCGTGAGCTCTTCGCGCCGCGCGCTGACCTGGCCGGCCCAGTTCTTGGCGTCGCCGTATTCGGCGCGGCTGTCGCTGATGCCGTCGCCCTCGGTGACCAGCAGGTCGACATTGAGCGCCACGCCGACATGGCCGGCGAAGGCCATCTCGCAGGCGGCCGCGAACAGGCCGCCGTCGCTGCGGTCGTGCAGCGCGAGGATCTTGCCCTCGGCGCGCAGCGCGTTGACCGCGGCGACCAGCTTCACCAGGTCTTGCGGATCGTCGAGGTCGGGCACCGTGTCGCCGCTCTGGCCCAGCGTCTGCGCCAGGATGCTGCCGGCCATGCGCTGCTTGCCGCGGCCCAGATCGACCAGCACCAGCGTGCTGTCGGGCTCGCCGGCATCGAGCTGCGGCGTCAGCGTGCCGCGGACGTCGGCCAAGGTGGCGAAGGCGGTGACGATCAGGCTCACGGGCGACGTGACCTTCTTCGCCTCGCCGCCGACCTGCCACTGGGTGCGCATCGACAGCGAATCCTTGCCCACCGGGATCGAGATGCCGAGCGCCGGGCAGAGCTCGAGGCCGACGGCCTTGACGGTCTCGTACAGCGCCGCATCCTCGCCGGGCTCGCCGCAGGCGGCCATCCAGTTGGCCGACAGCTTGACCCGCGACAGTTCGATCGGCGCCGCCAGCAGGTTGGTGATGGCCTCGGCCACCGCCATCCGGCCCGAAGCCGGGGCGTCGAGCGCGGCCAGCGGCGTGCGTTCGCCCATGCTCATCGCCTCGCCCGCGAAGCCGCGGTAGTCGGCCAGCGTGACGGCGCAGTCGGCCACCGGCACCTGCCACGGGCCGACCATCTGGTCGCGGTGGCTCAGGCCGCCGACGGTACGGTCGCCGATGGTGATCAGGAAGCGCTTCGAGGCCACGGTCGGGTGCGCCAGCACGTCGATCGCGGCCTGCTGCAGGTCGACGCCCGTCAGATCGAGCGGCTTGAAGCTGCGCGCCACGGTCTGAACGTCGCGCAGCATTTTCGGCGGCTTGCCCAGCAGCACGT
Source organism: Variovorax ginsengisoli (assembly GCF_030486595.1). Lineage (GTDB taxonomy): Bacteria > Pseudomonadota > Gammaproteobacteria > Burkholderiales > Burkholderiaceae_C > Variovorax > Variovorax ginsengisoli_B. The sequence continues at coordinate 100,558 of NZ_JAUJZH010000017.1, read as the reverse complement.
CCATCGGCATGTCGACCGGCTGCGCCTCGGCGCCTTCGTCGGCCACCAGCAGCTGGCGCTCCTCGGTCGCCACGCCGACCACCGAGAACGGGCAGCGCTCGCGCTCGCAGAAGGCGCGGAACTGCGCCAGCGACTCCGGCGCGATGGCCAGCACGTAGCGCTCCTGGCTCTCGTTGCACCAGATCTCCTTGGGCGCCATGCCGGATTCTTCGAGCGGCACCGCCCGCAGGTCGAAGCGCGCACCGCGGCCGGCGTCGTTGGTCAGCTCGGGGAAGGCGTTGCTCAAGCCACCGGCACCGACGTCGTGGATCGCCAGGATCGGGTTGGCCTCGCCCTGCTGCCAGCAATGGTTGATGACTTCCTGCGCCCGGCGCTCGATCTCCGGGTTGCCGCGCTGGACCGAGTCGAAGTCGAGTTCGGCCGCATTGGCTCCGGTCGCCATCGAGCTGGCGGCGCTGCCGCCCATGCCGATGCGCATGCCCGGCCCGCCGAGCTGGATCAGCAGCGCGCCGGCGGGAAAACGGATTTTCTTGGTCTGGCCGGCATCGATGCTGCCGAGGCCGCCGGCGATCATGATCGGCTTGTGGTAGCCGCGCTGGACCGTGTCCCGGTCGCTCTCGATCGCCTGTTCGTATTCGCGGAAGTAGCCCAGCAGGTTGGGCCGGCCGAACTCGTTGTTGAAGGCGGCGCCGCCCAGCGGGCCCTCGGTCATGATCTGCAGCGGGCTCGCGATATGGCCGGGCTTGCCGTAGCTGCCCTCGGCGGGCCACAGCTTCGAGACCGTGAAGCCGGTCAGGCCGGCCTTCGGCTTGGAGCCGCGCCCGGTGGCGCCCTCGTCGCGGATCTCGCCTCCGGCGCCGGTGGAGGCGCCCGGGAACGGCGAGATCGCGGTCGGATGGTTGTGGGTCTCGACCTTCATGAGCACGTGGCTCAGCGCCTCTTCCTTGCGGTAGCCGCCGGATTCGGAGGCGGCCACGAAACGCTCGATCTGCGTGCCCTCCATGACCGAGGCGTTGTCGGCATAGGCGATCACCGTGTGCTGCGGGCTCAGGCGCTCGGTGTTGCGGATCATCGAGAACAGGCTCTGCGGCTGCGCCGCGCCGTCGATCACGAAGTCGGCGTTGAAGATCTTGTGACGGCAGTGCTCGCTGTTGGCCTGGGCGAACATCATCAGCTCGACGTCGCTCGGGTTGCGGCCCAGGCGGGTGAAGGCATCGACCAGGTAGTCGATCTCGTCCTCGGCCAGGGCCAGGCCGAAGCGGCTGTTGGCCTCGACCAGCGCCGCCCGGCCGCCGCCCTGGACGTCGACCTGCGCCATCGGCTGCGGCGGCAGTTCGGCGAACAGTTCGGCCGCCTGCTCGATCCGGGCCAGCACCGATTCGGTCATGCGGTCGTGCAGCAGGTCGGCCACCGCGGCCAGCTTGTCGCCTTCGAGCACCGGCGCCTTGCCGAGCAGGGGCGCCTTGAGCACCAGGTGGTACTCGGTCACCCGCTCGACCCGGCGCAGCGCCAGGCCGCAGTTGTGGGCGATATCGGTGGCCTTGGAGGCCCAGGGCGACACCGTGCCCAGCCGGGGCGTGACCACCACCGTCGACCCGGCCTTGGCCGGCGCCACGAAGGGCTCGCCATAGCCCAGCAGGGCGGCAAACCGCTCTTTCGCGCCCTGGTCGAGGGGGTCGTCGGTGACCACCAGGTGGACGAAACGGGCGCTCAGGCCCTCGATGCGCGGCTCGACCGCCTGCAGGCGGGGCAGCAGCTGCCGGGCCCGGAAATCGCTGAGGGCGCTGCCGCCCTCGAAGAAGCTCACCACGGGGGCGGCATGGACAGCACGAGGGGAAGACGGGTTCACGGGCAGCGTCACGTTCGGGTCGGCCGCAGGGGCCGCGTTGGGATTCATGAGAATGAGGCGGCGGCCGCTGACTGGGGCCATCCGCGCTAACCCTGAATTTTAACGGCTCGGATGGGATAATTCCGGCCATGAGCATTACCTACAAAGACGCCGAGGGCGTCGCCGGCATGCGCGTGGCCTGCCGCCTGGCCTCCGAGGTCCTGGACTACCTCACGCCCCACGTCGTGCCCGGCGTCACGACCAACCAGATCGACAAGCTCGCCCACGACTACATCACGCAGGTCCAGGGCGCCATTCCGGCGCCCCTGAACTACATGGGCGCCAGCAGCACGCCCTACCCCAAGTCGATCTGCACCTCGGTCAACCACGTGGTCTGCCACGGCATCCCGAATGACAAGCCGCTCAAGAAGGGCGACATCATCAATTGCGACATCACGGTCATCAAGGACGGCTGGCACGGCGACACCAGCCGGATGTTCGTGGTCGGCGATGCCTCGATCGCGGCCAAGCGGCTGTGCGCCTTCACCTACGACGCCATGTGGCACGGCATCGTCAAGGTCAAGCCGGGCGCCCATCTCGGCGACATCGGCTTCGCCATCCAGCGCTTCGCCGAAAGCAACGGCTTCTCGGTGGTGCGCGAATTCTGCGGCCACGGCATCGGCCGGGGCTTCCACGAGGAGCCGCAGGTGCTGCACTACGGCCGGCCGGGCACGCTCGAGGAGCTCAAGCCGGGCATGACCTTCACGATCGAGCCGATGATCAACGCCGGCAAGCGCGAGATCAAGGAAGACGCCAAGGGTGGCCAATACGACGGCTGGACCATCGTCACCCGCGACCACTCGCTGTCGGCGCAGTGGGAACACACGGTGCTGGTCACCGAGACCGGCTACGAGGTGCTGACGCTGTCGGCCGGCAGCCCACCCGTGCCGGCCTTCGTCAGCGCCGCGGCTTGAAACCGCGCCGGCTGCTCCTGGCGCCCATGGTCGACATTGCCTCGCTGCGCGACGCCTATCGCACGCACAAGCTGGCGCTCTTCGACCAGCTGCGCAGCGCGCGGGCGCCGACGCGCAGCGTCCACACCGTGCTGCGGCAGCTGGCGGCGCTGGCCGACGAGACGCTCGGCGCGCTGTGGGCCGACGCCGGCTTCGGCCACCGGCTGGCGCTGGTGGCGGTGGGCGGCTTCGGGCGCGGCGAGCTGTTTCCCTACTCCGACGTCGATGTGCTGCTGCTGCTGCCCGAGGGCGAGGACAGCGGGGTCGAGCCGGCACGGCTCGAGGCCTTCATCGGCCAGTGCTGGGATGCCGGGCTCGAGATCGGCTCCAGCGTGCGGACGGTCTCCGAATGCCTGGACGAAGCCGCCAAGGACGTCACGGTCCAGACCTCGCTGCTCGAATCGCGCCTGGTGATCGGCGACAAGAAGCTCTATGCGAGCTTCCGCAAGAACTTCTTCGCCGCCATCGACCCGCAGGCCTTCTTCGCCGCCAAGTCGCAGGAGATGCGGCACCGCCACCAGAAGTTCGACAACACGCCCTACGCGCTCGAACCCAACTGCAAGGAGTCGCCAGGCGGCCTGCGCGACCTCCAGACCATCCTGTGGATGACCAAGGCCGCGGGCTTCGGCAACCGCTGGGACGACCTCGCCAGGAATGGCCTGGCGACCGCGTTCGAGATCCAGCAGATCAAGCGCAACGAGGCGCTCCTGAGCCTGATCCGCGCCCGCCTGCACGTCACTGCCAATCGCCGCGAGGACCGGCTGGTGTTCGACCTCCAGACCGCGGTGGCCGCCACCTTCGGCTATGTCGGCGAGTCGCAGCGCAAGGCCAGCGAGGCGCTGATGCGGCGCTACTACTGGGCCGCCAAGGCGGTCACCCAGCTCAACCAGATCCTGCTGCTCAACATCGCCGAGAAGCTGCAGCCGCAGGCCGACCAGCCGACGCCGATCAACGAGCGCTTCTTCGAGAAGGGCGGCCTGATCGAGGTCGCCAGCGACGACCTCTACCTGAAGGATCCGCACGCGATCCTCGAGACCTTCCTGCTCTATCAGAAGACCATCGGCGTCAACGGCCTGTCGGCGCGCACGCTGCGGGCGCTCTACAACGCGCGCCACGTGATGGACAGCAAGTTCCGTAACGACCCGGTCAACCACGCGACCTTCATGCGGATGCTGCTGGAGCCGCGCGGCATCACGCACGCGCTCAGGCTGATGAACCAGACCTCGGTGCTGGGGCGCTACCTGCGCGTGTTCCGCAGCATCGTCGGCCAGATGCAGCATGACCTGTTCCATGTGTACACGGTCGACCAGCACATCCTGATGGTGCTGCGCAACGTGCGGCGCTTCTTCATCGCCGAACATGCGCACGAATACCCCTTCTGCTCGCAGTTGGCGGCCGGCTGGGACAAGCCCTGGATCCTCTACATCGCGGCGCTGTTCCATGACATCGCCAAGGGCCGCGGCGGCGACCACTCGACCCTGGGCGCACGCGACGTGCGGCGCTTCTGCCGCCAGCACGAGATCCCGCGCGAAGACGCCAAGCTGATCGAGTTCCTGGTCTCGGAGCACCTGGTGATGAGCCAGGTGGCGCAGAAGCAGGACCTGAGCGATCCCGAGGTGATCGGCGCCTTCGCCAAGCGCGTGGGCAACGAGCGCTACCTCACGGCGCTCTACCTGCTGACCATCGCCGACATCCGCGGCACCTCGCCGAGGGTCTGGAACGCCTGGAAGGGCAAGCTGCTCGAGGACCTCTACCGGCTGAGTTCGCGCGTGCTGGGCGGCCGCATGCCCGACCCCGGCGCCGAGATCGAGGCCCGCAAGCGCGAGGCGCTGGTGCAGCTGGCGCTGTACGCCGAGCCCCTGCATGCGCACAAGGCGCTCTGGGAGACGCTCGATGTCGGCTACTTCATGCGCCACGACGCCAACGAGATCGCCTGGCACGCCAAGCAGCTGTCGCGCCACGTACCGCATGCCGGCGTGCCGATCGATCCGCACACGCCGCCGATCGTGCGGGCCCGGCTGTCGCCGGTCGGCGAAGGCCTGCAGGTGGTGGTCTACACGCCTGACCAGGCCGACCTGTTCGTGCGCATCTGCGGCTACTTCGACCAGTCGTCCTTCAGCATCCTGGACGCCAAGGTGCACACGGCGAGCAACGGCTTCGCGCTCGACACCTTCCAGGTCGTGACCACCTTCATCCCCGAGCACTACCGCGACCTGATCAGCATGGTCGAGACCGGCCTGGCCAAGACGCTCAGGGAGGCCGGCCCGCTGCCGGCGCCGAGCAAGGGCCGGGTCTCGCGCCGGGTGCGCAGCTTCCCGATCAAGCCGCGCGTCAGCCTGCTGCCCGACGAGAAGGCGCAGCGCTGGCTGCTCAGCATCTCGGCCAGCGATCGCGCCGGACTGCTCTATTCGGTCGCCCGCGTGCTGGCGCGCCACCACCTGAACCTGCAGCTGGCGAAGGTCACGACCCTGGGCGAGCGGGTCGAGGACACCTTCCTGATCAGCGGCCCGGAGCTCCAGGGCCAGCGGGCCCAGCTGGCGATCGAGACCGAGCTGCTCGAGGCGCTGGCGGCCTGAGGAGCCGGAGGTGGAAGCGACGCCGCTGCGCCTGCACCCCGGCGACGACCTGCGCGGCGCCCTCGATGCGGCGCTGGCCGCGCGGAGCTGCGCGGCCGGGTTCGTGCTCTCGGGGATCGGCAGCCTGGGCGCCGCACGCCTGCGCTACGCCGGCATCGAGACACCCGCGACCCTGCTCGGCGACCTGGAGATCCTGACGCTGGCGGGCACCCTGTCGCCCACCGGCTCGCACCTGCACATGAGCGTGTCCGATTCCGAAGGCCGGGTGCGCGGGGGCCATGTCGCGCCGGGCTGCATCGTGCGCACGACCGCCGAGCTGCTGGTGGCATGGCTGCCGGCGTGGCGGTTCACCCGCGAGTTCGATCCTGCGACCGGTTTCGCCGAGTTGACGATCCGCAAGACCTGAAGGCGATGCCAGCCGTCGATGCGATTCAACTGTGCCCGCTCGACAGCCGCCTTTCCAGCCAGCCGCTGTAGCGCGACAGCCCGAAGCACAGCACCCAGTACACGGCGGCGATGAACAGGTAGCCCTCGAGGTAAAACGGCCGCCAGGTCGGGTCGCCGCCCAGCGCCAGGCCCAGCGCGCCGGTCAGCTCGAACAGGCCCACCACGGTGACCAGCGAGGTGTCCTTCAAGGTGCCGACCACGTTGTTGGTCAGGGCCGGCACCACCAGCCGCAGCGCCTGCGGCAGCACGATGTCGCGCTGCACCGGCCAGCGGCCGAAGCCGAGCGCCATCGCGGCATCGACCTGGCCGCGCGGTACCGCCTGCAGTCCGCCGCGGATGATCTCGGCCAGGTAGGCGGCGACGAACAGCGACAGGCCGGCGAGCACCCGCACCAGCACGTCGGGCTGCCAGCCGGCGGGCCACAGCAGCGGCAGCAGGAACGAAGCCATGAAGAGCACCGAGATCAGCGGCACGCCGCGCACCAGTTCGATGTAGGTCGCGCACAGGGTGCGGATCAGCGGCCACTCCGAGCGCCGGCCGAGTGCGAGCACCAGTGCCAGCGGAAAGGCCAGCGCCAGGCCGACGACCGCCAGCCCGATGGTGAGCGGCAGGCCGCCCCAGCGATTCGTCGCCACCGCCCCCAGTCCCGCTACACCGCCGCGCATCAGCACCCCGAACGCGGACAGCGAAACCAGCCAGAGCGGCAGCAGCCACCAGCGCCAGCTGCGCGGCCAGGCGCTCAGCAGCGTGGTCAGCGACAGCAGCGTGACGGCGACCGCCGGCCGCCACTGCTCTTCGTAGGGATAGCGGCCGAACAGGATCGGTCGCCACTTCTCGGCGATGACACCCCAGCAGGCGCCATGCGGCACGGCCCGACAAGCCTGCGCATCCGGATGGAACACGGCCTGCAGCACCGCCCATTCGAACGCGTGGAACCCCGCCCAGGCGAACAGCAGCAGCAGCGCCAGCGTGAAGGCCGCGCGCAGCGGCGAGCCCCACAGTTCCTTGCGCCATGCGATCGGCGCCCGAACACCGACGCTCATCGCCAGCCCCGCAGCGCGACGCGCGCGTTGTAGCGGTTCATGGCCCAGGAGATCAGCAGCGAGAGCCCGAGGTACACCGCCATGATCACCGCGATGCACTCGAAGGCGCGGCCGGTCGAGTTGAGCGAGGTGTTGGCGATCGAGACCAGCTCCGGATAGCCGACCGCCACCGCGAGCGAGGAGTTCTTGGTCAGGCTCAGCAGCTGGTTGGTGAGGGCTGGCACGATCACGCGCAGCGCCTGCGGCAGCACCACGATGCGCAGCTGCTGCCACCCGGTCAGGCCCAGCGCCTGGGCGGCCAGCTTCTGGCCCTGCGCGACCGACGCGATGCCGGCGCGCACGATCTCGGCGACGAAGGAGGCGGTGTAGAGCGCCAGCGCGGTCACCACCGCCAGGTATTCGGGACTCAGCGCCGCACCGCCGCTGACATTGAAGCTGCCGCGCTCGGGCCATTCGAGGTGGCTGGGCCACCACGCGCCCTCCTCCCGCACCGGCCAGGGGAGCGACAGCCCGCCCTTGCTGAGCCAGACATCCGGCAGCAGTTCGAGCGGTTCGGTGGAATCAGGCAGCAACTGGGTGAGCGCGAAGTACAGCATCAGCAGCTGCACCAGCAGCGGCACGTTGCGGATCGTCTCCACATAGGCGCCGCAAAGCCCGCGCACCAGCACGTGCGGCGCCAGCCGGCCGATGCCGACCAGCGTGCCGAGCACGACCGCGATCAGCGCGGCCGGCACGGCGGCGCGCACCGTGTTGATCAGGCCGGCCAGGAAGGCGCGCCAGAACGGCTGGCCGGCATCGAAATCGAGCCAGCCCTCGGAGATCTCGAAACCCGCCGGCTGCAGCAGGAAGTCGAAGCCCGAGTGCACGCCGCGGCTGCGAAGCACCTCGAGCGCATGCTGAACCAGCCAGAAGACGCCGGACGCGATCGCCGCGATCAGCAGGGCCTGCAGGGCCCAGGCGAGCCAGGCGGCCCGGCGCCGGCTCATCGCACCGGCAATCCGTACATCAGCCCACCCTTGTTCCAGAGGTTGTTCGAGCCGCGCGGCAGCTTGAGCACCGATTTCGGGCCGACGTTGCGCTCGAACATCTCGCCGTAGTTGCCGACCGCCTTGATCGCGCGGTAGGACCAGTCCTTGTCGAGTCCCAGCAGCTTGCCGAGGTCGTCGCCGCTGCCGACCAGGCGCTGCTGCGCCGGGTCCTTGCTGGAGGCCTTGAGCTCGTCGATGTTGGCCTGGGTGATGCCGAACTCCTCGGCCTCGATCAGCGCGTTGGGCACCCACTTGGCGATCGCGAACCATTCGTCGTCGCCACGACGCACCAGCGGCGCCAGCGGCTCCTTGGAGATCAGCTCGGGCAGGATCACGTAGTCGTCGGGGTTCGGAGCTTCCTTGTTGCGCAGGCCCGCGAGCGCCGAGGTGTCGGTCGTGAACGCCTGGCAGCGGCCGGCGAAGAAGGCCTTGAACGAAGCCTCGAAGCTCTCGAACACGACCGTCTTGACCGGGATGTTCTGGGCCTTGAACCAGTCGGCGACGTTCTTTTCGTTGGTGGTGCCGGCCTGGGTGCAGATGGTGGCGTTCTTGAGCTGCTTGGCGCTCGTCACCTTGAGCTTCTTGGGCACCAGGAAACCCTGGCCGTCGTAGTAGGTGATGGTCGTGAAGTGAAAGCCGAGCGATGCGTCGCGGGTCAGCGTCCAGGTGGTGTTGCGCGCCAGGATGTCGATCTCGCCGGCCTGCAGGGCCGAGAAGCGCTGCTGCGAATTGAGCGGCACGAACTCGACCTTCTTGCCGTCGCCGAGCACGGCCGCGGCGATCGCGCGGCAGGTGTCGACATCAAGCCCGGACCAGTTGCCCTGGGTGTCGGGCGCCGAGAAGCCGGCCACCCCGTTGGTCACGCCGCACTTGACGGTGCCGCGCTGCTTGACGGCGTCGAGCGTCTTGCCGGCGAAAGCCGGCGCGGCCGCGAAGGCCAGGATGGCGGCGACTGCGGCGAGCGCCGGGCGGATGCGTGAATTCATGCGGTGGTCCTCTTTTCTTCGAAATGACGGCAGGGCGGCAGTTTACGTGGGGCGGGCAGGAACTGGTTTGCGGCATGTCGCCACGCCCCCACAAGTGGCTATCGTCGACGCGGCAAGGTCGTCGTTCGACACCTCCGCGCCAGATCGACCACAATCGCGCCTGTTTTTAGCAACGAAAGGTTTTTCACATGATCCGTTCCGATGACACCGGCAAGCTCGTCCTGCGTCTGGCCCTGGGTATCCTGATCCTGCTTCACGGCATCTCGAAGCTCAGCAACGGCGTTGGCTTCGTCGAGGGCATGCTGACTTCGCATGGCCTGCCGGGCGCCCTCGCCTACCTGGTCTACGTGGGCGAGTTGCTGGCGCCAGTGCTCCTGATCATCGGCGTCTACACCCGTCCGGCGGCCTGGATCACGGTCATCAACATGCTGGTCGCCATCTGGCTGGTCCACATCAAGGACCTGACGGTCATCGGCAAGTCGGGCGGCTGGGCGCTTGAACTGCAGGGCATGTTCCTGTTCGCGGCGCTGGCGGTGGCGTTCCTGGGCGCCGGGCGTTTCAGCCTGGGCGGCACCAGCGGGCGACTGAACTAGCTTGAAAGCGGCTTCGATCGGCCGGTGCGGTCTGCGAGACGCGCCGCGCCGTCGAAGTCGCGGCTACCCGCCGTGCGCTTCGCGGGTTTGCCGATGCAGCCAAGCGTGGAGACAAGAAGCAGCTGCTCGGGCTCCCCCGCATTGGCAAATCCCGGAGCAAGAAACTGGGTGCCGGAAAAAATCAAGAATCCCACGGACAGGATTCGCTGAAAGTCCCGGATTCGACGATGAAGGGAGAAAGGGGGATCAATGCATCGAACAAGACACCGCACACCACGATGCGCAGAACGATGGCTGTTGCGCTCGAAATCGATGCAACGGCCCTCGACTCATTGTTCAGCCTTCAGTCATCCTCGCCCGCATCGAGCCCCGGAAACAGCACTTCGGTGAAGCCGAAGCGCGAGAAGTCGCGCACCCGCATCGGATACAGCTTGCCCAGCAGGTGGTCGACCTCGTGCTGGACGACGCGGGCATGGAACCCGCTCACCGTGCGATCGATCGGGTCCCCGTACGGGTCGAAGCCGGTGTAGCGGATGTTCGCGAAGCGAGGCACCACGCCGCGCAGGCCCGGCACCGACAGGCAGCCCTCCCAGCCCTCTTCCTCCTCGTCCCCGATCGGCGTGACGACCGGGTTCAGCAGCACCGTGCGCGGGACGATCGGCGCATCAGGGTAGCGCGGGTTCACCGTGTCCGTGCCGAAGATCACCAGTTGCTGGTCGACCCCGATCTGCGGCGCAGCGAGCCCGGCGCCATTGACCGAATACATGGTCTCGAACATGTCGCGCACCAGCAGGTGCAACTCGTCGGTGTCGAAGGCGGCGACCGGCTGCGCGATGCGCAGCAGCCGGGGGTCGCCCATCTTGAGGATTTCGCGGATGGCCATGCGCGATTATCGCGGTGGCCTAGCGTCGTCCGTAGTACCTGCCGTAGTACCCGGGCCGACCGTAGTACCCGGGCCGACCGTAGTACCCGGGCCGACCGTAGTAGCCCGGATGCCCGTAGTAGCCGGCCCGGCCGTAGTAGCCAGGCCACCCCGGATAGCGGTAGCCGCCGTAGTAGCCGCCCCAGCCGTAGTAGCCGGCGGCGCCGATGTAGACCGATGGCGCCACCACGACCGGGTCGGCGTAGTAGGGGTAGGCCGCGCCCGCGTAGTACGGACCGGGCGCCACGCAGCCGCCGAGCAAGGCGGCGCCCCCCACGGCGATGGTGGCCGACACAGAACGAAATCGCTTCATCCGGACCTCCTGGGTCATCTTCGATTCAACGGCCGGCGCGCCCGCCTGTTGACCGGGAAAACGAAACAATCTCAGGATAGTCCTTGGGCGAGGATTTCCAGCATCTGCGCTTCGTCGATCACGGTCACGCCGAGGTCGCGCGCCTTGTCCAGCTTGCTGCCGGCCTCGGCGCCGGCCACCACGTAATCGGTCTTCTTGCTCACCGAGCCCGCCACCTTGGCGCCGGCCTCTTCGAGTTTGTTCTTCGCCTCGTCGCGACCCAGCGTAGGAAGGGTACCGGTAATGACGAAGGTCTTTCCCGCCAGCGGCCTGGGCGCGCGGGCGGCGGGCTCGCTCTCTTCCCAGTGGACGCCGCAGGCGCGCAACTGCTCGACCACCTCGCGGTTGTGCGGCTGGTCGAAAAAGGTGCGCAGGCTGGTCGCGACCACCGGACCGACGTCGTTGACCTCGAGCAGTTGCTCCTCGCTCGCGTCCATGATGGCGTCGAGCTTGCCGAAATGCTTCGCCAGGTCCTTGGCCGTGCTTTCGCCCACGTGCCGGATGCCGAGCCCGAACAGGAAGCGCGGCAGCGTGGTCTTCTTCGACGCCTCCAGCGCCGCGACGATGTTGTTGGCCGACTTGTCGGCCATGCGGTCCAGGCCGGCCAGCGTCGTGAAGCCCAGCTTGTAGAGGTCGGGCAGCGTGCGGATCAGCTCGGCATCGACCAGCTGCTCGACGAGCTTGTCGCCCAGGCCTTCGATGTCGAGCGCGCGCCGGGCCGCGAAATGCAGGATCGCTTCCTTGCGCTGCGCTGCGCAGAACAGCCCGCCGGTGCAGCGGTAGTCGACCTCGCCCTCCTCGCGAACCGCGTCCGATCCACAGACCGGGCACTTGTGCGGCATCGTGAAGATCGGGCCGCGTTCGGTTTCGGGCCGAGCCGCGCTCTCGGGCAGCACGCCGACCACCTCGGGAATCACGTCGCCGGCGCGCCGGACGATCACCGTGTCGCCCACGCGCACGTCCTTGCGCCGAGTCTCGTCTTCGTTGTGCAGGGTCGCGTTGGTCACGGTCACGCCGCCGACGAACACCGGCGCCAGCTTGGCCACCGGCGTGAGCTTGCCGGTGCGCCCGACCTGGATCTCGATCGCCAGCACCTCGGTGAGTTGCTCCTGGGCCGGGTACTTGTGGGCGACCGCCCAGCGCGGCTCTCGCGAGACGAAGCCTAGCTGCCGCTGCAACGCGATGCTGTCAACCTTGTAGACCACGCCGTCGATGTCGTAGGGCAGCGTGTCGCGCTGGCGGCCGATGGTCTCGTGGAAGGCGATCAGTTCGATGGCGCCACGGGCCCGTGCGTTCTGCGCCGCCACCGGGAAGCCCCAGGCGCTGAACTGCTGCAGCCAGTCGAACTGCGTCGGGCAGTCCGGCCCGCCCTGCTCGGGCGGCGTCACCTCGCCGAGGCCGTAGGCGAAGAAGCTCAGCGGCCGCTGGGCCGCGATCGCCGGATCGAGCTGGCGCACCGCGCCCGCCGCCGCGTTGCGCGGATTGACGAAGACCTTCTCATTCTTCTGGCCGCCCGCGATCTTCTCGCGCTGGCGCTCGTTGAGCGCGTCGAAGTCGTCGCGCCGCATGTAGACCTCGCCGCGCACCTCGACCACCGGCGGAATGGCCGATGCCTCACCCTGCAGGCGCAGCGGGATCTGCTGCACCGTGCGGATGTTCTGGGTCACTTCCTCGCCGATCTCGCCGTCGCCGCGGGTCGCGGCCTGCACCAGCACGCCGTCCTCGTAGCGCAGGTTCAGCGCCAGGCCGTCGAACTTCAGCTCGCAGACGTATTCGACCTGCGGCCCATCCTCGGCCAGTCCGAGCTCCTTGCGGACCCGGGCGTCGAAGGCACTGGCACCGGCGGGCGTGATGTCGGTCTCGGTGCGGATCGACAGCATCGGCACCTTGTGGCGCACCTTGGCGAAGCCGTCGAGCGGCTTGCCGCCGACCCGCTGGGTCGGCGAATCGGGGGTGCGCAGTTCGGGGAATTCGGCCTCCAGGGCCTGCAGCCGCTGGAACAGCCGGTCGTACTCGGCGTCCGGCAGTTCGGGCGCGTCGAGCACGTAGTAGAGATGGGCGTGGCGGTGCAGCTGCTCGCTGAGCGCAGCGGCCTCGCGAGCTGCGTCTTCGCGCGTGGGCATGGGGATCTCCGGACTAGCTGAACAAACGCCGCGCCAGCGGCGAGCCGGCCGACAGGTCGCGCGTGTCGAGCGTGTCGTAGAGCTGCTCGAGGTCGACGCCGATGGCATCCATGGTCTCGTCGCGCAGCGGCTGGCCGTCGCTATCGGTGACCACACCGTCCATCTCGCGCGCCAGCGCGGCGGCCGACTCGCGCATGCGCTCGAAGGGGCGCTCCGCGCGGTCGACCTGCGGCACGTCGAGGCTCAGGGTCAGCTCGCGGATCGCCGACTGCGCCGGATCGTCGGCCAGCGCGGCCTGGGTATCGAAGGACAGCCCGAGGATCGGCGGCAGCCCCTGCTCGCCCGCCGGCAGCACCATGCGCCCCGGGATGATGCCGGCCACGAAGCCGAGGCGGGAAGCGTTCTGCTGCACGTAGCCGGGGCTCCAGGCCGCATGGCGGGCACGCAGCACGAAGCTCAGCTGGGCATCGTGCGAACTCGCGAACTGGTCGAGCTCGCGGGCCCGCGCCACCTCGTCGAGCATCTCGGGAAACTCGGGCGCGCCGTTGAGGGCATCGGCGAAGGCCTGGGCCTTGACCACGAACTCGGAGTATTCGATCTCGTTGAGCGCACCGGTGCGGTTGGCCATCTGCACGCCGACCTGGAAGGCGCCATAGCGCTGCCCGGCCACCGCCGGCTCCCACTCGCCGGTGAATTCATTGAGCCCCTCGACCGCCACCGGCTTGCTGCCGGCGCGCCGGGTTGCCGGCATGGCCGCGATCGCGGCGTCGCCGGAGGCCAGGCCGTCGAGCGACACCGGGGCGATGATGTCGATCAGCGGATCGAGGCCGCCGCGGCGCTCGGCCGACGGTGCCGCCAGTGCGCTCGGCGCCGGCAGGTCCGGATCGAACAGCGGCTCGTGCCGCTCGTTGCCGGGGACCTGGTGCGGATCGACATGCAGCACGGGCTCGAACTCCCCCTTGGGAGCGGCCTCCGGCGCGGCCGGTTCGCTGCTGGCGGGCGCGTCGGGCTGCTTCGGCGCATTGCGGCGCGACATCCATGTGTTGTAGCCGACCACGGTGGCGAGAACCAGTCCGCCGAGGATGGCGAGGGCGACGGTGAGATTGCTCATGGGCCCCTGGTGCTCAAGCGGCTTCGACCATCGATACCGCCGACTCCATGTCGACCGCCACGATGCGCGAGACGCCCTGCTCCTGCATGGTCACGCCGATCAGCTGCTCGGCCATTTCCATGGCGATCTTGTTGTGGCTGATGAAGAGGAACTGGGTTTCGCGGCTCATGGCTGTGACGAGTTTGGCATAGCGTTCGGTGTTGGCGTCGTCCAGCGGCGCGTCCACTTCGTCCAGCAGGCAGAACGGCGCCGGGTTCAGCTGGAAGATCGCGAACACCAGCGCGATCGCGGTCAGCGCCTTCTCGCCGCCCGACAGCAGGTGGATGGTCTGGTTCTTCTTGCCCGGCGGCTGGGCCATGACCTGCACGCCGGAATCGAGGATCTCGTCGCCGGTCATCATGAGCCGGGCATTGCCGCCGCCGAAGAGCTCCGGGAACATCCGGCTGAAGTGCTCGTTGACGATCTTGAAGGTGCCGCCCAGCAGGTCGCGGGTCTCGGCGTCGATCTTGCGGATCGCGTCTTCGAGCGTGCCGATGGCTTCGTTCAGGTCGGCCGACTGGGCATCGAGGAAGGTCTTGCGCTCGCTGGCGACGGCCAGTTCCTCGAGCGCCGCCAGGTTGACCGCGCCGAGCGCAGCCACTTCGCGGTTGAGCCGGTCGATCTCGCCCTGCAGGCCGGTGAGCCGGACCTTGTCGGTCTCGATCGACAGCGCGACCGCCTCGAGGTCGGCCTCGGCCTCGGCCAGCAGCTGTTGGTATTGCTCGAAGCCCAGCCGCGCGGCCTGCTCCTTGAGCTGGAAATCGGTGATGCGCTGGCGCAGCGGGTCGAGCTCGCGCTCGAGCTGCAGCCGGCGCTCATCGCTGGCGCGCAGCTTGATCGTCAGGTCGTCGTACTGGCTGCGCGAGGCACCGAGCGCGGTCTCGCGTTCGAGCTTGAGCGACAGCGCGTCCTGCAGCCCGGCCTGGGCGGCGGCGTCGGACAGGCGGCCGAGCTCGGCGCGCGCGCGTTCTTCTTCGTCGGTCAGGGCGACGATCTGCTGGCTGGCGGTCTCGATCGCGCGGCTCAGCTCGCCGCGGCGCGCCTCGAGGGTGCGCTGCGCGAAGGTGGCTTCCTGCGCCTGGCGCTCGAGGCTGCGATGCTGTTCGCGGCTGGCCGTGAGCGCACGGCCGGCCTCGATGACCTTCTCATCGAGCTGCGCATGGCGTTCCTGGCTGTCGGCGAGCTGCATGTCGAGCTCTTCGAAGCGCGACTCGGCGGCGATGCGCTTTTCCTGCAGCTCCTCGAGCTGCGCCGTCACCTCGCCCAAGTCGTTCGACAGCTGTTCGCTGCGGGCGCGCGTCTGCTCGGCCAATTGCGACAGGCGCAGCGTCTCGACCTGCAGCGCGTGCGCCTGCGACTGGGTCTCGGCCGCTTCGCGACGCGCCGCGACCAGGCGCTGGGCGGCATCGCCGTAGGCCGCCTCGGCACGGGCCAGCGCGGTGCGCGACTCGTCGGCGATCAGGGTCTGGGCGCGCAGCTGGCGCTCCAGGTTCTCCATTTCCTGCTGGCGCGCCAGCAGGCCGGCCTGTTCCGAATCCTGGGCATAGAAGCTGACGCTGTGCGCCGTGACCGCATGGCCGCTCTTGATGTAGATCACCTCGCCGGGCTGCAGCCTGTCGCGCTGCGCCAGCGCCTCTTCGAGGCTGGTGGCCGTGAAGCAGCCGTGCAGCCACTCGGCCAGCAGCGCCTGCTGGCCGGCGTCGGCCAGGCGCAGCAGGTCGGACAGCCGCGGCAGCGACGACGCACCCGGCGGCAGGCCCGCCAGCGGCGGCGAATAGAAGGCCAGCTTGGCCGGCGGCGCATCGGCGGCAAAGGCGCGGACCATGTCGAGGCGGCTGACTTCGAGCGCGCCCATGCGCTCGCGCAAGGCCGATTCGAGCGCGTCTTCCCAGCCGAGCTCGATGTGGATGCGGCTCCAGAGGCCCTGCAGGCTTTCGAGCCCGTGCTTGGCGAGCCAGGGCGCGAGCTTGCCGTCGGTCTTGACCTTCTCCTGCAAGGCCTTGAGCGCCTCCAGCCGCGCCGACAGGTCGGCGTGGCGCGCCCCTTCGGCATTGACGGCCTGCTGCCGCGTGCGCCGGTCGTCGTCGAGCTGCGGCACGGCTTCCTGCAGTTCCTGCAGGCGCGCATCGGATTCGGCCGCCGCCTCCTGGGCCATCGCCAGTTGCTCCTGCTGCTCGCGCAAGCGCCCCTCGTCGGGCGCCGCGAGCGCGTTCTGGTCGGTGCGCAGCCGCTCGGCGCGCAGGTTGAGCTGGCGGCTCTGGTCCTCGATGTTGCGCTGGTCGGCGGCCAGCACCTGGATCTGCTGCTGCACCTGCACCACCGTCGCGCGCTGGGCGTTGGCCTCGTTCTGGGCCCGCTGCTGCGCGTCTTCGAGCTCGGGCATGCGGGCGTCGTGCTCCTCGAGCTGGGCGGCCAGCAGTTCGGCCTGCTCCTCGGCGTTCACGCCCTGGCCGGCCAGGGTCTCGATCTCGGCCTCGGCGTCGTCGCGCCGGGTGCCCCATTGCCCCATCTGCTCGCGCAGTTGCACCAGCCGCTGCTCGACCCGCTGGCGCCCCTCGACCACGAAGCGGATCTCGCCTTCGAGCCGACCGACCTCGGCGCTGGCCTCGTAGAGCTTGCCCTGGGCCTGGTTGACCTGGTCGCCGGCCGCGTAGTGGGCCTGGCGCACTGTTTCGAGCTCGGCCTCGATGTGGCGCAGGTCGGCGGTGCGCGATTCGAGGTCGTTGATCGCGCGCTCGGCGTCGGCCTTGACCTTGGCCTGGTCGGCCTCGCTCTCGGTGCGCTTCAGGAACCACAGCTGGTGCTGCTTGCGCGTGGCGTCGCCGGTGAGCTGGTTGTAGCGCGCCGCCACCTCGGCCTGCTTCTCGAGCCGCTCGAGGTTGCTGTTGAGTTCGCGCAGGATGTCCTCGACCCGCGTCAGGTTCTCGCGCGTGTCGCCGAGCCGGTTCTCGGTCTCGCGGCGGCGCTCCTTGTACTTCGAGACGCCGGCGGCCTCTTCGAGGAACAGGCGCAGTTCCTCGGGCTTGGATTCGATGATCCGGCTGATCGTGCCCTGGCCGATGATCGCGTAGGCGCGCGGCCCCAGGCCGGTGCCGAGGAACACGTCCTGCACGTCGCGCCGGCGCACCGGCTGGTTGTTGATGTAGTAGCTGGAGTTGCCGTCGCGGGTCAGCACCCGCTTGACCGCGATCTCGGCGAACTGCGCCCACTGGCCGCCCGCGCGGTGGTCGGCGTTGTCGAACACCAGTTCGACGCTGGAGCGGCTGGCCTGCTTGCGGGTGGTCGTGCCGTTGAAGATCACGTCCTGCATCGACTCGCCGCGCAGCTCGGAGGCACGCGATTCGCCGAGCACCCAGCGCACGGCATCCATGATGTTCGACTTGCCGCAGCCGTTGGGACCGACCACCCCGACCAGCTGGCCGGGAAGCAGGAAATTGGTGGGTTCGGCGAAGGACTTGAAGCCCGAGAGCTTGATGGAATTGAGACGCACGTCAGGTCGGCCCTAAGCCAGTTGTTTTGCCAAGGTTGGGTGCCAAGGTGTTGATTTGTAAGCAGATTCCGGCGGCTGGCACGTCCAGGCCAGGCCGCCACCTGAGGCGAGGATGATAACGTGCGGACCATGCGCGTTTCCCCTCTTTCCCCGTGTCTTGCTCGCCGTGCGTGGCTCATCGGCAGCGGCGCGGCGGCCCTGGCGCTCGCGGCCTGCGGCTCCACCCAGCGCGCCGAACCCTATGCCAGCAACGAATGGCTCCAGAGCGGCGCGAACCGCATCGCCAACCTGGCCTTGCGCGACAACCTGCAGTCGGTGCGGCGCGTGCAGATCTCGCTCTATCGACGCAATCCGCGCGAATGGCGCAAGTGGTGCGGCAGCGCCGACGAGGCGATCCAGCGCACCTGGGAATCGATCTCGCAGAACGCGCCGCTGCCGCAGTTGCATGGCGCCTATGGCATCGACGCCGTCCGCCTGGCCTTCGAGACCGCGCCCAAGCCCTTCGAGGGCGACCGCGTCGCCGCGCTGGTGGTCGGCTGGGCGGCGCTGCTCAAGCAGGCCAACGGCGACACCTGGGAGCAGAACATGCTCGACGGCGTCAGTGCCGAGAACAGCTACCGGGCGGCGCGCAACTTCGAGATCTCGCTGTGGCTGATCGGTTCGAAGACCGGCCCCGACGGGCAGCCGCTGCTGCTGGCCACCGAGATCAGCGAACGCGGGCGCAACCTGCTGGTCGACCGCGAGCTGTCCAAGGTGGTGGCTCGGCTGGACCTGCTCGCGGCGCAGGCCGACGAGAAGTACCGGCGCGCGGCGCTCGACTTCAGCCAGAACTGGTTCCTGGGGAGCCTGGGGCCGTTTCTTTCGATGGTGCCGAAGTGAGGCTTCTGGCCGGGGGGGCGGGCTCACGCCGACGGTGTGCTCTGCTCCGCGAATGTCCCCCGCCCTTCGGGCTCCTCCTTTATTTCGCTGCGCAGAGCACACCATCGGCGCGAGCCGTCACGGCCGTTATTGGTTGACCGGAACCACCTGGCGCTGCCCGTGCCGAGGGCGCCGGGTGGCCCCCGCAGCGAAATAGAGGAGGAGCCGAAGGCGGGGGACATTCGCGGAGGGGGCCACCCGGTGCCCTCGGCACGCGCCCCGAACAGCAGCGCAGCGAGTTTCGTAGACGCCCATGGCGCGATCCTTGCAGGCACCAGGCCCATTCCAGCCCCGCACCTAGAATCGATCGCGTTTCTTCCCACTCTCGCAGGAACCTCATGAGCTCCATCAATTTCATCGGCGGCGAAAAAGGCGGTGTCGGCAAGTCGGTCACGGCGCGGGTGCTGGCGCAGTATTTCATCGACCACAGCCGGCCTTTCGTGGGCTTCGACACGGACCGTTCGCACAGCTCTTTCACCCGTTTCTACGAGGGCTTCGCGTCGCAGGTGGTGGTGGACAGCTTCGAGGGCCTCGACACGGTGGTCAACGGCTTCGAAACCAATCCGCAGCAGAGCGTGATCGTCGACCTCGCGGCCCAGACGCTGGCGCCGCTGTCGCGCTGGATCAAGGAGTCGGACCTGTTCGACGTCTTCGCCGAACTCGGCGTCGCGGTGAATTTCTGGCACGTGCTGGACGACGGCAAGGATTCCAGCGACCTGCTCGGCACCCTGATCGACACCTTCGGCGACCGGCCGAACTACATCGTGGTGCAGAACTACGGGCGCGGCAACGACTTCGGCCTGCTGCTCGGATCGCAGTCGCTCAGCAAGGCCACGGCGCACGGCGCCCGCGTGATCGCCCTGCCCCGGCTGCACGACGCCAGCATGCGCAAGATCGATGCGCGCAACACGAGCTTCTGGAAGGCGGTCAACGACCGCGAGGGCCCGCACGCGCTGGGGCTGCTCGAGCGCCAGCGCGTGAAGACCTGGCTGGCGACGGCCTACGCGGCCTTCGACACCCTGCCTCTGTAGGCCTCAGCGGACGGTCTTGAGCGCCGGCCGGATAGGCGGCCGGCGGAACGACCGCGCCAGCAGCACCAGCAGCGCCAGCCCGAACCCCGTGAAGGCGATGAACGACCAGTTGGCGATCGACAGGCCAAGGAAGGTCCAGTCGATCTGCGAGCAGTCGCCGGCGCCGCGGAAGATCATCGGCAGCGCGCGCTGCAGCGGAAAGGTCTCGATCATTCCGTAGATGTCGCGCCCGCACGAGACCACCTCCGGCGGATACCACTGCAGCCAGCTCTGGCTCGCCGCCGTGTAGGCGCCGCCCACGGCCACGACCAGGGCCGTCAGGATGGTGGCGATGCGCAAGGCCTTGCTGCCGCTGGCCGCGCCGAGCCCGGTGAACACGGCCACCAGCACCAGCGCATAGCGCTGCACGACGCACATCGGGCACGGCTCGAGGCCCACCACATGCTGCAGGTACATGCCGAAGGCCAGCATCGCGATGCAGGCCACGCAGATCAGCGCCAGGGCGCGCCTCGGCGCGCCGAAATACCAGTCGAAAAACTTCAAGGTGAAACCCAATCCTCTACGAACACCCTGGCCTTGCGCGGCGTGGCGACCACCTTGTCGCCCTCGCCAAGACCAAGGTCCCGGAACTGTTGCGCAGGGAGTTGCGCCTCGATGATGGTTCCGGAGCCCGGATTATCTGGATTCGATTCGACCGGTTCCAGTTCCAGCCGCGCGATC
The DNA here is from genome assembly GCF_030486595.1 of Variovorax ginsengisoli. Lineage (GTDB taxonomy): Bacteria > Pseudomonadota > Gammaproteobacteria > Burkholderiales > Burkholderiaceae_C > Variovorax > Variovorax ginsengisoli_B. The sequence continues at coordinate 80,338 of NZ_JAUJZH010000017.1, read as the reverse complement.
GGTCCGACCACGATGGCACGGGTCAGGGTCGCGACGATGCCGCTGGCGCCCGGCGCGTAGCGCGCCACGTCGAGGTCGTGCGGCCGCACATAGGCCAGCGCCTTGCCGTCGCGCAAGCCCTGCTGGTCGCGGGTGTCGAGCCGGATGCCTTCGACCTGAACCTCGCCCTCGAGCGAACGGCCATGGAACAGGTTGACGTCGCCCAGGAAGCCGTAGACGAAGGGGCTCGCCGGGTGGTCCCAGACCTCCTGCGGCGAGCCGACCTGCTCGATGCGGCCGCTGTTCATCAGGACCACGCGGTCGGCCACTTCGAGCGCTTCTTCCTGGTCGTGGGTGACGAAGATGCTGGTCACGTGCAGTTCGTCGTGCAGCCGGCGCAGCCAGCGGCGCAGTTCCTTGCGCACCTTGGCGTCGAGCGCGCCGAAGGGCTCGTCGAGCAGCAGCACCTTGGGCTCGACCGCCAGCGCGCGCGCCAGGGCGATGCGCTGGCGCTGGCCGCCCGACAACTGGGCCGGATAGCGGTCGGCCAGCCAGTCGAGCTGCACCAGCTTCAGCAGGTCGTGCACCTTGGTCTTGATCTGCGCCTCGCTCGGGCGCAGGCCGCGCGGCTTGACCCGCAGGCCGAAGGCGACGTTCTCGAACACCGTCATGTGGCGGAACAGCGCGTAGTGCTGGAACACGAAGCCGACCTGGCGCTCGCGCACATGGACATCGGTGGTGTCCTCGCCCGCGAACAGGATGCTGCCGGTGCCGGCGGTTTCCAGGCCCGCGATGATGCGAAGCAAGGTGGTCTTGCCGCAGCCCGAAGGCCCCAGCAGCGCGACCAGTTCGCCCGAGGCCACGTCCAGGCTGACATCGCGCAGGGCGTGGAAGTCGCCGAATTGCTTGCTGACGTTTCTGATTTCGATGCTCATGATTTCTCTCTTTCAGGCGGCCGGCGTCGGACGTTCCGGCGGCAGCTCGGCGATCGCCTTCATCTCGCGCTCGTGGCGCCATTCGATGACCGACTTGATCACCAGCGTGACCAGCGCCAGGATGGCCAGCAGCGAGGCCACCGCGAAGGCGGCCACCGACTGGTATTCGTTGTAGAGCACTTCGACGTGCAGCGGCATCGTGTTGGTCTGGCCGCGGATGTGGCCCGAGACCACCGACACCGCGCCGAACTCGCCCATCGCCCGGGCGTTGCACAGGATCACCCCGTACAGCAGGCCCCACTTGATGTTGGGCAAGGTGACGCGCCAGAAGGTCTGCCAGCCGGTCGCGCCGAGCACGATCGCCGCCTGCTCCTCGTCGGTGCCCTGCGCCTGCATCAGCGGGATCAGCTCGCGGGCGATGAACGGAAAGGTCACGAACACTGTCGCCAGCACGATGCCGGGCACGGCGAAGATGATCTTGATGTCGTGCGCCTGCAGCCACGGGCCGAACCAGCCCTGGGCGCCGAACACCAGCACGTAGATCAGGCCCGCCACCACCGGCGACACCGCGAACGGCAGGTCGACCAGCGTCGTCAGGACCGCCTTGCCGCGGAACTCGAACTTGGCGATGGCCCAGGCCGCGGCGACGCCGAAGACCAGGTTCAGCGGCACCGCGATGGCGGCCGTCAGCAGGGTCAGGCGGATCGCCGCCCAGGCATCGGGCTCCTTGAGCGCCTCGAGGTAGGCGCCGACGCCCTTGCGCAGCGCCTCGGCCGCGACCGCCGCCAGCGGCAGCACCAGGAACAGGAACATGAAGGCCAGCGCGACGCCGATCAAGGTGCGGCGAACCCAGGCCGACTCGGTGGTGCCGGCCTGCACGCGGCGGATGGTTTTCGAAGGTGCGCTCATGGCTCAAGCCTCCGACCGGCGCCGCTTCCAGCCCTGCAGGCCGTTGATGACCAGCAGCAGCAGGAACGAGATCACCAGCATCACCAGCGCCACCGCGGTGGCGCCCGCGTAGTCGTACTGCTCGAGCTTGCCGATGATGATCAGCGGCGTGATCTCCGAGATCATCGGCATGTTGCCGGCGATGAAGATCACCGAGCCGTATTCGCCGATCGCACGCGCGAAGGCCATCGCGAAGCCGGTCAGGAGCGCCGGCATGATCGACGGCAGGATCACCTTGGTGAAGGTCTGCAGCCGGGTCGCGCCGAGGCTGGTGGCGGCCTCTTCGAGTTCTTTCTCGGTGTCTTCGAGCACCGGCTGCACCGTGCGCACCACGAACGGCAGGCCGATGAAGATCAGCGCGATCACGACGCCGGCCGGCGTGAAGGCCAGCTTGATGCCGAGCGGTTCGAGGAACTGGCCGACCCAGCCATTGCCGGCCAGCAGAGCGGTCAGCGAGATGCCGGCCACCGCGGTGGGCAGCGCGAACGGCAGGTCGACCAGCGCGTCGACGATGCGCTTGCCCGGGAACTTGTAGCGCACCAGCACCCAGGCCACCAGCAGCCCGAACACCAGGTTGACCAGTGCCGCGATCAGCGAGGCGCCGAAGGTCAGCCGGTACGAAGCCATCACGCGCGGCGCGGTCACCGCCACCCAGAAATGCTCCCAGCTCATGGTGAAGGTCTTGAAGACCAGCGCCGACAGCGGGATCAGCACGATCAGGCTCAGGTAGAGCACCGCATAGCCGAGCGTGAGGTGGAAGCCCGGCAGCACGCGGCGCGAAACGCCGCGGACCGCTCCAGACGCAAGCGGCGCTGCCGCGGACGACAGCGCCGATGTAGCAGCACCGCTCATTTACTTGGCGCCGGGCGTGTACAGCTTGTCGAACTGCCCGCCGTCGTTGAAGTGCACCTTCTGCGCTTCGGACAAGCTGCCGAACAGTTCCTGCACCGTGAACAGCTGCAGCGGCTTGAAGGTCGCGGCGTTCTTCTTGAGCACCGCCTCGGAACGCGGGCGCAGCGCGTGCTTGGCGGCGATCTCCTGCGCTTCTTCCGAATAGAGGTAGTCGAGGTAGGCCTTGGCGAGTTCGCCGGTGCCCTTCTTGTTGACCGTGCGCTCGACGATCGCGACCGGGTTCTCGGCCAGAATGCTGATCGACGGATACACCGCGTCGACCTTGCCCGAGCCGAACTCGCGGTCGATCGACACCACTTCGGATTCGAAGGTGATCAGCACGTCGCCGATGTTGCGCTGCAGGAAGGCGGTGGTGGCATCGCGTCCGCCGCGCGCCAGGATCGGCACGTTCTTGAACAGCTTGCCGACGAACTCGGCCGCCTGGGCGTCGGTGCCGCCCTTCTTTTTCACGTAGCCCCAGGCCGCCAGGTAGGCGTAGCGCCCGTTGCCGCCGGTCTTGGGGTTCACGACCACGACCTGGACGCCGGGCTTGATCAGATCGTCCCAGTCCTTGATGCCCTTCGGGTTGCCGTTGCGGGTCAGGAACAGCATCGTCGAAGTGGTCGGCGAGGCGTTGTACGGGAAGCGCTTGGGCCAGTCCTTGGCGACCACGCCGGCATTGGCCAGGAAGTCGATGTCGGTCGAGGTGTTCATGGTCACCACGTCGGCGTCGAGGCCGTCGGCCACGGCCCGCGCCTGGGCGCTCGAGCCGCCATGCGACTGGTCGATCTTGACCTCCTTGCCGGTGGTCTTCTTGTAGTTGGCGACGAAGGCGGCGTTGTAGTCCTTGTAGAACTCGCGCGCCACGTCGTACGAGGCGTTGAGCAGGGTCTGGGCCGATGCGGCGCCGCTGGCGGCGAGCACCAGCGTGCCGATGAGGGTCTTGATTCTGGAAGTCATAGGGTTGCCAAGGGTTCTGGATTCTTGCGGCCGGCCATCAGCGTGGTCGGCTCGTCGGTCAGCGATTGGAGCAGCGCCAGGCCCAGGGGCCAGTCGCCGTGTCCGGATTCGATGTTGATGTGGCCGGCATTCTGCATCCGAACGAATTCGCTGCCCCATGCCCGGGCATAGGCGCCGGCCAGCCGCACCGGGCAGAAAGGGTCATTGCTGCTCGCCACCAGGATGCTGCGGTAAGGCAGCGGGGCAAAGGGCACGGGGGCGAAATCGTTCAACACGGCGCGGCGCTCGGGGTCGGCGGGCGCGACCAGCAGTGCGCCCTGGATGCGCGCCGCGGCCGCCTCCGACAGGTGGGTGGTCGCGATGCAGCCGAGGCTGTGGGCGGCGACGATCACCGGGCCCGGGCTGTCGAGCACCAGTTTCTCGAGCGTGGCCACCCAGGCGGCGCGGCTCGGCGTGACCCAGTCGTCCTGCACCACCCGCACCGCGCCCTGCATGCGCTCGGCCCACAGGCTCTGCCAATGGCCGGGGCCGGAATCGCGCCAGCCCGGCACGATGACGATCGTCGGTTTGCTCACGCGCCGCCTGCTTGCTCGTCGGCCGCGTCAGGCGCGGACACGGGTGAAGACGGCGGCGGTGTCGCCGAGGCGCAGGGTGGGCATGGTGGTTCTCGTTGTTCCGGGTGGGAGCGCCATTGTCCGAACCATCGCTTCAACGACAAACGAATATCTACTTGTTTGAATATGGCTTTTTGGACATAAGCGCCTCATTCCGCCAGATGGTGCGGCTCCGCCCCGTCGAGGTTTTCGGCCAGGAAATCGATCAGGCGGCGCACCGCCGGCACCAGCGCACGGCGTGCCGGGAACACGACGTGGCAGATCCCCGGCGCCGGCCCCCAGCCCGGCAGCACCTCGACCAGCCGGCCGGCGCTGATCTCGCGGTGGCACATGTAGTCGGGCATGACCGAGGCGCCGACCCCCTGCATCACGGCGAACTTGAGCGTCAGGAGGTCGTCGGCCACATAGCGCGGCGCGTGGGTGTGGACGATCACCTTGCCGCTCGGGCCTTCGAGCCGCCAGCTGGCCCGGCCCTCGCCGGTCGACATGGCGACGCTGTCGAGCCTGGAGAGGTCGGCCGGCAGCGCCACCGGACCCTGGCGGCGCATCAGGTCGGGGCTGGCGACCAGGAGGCCGCGGCTGACGCCGAAATTCTTCGCCACCAGGGTGGCGCTGTCCTCGATCGCCGGACGCACCCGCAGGGCCAGGTCGACGCCCTCCTCGACCGGATCGACCGGCCGGTTCAGCACCCGCATCTCGACCCGGACCTGCGGATAGCGCTGCATGAATTCCGGCAGCAGCGGCCCGACGCTGCTGTGGGCCAGCGTCACCGGACAGCTCAGCCGCACCGTGCCGCTCGGCTCGGTCTGGATCTGGGCCACCGCCTCGGCCGCCGCTTGCGCGGCATCGCGCATCGCCGCGCAGTGCTTGAGGTAGATCTCGCCGGCCGGCGTCAGCGACAGGCGCCGGGTGCTGCGCTGCATCAGCTGGACGCCGAGCTGCGCCTCGAGGTCGGCCACCCGCCGCGACAGGCGGGACTTGGGCACGCCGAGTGCCCGGCTCGCGGTCGCGAAGCCCCCGCGTTCGGCGACCTCGGCGAAAAACACCATGTCGTTCAAGTCTTGCATCGGCTCATTGTCCTATTTGTGGGACGAACTAAGCCATTTTTGCAGACTTATCAATCAATCGCCACAAAAATAGAATTCATCCCACGCCGACCGATTCCAGTGCCGGCGCTTTCAAAGAAAGCAATGATCATGAAACTCCTGCACGTCGATTCCAGCGTTCTCGGAACCAATTCCGTCTCCCGCCAGCTCACCGCCGAAATCGTCGCCGACTGGCGCAAGGCGCACCCGCACACCACGGTCGACTACCTCGACCTCGCGGTCGACACCCCCAACCATTTCAGCGCCGATGCGCTCGGCATCAAGGTCGGTGTCCAGGCCGAGCCGACCGACGCCCAACGCCACGAGAACGAAGTCTCCGAGCGGCTGGTGACGCAGTTCCTGGCGGCCGACGTGATCGTCGTCGGCGCCCCGCTCTACAACTTCACGGTGCCGACCCAGCTCAAGGCCTGGATCGACCGCCTGGCGCAGATCGGCCGCACCTTCAAGTACACCGACAAGGGCCCGGTCGGCCTGGCGACCGGCAAGACCGTGATCGTGGCCTCGACCCGTGGCGGCATGTACTCCACCAGTGAAGGCGGCCAGGCGATGGAGCACCAGGAGAGCTACCTGAAGGTGATCTTCGGCTTCTTCGGCATCACCGACGTGCGTTTCGTGCGCGCCGAAGGCATCGGGATGGGCGATGCGGCGAAGGCCGCCGCGCTGCAAGCCGCCCGCGCCGACATCGCCGTCGCGACCGGCAAGGCCGCCAACCAGGACCAGGCCACGCTGGCTGCCTGATCCCGCGCCGGACGCATCGCGCGTCCGGTCCAACCAAAGGGACGACCCGCATCGAGCGGGCCGTCCCTTTGGCGTTGTGGCGCCTTACTTTCCGGTGTGGGTCTTGATCCAGGCCACGTACTTGTCGACCCAGCTCTGCAGGAACTGCTTGCTGCCTTCGGCGATATGGCCCTTGTCGTCGAACATGCCTTCCTTGTTCTGGATGAAGACCTCGGGCTGGCCCATCGTCGGGACGTCGAGGTAGGCCAGGATGGGCCGCAGGTGCTGTTGCGCGGCGGCCGTGCCGACCGTGCCCACCGACACCCCCACCACGCCGGCCGGCTTGCCGGCCCAGGCGCTCTGGCCGTAGGGCCGGGACGCGTTGTCGAGCGCGTTCTTGAGCACGCCGGGAATCGACCGGTTGTATTCCGGCGTCACGAACAGCAGGCCGTCCGCGGCCGCGATCTCGGTCTTCAGGCGCAGCACCGACGGCGCCTGCTTGCCGTCGTCGTCCTGGTTGTACAGCGGCAGATCGTCGATGCGCACATGCTCGAAGGTGAAATCCTCCGGCGCGAGATGCGCGATCGCGAGCGCCAGCTTGCGGTTCAGCGAATCCTTGCGCAGGCTGCCGATGACGACAGCGATCTTTTTCTGGCTCATGAAGACTCCTTGAGTACGGGTTGAAGAAGACACGGACGAATCCTGCAGCCCGCACGATACGCCGGCTGCAAGAAAAACGCCTCAGACCAGCCGCCGTTGCGGCGCATTCTGCAGGCTGGCCTGCGTCACGCCGGCGCCTGGCGGCACATCGTCGGTGATCCAGACGTTGCCGCCGATGGTCGCGCCCTTGCCCAGCGTCACCCGGCCCAGGATGGTCGCGCCGGCATAGATCACGACGTCGTCCTCGACCACCGGATGGCGCGGCAGGCCCTTCTGCAGGTTGCCTTCGGCATCGGTCGGAAAGCGCTTGGCGCCCAGCGTGACGGCCTGGTAGATGCGCACGCGCTTGCCGATCACCGCGGTCTCGCCGATCACCACGCCCGTGCCGTGGTCGATGAAGAAACCGGCGTCGATCTGGGCGCCCGGGTGGATGTCGATGCCGGTCTGAGCGTGCGCCAGCTCGGCGGCGATGCGTGCCAGCAGCGGCAGGCCGAGGCGATAGAGCTGGTGCGCGACCCGGTGGTGGATCATGGCCAGGATGCCCGGATAGCACAGCAGCACCTCGTCGACGCTGCGCGCCGCCGGGTCGCCCTGGAAGGCGGCCAGCACGTCGCCGTCGAGCAGGCGGCGGATGCCCGGCAGCGCGGCGGCGAACTCGCGCACCGCGGCGCCGGCCTGGGCGTCGATGTCCTCGGCCGCGCGCGGCTCGTGGCGCGCCGTGTAGCGCAATTCGAGCCGGGCCTGGTTCAGCAGTGCGTTGAGTGCCGAGTCGAGCGTGTAGCCGACATAGAAATCCTCGCTCTCATGGCGCAGGTCGGGCGGGCCGAGGCGCATCGGGAACAGCGCGCCCTTGAGCGACTCGACAATGTCCGCCAGCGCCTCGCGCGACGGGAACTCGCGGCTGCCGGGCTCGCGCGAGCGCCGCTGCGAATCGCGCCATTCGTCGCGCGCATCATGCAGCGCACTGACGATGGCGCCGACATCGAACAAAGACATGCCAACTCCTCCAGTCGTGGGGCCCCGACGATGCACCATCGCGCAAGACCCCACGGCGGGCGGGTTTCTCGCGCTCAGAGCTTGGCGATCGACACCTCGGTCGACTTCACCAGCGCGACGACGTCGGAGCCGGGCTTGAGCTGCAGTTCGTCGACCGAGCGCGTGGTGATCACCGAGGTCACGATACCCCACGCGGTTTCGACGTCGACTTCGGAGACGACATCGCCGCGGATGATCTCGCGGACCTTGCCCTTGAACTGGTTGCGCACATTGATGGCCTGGATGGACATGGAAAACTCCTTCGGGTGGGTGGGTTGAAACAGAGGGGGTCAGACGGCCCAGCGCAGCACGTGCGCGGGTCCGTCGGCCCAGCGGGTGTCGTTGGCGGGTTCGGCTTCGCCTTCGTCGGGCTTCTGCAGCACGCGGTCGAGGATGCGTTTCTCGATCGCCGCGAACGCCGCATCGCCCTGCGAGCGCGGCCTGGCGAGCGTGATGTTCTCGTCGAGCGCGATGCGGCCGTCCTCGATCAGGATCACGCGGTCGGCCAGCGCCACCGCCTCCTGCACGTCGTGCGTGACCAGCAGCGCCGTGAAGCGATGGCGCAGCCACAGCCCCTCGATGAGCCGGTGCATCTCGATGCGGGTCAGCGCGTCGAGCGCGCCCAGCGGCTCGTCGAGCAGCAGCAGCCGCGGCCGGTGCACCAGCGCACGGGCCAGCGCGACCCGCTGCCGCTGGCCGCCCGACAGCCGCGCCGGCCATTCGCCGCGCCGCTCGGCCAGTCCGACCTGCGCCAGGACTTCCTCGCCGCGCGCCCGACTCTCGGGCGGCAGTCCGAGGGTGACGTTGTCGATGACGCGGCGCCAGGGCAGCAGGCGGGCTTCCTGGAACATGATCCGCGTGTCGTCGTGCAGTCCGTCGATGGCCTTGCCGTCGACCTGCAGCGTGCCTTCGGTGGCCTCTTCCAGGCCGGCCACCAGGCGCAGCAAGGTGCTCTTGCCGCAGCCGCTGCGGCCCACGATGGCGATGAACTGGCCGGGCTCGATATGCAGCTGAGTGTTGCGCAGCACCTCGCGCTCGCCGTAGCGCTTGCGCAGGGAACGGATGTCGAGGCGCACGCCGCCGGCGTCCTCGGGGGTCTGCTGAAGCACTGCACTCATTTCGTCACTCCATAAGCCGGGTGCCAGCGCAGCCACCAGCGTTCAAGTCCGCGCGCGAACAGGTCGGCCAGCTTGCCGAGCAGCGCATACAGCAGGATCCCCACCAGCACGATGTCGGTCTGCAGGAACTCGCGCGCGTTCATCGTGAGGTAGCCGATGCCCGACTGCGCCGAGATCGTCTCGGCCACGATCAGGATCACCCACATCAGGCCGAGCGAAAAGCGCAGGCCGACCAGGATCGAGGACATCGCGCCTGGCAGGATCACTTCCCTGTAGAGCTGCCAGCGGGTGAGGCCGTAGGTGCGGCCCATCTCGATCAGCTGCGGATCGACATTGCGGATGCCGTGAAAGGTGTTGAGGTAGATCGGGAAGAACACCGACACCGCGATCAGGAACAGCTTGGCCGATTCGTCGATGCCGAACCACAGGATCACCAGCGGGATCAGGGCCAGCGCCGGGATGTTGCGCACCATCTGGATGGTCGAGTCGAGCAGCGTCTCGAAGAAGCGCACCGAGCCCGTGAGCAGGCCCAGCGCGAGCCCGAGGCCGCCGCCGATCGCGAGGCCGGCCAGCGCCCGCGCGGCGCTGACCTTCACGTGGGTCCAGAGCTCGCCCGACGCGGTCAGCCGCCATGCGGCCTTGAGCACGTCGATCGGCGCCGGCAGCACGCGGGTCGACAGCCAGCCCAGCGACGAGGCGATCTGCCAGGCGACGATCAGCCCGACCGGCACCAGCCACGGCACCAGGCGGCGCAGCACGCCGGCCGCGAAGGTCCGGGCGCCATTCAGCGACGGCGCAGCCACCGGCAATACCTGCACTTGTTGGTTCATTCGATCTCCTCAGCTCTGCGCGGCGAGGCGCGACGGCGCATCGAGATTGGCGACGACCTCGCCGAAAGGCCCGCTCAGGACCTGGCCCGGCAGGCCCGGCCGTTGCTTGCGGGGCAGCAGCGGGAACACCAGCTCGGCAAAGCGGTAGGACTCCTCCAGATGCGGATAGCCCGAGAGGATGAAGTTGTCGATGCCCAGCGCCGCGTATTCCTCGATGCGGGCCGCCACGGTCTTCGGATCGCCGACCAGCGCGGTGCCCGCGCCGCCGCGCACCAGGCCGACGCCGGCCCAGAGGTTGGGACTGATCTCGAGCTCGGCACGGCTGCGTTTCGCGCCGCCGGCGTGCAGCGCCGCCATCCGGCGCTGGCCTTCGGAATCCATCCGCGCAAAGGCGGCCTGGGCCCGGACCACGGTCTCGTCGTCGACCCGGCAGATCAGCGATTCGGCGGCGCGCCAGGCTTCGTCCTCGGTCTCGCGCACGATGACGTGCAGGCGGATGCCGAACTTGACCGCCCTGCCCTTGCGCTGTGCGCGTTGGCGCACATCGGCGATCTTCCTCGCGACTTCGGCCGGCGGCTCGCCCCAGGTGAGGTAGGCATCGACTTGCTCGGCCGCGAGCTCGTGCGCCGGCGCCGACGAGCCGCCGAACCACACCGGCGGGTACGGCTTCTGGACCGGCGGGAACAGCAGCTTCGCGCCCTTCACGCTCAGGTGCTTGCCGTCGTAGTCGAAGCTCTGGCTGTCGTGGCTCCTGGCGATGATCTCGCGCCAGATGCGGATGAACTCGGCCGACTGTTCGTAGCGCTCGGCATGCCCAAGGAACACGCTATCGCCTTCGAGCTCGGCCTGGTCGCCGCCGGTCACGAGGTTCACCAGCAGCCGCCCGCCCGAGAGCCGGTCGAAGGTGGCCGCCATGCGCGCGGCCAGGCTGGGCTGGTGCAGCCCGGGCCGCACCGCGACCAGGAACTTGAGCCGCCGGGTCGCGCCGATCAGGCTGGAGGCGATGACCCACGGGTCCTCGCAAGAGCGCCCGGTGGGAATCAGCACGCCTTCGTAGCCGAGCGAATCGGCCGCGCCGGCAATCTGCTGCAGATAGGCCAGGTCGACCGGGCGCGCGCCTTCGGCGGTGCCGAGGTAGCGGCTGTCGCCGTGGGTGGGGAGGAACCAGAAGACTTGCATGGGCACGGGCTCCTCAGACGGCGGCTTCGAGCAGGTTGATCTTCTTGGGAATCAGCCCGAGCGCAAGGAAGGTGTCGGCGATCTGCTGCTGCTCGCCGAGGATCGCCTTGGTGATCGGCCCGGTGCCGAACGGCGTACGCGACACCGACAGCTCGACCACCGGTTGCGGCAGGCCCCAGAGCGCCGCGAGTTCGGCCGCGAAGGCGCCCCTGTTGGCCTGCGCCCACTGATCGACCTTGTCGAGTTCCTCGATCAGGATCTTGATCACGTCGGCGTTCTTGCCCGCAAAGTCGAGCGACGAGAAATAGAAGGCCCGGTTGCCGACCACGCCGGTGGCGTCCGCGAGCAGGCGCGCATCGAGCGTCTTCTGCGCCGCGGCCAGGAACGGGTCCCAGATCACCCAGGCGTCGATCGAACCCTTCTCGAACGCGGCGCGGGCGTCGGCCGGCGGCAGGAAGACGACGCTGACGTCGCCGTAGGCCAGGCCGTGCTTCTCGAGCAGCTTGACCAGGAAGTAATGGACGTTGCTGCCCTTGTTGAGCGCCACCTTCCGGCCCTTGAGATCCTTCACCGACTGGATCGCCGACCCCTTCGGCACGATCACCGCCTCGGACTGCGGCCGCGGCTGCGTGGCCGCGACATAGGCCAGCGGCGCGCCGGCGGCCTGCGCGAAGATCGGCGGCGCTTCGCCGACGTCGCCGAAGTCGATCGAGCCGACGTTGAGCGCCTCGAGCTGCACCGGGCCGGCCGTGAACTCGGTCCACTTGACCGAAACGCCGAGCGGCGCGAGCCGCTTTTCGAGCGTGCCGCGGCCCTTGAGCAGGCTCAGGTTGCCCTTCTGGTTGCCGATCCGCAGCGTGCGCGCGGGGGCCTGTGCAAAGGCGCCGAGCGCGGGCAGCGCGATGGCGGCGGCGGTGCCCTGGATCAGTCGGCGGCGGGTGGACGAATGCGAATGCGAGTTCATGAGGATGCTTTCGATGGGTCGGGGGTCGATGTCACGAGGTGGCCGAAGTGGCCGCGAAGAAGCCCGTGATCAGCGAGATCGCGGCCACCACGGCGACGCTGATCGCGAAGTCGGCCAGCCGCGTGCGGGCGCTGCGGCGAGGCTGGAGCGGGTCGGTCGGAATGGGTGGCATGGATTTCTTTCAGGCAACGGCGCTCCCTCGCCGCCGTGCGGCGATGAACGCGAATCGAGAGGGTTGGAGTGAGGCGGCGCAGTGCGCGCCGTCAGACGCTACATCGCACCTGCGAGAACGCGACGGGCTCGAAGCCCCAGCGCGATGGCGATTGCAGCTTGAGCCCTTCGCTGGCCAGCGTGTCGACGGCTTCGTCGAGCCGCTGCGCGAGCTCGGCCTGCAGCTGGTAGGCGCCTTCGGGCTGCAGCGTGACCTGGCCGTCGGTCGCATAGACGCCCGGCAGGATCTGCCGCGCCGCCAGCGACTGCAGAACCGGGCGCAGCGCATAGTCGAGCGCCAGCATGTGGTGCGGACTGCCGCCGGTGGCCAGGGGCAGCACCGTCTTGCCCTTCAGCGCCGACTGCGGCAGCAGGTCCAGGAAGACCTTCAGCACGCCGCTGTACGCCGCCTTGTAGACCGGCGTCGCGATCACCACCACGTCGGCACGCCGCACCTGCTCGACCGCCTGCTGCACCGACGGGTGCGAGGCCTCGCCGAGCAGCAGCGCGTGGGCCGCCAGTTCGCGGATCGCCAGCCGTTCGACCGGCACGGCGCGCTCGGCCAGCCGCGCCGCGACCGCGTCGAGGAGCACCGCCGAACGCGACGGTGCGGAGGGACTGCCGGCAATGAGAAGCACCGTCATGGCGAAATCACTTGCTCAGGTAGATCTGGTCGAACGAGCCGCCGTCGGCGAAGTGCGCCTTGTCGGCCTTGTTCCAGCCGCCAAAGGCATCGTCGATCGTGAACAGCGTGAGCTTCGGGAACTGCGACGCGTACTTGGCCTTGGCCTTGTCGGAGGTCGGGCGGTAGTAGTTGCGGCCGGCGACGTCCTGGCCTTCGTCCGAGTACAGGTACTTCAGGTATTCCTCGGCCACGGCGCGCGTGCCCTTCTTGTCGACCACCTTGTCGACCACCGCGACGGTGGGCTCGGCCAGGATGCTGATCGACGGCACCACGATGTCGAACTTCTCCGGACCGAATTCCTTCAGCGCCAGGAAGGCCTCGTTCTCCCAGGCCAGCAGCACGTCGCCGACGCCGCGCTGCACGAAGGTGATAGTCGAGCCGCGGGCCCCGGTGTCGAGCACCGGCACGTTCTTGTAGAGCTTGCCGACGAATTCCTTGGCCTTGTCGTCGCCGCCGTACTTGCGCTTGGCGAACTCCCACGCCGCCAGGTAGTTCCAGCGCGCGCCGCCCGAGGTCTTCGGATTGGGCGTGATCACCTGCACGCCGGGCTTGACCAGGTCGTCCCAGTCCTTCAGGCCCTTCGGATTGCCCTTCTTGACGAGAAAGACAATGGTCGAGGTGTAGGGTGCCGAGTTGTGCGGCAGCCGCTTCTGCCAGTCGGGCTTGACCAGGCCGCCGTGGGTGACCAGCGCGTCGGTGTCGCCGGCCAGGGCCAGCGTGGCGACGTCGGCGTCGATGCCGTCGATGATCGAGCGGGCCTGCTTTCCCGAGCCGCCGTGCGACTGCTTGATCGTCACGTCCTGGCCGGTCTTGGCCTTCCAGTACTTGGCGAAGACCTGGTTGTAGTCCACGTACAGCTCGCGGGTCGGGTCGTACGAGACGTTGAGCAGGGTCACGCCCTGCGCGAACGACGGCATCGCGGTCAGGGCGAAGCTGGCGGCGGCGGCAGCGCCGAGGGAAAGCTTGATAAAGTCGCGGCGAAGGCTCATGGTCTTGTGCTCGTATTGGGCATAAAGCTGAAGCCACGTATTCTGATTACGGCATATGGAATCGAGAACGACTGAGTTCTCAGTTCTAAATAGCTAAAACAACTAAGACACCCCAGAGGAATCCAAATGGCTCGCATGGTTCAGTGCATCAAGCTCGGCAAAGAAGCCGAAGGACTCGATTTCCCGCCCTATCCCGGCGAACTGGGCAAGCGGCTGTGGGAGAACGTCAGCAAGGAAGCCTGGGCCGCCTGGCTCAAGCAGCAGACCATGCTGGTCAACGAGAACCGGCTCAACCTGGCCGACGCGCGGGCCCGCCAATACCTGGCGCGCCAGATGGAAAAGCACTTCTTCGGCGAAGGCGCCGACGTGGCGCAGGGCTACGTGCCGCCACCGGCCTGAGCCGAAGGCTCCCCTGCCGTGGCCGAGCCCGTCGACTGGCGCGCGGACGGCATTCCGCGCAGCGCGCGCTTCGACGACATCTACCACTCTGAAAGCGGCGCGCCCGCGCAGGCCAGGCATGTGTTCCTCGGCGGCTGCGGGCTGCCCGCCGCCTGGGCCGAAGCGCCGCAATGGCGGATTCTCGAAACCGGCTTCGGTTTCGGGCTCAATTTCCTGACAACCTGGCAGGCCTGGCGGCGCGACCCGCAGCGGCCTCGGCTGCTGCATTTCGTGTCGATCGAGGCCTTTCCCGTCTCGCGCGACGACCTGCTGCGTGCGGCCCAGGCCTATCCCGACCTGCTGCCGCAGGCGGTGCAACTCGCGTCGCAATGGCACGGCCTGCTGCCGGGCTTTCACCGGCTCTGGTTCGACGCCGGCCAGGTGCTGCTCACGCTGTGCATCGGCGACGTTCAGCCGATGCTGCGCGCACAACGCTTCGAGGCCGACAGCCTCTTTCTCGACGGCTTCAGCCCGCAGCGCAACCCCGCCATGTGGTCTGCCGACACCCTCAAGGCGGTCTCGCGCTTCGCTCGCCGCGGCACGCGGGTCGCGACCTGGACCATCGCCCGGGCGGTCTGCGATGCGCTGGCCCAGTGCGGCTTCCAGCTGACCAGGGCACCCGGGATGCCACCCAAGCGCGACTGCCTGCAGGGCGTGTTCGAACCGACCTGGGAAGTGCGCCGGCGCGGCCCTGAGGCGGCGCCGCTCGCCGCCCGGCGCTGTGCCGTGGTCGGCGCCGGTCTGGCCGGCGCCGCGGTCGCGGCCAGCCTTGCGCGCCGCGGCTGGCAGGTCGAGGTGCTCGATGCCGCCCAGCGGCCGGCTTCGGGGGCTTCCAGCCTGCCGGCCGGGCTGCTGGCGCCGCACGTCTCTCCCGACGACGCCCTGCTCTCGCGCCTGACCCGCGCCGGGATCCGCGCCACCTGGCAGCAGCTCGAACAATGGCTGGCCGAGGGCTCGGACTGGCGCGCCAGCGGCGTGCTCGAGCGGCGCACCGACGGCGACGACCGCCTGCCGCCCGGCTGGTCGGCCGCGGGACCCAATGAAAGCTGGCGGGCTGATCCGGACCGGCTGCTGGCCGCGGGCCTGCCGGCCGCTTCGGCCGCCCTCTGGCATGCGCGCGCCGGCTGGGTGCGGCCGGCGCGCCTGGTCGACGCCTGGCTCGCGCGGCCCGGCATCACGCTGCGGATGGGCTGCCGCGTGGCGCGCATCGAAGCCGGCGGCACCGGCGCGCCGCGCTGGGTGCTGCGCGACGCCGACGGCCGATCGCTGGCCGAGGCCGACCGGGTGGTCGTCGCCGCCGGCTTCGAAAGCCGCGCGCTGGCGCCCGAATACCCGCTGCAGCCCGTGCGCGGCCAGGTCGAATCGGGCCGCATGACGGATGGCCTGGGCCTGCCCGAAGCGCCCGTGAACGGCGACGGCCACCTGATCGCCGACGTGCCCGGCCCGGAGGGCCCGGGCTGGTTCGTCGGCGCCACCTTCGACCGCGACAGCACCGATGCCGCGCCGCGCAGCGCCGACACAGCATTCAATCGCGAGCGGCTGGCGCGGCTGCTGCCTGAAACCGCAGCACGGCTCGACGGGCAGTTCGCGACCGGCGCCACCCGGACCTGGACCGGCGTGCGCTGCGCCTCGGCGGACCGCCGGCCGCTGGTCGGCCCGCTCGGACCCGGGACGGCCGACGGCGTCTGGCTCTGCACCGCGCTCGGCTCACGCGGCCTCAGCTTCGCCGCGCTGTGCGCCGAGCTGCTGGCCGCGCAGTGGCATGGCGAGCCCCTGCCGCTGCAGGCCAAGCTCGCGGCCGCCCTGGGCACGCAGCGCGCCTGGCGCGAGAGCGGTCGGCAGGCTTTCTAGGCCAGCCCTCGCGGGTCCACAATGGTCCATGGCCATCCGCTACGACATCACCCACACCACCGTCTACCGCTACAAGACGCCGGTCACGTTCGGGCTGCACCGCGTGATGTTCAGGCCGCGCGACAGCCACGACCTGCGGGTGCTGGCGACCGACCTGGTGGTCAGTCCCGAGGCCTATGTGCGAATGATCCACGACCCGCACTCCAATTCGGTGGCGCTGGTGCAGCCGATGGGCGAGGCGCGCGAGCTGCGCATCGTCTGTTCGTTCACCATCGAGCACCTGCCGACGCCGATCGACGAACTGGCGCTTGACCCCGCCGCCGAGGTGCTGCCCTTCGCCTATTCGCTGGAGGACCGGCTCGACCTCGAGCACTACCTGCGGCCGCACCACGAGGATCCGGACGGGACGCTGATCCGCTGGGCCCACCAGTTCCTGCACACCGACCAGCCGAACAACACGCGCGACGTGCTGACCCGCATGAACGCGCACATCGGCCAGAGCCTGCGCTATGCGGCCCGCGACGAGGAAGGCACGCAGACGCCGCTGGAGACGCTCACGCTCGGCAGCGGCAGCTGCCGCGACTACGCGCTGCTGATGATGGAGGCCGCGCGCCGCCTCGGCATCGCCACCCGCTTCGTCTCCGGCTATCTCTACGATGCGGCGCTCGACACCGGCGAGCCCGCCGAGCCGGGCTTGGCCGTCAGCGGCGCCGGCAGCACGCATGCGTGGCTGCACGCCTACCTGCCGGGCGCCGGCTGGATCGCCTTCGATCCCACCAACAACCTCATGGGCGGCGCCCAGCTGATCCGGGTCGGCGTGGCACGCGACCCGGCGCTGGCGGCGCCGATCTCGGGCAGCTGGTATGGCGAGCCGGAGGCCTACGAGGGGCTGGAAGCGACCGTGATGGTGCGGCGAATCTCGGGCTGACCGTCAAAAACCGTCCGACCGCAAGCCCGACGAAGACCTTGCCGCAACGACCGGCCGGCACTTAAAGTGGCTTCCGGCGTCTTTTCCTGGGCGCGGTTCTTGCTGATGACACTGTTCGGACACGCGGTGCCGGGACACTGTCGTCACTTCGGAGGTTCTGATTGAAGACTTTTCCCATCGACTTGGCCTTGCAGGGCGGCGGTTCGCACGGCGCCTTCACCTGGGGCGTCCTCGACCGCCTGCTCGAAGAACCCTGGCTGCAGCTGGACGGCATCTCGGGCACTTCGGCCGGCGCCATGAATGCGGCGGCGCTGGCATGCGGCCACGCGGCGGGAGGGGCCGAAGGAGCGCGCGAATCGCTCGACAGGTTCTGGCGCGGCGTCTCGGATGCCGCCAAGTACAGCCCCTTCAAGCGCAGCTGGATGGACATGCTCAGCGGCACCTGGACGCTCGACAACTCGCCGGCCTTCATCGCCGCCGACCTGGCCACCCGCCTCTGGTCGCCCTACGACCTCAATCCGCGCGGCATGAACCCGCTGCGCGGCATCCTGTCGGACCTGATCGACTTCGACCGCCTCTCGGCATCGCCGATCAAGCTCTTCGTGACCGCCACCAACGTGCGCACCGGCCGGGGCCGGGTGTTCCGCAACGCCGAGCTGACGCCCGACGTGCTGCTGGCCTCGGCCTGCCTGCCGACCATGTTCCACGCGGTCGAGATCGACGGCGATCCGTACTGGGACGGCGGCTATGCCGGCAACCCGACGATGACGCCGCTGATCCGCGAATGCCAGTCGAGCGACACCCTGCTGATCCAGATCAACCCGGTCGAGCGGGCCGGCGTTCCGCGCAGCGCCGCCGAGATCAACAACCGGCTCAACGAGCTGTCCTTCAACTCGCCGCTGCTCAAGGAGCTGCGCATGATCGCGCTGCTGCACCAGGTGGCCGACCCGGGGCACGGCGAAGGCGCCGCGTGGGCCCGGATGCGCATCCACCGCATCGCCACCGACGCCATGCTGGCGCTCGGCGCCTCGTCCAAGATGATCTCGGAGTGGCCCTTCCTGTGCCAGCTGCGCGATGAAGGCCGGCGCTCGGCGCAAGCCTTCCTCGACGCCCACAAGGGCGACATCGGCAAGCGCTCGACGCTCGACCTCGAAGCCCTGCTCGAAGGGGTCTGAGCCATGGGACTCGCAGGCATCTTCATCGGCCTCGGGCTGCTGATCTGGCTCTCCTATCGAGGCTGGAGCGTGCTGGTGCTGGCACCGGCCGCGGCGCTGATCGCCGCGCTGTTCGCCGGAGAGCCGCTGCTCGCCCACTGGACCCAGACCTTCATGGGTTCCGCGGCCGGCTTCCTGGCCAGCTTCTTCCCGCTGTTCCTGCTCGGCGCGGTGTTCGGCAAGCTGATGGACGACAGCGGATCGGTCCAGACCATCGCCCGCTTCATGACCGAGAAGCTCGGGCCCCAGCGCGCGATGCTCGCGGTGGTGCTGGCCGGTGCGCTGGTCACCTATGGCGGCGTCAGCCTGTTCGTCGCCTTCTTCGTGCTGGCCCCGATGGCGCAGGCCCTGTTCCGGGCCGCGAACATCCCGGCCCGCCTGATGCCGGCGGCGATCGCGCTCGGCACCTCGACCTTCACGATGTCGGCGCTGCCCGGCACGCCCGCCATCCAGAACGCGATCCCGATGCCCTTCTTCGGCACCACGGCCTTCGCCGCGCCCGGCCTGGGCGTGATCGCCTCGGCGATCATGCTGGGCTTCGGGATGTGGTGGCTTCGGCGCGCCGAGGCCAAGGCGCGCGCGGCCGGCGAGAGCTTCGGCACCCCGGACTCGGACGCCCACATCGATGCCGCGGAAGACCCCGTGGTGCGCGAGCGCGCCACCACCGCCGGCAGCTTCGACCCGGCCGAAGTCCAGCACGGCGAGCACGGCAGCGGCCAGCCCGGCATCGTGGCGGCCCTGGCCCCGCTGGTGGTGGTCGTCGTCGTCAACCTGTTGATGGCGCTGGTGGTGCTGCCACGCATGAACACGGACTACCTGGCCGAGGCCCGCTTCGGCGGCATCGGCCTGGCCAACGTCGGCGGCGTCTGGGCGGTGCTGGTGGCACTGGCCGCGGCCATGGCGGTGCTGGTCGCGCTGAACTGGAAGCGCCTGCCTTCGCTGCGCGCCACGGTCGATGCCGGCGCCAATGCCTCGGTGCTGCCGGTGGTCTGCGTCGCCAGCCTGGTCGGCTTCGGCGCCGTGGTGGCCGCCATGCCCGCCTTCGAGCTGGTGCGCGAATGGGTGCTGGGCATCGGCGGCGGGCCGCTGGTTTCGCTGGCGCTGTCGACCAACATCCTGGCCGCCCTCACCGGCTCGGCCTCGGGCGGCCTGACGATCGCCCTCGACGCGCTGGGCGGCACCTTCATGCAGCTGGCCGCCACCACCGGCCTCGACCCGGCGCTGATGCACCGGGTGGCGGTGATCGGCGCCGGCACCCTCGACAGCCTCCCGCACAACGGCGCGGTCGTCACGCTGCTGGCGGTCTGCGGCACCAAGCACGGCGAGAGCTATTTCGACATCGTGATGGTCGGCATCGTCGGTGCGCTGATCGCGCTGATCGCCGTCATCGTGCTGGGCTCGACAGTCGGCTCCTTCTGAGGACTTGGCCCCCACGCTCCCCCACTGCGTGTGGGTCGCTGCCCCCCGAGGGGGCCGCAGGCCGCCTTGGGGCGGCCCGGCGCCGGCCTGGAATCACCCCACCCGCAGCCGCAAGGCGGCCGGGTGGTGCTCGGGCGGCGCCGCCAGCCGGCGTGCATAGGCCGTCTCGGCCTCCTCCTGCGCTTCGCAGAGGCGCTCGAGCGCCCGGATGTCCTCCAGGCCCGGCGGCGTGCCGCTGCCGCACATGAAGTCGCCGAGCGACTCGATCATCTCTTCGCGCGCGGCGACCACGGCCAGGCGGCAGCGCACCATCTCGCCCCTCAGCTTCGCCAGCTGTCCTCTTTTCGACCGATGCACGGCAACTCCCAGTTGTTATTTGTACTACTTAGCTATTAACCAACATTAGGGCTTGGGCGCGCCCCGGTCCATATGGCTTAGGCGCTATCCGATCCGGGCAGTCGCAATCCGATTCAATCTGCGCCTTGCGCCGGCGCCGCCGCGGCAGGAAGATGGCTGCCGCCGAAGGAGACATGCCGACGGTCATGTCCGAATCGGCGGCTTTGCCAACAGGAGCCGCGCCATGAACAAGCTGACCTCCCTGCTGCTGTGGCCGGCGATCGCCATCCTCGGCGCCTTCTCGTTCGCAGCGCTGGCATTGGGCCGGGGCGAGAGCGTCAACGCGGTCTGGCTCGTGACCGCGGCGCTGTGCGTCTACTTCATCGCCTACCGCTTCTACAGCAAGTTCATCGCCGACAAGGTGCTGCGGCTGGACGACACGCGCGTCACGCCGGCGCTGCGCCACAACGACGGCATGGACTACGTGCCGACCAACAAATGGGTGCTCTACGGCCACCACTTCGCGGCCATTGCGGGCGCCGGGCCGCTGGTCGGGCCGGTGCTGGCGGCGCAGATGGGCTACCTGCCCGGCACGCTGTGGATCCTCTCCGGCGTGGTGCTGGCCGGTGCAGTGCAGGACTTCATCGTGCTGTTCGCGTCGGTGCGGCGCGACGGCAAGTCGCTCGGCGAGATGATCAAGATGGAGCTCGGCCCGGTGCCCGGCACGCTGGCGCTGGTCGGCGTGCTGGCGATCATGATCATCATCCTGGCGGTGCTGGCGCTGATCGTCGTGAAGGCGCTCACCGGCAGCCCCTGGGGCCTGTTCACGATCTTCGCCACCATCCCGATCGCGCTTTTGATGGGCGTCTACATGCGCATCATCCGGCCGGGCCGCGTCGGCGAGGCCTCGGTGTTCGGCGTGGTGCTGCTGCTGGCATCGATCTTCCTCGGCCGGGCGGTGGCCGAGAGCGCCACCTGGGCGCCGTGGTTCACCCTCACCGGCCCGCAGCTGGCCTGGGCGCTGATCGTCTATGGCGCCATCGCGGCCAGCCTGCCCGTCTGGCTGATGCTGGCGCCTCGCGACTACCTCAGCACCTTCCTCAAGATCGGCACCATCGTGGCGCTGGCGCTGGGCATCTATTACGTCGCGCCGCTGCTGGCGATGCCGGCCACCACCCGCTTCATCGACGGCAGCGGGCCGGTGTTCTCGGGCAAGCTGTTCCCCTTCCTGTTCATCACCATCGCCTGCGGCTCGGTGTCGGGCTTCCACGCCCTGATCTCGTCGGGCACGACGCCGAAGATGGTCGAGAAAGAGTCGCACATGCGCTTCATCGGCTTCGGCGGCATGCTGGCCGAGTCCTTCGTCGCTGTGATGGCGCTCACGGCCGCCAGCGTGCTCGACCCCGGCATCTATTTCGCGATGAATGCGCCGGCGGCGGTGATCGGCACCACCGCGGCCCACGCGGCCGAGGTGATCTCGGGCTGGGGCTTCACGATCACGCCCGAGCTCATCAACCAGACCGCGATCGATATCGGCGAGACCAGCATCCTGTCGCGCGCCGGCGGTGCGCCGACCCTGGCGGTCGGCATGGCGCAGATCCTCGGCCAGGCCTTCGGCGGCAAGTCGATGGAGGCCTTCTGGTACCACTTCGCGATCCTGTTCGAGGCCCTCTTCATCCTGACCGCGGTCGACGCCGGCACGCGCGTGGGCCGCTTCATGATCCAGGACATGCTGGGCCACCTCTACAAGCCGCTCGGCGACACCGAGTTCCTGCCCGCCAACATCGTCGCGACGCTGCTGTGCGTCGGACTCTGGGGCTACTTTCTGTACCAGGGCGTGGTCGATCCGCTCGGCGGCATCAACACGCTGTGGCAGCTGTTCGGCGTCGGCAACCAGATGCTGGCCGGCATCGCGCTGCTGCTGTGCACCAGCGTGCTCGTGAAGATGAAGCGCGAACGCTACGTTTGGGTCACGCTGGCGCCGACCGCCTGGCTGCTGGTCACGACACTGACCGCCGGCGTCCAGAAGATCTTCCACCCCGACCCGGCCATCGGCTTCCTGGCGCTGGCGCGCAAGTTCGGCGATGCGGCCGCGCAAGGCACGCTGATCGCACCGGCCAAGTCGATCGCCGAGATGCAGCGCGTGGCCTTCAACAACACGCTCGACGCCGTGGTCTGCGGCTTCTTCGTGCTGCTGGTGGTCGCGATGTGCGTGTTCGCCGCCAAGATCTGCCTGCAGGCCCTGAAGCAGTCCAGGCCGACGGCGCAGGAGATCCCGCCGATGAGCGGGCCGCAGGGAGCGATGCCGTGAACGACGCCGGCAATCCCGAGGCCGAGCGCTCGCTGGGCCGCCGCTGGCAGAGCCTCTGCTCGGCCTGCCGGCAGGTCTTCGGCATGCCCGACTACGAGCGCTACCTGGAACACGCGGCCCAGCTTCATCCCGGCGCGCCGGTGCTCTCCCGCGACGACTACTGCGCCAAGGTGATCGAGCGCCGCTACGGCCAGGGCGTGGGGCGCTGCTGCTGAGCGCCCGGCGGCGCCCTGCACGACGCCGCGCCCTTTCCTAGAATCGACGGTTCCCCAGCGCTTCCGCCTTATCCGGAAGCGCACTCGAATCGCCCGCAAACCCGCATGGGGACTGGCGAATAAGCTTATCCGCATAAGGCGCGAACCAAAAAATAGTTTGTTTCCATAAGGCTCGCTCTTACATTCCACGCTCGCTTTGACGGGTGGTGGACGCGCCGCCTTCCAGCAACTGACACACGATGTACCAATACACTGATTTCGACCGCCAGTTCGTGCACCTGCGCGCCGCGCAATTCCGCGACCAGCTGGAGCGATGGCAGAGCGGCAAGCTCGCCGAGGACGAATTCCGTCCGCTGCGCCTGCAGAACGGCTGGTACGTCCAGCGCTACGCGCCGATGCTGCGGGTGGCCGTGCCCTACGGCGAACTGTCGAGCCGCCAGCTGCGCGTGCTGGCGAAGATCGCCCGCGAGTACGACGAGCCCGAGGCCGAGGTCTACAAGCACGCGCTGGCCACGCAAGGCAAGCTCGGCACGCACAAGCTGCCGACCCACTACGCCCACTTCACGACGCGCCAGAACGTGCAGTACAACTGGATCCCGCTGGCCAAGTCGGCCGACGTGATGGACCTGCTGGCCTCGGTCGACATGCACGGCATCCAGACCAGCGGCAACTGCATCCGCAACATCACGAGCGACGAACGCGCCGGCATCGCGGTCGACGAGATCGCCGACCCGCGCCCCTTCGCCGAGATCATGCGCCAGTGGAGCACGCTGCACCCCGAATTCGCCTTCCTGCCGCGCAAGTTCAAGATCGCCATCACCGGCGCCAAGGAAGACCGCGCCGCCACCGGCTGGCACGACGTCGGCCTGCACCTGGTCAAGAACGAGGCCGGCGAGCTGGGCTTCCGCGTGCAGGTGGGCGGCGGCATGGGCCGCACGCCGATCATCGGCACCGTGCTGCGCGAGTTCCTGCCCTGGAACCAGATCATGAATTACCTCGAAGCGGTGATCCGGGTCTACAACCGCTACGGCCGGCGCGACAACATCTACAAGGCGCGCATCAAGATCCTGGTCAAGGCCGAGGGCCAGCGCTACATCGACGACGTCGAGGCCGAGTACAAGCAGGTCATCGAGCACGACGGTGCGCCGCACACCATCACGCAGGCCGAACTCGACCGCGTGAGCGCCTCCTTCGTGCCGCCGCAGCTCGCCACCCGCGTGTTCCGCAGCGCCGAGGCCACCGATGCCGACCTGCGCGCGCAGGCCGCCGACGACGTGATGTTCGCGCGCTGGCTGGCGCGCAACGTGGCGCCGCACCAGAACCCGGCGCTGCGCGCCGTGACGCTGTCGTTCAAGCGCCGCCTGCAGGCGCCCGGCGATGCCTCGGCCGACCAGCTCGACACCGCCGCCCGGCTGGCCGACCGCTTCAGCGCCGGCGAGGTGCGCGTCACGCACGACCAGAACCTGCTCTTGCCCTGGGTGCATGCCGAGGACCTGCACGCGCTGTGGCTGAACGCCCGCGAGGCCGGCTTCGCCAGCGCCAACGTCCACCTGCTGACCGACATGATCGCCTGCCCCGGCGGCGACTTCTGCGCCCTGGCCAACGCGCGCTCGATCCCGATCGCCGAAGCCATCACCGAGCGCTACCAGGACCTCGACGAACTCGACGACCTCGGCGAGATCGACCTCCACATCAGCGGCTGCATCAACTCCTGCGGCCACCACCACAGCGGCCATATCGGCATCCTCGGGGTCGACAAGGACGGCAAGGAGTGGTACCAGGTCACGCTCGGCGGCTCCGACGGCTCGCTGCTCAGCGGCGCGGCGCAGGCCGGCAAGGTGGTCGGCCCGTCGTTCTCGGCGGCCGAAGTGCCCGACGTGATCGAGGCCGTGCTCAACACCTACCGCGACACCCGCGAAGCCGGCGAGACCTTCATCGACGCGCTGCGCCGGGTCGGCATCGAACCCTTCAAGGCCGCCGCCAACGGCGCCCGCTTCAAGGTCGAGGTGGCCGCATGAGCCGCCCGGCCGCCCCGAAGGCGAATACCGTAGCGCGTAGCGCGGAGGTTTCCGAATGAACAAGACCCTTCGACTGATCGCCGCCGAGGACCACGTCGACGATGGCGACCCGACCGTGCTGCAGCTGCCCAACGATGCCGATCCGCTGGCGATCGAGGTCTGCCTGGACGACGTCGAGCGCATCGATCTCGACTTCCCGAAGTTCACCGACGGCCGCGCCTACAGCCAGGCCTTCCTGCTGCGCCGCCGCCTGGGCTTCAAGGGCGACATCCGCGCCACCGGCGACGTGCTGATCGACCAGCTGGTGCAGATGCAGCGCACCGGCTTCTCGAGCGCCGTGCTCAAGGAAGGCGTCGACGCCTCGGCCGCGCAGCGCCAATTCGACCGCTTCGCCGCCTTCTACCAGGGCGACGCAGTGCAGGCCGCGCCGCATTTCGTCGCGGCACCCGAGCCCGCATCGGAGCCTTCGGCATGAGCATCGACCTCGCACGCATCAACACCGAACTCGGCCGCAACGCCGAGGGGCTGGTGGACTGGGCCATCGGCCTCGGCCAGCCGACCATCGTCACCACCAATTTCCGCCCCTTCGAGGCCGTGATCCTGCACATGGTCACGCGTGCGAAGCCCGATGTGCCGGTGGTCTGGATGGACAACGGCTACAACACCGAGGCCACCTACCGCTTCGCCGACGAAGTGACGAAGCAGCTGGGGCTCGACCTGCACATCTACCTGCCGCGCCGCTCGCGGGCGCATCGCGAGGCGGTGGAAGGTCCGACGCCGGCACTCGACGATCCGCGCCACGCCGCCTTCACGGAAGAGGTCAAGCTGGAGCCCTTCGCCCGCGCCCTGCGCGAGACCGCGCCGAAGGTCTGGTTCACCGCGCTGCGGGCCACCGACACGGCCGTGCGCGCGCAGATGGACCCGGTCAGCGTCAATCCGGACGGCCTGATCAAGGTCGCGCCGCTGCTGCACTGGTCGTCGAAGGACCTGTACGCCTACTGCGAGGCGCATGGCCTGCCCAACAACTTCGACTACGTGGACCCGACCAAGGGCGAAGACAACCGCGAGTGCGGATTGCACCTCGCGCACTGAGCGCCAACGCCGCACCGACTCCCCGCATTCAAGATCGCACCCGATGAACGCCCGAACCGAACCCGACCTGCTGCTGTCGACCGCACAGACGCTGGCCCACCTGTCCAACACCCAGCTCGACGCCCTGGAAGAAGAAACCATCTTCATCCTGCGCGAGGTCGCAGCCTCCTTCGAGCGGCCGACCCTGCTGTTCTCGGGCGGCAAGGATTCGCTGGTGCTGCTGAAGTGCGCCGAGAAGGCCTTCGGCGCCGGCCGCATCCCGTATCCGCTGCTGATGATCGACACCGGCCACAACTTCCCTGAAGTGACAGCCTTCCGCGATCAACGCGCCAAGGAACTCGGTGCCGAGCTGATCGTGCGCAACGTCGAGGATTCGATGAGGCGCGGCACAGTGCGCCTCGCCCACCCGGGCGAATCGCGCAACGTGCACCAGTCGGTGACCCTGCTCGAGGCGATCGAGGAATTCCGCTTCGACGCGCTGATCGGCGGCGCCCGCCGCGACGAGGAGAAGGCGCGCGCCAAGGAACGCATCTTTTCGCACCGCGACAGCTTTGGCCAATGGCAGCCCAAGGACCAGCGGCCCGAGCTGTGGACGCTGTTCAACACGCGGCTCGCACCGGGCGAGCATTTCCGCGTCTTCCCGATCTCGAACTGGACCGAACTCGACGTCTGGCAGTACATCGAACGCGAGCACATCGCCCTGCCCTCGATCTACTACACCCACAAGCGCGAAGTCGTCGAGCGCCGCGGCCTGCTGGTGCCCGTCACCGAGCTCACGCCGCCGCGCGATGGCGAGCAGGTCGAAGTGCGCGACGTGCGCTTCCGCACCGTCGGCGACATCACCTGCACCTGCCCGGTCGACAGCCTGGCGGCCGATGCCGGCGACGTGGTGGTCGAGACGCTGGCGGCTGACGTCAGCGAACGCGGCGCCACGCGGATGGACGACAAGACCTCCGAAGCCTCGATGGAAAAGCGCAAGAAAGACGGTTACTTCTGATGACGATCGCGACCCCCTCCCCGGCGTCCACCGCCCTTCACGCCGAGACCGGCGCCGCCTTGCGCTTCATCACCTGCGGCAGCGTCGACGACGGCAAAAGCACCCTCATCGGCCGCCTGCTGGTCGACAGCAAGACCGTGCTGCAGGACCAGCTGGCCGGCGTGCAGCGCGGCGGCGAGACCGACCTGGCGCTGCTGACCGACGGCTTGTCGGCCGAGCGCGAGCAGGGCATCACGATCGACGTCGCCTACCGCTACTTTTCGACCGCGCACCGCAAGTTCGTGATCGGCGACGCGCCGGGCCATGAGCAGTACACGCGCAACATGGTCACGGCCGCATCGAGCGCCGACGCCGCCGTGGTGCTGGTCGACGCGACCAAGCTGGCCTGGGCCGCCGAGGTCGGCGACGGCGAAGTGGTCCGGCGCGAACTGCTGCCGCAGACCCGCCGCCACACCCTGCTGTGCCATCTGCTGCGCGTGCAGTCGATCGTGTTCGCGGTCAACAAGCTCGATGCCATCGACGATGCCGAGCTGGCTTTCGAACGCATTTCGGAGGCGCTCGCGAACTTCGCCGAAGCGGCTGGCGTGCAGGTCGCCGCCACGGTGCCGATCTCCGCGCTCAAGGGCTGGAACGTGGCGTCGCGCCACCCCGACTGGGCCGGCTACAAGGGCCCGAGCCTGCTCGAACTGCTCGAGCAGCTGCCTGTCACCGCACAGGACGAGTCCGTGCCCTTCGCGTTCCCGGTGCAATGGGTCGAGAAGTTCTCGGCCTCGGCCGACACCTCGCGCGGCCGCCGCGTGTTCTGGGGACGGGTCGCCAGCGGCCACATCGAGCCCGGCCAGCGCATCAGCGTGCTGCCGAGCAACCAGCACGCCACCGTGGCCCAGGTGCTGAGCCACACGCGCGAGCCCAAGGCCGTGCATGCGGGCCACAGCGCCGGCATCGTGCTCGACCGCGAACTCGACGTCTCGCGCGGCGACTGGCTGCTGGCCCCCGACGCCTTCGAGCCGGTGCGCGAGATCACCGCCACGGTGGCCTGGCTCGACGACGAGCCGCTGGTGGCCGGCCGGGTCTACTGGGCGCTGCAGGGCCACCGCTGGGTCAAGGCCAAGGTGGCGCGCATCATCGACCGCGTGAACATCACGACGCTGGACGCCGAGCCGACCGACAAGCTCGAAGCCAACGCCATCGGCGACGTGGTGCTGTCGCTGCAGCAGCCGCTGGCCGTGCTGCCCTTCACCCAGTCGCGCACCCTGGGCTCGCTGATCCTGGTCGATACCGCCTCGCACCGCACCTCCGCCGCGGTGCTGGTGCGGCCTGCCGCCACAAAGGCCTAAAATTCGGGGTTTCCCCGATCATTCCCTTCCGCTTGCCAAGAAAATGACCCACGTCGTCTCCGAATCCTGCATCCGCTGCAAATACACCGATTGCGTCGACGTCTGTCCGGTCGACTGCTTCCGTGAAGGGCCGAACATGCTGGTCATCGATCCCGACGAGTGCATCGACTGCGCGGTCTGCATCCCCGAGTGCCCGGTGAACGCCATCTACGCCGAAGAAGACCTGCCGGCCAACCAGCTGGCCTTCATCAAGCTCAACGCCGAACTGGCGCTGGCCGACGGCTGGAAGAGCATCACCAAGCGCAAGCCCGCGCTGCCCGATGCCGACGAGTGGAAAGACAAGACCGACAAGATCGGGGAGTTGGTGCGCTGAGTACGCCGGCTGCGCCCATCGAAACCGATGCACTGATCATCGGCGCGGGCCCGGTCGGGCTGTTCCAGGCCTTCCAGCTTGGCCTGCTCGAGATTTCCTGCCACATCGTCGACGCCCTGCCGCGCGCGGGCGGCCAGTGCGTGGCGCTGTACGGCGACAAGCCGATCTACGACATCCCGGGCACGCCGGTCACGACCGGGCGCGGCCTGGCCGATTCCCTGCTGCAGCAGATCGCGCCGTTCAAGCCGCGCATCCACTTCGACGAGCAGGTCGCGACGCTGGCCCGCCAGGACGACGGCCGCCTGCTGCTCGGGACCTCGCGCGGCAACGCCTTCCTTTGCAAGACGGTCTTCATCGCCGCCGGCGTCGGCGCCTTCGTCCCGCGGCGCATCGCGGTCGAAGGCATCGCCAGCCTCGAAGGCACGCGGCTTTTCTACCACCCCGACGCCCTCGAACGCTTTGCGCGCCAGTCGGTGATCGTCCACGGCGGCGACGATGCCGCGCTAGAGACCGCGCTGGCGCTGCTGCCGCTGGCCAAGGCGGTCACGCTGCTGCATCGCCGCGACGTCTTCCAGGCCGAGGAGGCCACGGTCGCGGCACTGCGCGAGCGCATCGCCGCCGGCGCCCTTCGGCTCCAGGTCGGGCAGCCGGTCGGTTTCGACCCGGCCCATCTTCAAGTCGCCACGCCCGACGCGCAGACCGTCGCGCTGCCCTTCGACACCCTGATCGGCTGCCTGGGCATCTCGCCGCGACTCGGACCGATCGCCGACTGGGGACTGGCGCTCGAGCGCAAGCAGTTGCCGGTCGACACCGAGAAATTCCAGACCCAGGAGCGCGGGGTCTTCGCCGTTGGCGACATCAACACCTACCCCGGCAAGAAGAAGCTGATCGTCTGCGGCTTCCACGAGGCCACGCTGGCGGCCTGGGGCGCGGCGGCGATCGTGTTTCCCGACAAGTCGATTCCGCTGCAGTACACCACCACCAGCACGCGGCTGCACACGCTGCTCGGCGTCGCCCACTGAGAACCGATCGATGCCTGAATCGCACGTGAACACCGCGTTCATGGTGGGGACACCCGCTGGCCTTAGGATCGCCTGACATGCAGGACGTCAACATCTCTCTTTTCCAATGGCTCGGCGCGGGCCATTCGCCCGACGCGCAGTTCCTCTGGCTGGCGACGCTGTTGGCCGAGGGAACCTCCTGGCTCTGCCTGGCGCTGCTGGCCGTGGCCGCCTGGCGGCAGCCCGCACAACGCGGCTACCTGATGGCGACCCTGGCCGCCGCCGGCGCCGCCTCGCTGGCCGCGCACGCGCTGGCCCAGGCTCTCAACCTCCCCAGGCCCTTCGTCGCCGGCCTGAGCCCGAACTACATCGCCCACGGGGCCAGGGGGTCGCTGCCGAGCGCGCATGCGAGCGTGATGTTCACGCTGGCGCTGGTGCTCTGTCTGCGCCCGGCCTTGCGAACGCTCGGCCTCGCGGTGTTCGCAATCGCACTGGTCACCGGCTGGGCGCGCATCTACGTTGGCGCCCATTTCCCCTTCGACATCGCCGCCGGGCTCGCGCTGGCGATCGTGATCACGGGGGTGTTCTGGGTGCTGGCCATCGGTGTGCGCCGCATCGTCGTGCCGCTGATCGCCCGCGACGACGCGCGCTCGGCGAAGCCCACGGGCACTCCCGCCGCCTGAGCGGGCCCGCCGGTCCCGGCCGGCTCTACAATCGACCTGCTTCGCCTGACGGAAGCAACGCTAGGGGTGCCGGCCCGCAACACGCTGTTGCAGGCTGGCTGAGAGAGTCCCTTTGAACCTGACTGAGGTAATCCTCGCGCAGGGAAGCTGGTCCGGCGGCCGCCACGTTTTCTCGCGCGGCGGTCGGGTCGCCGGCCTCGCCCACCTGCCACACACTTGCATGGAGCAAATGGATGGCAAATACAACCCATGAACAGGCCTCGGCCACGGCCAACGAGGCGCTGACGCCGCTTGGCGAATCGCACCGCGTCTTCCAGTGGCGCGACCACATGGCGCTCTGGTTCAGCCTCGGCGTCGGCCTGCTGGTGATGCAGATCGGCGCCTACCTGGTGCCCGCGGTCGGCACCCGCGACGCGATGCTGGCGATCGTGCTGGGCTCCTGCATAGGCGCCGGCCTGCTGGCCTGGACGGCCCGTGTCGGCTGCGAAAGCGGCCTGGCCAGCGCCGGCCTCATGAACGCCACCTACGGCAGCGCCTTCGCGCGGCTGCCGGTGGTGCTCAACATCGTGCAGCTCATCGGCTGGACCACCTTCGAGCTCGTGATCATGCGCGAAGGCACCCAGGCCATCGGCGCGCAGGCATTCGGCTGGTCGCTCGGCGGCCCGCTGGGCACCATCCTGACGACGCTGCTGTGGGGCGCCGTGCTGCTGGCCTTGCTGGCCGGCTCGATGGTCAAGCTTGTACGCCGCTTCGTGAGCCGCTTCGGCCTGCCGCTGGTGGTGCTCTCGCTGGCCTGGCTGACCTGGCAGTTCGCGGCCCGGCTCCACGCCAAGGGACTGGAGGCTTTCTGGACCCGCCCCGGCGACGGCTCGATGGGCATGTTCGGCGCGCTCGATCTGGTGATCGCCATGCCGGTCTCGTGGTTGCCGCTGGTGGCCGACTACGCCCGCCACGGCAAGCGCAGCACGGGCGGCCTGGGCGGAGCCTTCAGCGGCACCTGGATCGGCTATGTGCTGGCCAACGTCTGGTGCTACGCGCTCGGCGTGATGGTCGTGAGCGTCGCCGAGCCCGGCACCGACCTGGTCGCCGCCCTGCTGCTGGCGCAAGGCGGCCTGGTCGCACTCGGCCTGATCCTGATCGACGAGCTCGACAACGCCTATGGCGATGTCTACTCGGGCTCGGTGTCGGCCCACAGCCTGCAGCCGCGCTGGAGCGTGCGGCGCTGGGGGCTGCTGCTGGCCGCGGTCTGCATCGGCTTCGCGCTGGTGCTGCCGATGCACACCCTCGAACCCTTCCTGCTGCTGCTGAGTTCGGTGTTCGTGCCGCTCTACGGCGTGATCCTCGGCCGGCTCGGCACCGGCAACGCGCCGGTGCCGCTGGCGAGCCGCCGCGTCGACCTGGCCGCGGCCGCCATCTGGATCGGCGGCATCGCGATCTACCACGCCTGCGCCGCCTGGGCGCCGCAGTGGGGCTCGGCGCTGCCGACCCTGGCCCTGACCTTCGTGCTGGCCCTGGTCACGCGCCCGGCGCAGGCAGGCGGACGCTCGGCACTGGCGCAAAGCCGTGGTTGAGGGGACCGTGACCGGCGCCGACCTGCATGTCCGCGCCCGCCGCCATGGCGGCGACCACATAGCCGCGGGCGCGTTCCACCGCCTCGGGCAGCGCATGGCCGAGCGCCAGGTGGGCGGCGATCGCCGACGACAGCGTGCAGCCCGTGCCATGCAGGTTGCGGCTCGCGATACGAGCGGAAGACAGCCGCAGCCGCTCGCCGTCGGCCTCAGCCAGCACGTCGACCACGTCGTCGCCCGGCAGGTGACCGCCCTTGAGCAGCACCGCCCTGGCACCCAGCGCGAGCAGTTCGGTGGCGGCGTCGTCGAGCGCATCGACGCCGTCGATCGCATGGCCGATCAGCAGCGCCGCCTCGTCGAGGTTGGGCGTGACGACCACCGCGCGCGGGAACAGTTCACGCACCAGCACGTTCACCGTCTCGGCGGCGATCAGACGATCGCCGCTGGTGGCGACCATGACCGGATCGAGCACCACGTTGGGCAGCTTGTAGTGGTCGATGGCCCAGGCCACCACCTCGACGATCTCGGGCGCATGCAGCATGCCGAGCTTCACCGCATCGACGCCGATGTCCTCGACCACCGCCTGGATCTGCGCCTTCAGGAAGGCCGGCGGCACGCCGTGGATGCCCGACACGCCGAGAGTGTTCTGCGCCGTCAGCGCGGTGATCGCGGTCATCCCGTAGCAGCCGAGGGCCGCAAAGGTCTTCAGGTCGGCCTGGATGCCGGCGCCGCCGCCGCTGTCGGAGCCGGCGATCGAGAGCACGCGTGCGTAGCGGGAAAATGCAGAGGTCATGTTGAAAATTATCGGCCACGCACGCCGTGGCCCACGCTGAATCCGCGATGAGCCCGTTGCAAGAATTCCCTTTCCGCTCCGCGGCCGTGCTCGGCGCCGGGCTCATGGGCCGCCTGCTGGCACTGGCACTGGCCCGGGCCGGCTGCGAGATCGACCTGTACGAAGCCGGTGGCCCGCAGGCCGAGGGCGCCGCCGCACGGGTCGCTGCCGCGATGCTCGCGCCGCTGGCCGAATCGGCCGTGGCGCCGCCGTCGGTCGTGCGCATGGGACACCACGCGCTCGACCGCTGGCCGACGCTGATCGCAGCGCTCGCGGCCCCGGTGTTCTTCCAGCGCGAAGGCACGCTGGTGCTGTGGCACCGCCAGGACGCCGCCGAGGCCGCGCGGCTGCGCCGTGTGCTGGAGCGCACCGGCGAACGGGTGCCGGAGCTGCCCGCGATGCGCACGCTCGACGCCGCCGGCATCGAGGCCATCGAACCCGCGCTGGGGCGGCGCTTCGCGCAGGCGCTGCTGCTGCCCGACGAAGGCCAGCTCGACAACCGCGCCTTGCTCGACGCGCTGCTGGCCACGCTGCAGGCGCAGCCGAAGGCCCGGCTGCACTGGCACGCGCCGCGCACGCCCGACGACTTCAGTCCCGGCGCCGCCGGCCAGCCCGAACGCGTGATCGACTGCCGCGGCCTCGGCGCCAAGCCGCAGTGGAGCGCGCTGCGCGGCGTGCGCGGCGAAGTGATCCGGGTCCATGCGCCCGAAGTCACGCTGCGGCGGCCGATGCGGCTGGTGCACCCGCGCTACCCGATCTACATTGCCCCCAAGCCCGATCACCTGTTCGTCATCGGTGCCACCGAAATCGAATCGGACGACATGTCGCCGGCCAGCGTGCGCTCCACGCTCGAGCTGCTGAGCGCGGCCTACGCGGTGCACAGCGGCTTCGCGGAAGCGCGCATCGTCGAGATCGCGACCCAGTGCCGCCCGACCCTGCCCGACAATCTGCCGGCCGTGCGAGAGCTGCGCCCGCACGTGATGCAGGTCAACGGCCTCTATCGCCACGGCTTCATGATCGCGCCGGCGATCCTCGACGTGGCGCTCGAACTGCTGGCCACCGGCCAGTCGGCGCTGGCCGGCCGCTTCGGCCTCGCAACCCATCCATGAACCTGCTGATCAACGACCAACCCCACCAGCTGCCGGCCGGCGCGACGCTGTCGGACGCGCTTGCGCTCATCGAGGCCAAACCGCCGTTCGCCGTCGCCGTCAACCGCCAGTTCGTGCCACGCTCGAACTATGGCGCGCACCTGCTGCAGGCCGACGACCGCATCGAAGTGATCCGCCCCGTGACGGGCGGCTGAGGACACCCCATGACACCGATTCCCGCCAACGATCCGCTCGTGCTCTACGGCCAGAGCTTCGACAGCCGGCTGCTGCTCGGCACCGCGCGCTACCCCTCGCCCGACGTGCTCGAGGCGGCCGTCCGGCGCGCGCGGCCCGCCATGCTCACCGCCTCGCTGCGCCGCCAGACCGCGACGCTGGGCGGCGCCGGCGGCGACAACGGCTTCTGGGATCTGCTGCGCAGCCTCGGCGTGCCGGTGCTGCCCAACACGGCCGGCTGCCACAGCGTGCAGGAGGCGATCGCCACGGCGCAGATGGCGCGCGAGCTCTTCGACACGCCCTGGATCAAGCTCGAACTGATCGGCGACGACTACACGCTGCAGCCCGACACGCTGAACCTGGTCGACGCCGCCGCGCAGTTGATCCGCGACGGCTTCCAGGTGCTGCCCTACTGCACCGAGGACCTCGTGTTGTGCCAGCGGCTGGTTGATGTCGGCTGCCAGGCCGTGATGCCCTGGGCGGCGCCGATCGGCACCGGGCGCGGGCCTGTCAACCCCTACGCCTTGCAGGTGCTGCGCGAGCGGCTGTCAGTGCCGCTGCTGGTCGACGCCGGGCTGGGCTTGCCCTCGCATGCCTGCCAAGTGATGGAATGGGGCTACGACGGCGTCCTGCTGAACACCGCGGTGGCGCTGGCGCAGGACCCGGTCGCGATGGCCGGCGCCTTCGCAGATGCGGTGCAGGCCGGGCGCTCGGCCCACCATGCCGGCGCGATGGCGGCGCAGGATTCGGCCCAGCCGAGCACGCCGGTGCTGGGCACACCCTTCTGGCATCACGCCGCTTCCCAATGACCGCCATGACCGACGCCTCCAACATCACGCGGGCCATCGTGGCGGCCCACGCCGCGCGCTTTGGCACGACGAGCCACGCCGCGGATTCGTTCACCTCCGACGACCCGATCTACCGCGGCGCGAAGCAGGCCTGCGGCACCCTGGGCTTCATCGACATCGACGCCGAATGCCTGGCGCGCGCATGGCGGGCACAGAGCGAGCGCAACGGGCGCTTCGACGCCGAGGCCTGGCCCGACACCCCGGCCGATTTCGGCCTGCGATCCTTTCCGCCGACGCGCCGCAACGACGCGTTTCCGCCCTGCCCCGAGAAGCTGGGCCTGTATGCGGTGCTGCCCGATGCCCAATGGGTCGGCCGCATGGCGCGCGCGGGCGTGCCGACGGTGCAGCTGCGCTTCAAGTCGGACGATGTCGGCGCCATCGAGCACGAGGTGCAGGCGGCTGTCGAGGCGGTGCGCGGCACGGGCGCCCTGCTCTTCATCAACGACCACTGGAAGAACGCCATCGCCGCGCGGGCCTACGGCCTGCATCTGGGCCAGGAAGACCTCGACGCGCTGGCTCCCGCAGAATTGCGGACGATCCGCGACTCCGGCATTCGCCTCGGCGTCAGCACCCACGGCTACGCGGAAATGCTTCGCGCCGACCTCGCAAGCCCGAGCTATATCGCGATGGGCGCGGTCTACCCGACCACGCTCAAGCGGATGGCGACCGCGCCCCAAGGCGTGGCGCGCCTGGCTGCGTATGCGCGGCTCATGCGAGGTTACCCGCAGGTCGGCATCGGCGGCGTCGATGAAGAGCGCATGCCCGAGGTGCTGGCCACGGGCGTCGGCTCGGTGGCCGTGGTGCGTGCGCTGGTGGCCGACCCGCAGCCCGAGGAGGCGGCACGGCGGCTGATGGCGATCTGCAATCGCTCCGCCTGAGGCATCGCTGCGCAGCGGCGCAGGAATCTCGGGCTTGTTCCGAAGTGGGCGAAAACCACGCTATAATTTAAGGCTTGTTCCTCGATAGCTCAGTCGGTAGAGCGCCGGACTGTTAATCCGTAGGTCCCTGGTTCGAGCCCAGGTCGAGGAGCCAGAATCAAGCCGCAGTGAACCTGTTTTTCGGCGGCAAAGCAAGAAGAGCTTCGGCTCTGCATTCGGCCTCTACACGAGCGTCGAGTGTCTCTGCAGAACGCGCCCATGTCGGCGCGTTTTTTTTTGCTTCGGCGACCTCAATTTTGTAGCGCGTCGTGTGGGTGCGCGGGGATTCGGCCCGTTCACTCGATATATAATTTGAGGCTTGTTCCTCGATAGCTCAGTTGGTAGAGCGCCGGACTGTTAATCCGTAGGTCCCTGGTTCGAGCCCAGGTCGAGGAGCCAAAAATGTGCCGCAAGGCCACTGGATGCCCCGCTACTCAAAAGGTAGCGGGGCATTTTCCTTTGGGGGCTTCATTGATGCTTCGCAGCAGCAGACCTCTCGGCATTCGCCCCTTCGCAGGTTTGCAGCTCGCGCGAGATCTTCCTGAGGACTTCGCCAGCCCCCGGTTCGCGGCGACGCAGGGATTCGATCGCCGCCTCGTATGCCAGAGAAAGAGCCTGCCAATCGTTGAATGCCGAGCCCATTCCGGGTGTGTCGGTTGCCATAGGGTTACTTGCACGTTGTGCCTGAAGCAACTTGCTTCGCGACGTGTGCACAGCCTACGTCTCCGTGACGAGATGATGCGCGCGCGGGCCGCCAGCGCCAACGTCCCGAGGCCTGCTTTACCGCAAGGCAATGCGCCGTCGATGAGCCTTAGTATGGTGAGTCTGCAACAGCAATGAAGGGGCACGATGAAGATCCAGGAATTCGGCACTCGCGTTCCTCGTGGGCCGACGCGCCGCCTCGTCTTCGCGCTCTTGTTCACCCTTCCCTTCGCCCTCCACGCCGCGCCGCGCGACTGCCTGGTGGTCGGCGTCACCGATGGCGACACGCTGACGGCGCGCTGTCCGGGGACAGACGGCTACGAACGGCTGAAGATCCGCCTCGATGCCATCGACGCGCCCGAGAAGCGCCAGGCTTTCGGCGCCCGCGCGAAGCAAGCGCTGTCGCGACTGGTCTTCGCAAAGGAGGTCGAACTCGATTGCCCGAAGACCGACCGCTATGGCCGTGCAGTGTGCAGCGTCAGGGTCGCGCCGGCATCGGGGCCGCCGGGTCCGAAGACACTGGACGCCGGACTGGCGATGCTCACGCTCGGAATGGCCTGGTGGTACCGCGCCTATGCCCACGAGCAGACGCCCCAGGCCCGCGGCCAGCATGAATTCGCCGAAGCCGAAGCGCGGGCGAAGAAGATCGGGCTCTGGCGGGACGCCAACCCGGTGCCGCCCTGGGAATGGCGCAGGACGGAGCACGACACGCACTGACCCGCTGCGCTTCATCATTCCGGATCCTTCGATTTCGATCTCGCCCGCAGCCTGGCGTGAATGAGCGCGAACAAGGCCGCGCCAGCGACGATCAGGGCCAGGGCCACTTCCTCGAAGCGCGCGACATCGCCCAGCAACGCCTCGACGGCATGGCCGAACAGGTAGCCCAGGCCACCCACCAGCGGCGCCCAGATGGCTGCGACGACCACGTTGAAAACGCTGAAGCGCCGAGGCGACAGGCCGACGGCGCCCATGGCGATCGGCCCGACGATGCGCAGGCCGTACATGAAGCGGATGCCGACGATCAGCAATGCGTCGTGGCGCTTCAGCAATGCGATGACCCGCCGCGCCCGCTCATGGAAACCGGGTATCCGGCCCAGCAGCGCCGTGCCCCATGCGCGCCCCGCCCAATGGAAGATCTGGTCGCCCAGGGCTCCGCCGATGAAGGCGATCGCGAGGACCAGCGGCAACGACAAGTGACCCTGGTGGCCCGCGAATCCGGCCAGCAGCAGGATCGTCTCGCCCTCGAGAAGACAGCCCGCAAAGACAGCCAGGTAGCCATAGTCGGCGAGCAGTCGGGTGACGGACACGCGTGCCTTCTCAAGAACGAAAGAGGCCGCGGATTTTGGTCAGTCCCTGGCCGTTGGGAGGCCAACAGTCAGGTTCCGCACCGCACAATTCCGTCATGCCTTCTCCGTTCATCGAACTCTCGCCACAGCCATTGGCAGCCCCGCGCTTGCGATCTGCCCGCCTCGTTCGTCCGAGCATGGCTCGACTTTCTGACGGAACCGGACGCTGGCGTCCAGGCGTATCGAGCTATCGCGTCTTCGTGACGATCGTCTTCGCGATCGTCGTCCTCGCGGTCGGCTGGGCCGATCAGCATATGTCCACCGCCACAGTCGTCGTCGTCGGACCGGCGGCGGT
Source organism: Variovorax ginsengisoli (assembly GCF_030486595.1). Lineage (GTDB taxonomy): Bacteria > Pseudomonadota > Gammaproteobacteria > Burkholderiales > Burkholderiaceae_C > Variovorax > Variovorax ginsengisoli_B. The sequence goes on along the minus strand of NZ_JAUJZH010000017.1, from coordinate 42,475 downwards.
CACCTTCTGGGTCCTGACATTGCTTGGCTCGCTCGGAATCGGGCCGGCCGCTGTCATCCGCGACGCCATGCGCCGCTGAACCTCAGAAGCTCCGGCTCGCCTGTCGGACAACGCGCAGCCGAGCCGGCGACTCGGGCCTACGCGGCCGCCGGCTCATCGGCTTCAGGATCCAGGCATGCGCACATCCATCGTTGCAGTGCTGGGCTTGGCCGCGTGCTGTGCCGCCGCCCTCGCTCAGACCCCGAAACTGCCCTTGAAGAGCGACGACAACGGGACTGTCTACGTCGAGCCCAACGTGTCCCCGACCGAGACGTCGATGGAATCGAAGGGCGCCACGGTCGGCGCCCAACGCCCTGACGGCAGCAGCAAGTACATCGGCGTCGACACCACCGGCTCCCGGCCGACCTATTCGCTCGGCGGCAGCACGGCAGGCGACCTGTCCTATTCCGCTGGCGTCTTCTCCGACGGCAATGAGAAAAAGGGCGTGAAGGCCGGCGTGACCCTCAAGTACTAAAGCGCGGCGAGCGCGTCCCGATTGGCAGAATCGGGGGATGAAGAAACCACAACGCCTGGCTGCGGCCGCCTTGGTCATGCTGCTCCTGCTGGCCGGCGCCGGCTACTGGTACCTGTCGCCCTTTCTGGCCGTGCGCCAGCTCCAGGCGGCTGCGCAGCGCGGCGACGCCGAAGCCCTCAATGCCCACATCGACTATCCCCGGCTGCGCGAAAGCCTCAAGGCACAGCTGACGGCCCTGCTGGCGCAGAAGCTCGGGGCGCCGAAGGACGGCGGCAACCCGCTGAGCGCGCTCGGCAACGTCATCGGCGCGAGCCTGGTCAATCCGCTGGTGGACACGATGGTGCGGCCGGAAACGGTGATGGCCGCCATGCAGAACGGCCGGCTCGGCCGCAGCGCGTCCGAGCCGGCGCCGCCGCCCCCCGGCAGCGCCCCGGCGGACAGCGCCGCGCCGGAGCCGACGAAGGCCCGCTGGATCATCGAGCGCCAGGGCGCCAGCCGGGTCACGGCCTACGCCGTCGACCCCGCCCGCCCCGACGACGAGCCCAACAGCGAGCGCCTCGGCCTGGTCTTGGAACGCAGCGGCTTCGCAGACTGGAAGCTGACCGACCTCCGGCTGCCGGCCTCGGCCTTCAACAAATAGCCGTCGCGCTCAAACGCTCAACCGTCGACCACTTCCTCGAGCGCCGCGTCGACCCGCTCCACCTCGCGCTCCAGCAGTTCGGCCGCGGCGCGCACGGTGTCCCAGTCGCCCTGGCGCCACGCGTTCTCGACGTTCTTGGCCTGCCGTGCCGCCTGGTGCGCGCCGATGCTGGCCAGCGCCCCCTTGAGCGCGTGCACCTGCTCCTGGCCGGCGGTGGCGTTGCCGTCCCTGAGCGCCGCGGCGATCGCCTCGCGCCGCACCGCCATGTCGCTGCGCATCGCGACCGCGATCTCGCGCACCACCACCAGGTCGCCGCCGAGCGTGCGCACCAGTTGCCGCATGTCGACCGGCGGCGCCATCGCGGCCTCGGGCTTGAAGAGGTCCTCGATGCCCAACTGCCCGGGGTCCCACTCGTCCCCCGGTTCGCGGCGCGCCGCGCGGGCCTCCTGGATCGCCTGGGCCAGCAGCGCCGGCGACACCGGTTTCGATACATAGGAATCCATGCCGGCGGCCAGGCAGCGTTCGCGGTCGCCGGCCATCGCATGCGCGGTCAGCGCCACGACAGGCGTGTGCCCGCGCCGCGGCTCGGCGGCTTCCACGGCGCGGATCTGCGCCACGGCGTCGAGGCCGCTCAGCACCGGCATCTGGACATCCATCAGCACCAGGTCGAAGCGGCGCTCCCGCCAGCAGCGCACCGCCTCCTCGCCGTTGCGCGCCACGTGGAAGGTGCAGCCCATCTGCGTCAGCAGCTTGCGCATCAGCAGTTCGTTGACCGCATGGTCTTCGGCCACCAGCACGTGCAGGCCCTGCAGGCTCATGGCCTCGAGCGGGGCCGGTTCGGTCAGCACGCTCATCTCGTCGGCCGCCTGCTCGAACACCGCCGTGAAGCGGAAGGTGCTGCCCTCGCCCGGCCGGCTCAGCAGGTTCAGCGAACCGCCCATCATCGACACCAGCCGCGCGCAGATGGCCAGGCCGAGCCCGGTGCCGCCATAGCGCCGCGTGATCGATGCATCGGCCTGCGTGAAGGCTTCGAAGATGTGCGCCTGCTTGTCTTGCGCGACCCCGATGCCGGTGTCGCGCACCGTGAACAGCAGGCGCAGCTGGTCGCGCCGCAGCTCGCTCTGGTTGGGCGCCAGCCGCGCGGTCACCGAGATGCGGCCGAAGTCGGTGAACTTCACCGCGTTCGACACCAGGTTGGAGATCACTTGGCGCAGCCGCCCCGGGTCCCCCGCCACCTTCCACGGCACGTCCTCGGCGATCTCGAGCTCGACCTTCAGGCCTTTCTTGGCCGCCGCCGGCCGGTGCAGCGCCACCGCCTCGCGCACCCAGCGGCCGACGTCGAAGCGCACCTGCTCGAACACCAGCTTGCCGGCCTCGATCTTCGACAGGTCGAGCACGTCGTTGAGCAGTGCCAGCAGCGAGGTGGCGGAGTTGTCGATCAGTTCCAGGTGCTGGCGCTGTTCATCGTTCAGCGGCGACTGGTGCAGCAGCCGGGTCAGCCCCATCACGGCATTGAGCGGCGTGCGAACCTCGTGGCTCATGTTGGCGAGAAACTCGCTCTTGGCCCGGTTGCTGGCCTCGGCCTGGGCCCGGGCCTGCTCGATCTCGGCATGCATCGTGCGCCGCGCCGTGATGTCGGTGTTGAAGCCGGTCAGGCGCAAGGGGGCGCCCGCGGCATCGCGCTCGGTGACCATGCCGACGCTCTCGATCCAGATCCAGCCGTTGGCGGTCGAGACCCGGTGCTCGGCGATGTAGCGGTCGGCCTTGCCGCTGAGCGCATCCTTGAGGGCCTGGCGGACCAGCGGCAGGTCGTCCGGGTGGACCCGGGCCTCCAGGGCGCTCAACTCCCAGCGGCGGTCCTCGACCTCTTCGCCGATCATCCGGTCCCAGCGGCGTCCGAGCAGCACCCGGCCGCCCGCCAGGTCCCACTCCCACTGCGCCACCCGGGCCGCCTCGGCCACCATCAGGTGGCGCTTGGCGGCCACCAGCACCTTGTGCGAGGCGTCGAGCTCCTGGTCCTGCTCGCGCACGCGGGCCGCGAGCTTGTCGCGCTCGGCCGTGAGCGCCACCACGCGCCGGACCAGCTCGAGCTGGCGCTGCTGCGAGGCTTCGAGGCGCGCCAGCGCTTCCTGCGCGTCGGGCTGTGTCATCTCGTCTGCTGCCATCCACGGGGCCTTTGTCGGGACATGGGGGCGAGCCCTGATAATGGACGCGGGCCGCCTTGCGGGCGACCCCGCGTCTTGCTGAAACTGTTCCAGGTCTCCATGGCACATCCGACGATCACCATCCAGCCCACCGGCGCCCGGCTCGCCGTGGCGTTCATCGTCCGATGAGTATGCCCGGGAATACGCGCGCCGAAGATCCGGACGATGGCGCGCAGGATACGGTCACCGTGCTTCTGGTCGACGACCAGCCGGTGATCGCGATGATGGTGCGCAAGATGCTCGCGGTCGACCCCGCGATCGAGGTCCAGGTCTGCACCCACGCCACCGAGGCCGTGGCCCGGGCGCGCGAGGTGCGCCCCACCGTGATCCTCCAGGACCTGGTCATGCCCGAGGCCAACGGCCTCGACCTGGTGCTGGCCTACCGCTCGATGCCCGAGACCCGCGACATTCCGATCATCGTGCTGTCCTCCAACGACGAGCCGGAGATGAAGCGATCGGCCTTCGCCATCGGCGCCAACGACTACGTCGTCAAGCTGCCGGAGCCGATCGAACTGATCGCCCGGATTCGCTACCACTCGCGCGCCTACATGGCCCTGGTCGAGCGCGACAACGCCTACCGGGCCCTGCGCCTGAGCCAGCAGAAGCTGCTGCTCAGCAACCTCGAGCTGCAGCGGCTGACCAACTCCGACGGTCTCACGGGACTGCCGAACCGGCGCTCGTTCAACGACCACCTGGCACGCGCGTGGGCCACTTCGCAAAGCCAGGGTTCGCCGCTGTCGCTGTTAATGATCGACGTCGACTATTTCAAGAACTACAACGACCGCTTCGGCCACCTGGCGGGCGACGACGCGCTGAAGTGCGTGGCCGAGGCGATCCGCAAGGCCCAGCCGGACCCGGCCTGCCTGCCCGCTCGCTTCGGTGGCGAGGAATTCGCCATGGTGCTGCCGGGCGTCACGGCCGCGCAGGCCGGCGCCATCGCCGAGACGCTGCGGCGGGAGGTCGAGCGCACGACCCTGCCCCACAAGGCGCCGGAGCCCACCTCGGTCACTGTCAGCATCGGCAGCGCCACCATGGTCGCGCCGCCCGACGCTTCGCCGGACCTGCTCATCGCGGCCGCCGACGCCCGCCTGTACCAAGCCAAGTGCGGTGGACGCAACCGCGTCGTCGGCCACTGAACCCTGAATCGCATCCACACGACAGCCGGGCACCGCTTTGTTGTCAATCCGCTGCAGCGCCGTGACAATCGAAGCCGCTGCCCATGACAGATAAAGACGCCCTTCTCAGCTACTACGAACGCCGTACATGCTCCGCCCAATGGATGGAATTCAACCGGGCGTTCGCCGCCGAACTGAGCGCCGGCCTGCCGCCTGAAGACATCCGCCAGCTGTTCCGCCGGATCGGCGAGCGCATCGCGCTGGCGCTCCCGGTCGAGCGCTGCGACACCGTCGAGCAGCTGCGCAACGGTTTCAACGCCCGCTGGGAGGCGATCGACTGGGGCTTCGCCACACTGCAAGAACAGGCCGACCACCTGCGCATCGTGCACGCCTGCAGCCCGCTGGCGATGGCCTTCGGGCCCGACACCGATGACTGGGCGAGCGGCTTCTTCGAGGGCGCCTACCAGACCTGGTTCGCGGCGCAGGGCACACCCCCGGAGCTGCGGGTGCAGGCCGAAGCCGCGCCAACGGACGGATCGCCGCAGGTCATGCTGCGGCTGGGCAGGTTCCAGCGATGAGCAAGGACGATCGTGAAGCCGAGGACGTGGCCGGGCTGTTCCGCAAGTTCGGCGGCGACGCCAAGGGCTACAAGGAATTCGAGCCGGCACCCGAGGTCGGCCAGCCCCAGGGCGCGTGGACGTTGATCCCGGGGTCGCCGGCAGCACAGGCAGCGGCCATCGCGGCGCCGGCCCTCCCTGCCGCCGCCCCGGAGCCTGCGGCCGCGGCAGCAGCACCGGCACCCGCACCGGTGTCGACGCCATGGGCCCCGGCGCCCAGCGCCGTAGCAGCATCGCCGACCGGCACGCCGCGCGAGCTCGACCTCCTTTTCGCCCGGCTGGCCGGCCAGTCCCAACCTGCCCCCGAAGGCGGCCACGGGCTCATGTCCCGATGGCGCAAGCCCTCCTGACGATGCCCGTGGTCGCGGTCATCGGTGCCAAGGGCGGCGTCGGCAAGACGACGGTGGCGGCCAACCTCGGCACCTCACTGGCGGACGCGGGCCGATCCGTCCTCGCCATCGACCTCGATCCCCAGAACGCACTGCGCTTCCACCTGGCCCTCGATCGCACGGCCTGCGAGTGCGGCCTGGCCGGCGTGCTGGCCGGGCGCGCGAACTGGGCCCAGGCGATGCAGTCGGGCCGTGGCGGCGTGGTGCTGCTGCCTTTCGGCGCGATCGACGACGAACACCAGATCGACCTCGAACGCCAGCTGGCCGACCATCCGGGCTGGCTCGCCGACACGCTGGCGCGCTTCCGGCTTCCGCCCGAAACCGTGGTGCTGCTCGATACGCCGCCGGGGCCGTCGGTCTACCTGCAGCAGGCGCTGCGCGTCGCCCAGCTCGGCGTGGTGACCGTGCTGCCCGACGCCGGTTCCTTCGCCACGCTGCCGCTGGTCGACCGCATGGTCGACAAGTACTGCCGCGGCCGCCCCGACTTCATCGCCAGCGTCTGCCTCGTCAACCAGGTCGATGCCGGCAAGCGCCTCAATCGCGACGTGCTGCAGGCGCTTCGCCACGAACTCGGCGACCGGCTGCTCGGCGTGGTCCACCAGGACCAGGCCGTGTGCGAGGCGCTGGCCAGCGCCACCGACGTGCGCCGCTACGCACCCTTCAGCCAGGCCGCGGACGACTTCGTCCAGTGCGCGCGCCAGGTCCTCCGACGTCTCGCGCCGCCGGCGCACCCCGCAGAGATCCGCCGACCATGACCACCCCCGCCGCGCCGCCTCCCCCGAGCCATCGGCTGCCCCGCATCGTCGCCTGGGCCATCACGCTGGTCGTGCTGCCGATGATCGTCATCACGCCTCTGACCTTGCACCAGCAGCTCACGCTGTCGGTCGCGATCTTCATCGCCGCGCTGGTGCTGAACCGCTTCCCGGGCCGGATCCCGACGCTCGTGATGATCTTCCTGTCGGTCATCGTCTCGTCGCGCTACATGTACTGGCGCATCACCGAGACCATGTACATGGACAACCTGCTCGACCTGGTGCTGGGCAGCGGGCTCCTGATGGCCGAGATCTATGCCTTCGTGGTGCTGTTGCTGGGCTACATCCAGACCGCCTGGCCGCTGGAGCGCAAGCCGCATCCGCTGCCGGACGACCCGCGCGACTGGCCGACGGTCGACGTCTTCATCCCGACCTACAACGAGCCGCTGTCGGTGGTCCGGCCGACCGTGCTGGCGGCCCAGTCGATCGACTGGCCACCGGACAAGATCAACATCTACGTGCTCGACGACGGCCGGCGCGAGGAGTTCCGGGTGTTCTGCGAGGGCGTCGGCGTGCACCACGTCACGCGCGACAACAACCGCCATGCCAAGGCCGGCAACATCAACGCGGCGCTCAAGAACACCAGCGGCGAATTCATCGCCATCTTCGACTGCGACCACACGCCGACGCGCTCCTTCCTGCAGATCGCCATGGGCTGGTTCGGCCGCGATCCGAAGCTCGGCATGGTGCAGACGCCGCACTATTTCTTCTCGGCCGATCCGTTCGAGAAGAACCTCGACACCTTCGGCACCGTGCCGAACGAGGGCGAGCTGTTCTACGGCCTGATCCAGGACGGCAACGACCTCTGGAACGCGACCTTCTTCTGCGGTTCCTGCGCGGTGCTGCGCCGCACGATCTGCGAGGAGGTCGGCGGCATCGCGGTCGAGACCGTGACCGAAGACGCCCACACGGCGCTCAAGATCCATCGCCGGGGCTACAACACGGCCTACCTGGCGCTGCCGCAGGCGGCCGGCCTGGCGACCGAGAGCCTGTCCGGCCATGTCGGCCAGCGCATCCGGTGGGCCCGCGGCATGACGCAGATCTTCCGGGTCGACAACCCGCTCTTCGGGCGCGGCCTGAGCTGGGCCCAGCGCCTTTGCTACATCAACGCGATGCTGCACTTCCTGTACGGGCTGCCGCGCATCATCTACCTCACGGCACCGCTGGCCTACCTGCTGTTCGGCGCCAGCGTGATCCACGCCTCGGCGCCGATGATCTTCGCCTATGCGCTGCCGCACCTGTTCCACGCCAACCTGACCAACAGCCGCATCCAGGGGCGCTTCCGCTACCTGTTCTGGAACGAGGTCTACGAGGCGGTGCTGGCCTGGTACATCTTCCGCCCGACGCTGGTGGCGCTGATCAACCCCAAGCTCGGCAGCTTCAACGTGACGGCCAAGGGCGGCCTGATCCAGGAGCAGTACTTCGACACCGAGATCGCCAAGGCCAGCCTGTTCCTGCTGGCGCTCAACTTCCTCGGCGTGGCGGCCGGCCTCTGGCGCCTGACCTGGGTCGACGCCGACAACATCGCGACCGTCTGGCTCAACCTGGCCTGGACCGCCTACAACCTGATGATCCTGGGCGCCTGCGTGGCGGCGGCCAACGAGTCGCGCCAGGTGCGCGGCGCCCACCGCGTGACGCTCAACGTGCCGGCCACGCTGCATTTCGCGGACGGCCATTCGATGCGCTGCAACACCTTCGATTTCTCCAGCGGCGGGCTGGGCCTCGAGCTGCCGACGGAAATCGCGCTCGCGCAGGAGGCGCCGCTGGAGGTGGCGCTCTACCGCGGCGAGACCGAATACCGCTTTCCGGCGACGGTGCGCTTCAACCGCGGCAAGCGCCTGGGCCTGCAGTTCACCGCGCTCGACTTCGCGCAGGAGCGCGCGCTGGTCCAGTGCACCACCGCCCGCGCCGACATCTGGGCCGCGCGCTGGGGCAACCACCCGCGGGTGCCCGCCCACCGCGTGATCGGCCACATCGCGCGCATCAGCCTGGTCGGCTTCCGCGACATGTTCGGCCACTACGCGCGCGCCGCCGGCCGCAAATTGCGCCCGGCCCCGGCCGCGCCACGCCCCGCCAACGCAAAGGAACCTACGTGACATCGGCGCTTCATCGGAAACAGGCCGGCGCGATCGCCCTGGCCTTGCTGGCCTGGGCCGGCGGGTCGGCGCTGGCGCAGGGCAAGCCCGCGGCCACCGCGCCCGCAGCGCCCGGCCAGCCCGCCATCACGCAACCGGCACCCCCTGCGGGCACGACACGCGAACTGACGCTGACCCAGCTCGGCGTCGACTACGCGATCAACCTGCGCGGCATCAGCGGCACGGTCGGCATCCCGTTCAGCGTCCGGGCCGACGAGCTGGTCACCAGCGCGGCGCTCAAGCTCAACTATGCCTATTCGCCGGCGCTGATCCCGGAGCTGTCCCACATCAAGGTCAGCGTCAACGACGTGCTGGTGACCACGCTGCCGGTGGTCCGCGGCGAAGCCGGCAAGCCCCAGAGCGCCGAGATCCCGATCGACCGGCGGCTGATCACCGACTTCAACCGCATCAACATCGAACTGGTCGGCCACTACACGCGCGAGTGCGAAGATCCGGTGCACAGCAGCCTGTGGGCCACGGTGGACGCCTCCAGCACGCTGCGCCTCAATGTCGTGCCGCTCAAGGTGGCGGCCGACCTCGGCACCCTGCCGCAGCCCTTCTTCGACCGCCGCGACGTCCGCCGCGCCAGCATCCCCTTCGTGTTCGGCAATGCCGCCGGCACGCCGACCCTCGAAGCCGCAGGCATCGTCTCGTCCTGGTTCGGCGGTCTCGCCGGCTACCGCGGCACGGTGTTCCCGGTCAGCAACGGCGAACTCCCGGCCGCCCATGCCGTCGTGTTCGCGACGCCCGAGACCACCATCGACGGCCTTAGCCTGCCGCCGATCCAGGGCCCGACCCTCAGCGTGGTCGACCACCCGCGCGACGCCACGCACAAGCTGCTGCTGGTGCTGGGCCGCAATCCCGCCGAACTGCGCACCGCGGCCGCGGCGCTCGCGGTCAACAGCCGGGTCTTCACCGGCGGCACGGCGACGGTCAGCAACTTCCAGGAACCGCCGGCGCGCCGGCCCTACGACTCGCCGCGCTGGCTTGCCAACGACCGGCCGGTGAGGCTCGGCGAACTCGCGCCAGTGGCCGACTTCTCGGTCGCGGGCTATGCGCCCGACGTGGTCAAGGTCAACCTGCAGCCGGCGCCCGACCTGTTCACCTGGCGCAGCCGCGGCTACCCGCTCGACCTGCGCTTCAACTACACGCCGCGCGTGCGGGCCGACCAGTCGACCCTCAACCTGAGCCTGAACGAGAGCTTCGTCGCCTCGCTGCCGCTGCGGGCGGCCAACCCGGCCGGCGAACACTGGTGGAACCAGTTCCTGCTGCCGCTGCTGACCGACGGCACCGTGTCGCAGAGCAAGAGCCTCAGCCTGTCGCCGCTGCTGGTGGGCTCGCGCAGCCAGCTTCGCATGCACTACTACTTCGAGCCGCAGGCAAGCGACTGCAAGCCGCTGCTCGACAACGTGCGCGGCAACATCGACCCGGCCTCGACCATCGACGTCTCGCGGCTGCCGCACTACATCGCCATGCCCGAACTCGCGGCCTACGCCAACAGCGGCTTTCCGTTCTCTCGCCTGGCCGACCTGGCGGACACCGTCGTCGTGCTGCCCGACCAGCCCGAGACCAGCGACGTCGAGACCTACCTGGCCTTGCTCGGCCACCTGGGCAACGCCACCGGTTATCCGGCGCTCAGGCTCACGCTCGGGCGGGCGGCCAATGTCTCGCAGTGGGCCCAGAAGGACCTGCTGGTCCTCGGCAGCCTGCAGAGCCAGCCGCTCTTCACCCAATGGGCCGACCGGATGCCGCTCAAGCGGACCCCGGAAGCCAAGCAGTTCCACCTGGGCAGCTGGATCGACGACACGCTCGACCTGATCACCGGCACCCGCCAGCGCGAGGACCTTCCCGCCACGACCCGGATGACCGTGGCCGAGGACGGCACCGATGCCGTGCTGGCCGGCTTCGAGTCGCCGTTGCAGAAGGAGCGCAGCGTGGTGGCGGTGGTCGCCACCGCGGCCTCGCAGCCGGCGCTGCTGAACGCACTGATGAGCCCGAGCCTGGTGCGCGACATCCAGGGCAGCACCGCCTTCGTGCGCGGCACCCAGGTCAGCAGCCTGCTGGCCGGGGGCACCTACTACGTCGGCCGGCTGCCGCCGGTGATGTGGCTGCAGTGGACCCTGTCGCGCAGCCCGCTGCTGCTGGCGGCGGCGGTGGTGGCGCTGGCCTTCATCGGCGCCGTGGCGGCCTATCTCAGTCTTCAATTGCGCGCCCGCCGTCGGCTGCGCTGACACGGCCTCGAAAGCCCCCTGGCCATGACCCGACCTCCCTCGCCCGCCCCGTCCCGCCCCGCCACGACCATCGGCCGCCGTCGCTGGCTGGCGGGCCTGGCCCTGATGCCGCTCGCCAACGCCCTGCCCGCCGCGGCGCAGCAGGCTCTCGGCGCCTGCCTGCCGGCGACCGACTGGACATCCTTCGCCGCCCGCCACCTGCAGGCCGATGGCCGCATCGTCGATTTCGACACGCCGAAACAGCACTCGACCTCCGAAGGACAGTCGTACGGCCTGTTCTTCGCGCTGGTGCACAACGACCGCGCCGCCTTTGCGCGCGTCCTCGAATGGACCGAGAGGAACCTGGCGGCCGGCAGCCTCGCGCAGCGCCTGCCGGCCTGGCAGTGGGGGCACAAGCCGGACGACGGCTGGGGCGTGCTCGACGACAACCCGGCCTCCGACTCCGACCTCTGGATCGCCTATTCGCTGCTGGAAGCCGGCCGCCTGTGGAACGAGCCGCGCTACCAGACCCTGGGCCGCGCAGTGCTCGCGATGGCCGCGCGCGACGAGGTCGCGACATTGCCGGGTCTCGGCCGCATGCTGCTGCCATGGCCCAAGTCGGTGGCCAAGGGCCCGGCGTGGCGGCTCAACCCGAGCTACCTGCCGCTGCAGCTGCTGCGCCGCTTCCAGCAGCTGGACGGCAAGGGCCCGTGGGGCGAGATCGCCGACAACACGGTGCGCATGGTTGCCGCCGTGACGCCGCAGGGCTTCGCGCCCGACTGGTGCGCCTGGTCGACCCAGGAGCAGGCCTTCGTCGCCGATCCGGAGAAAGGCGCGGTGGGCAGCTACGACGCCATCCGCGTCTACCTCTGGGCCGGCATGCTGCACGCCGCCGATCCGGCCCGCCAGCCACTGCTGAAGTCGCTCTACGGGCCGCGCCGGCTGCTCGAACAGGGCAAGCCGATGGCCGAATTCATCGACACCGACACCGGCGTCATGCGCGGCACCGGTCCGGTCGGCTTCTCGGGTGCGCTGCTGCCCTATCTCAAGGCGCAGGCGCTGACGCCGCAGCTCGACGCCGAACTGGCGCGCGTTCGCGCCCGGGTCGGCAGTCCGGCCCAGCCCGCGCCCGCGCCCCTTCCGTACTACGAGCGCATGCTGCTTCTCTTCGGACAAGCCTGGCTCGATGGCCGCTTCGCATTCAGCCGCACCGGCCAGCTGCAAACCCATTGGAGACTGCTATGCCCCGCCACCCAACTCGCCTGAAGGGCTCCACCGCCGCGAGTCGCCTGATGGCCTGCCTGGGCCTGGTGGGTGCGCTGTACGCGGGCACGCCGGTGCAGGCCCAGGGCGACGCCAAGACGGCCCTGATCGAACAGGGCAACTACTGGCAGAGCATGGGCCGGACTGAGCTGGCCGAGGAGAGCTGGCGCAAGCTCTTGAGCATCGATCCGCAATCGGCCGATGCGATGTACGGCATGTCGCAGGTTGAACTCGCGCGCGGCAAGCCCGAGCCGGCGCGCGGCTGGATCACGCGGCTGCACGCCGCCCATCCCGACGACCCGCGCGGTGCGCCCCAGGGCGCGCAGTCCGGCACGCCGCAGACCGACCTGCAGCGCGCACGCGCCGCCTCCAAGGCCGGGCGCACCGCCGAAGCGATCCAGATCTACCGCGCGATCTTCGCCAACCGGCCGCCGCCGGAGCCGCTGGCGGTCGAGTACTACCAGCTGCTCGGCGGCACCCAACAGGGCTGGGAAGAAGGCCGCAAGGGACTCGACCAGCTGGTCAAGGACAAGCCCGACAACCTCGGCTACAAGCTGGCGCTGGCCCAGTTGCAGACCTACCGCGAGCCGACCCGGCGCGAAGGCATCCGCAGCCTGATGGCGCTCTCGACGCAGCCCGGGGTGGGCGTGGCGGCCACGGCCAGTTGGCGGCAGGCGCTGATCTGGCTGGACGCCCGGCAGGCCGATGCGCCGCTCTACACCGAATTCCTGGCCGCCCATCCCGACCCCGCCGTGCAGGCGCGGCTGGACAGCCTGAGCGCCGCCCGCACCGCCGCGGCGCCGGCATCGCCAGGCGCCCAGCCGCTCGGCGAAGGCTTCAAGGCGCTCGACCGCGGCGACACCGCGACCGCCGAGCAGCGCTTCCAGCAGGCCCTGAAGGTCGAGCCCGGCGACGCCGAGGCGCTCGGTGGCCTGGGCCTGATCCGGCTGCGACAGGAGCGCTTCGCCGAAGCCCAGCAGCTGCTGGAGCAGGCCACGAAAAGCGCCGGCGGCGGCAAGTGGGCGTCGGCGCTGCAAAGCGCCACCTACTGGAACCTGGTCGGCCAGGCCAATGCCGCGCGGGCCAAGGGCGACACGCGCACGGCCCAGGGCCTGCTCGAACGCGCCGTGAAGATCGATCCGCGAGAGAGCGTCGGACAGGTCGCGCTGGCCGACCTTCGGCTGGCGGCCGGCGACTACGCCGGTGCCGAGCAAGGCTATCGGCGCGCGCTCGACAGCAAGCCCAACGACACCCAGGCGCTGCGCGGCCTGATCACGGCCTACACCCGCCAGGGCCGCAGCGACGAGGCGATGGCCCTGTCGCAGCGGCTCAGCCCCGAGCAGGCGAGGCAGATCGGCAGCCTGCAGGACGTCAAGGTGGAGGCCGCGCGCGCCAAGGCCCGCGCCCAGATCGAAGCCGGCGACAACGCCGGCGCCCAGCGCACGCTCGAGGACGCCATGCTGGCCGCCCCCGACAGCCCCTGGGTCCGGCTCGACCTGGCCAATATCTACCGTCGCCAGGGGATGATGGCCCAGGCCCGCGGCGTCATGGACGGCCTGCTCATGTCGCAGCCCGACATGCCCGACGCGCTCTATGCGAGCGCCCTGCTCGCCTCCGATGCCGGCGACCCGGCGGCCGGCCTGCAGTACCTCGACCGCATCCCGGCCGCCTCGCGCACCCGCGACATGACCCAACTGCAGCGCCGCCTGTGGGCCGCCAGCCAGGCGCAACAGGCGCAGGCGCTGGCGCGGCAGGGCCAGGTGGCCGCGGCCCGCGGCGTGCTGGCGCAGACCGAAGCGGCGCTCGGCGCCGACATGCCGCCCGAGCTCTGGGGCCAGCTGGCCATCGCCTACGCCGACATCGGCGACGCGCCACGGGCCCTGGCGATGAGCCGGCAATTGCTGGCGCGCAGCCCGAATCCGGGCGTCGGCGATCGCCTGCTCTACGCCTCGGTGCTGCTCAAGACCCAGCAGGATGTCGAACTCTCCGCCGTGCTGCGGCAGCTGCAATCGGCCAGCATGACAACGGCCCAGCGGGCCGACTACGAGCGCCTGACGATCGCCTTCAGCCTGCGCCAAGCCGACGCCTTGCGCGAGGCCGGCAACCTCGAAGCGGCCTACAACGCGCTGGCGCCGGTGCTGGCCGCGCGGCCCGAAGACCCGCAGGTGCTGGCCGCGCTGGCCCGCCTCTATGCGGCGGCGCGCGACGAGAAGCAGGCCCTGGCGATCTACCAGCGCATCCTGCAGCGCAGTCCGACCGACCTCGACACCCTGCTCGCCGCCGCCGCCAGCGCCAGCGCGCTGCGCGCCCACGGCGAGGCCGAGAGCTACGTCCAGGCGGCCCTGAAGCAGGCCCCCGACCAGTCGCGCGTGCTGGCGGCGGCCGGCCGCGTCTATCGCAATGCGGGCGACAACGCGCGGGCCGAGCAATACCTGCGCGCCGCCGTCGCCGCCGACAGCCGTGCGGCCGGCGGCGTCGGCCTGGCAGCCGGCCAGGGTGGCGTGCCGGCGGCCCCGGCCAACCCCTTCGCTGGCATGACCGGCGGCGCCGCCAGCGGCGGCAACCCGTTCGCCGCCAACCTGCAGCCGGTCGGACTGCCGGCGGCAGGCTATCCGGCCAGCGCCGGCAACGCCCAGGCCTCGCCCTTTGCCGGCATGCGCGGCGCTGCGGCCCCGATGGCGGCGCTGCCGCCGTTGCCTGCGGCCGCGCCGCCCGTCTATGCGGCGGCCGCGAGCCAGCCGGCCGCCAACCTGCCCTGGGGCGCCGGCGGCAGCACCGCGGCCGCACCGGCGACCGCCGCCACGGCCGCGCCCAAGTCCACCGCCCCGCGCAACAGCGCCGAATTCCGCCGCCGCAATGCCGCGGCCAGCCAGCAGGCCGCGCCGGCCGCCGCACCATCGCAGCCACCGGCACTGGCCGCGCCCCAGTACGCCCAGGCCCCGGCCTATCCGCTGCCCCAGCCCGCCGGCCAGCCGGTCTATCCGCTGCCGCCCCCCGTGCCCGGCAGCAGCCTGGCGACCGAAGGCAGCTGGAACGCCCCGCCGCGCGCCGGTGCGGCGCCAGCCAACCCGTTGCTGAGCGAACTGCAGGACCTCCAGTCCGAACGCAGCACGACGCTGGACATCGGCAGCGTCTACCGCAGCCGCGACGGCGAATCGGGCCTGAGCCGCCTGCAGGACCTGCAGGTGCCGATCGAGGCCCGCTTCCCGGCCGGCAACGGCAAGGTGGTACTCAGCGCCACGCCGACGGTGCTCGACAACGGCGCGCTGGCGCAGGACTACGGCACCTCGAGCCGTTTCGGCGGCGGGCCGCAGGCGGCGATCGACCTGCTCGCGGGCAGGGTCCCGGCGGTGGATGGCCAGCACGCCAGCGGCGTCGGCCTCGCGGTCGGCTACGAGGGCAAGAACCTGAACGCCAGCATCGGCACCACGCCGCTCGGCTTCCAGGAGACCAGCGCGGTCGGCAACCTCACCTACAGCGGCGCCCTGTCCGACACCGTGTCCATGAAGGCCGACCTGTCGCGCCGCGCCGTCACCGACAGCCTGCTGTCGTTCGCCGGCACCGAGGACACCCGCACCGGCGACCGCTGGGGCGGCGTGGTGGCGACCGGCGCGCGGCTCGACCTGACCCGCGACGACGGCACCTACGGCCTCTATGGCTACGGCTCGGCCCATTCGATCACCGGCCGCAACGTGGCCGACAACTCCCGCTACGAACTGGGCGGCGGCATGTATGTACACCTGCTGAACAAGCCCGGCTCGACCTTGACCGCCGGCATGAACCTCGATCTGCTGAGCTACGACAAGAACCTGAGCTTCTTCACCTTCGGCCAGGGCGGCTACTTCAGCCCGCAGTCCTATGTGAGCGTGGCCTTCCCGGTCGACTGGACCGGCCGCGACGACCGGCTCTCGTGGCGGCTCAATGCCTCGCTGGGCATCCAGTCGTTCACGGAGGACGCATCGCCCTGGTTCCCGACCGACCCGGCGCGCCAGGCCGCCGCCGCGAGCGCCGTCGCGACCGCCACCGGACTGGGCCTCAACAAGGCCCCCTTCACCGGCTACTACCTGTCGAACAGCCACACGGGCGTGGCCTACAACCTGGCCGGTATCGTCGAATACCAGGTGGCGCCGCAGCTCTTCCTGGGCGGGGCCATGGCCTTCAACAATGCGCAGAACTACCGCCAGGCGACGGTCAGCGCGTACCTGCGCTACATGCTCGGGAACACCGGACGCTACGGCGCCCCGGCCGGCGCCACGCTCAAGCCGGTGAGCTCGCCCTACACGCCGCTGCTCTAGGAACCTGCTGGCGCTCAGCAGCCCGGCGCCCGGCCCCAGGGCGGGGCCTGCTCGAACGCGGCGATCCACCCCGGCACCTCGGCGGCCGGCAGCGGCTTGGCGATGCCATAGCCCTGCCCGAGCGTGCAGCCGAGGGCCAGCAGCGCATTGCCGTGCGCCACCGACTCGACCCCCTCGGCGATGGTCTTGCGGCCGAAGCCGCGCGCCATCACCAGGATGCCGCGGATGATCGCCTCGTCCTCCGGGTCTTCGAGCATGCCGCGCACGAAAGACTGGTCGAGCTTGAGCGCGCTCACGGGCAGGCGCCGCAGGTAGGTCAGCGACGAATAGCCGGTGCCGAAGTCGTCCATGACCACCGGCACGCCGAGCGCCTTGCAGGCACCGATGAAATCGGCGACGGCGCTGAAGTCCTTGATGGCGGTGGTCTCGAGAATCTCGAGCTCGAGCACGCCCGCGTGCAGCTGCGGAAACCGGCCAAGGTGAAAGCCGAGCCGCTCGATGAAATCCGGCCGCAGCAGATGGCGCGGACTGATGTTGACGCTGACCGAGGTCTTGACCCCCGCGGCCAGCCAGTCGGCCGCCTGCCGCACCGCCTCGCCGATGGCCCAGTCGCCGAGCTGCTCCACCAGCTCGTGGTCCTCGATCATCGGCACGAAGGCGGATGGCTGCAGCAGCCCCCGCTCGGGATGCTGCCAGCGGACCAGGGCCTCGAAGCCGATCACCCGGCCGCACAGCATGTCGACCTTGGGCTGGTAGGCCAGCAGGAACTCGTGGTTCGCCAGGCCCGCCTGGATCCGCTCCCGGATCTGCTGTTCCTGCTGTTCCTCGTGGGCCAGGACGGCGTCGAAGAAATGGACCTGGCTGCCACCGGCCCGCTTGGCGAAGAACACCGCGTGCTGCGCTTGCTGCAGCATGACTTCGGTCGGCTGCTCGCCCTGGCGCATCAGCGAAACGCCGACGCTGGTGCGCAGCCGCGTCGAACGGTCCTGCAGCCGGAACGGATGCGCGAGCCGCGCCAGGATCTGTTCCAGCAGAGCCTCGGAATGCGCCGCGTCATTGACGAACAGCAGCAGCGCGAACTCGTCGCCGCCGACCCGGGCGACGCTGGCATCGTTCGGCACCGCGGCCTTCAGGCGGCGCGCCACCTCGCGCAGCACCGCATCCCCGCCCACCGGACCGAAGCTCTCGTTGATGTCGCGGAAACGGTCGAGGTCAAGGTAGCAGACCGCCAGCAGGCGCTCGCCGTCGCCATTGCGCACCGGCGCAGGGTTCAGTTCCTCGGCCGAGGGCACGCGATTGGGCAGCCGCGTCAGCGCGTCATGGCGCGACAGCAGGTCGAGCCGCTCGCCGCGCACGCCGCGGGCCGTCGGCGTGAAGCTCCACAGGACGCAGTGATCGTCCATGCGCTCGCCGCGCAGGTCGGCCATGATCGTGTGGCCGTGCCGGGCCCGCAACACGACCCGGCGACCATCCACCGCGCCGCGCGCCGGGAGCTTCAACTCGCTTGCGGACGCGGGCGGCAGGACATCGTCGAAGGGCATGTCCGTGAGCGCGCCCGACGGATAGTCGAGCAGCGTGTGCGCGTCTTCGTCGGCCCAGAGAATCGATCCATCGCAAATCTTGAGGTGGCCAACGAGGGTGCGGGTGAGCATGGGCGCTATTGTTCACGGAAAAACAACCGCCCGACGTCCTCCCGATGACGGATCGCGGATCGGATCAGCGCAGCGGCGCGCCACGAATCGTGTCGGCAGATTTCTTGATCTGCTGGACCATGCGGCGCTGCAGCGGCGATGCCCCCCGGTGGCCGAGGAGGTCGATCAACCAGCCGCCCGCCACCAGGATCGCCAGTACGCCAAGGGTCAAGACCTCAGAGTCCATGCTGTGCTCCCGGAGTCGTCGAGCGCACACTCTGCGCCGCAAACGGGTCGACGGGAATCTGCCAAACGGCGTGTGTTGCCAACCGAGGCTGGCGCGGATCAGGACTTCGCGCTCAGCCGCTGCAGGTCGATGTCGGCCAGGCGGCCCGGCACGGTCACGAGGCGCAGCGCCTCCGCGGCCCCGATCGGACCGCCCTGCGACAGGAAGCGGATCTGGTAGCCGCCGATCTTGATTTCATCGCCATTGCTCAACGCGCCGCCCTCGACCCGCTGGCCATTGACATAAGTCCCGTTGTGGCTTTGCAGATCGCGGATCGTCATGGCCTCGCCCACGGCCTCGAACACCGCGTGGGAGCGGCTCACGAGCGGGTTGTCCAGCACCAGGTCGCAGCTGTCGGCACGGCCGACGACGAAGGGCGTGCGGGTCATGTTGACCTGCTTGGCCGAACCGTTCTTCTGCAGCACGATCAGTCTCGACATTGTTCGATCCTCTCCTTGGTGAATACCCGAACGGCGTGGCCGCCCTTCCGGTCTATGCCGCTTTGGGGGTGCCATGCCTCCTTCGGAGAGATGGGCGAAAGAGCGGCGGCCGCGTAACTTCAGGATGATGCAACATCCCGACACGCTCGCCGCCAGATTTCTGCTGCCGTTCGCGGCGGTCGGCTTCCATCGCCAGTCCCCTGCACCCTGCCGCACGCCGGCCCCGCCGTTGCTGGTGCTTCGCGGCGTGTCCCAGCGAGGCACCATCCGCTCGCGGGCGGCCCAGGTGATCGCGGTCACGGCGCTGCACTTCGATGCCCAGGGCCGTTGAACGCAAAACCTGAACCTAGAGGATCGAGTGGTCCGTGGTGAACATGCACGAGTCCGGTCCGCTCGAATAGGCGGTGGTCGCCCCGCCCGGGTCGGGCAAGGCGGCCGCGGTGCTCTCGCCGATGCTGACCGGCGTCTTCGGCTTGCCGAAAGGCGCGAGGCCCTGCAGCACGCGCAGCGCCGAGGCGCCCTGGATGAGCGCCTCCGAATAGTCCGGAACACCCTGTGTCGAGCAGTCGATCGGCCTGAATCCCAGGCAATCCTCGGACTCGGCCTGAACTGCCTCCATCAGAACCCAATGGAATTCATTGGGTTCCAGTTCGAGAACAGTCAGCGCTATATCGCGAAGTGCCACCGGGAAACCTTTCGATCAGTGAAGCCTGGATTGTTACTGGGCGGTGATTTGATCGCCAAGGCACTTTTGCACGCTGCCTTGACGATCACCCCGCGAGACCGGCACTAAGTCGCAATCGGCCGGCCCGCAAAGGGCGGCGCCTCAGCCCAGGCGCACCGGCACGAAGATCTTGTTGCCGTCGCGCTGGATCAGCAGCGCCACCGACTTGTCGGCCTTGGCCACCACCTCGCGCACCTGCTCGATGCTCTTCGCCGGCGTGCCGTTGATGGCCAGCAGCACGTCGCCCGTCTGCACGCCAGCCAGCGCCGCCGGACCCGCGACCTCCGCGATCAGCAGGCCGCCGTCGACCTGGGCTTCGCGTTGTTCCTGCGGCTGCAGCGGACGCAGCGCGAGACCGAGCTTGCCCTGCTTGGCGCCGCCCTCCTCGTTCTTCGCCACCGCGGTGCCCTTCTCGGCCGCGTCGCCCAGCTTGGCGGAGATTTCCTGGCGCGCACCCTGGCGCCAGATCTCGAGCGCGATCTTGCTGCCCGGCTTCTTCTGCCCGATCAGGGCCGGCAGGTCGCCCGAGGACACGATCGGCTCACCGTCGACCTTGCGGATCACGTCGCCCGAGCGCAGGCCGGCCTGGTCGGCCGGGCCGCCCTTCTCGACGTTCGAGACCAGCGCGCCTTCGGGCTTGTCGAGCTTGAACGAATCGGCAAAGGCCTGGTTCACTTCCTGGACCGCGACGCCGAGGCGCGCATGGGTGGCCTTGCCGGTCGCGACGATCTGGTCCTTGACCTGCATCGCGACCTCGATCGGAATCGCGAACGAGACGCCCTGGTAGCCGCCGCTGCGGCTGTAGATCTGGGAGTTGATGCCGACCACCTCGCCGCGCGTGTTGAGGAGCGGGCCGCCGGAGTTGCCCGGATTGATCGCGACGTCGGTCTGGATGAAGGGCACGTAGCCGTCGTCGGGCAGCGAGCGGCCCTTGGCGCTGACCACGCCGGCGGTGACGGTGTTCTCGAAGCCGAATGGCGAACCGATCGCCAGCACCCATTCGCCGGCCTTCAGGTCCTTTGTGTTGCCGACAGCCAGCACGGGCAGATTCTTGGCCTCGATCTTGATCACGGCGACGTCGGTCTTGGGGTCGGAGCCGAGCACCTTGGCGCTGAACTCGCGGCGGTCGGTCAGCTTGACCGTGACTTCCTTGGCGTCCTTCACGACGTGGGCGTTGGTCAGGATGATGCCGTCGGCGCTAAGGATGAAGCCCGAGCCCTGGCCACGGACCGGGGTCTCGCGCTGCGGCTGCTGGCCGCGCGGGCCCTGGCCGCCGCCGAAGCGGCGGTAGAACTCATACATCGGATCGTCCGGGTCCATCTGCGGGCCGCCTTCGGCGCCGGCCGTCTTGGTGGTGCCGGTGACGCTGATGTTGACCACCGCCTGGCCGTCGCGGGCGGTGATGGTGGAAAAGTCGGGCATGGTCACCGTCGGCGCGGTGGTGGTGCCAGCGACGGCAACGGCCTGCGCCGGGGGCGCGGCCACGGCACGGGCGCTGGTGTAGGCGCCAGTGCCGACGGCACCGATCACGCCGGCGGCTGCCAGCGAAAGCACGAGCGCGCGAGGCGAGGTCAAACCGGTTTTCATCAGGAATCCTTTCGAGTATGGGAAGAGAGCACGAAAGGAATGTCGGGCCGCCAGCTTAGGCCCGGCTTAAATTGGCTCGCCCCCAGGTTGCCCGGCACTTCGTGTCCGGGCGCCTCGAGTCGCTGCCAGAGGCAGCGGCCCTTCGGAGCCGTCCAAGCCTGCGCAGGCAGGCTTGGAGCCGCGGCTCTCAGCCCCCTGCCGGGGGCAACACCAGCGGCCTGGCAAAGCCAGTTCCGCGGTGTTTCACCAACGGGCCGGGCTGCGCCGGCCGGGCAGTCAGGCTGCGGGGAAGCGAACCAGAACGCGCAGGCCGCCGAGAGGCGATGGCTCCAGCGACACCGCCGCGCCGTGCAGGTCGGCGATCGACTTGACGATCGACAGGCCCAGGCCGCTGCCGGGGGCCTGGGGCTGGCCCGCGCGGTAGAAGCGGTCGAGCACGCGCTCGCGCTCGCTCTCGGGCAGGCCGGGTCCGCTGTCGTCGACGCTCAATTCGACGGCGCCCGCCCCGGCGGCGATCCCGACGTCGACGCGGCCGCCGGGCGGCGTGTACTTGACCGCGTTGTCGATCAGGTTGCGCAGCAGGGTGCGCAGCGCCTCCGGCTGGCCCTGCACCGTCGCCGGGTCGGCCCGCGCGATGCCGATGTCGATGTCGCGCGACTGGGCCGCGGCCACGGTGTCGGAGATCGCCAGCCGCGCGACCTCGGGCAGGCTGACGGCTTCCGGCCGCGCGCCCGCCGCCGCACTGGCCTCGTGCCGTGCCAGCGCCAGCATCTGCTCGACCAGCCGGGTCGCCCGGTCGATGCCGGCGGCCAGCCGGGCCACCGCGAGTTCGCGCGTCGCATCGTCGGACGCACGCCGCAGGCCCTGCACCTGCAGCTTGAGCGCCGCCAGCGGCGACCGCAGTTCGTGCGCCGCGTCGGCGACGAAGTGCTTCTGGGCCTCGAAGGCCTGGCGCACCCGCACGAACAGCAGGTTCAGCTCGTGCACCAGCGGCCGCACCTCCTCGGGCAGGTCGGCTTCGTTGAGCGGCGACAGGTCGTCGGCCTGCCGGGTCGCCACCTGCCGGCGGACCCGGGCCACCGGGGCCAGCGAGCGGCTCACCACCCACCAGACCACCAGCATCAGCAGCGGCGCCGCCAGCACGATCGGCCCGACGGTGCGCAAAGCCAGCGTGCCCGCCATGCGGCGCCGCGCCGCCATGTCCTGCGCCACCTGGATCACCAGCGCCCCGGTCGCCAGCGAGAAGACGCGGTAGGTGGTGCTGCGCGCCTTCACGTTGGAAAAGCCCAGCACCGCGCGCTGCGGCAGCGCCGACTGGGCGGCCGAATCGAAGATCCGGATGCCGTCCAGGGTCCAGATCTGGACGATGAATTCGAAGTTCTCCTCGCCGCCGCCAAGGCCGCCGACCGTGGAACTCGGCGGCAGCCCGGCGCGCAGCGACAGCGCCATCTGCTGCATGTGCTGGTCGAAGATGTCGTCGGCCGCCTCGAGCACCGCACGATAGGTGACGAAGGCCTGGGTGCCCGCCGCCAGCACGATGGCCGCCAACAGGAACCACAGCAACCTAGCCCGGAGCGACTTCATTCCTTCGGCACCATGTACCCCACCCCCCGCACATTGCGAATCAGATCGGCGCCCAGCTTCTTGCGCAGCCCGTGCACGTAGACCTCGACCGCATTGCTGCTGATCTCGTCCTTCCAGCTGTAGAGCTTCTCCTCGAGCTGGGCCCGCGACAGCACCATGCCGGGCCGGGCCAGCAGCGGCTCGAGCACCGCCCATTCGCGCGCCGACAAGATGACCGGCTGACCGCCCACGCTGACCTCCCGGGTGGCAGGATTGACGCTCACGCCCATGTGCTCGTAGACCGGCTCGGCCCGCCCCGAAGCCCGCCGCAGCAGCGCCCGGATGCGGGCCAGCAGCTCGTCGAGGTCGTAGGGCTTGAGCACGTAGTCGTCGGCGCCGGCATCGAGCCCCTCGATGCGCTGCGCGACCGAGTCGCGCGCGGTCGCGATCAGCACCGGCATGCGCTGCTTGCGGGCCCGCAGCGCGCGCAGCACGTCGAGCCCGTCGCGCCGCGGCACGCCGAGGTCGAGCAGCACCAAGTCGTACTGCTGCGTGCGCAGGGCGGTATCGGCGGCGTCGCCGTCCTTGACCCAGTCGACCGCGTACTGCTCCGCGCGCAGCAGGTCGAGCACGGCTTCGCCGATCATCACGTCGTCTTCGAGCAGCAGCAGTCGCATGGTTCAGTCATCCGCGGTGGGTCGAACGAGATGGTAGCGACTCACAGCAAGGACCTGACCTCTCTGGCCGCATCGAACAGCAGCGGCAGCAGGTCGCGGCGCAGCGCGTCCTCCTGGTAGCGCCCCCCGGACAGCACCACGTTGAGCGCCGCCACCGTGCGCCCCTGCATGTCGCGAAGCGGCACCGCCAATGCCTGGACGCCGAGTTCATGCTCTTCGCTGGCAAAGCAGAAATCGTCCTTGCGGGTCTGCGCGATGCGCTGGCGCAGTTCCCGCGCCTGGGTGATGGTCTGGGGCGTCAGCCGCGACAGCCGCCGCGCCTTGAGCCATTCGGTGAGCTCGGCCGGACTCAGCGCGGCCAGCAGCACCCGGCCGGTGGAGGTCGCGTGGGCCGGCAGCCGGGCCCCGAGATGCAGGCCATAGGCCAGCACCCGGGTCGGCGCCGCGTAGCTGCCGCTGCGCGCGACGATCACCACCTCCTCGCCGTCGAGCACCACGGCCGAGAACGATTCCTGGGTCTGGGCCGCGAGCCGGTTCAAGGTCGGCTGCAGCGCCCTCGGCAGCCGCGACGACGCCAGGTAGCTGCCCGAGAAGCGCAGCACCTTGGGCGACATCCAGAAATAGCTGCCGTCGGTTTCCAGGTAGCCCAGGTGTGCCAGGGTCAGCAGGTGGCGCCGGGCCGCGGCGCGCGTGAGCCCGGCCCGCTCGGCGGCCAGGGTGGCATTGAGCCGCTGGCGCTCGGTGTCGAAGCTCTCGAGCACGGCCATGCCCTTGGCGATGCCCTCGATGAAATCCGGTTTGGCGATGGTCATGGTCGAAAGGGATTGCGCGATCATCGCGCAAGTGCTTTCATGATCGCACAGCGCGTGCCATCCGGGTCCCCTGAAACGGATGCAACGCCCTACGCTTGCACAAACTTCAGGAGACTCGCATGCGAACACAGGTTGCCATCATCGGCGCAGGCCCCGCCGGCCTCTTGCTCGGCCAACTGCTGCACAAGGCCGGCATCGACAACATCATTCTCGAACGCCAGAGCGGCGACTACGTGCTCGGCCGCATCCGCGCCGGCGTGCTCGAGCAGATCTCGATGGACCTGCTGGCCCGCGCCGGCGTCGACACCCGGGCCAAGGCCGAGGGCCTGCCGCACGAGGGCATCGAGCTGCTGTTCAAGGGCGCCCGGCACCGCATCGACCTGCACGGCCTGACCGACGGCAAGCAGGTAACGGTGTACGGCCAGACCGAAGTGACCCGCGACCTGATGGAAGCGCGCGCTGCCGCCGGCCTGACCACGATCTACAACGCAGCGTCGGTCAGCCTGCACGACTTCGACACCGCCCGTCCCCGGGTGCGCTACCAGAAGGACGGCGCCACCCACGAGGTCGAATGCGACTTCATCGCCGGCTGCGACGGCTACCACGGCGTCAGCCGCGCCAGCGTGCCGGCCGATTCGCTGCACACCTACGAGAAGATCTACCCCTTCGGCTGGCTCGGCGTGCTGGCCGACGTGCCGCCGGTGTCGCACGAACTGATCTACGCCAACACCGCCCGCGGGTTCGCCCTGTGCAGCATGCGCAGCGCCACCCGCAGCCGCTACTACGTCCAGGTCCCGACCGAAGAGAAGGTCGAAAACTGGAGCGACGAGGCCTTCTGGAACGAGCTGCGCCTGCGCCTCGACCCCGAGGCCCGCGACCGCCTCGTGACCGGCCCGTCGCTCGAGAAGAGCATCGCCCCGCTGCGCAGCTTCGTCGCCGAGCCGATGCGATTCGGCAGCCTGTTCCTGGCCGGTGACGCCGCCCACATCGTGCCGCCGACCGGCGCCAAGGGCCTGAACCTGGCAGCCTCGGACGTCGACTACCTGTCGCGCGCGCTGGAGATCTTCTACCGCGACAAGACCCCCTCTGCGCTCGACCGCTACTCCGACCTCTGCCTGCGCCGGGTCTGGAAGGCCGAACGCTTCTCGTGGTGGTTCACTTCGCTGATGCACCGCTTCCCGGACACCGGCGAGTTCGGCCAGAAGATCCAGGAGGCCGAGCTCGACTACCTGGTGCATTCGCATGCGGCCTCGACCTCGCTGGCCGAGAACTACGTCGGGTTGCCGATGGAGAATTTCTGAGACCTTGCGGGACAGACCAACAAACGGCGAAGCGGCTTGTTGCTCTGTCCCCAACTGACTGAATCTTCCTAGGCCGCCTGCATCAACCGCCAGACCCGATCCGGGGTCAACGGCATGTCCAGATGCGGCGTCCGATCCGCCAGCCCGTTGCGCGCCAGCGCATCCGCCACCGCATTCACCACCGCCGGCGTGGCGCCGATGGTGCCCAGCTCGCCCACGCCCTTGACCCCCAGCGGGTTGTTCTTGCACGGCGTCGATTCGTCCATCTCCATGCGGAACATGGTGGCGATGATGTCGGCGCGCGGTGCCGCGTAGTCCATCAGGCTGCCGGTCAGCGGCTGGCCGGTCTCGCTGTCGTAGACCACCCGCTCACACAGCGCCTGGCCGATGCCCTGCACCGCCCCGCCCTCGAGCTGGCCGCGCACGATCAGCGGGTTGACCACCCGGCCGACGTCATTGACCGAGGCATAGGTCTGCACGCTGATCTCGCCTGTGGGCGGATCGATCTCGATCTCGGTGATGTGGCAGCCGTTCGGCCAGGTCGGTCCCGACACCGTGCTGGTCGAGTCGACGAAGATCTGCTGCTCGGCCTGCTTGCCGGCCAGCGTGAACAGGTCGAGCTTCAGGTCGGTGCCCGCCACCTTGAAGACGCCGGCAGCGTATTCGACGTCGGCCGTCGCCACCTCGAGCTCTTTCGCCGCCAGTTCGCGGCCCTTCTCGATGGTGCGCTCGGCGCCGATCCGGACCGCCGAGCCGCCGGTGAACAACGAGCGCGAGCCGGCGCTGCCGAAGCCGTCGCCGCGGTCGGTGTCGCCCAGCACGATGTGCACCTGCTCGATCGGCACGCCAAAGGCATCGACCACCAGCTGCGCCAGGGTGGTCGCGATGCCCTGCCCCATCGCATTGACGGCCGAAAACACCTCGATCACGCCGTCGGCGCGCACCGTGACGGTCACGCGCTCCTCGAACACGTTGCCGCCGGTCCACTCGAGGAAGGTGGCGATGCCCAGTCCGCGCATCCGCCCCTGCCGCTTCGATTCGGCCGCCCGGGCATCGAAGCCCTGCCAGTCGGCCAGCGCCAGCGCCTGGTCCATGACCGATTCGAAGGCCCCGGTGTCGTAGACCTGCTGCATCGGATTCTTGTAGGGCATCTGCGCCGGCCCGATGAAGTTGCGCCGGCGCAGTTCGATCCGGTCGATGCCGGTCTGGCGCGCCGCCTCGTCCATCAGGCGCTCCATCGTGTAGATGGCCTCGGGCCGGCCGGCCCCGCGGTAGGCACCGGTGGGCGCGGTGTTGGTCAGCACCGCCTTGAAATGGAAGTCGATGGTCTGGATGTCGTAGACGCTGGTCTGCACCCACGGGCCGATCAGCAGCTGGATCGCGACCCCGGTGCCGGTCGCGTAGGCGCCGACGTTGGCATGGGTGCGGATGCGCAGGCCGAGAATCTTGCCCTGGGCGTCGAGTGCCAGCTCGGCCTTGGCCTCGATGTCGCGGCCATGCGAGGTCGTCAGGAACTCTTCGCTGCGGTCCGCAACCCACTTCACCGGGCGCTGCAGCGCGCGGGCGGCGTAGGCGACCGCGATGTCCTCGGGATAGGCGCCGGTCTTCATGCCGAAGCCGCCGCCCACGTCGCCCACCACCACGCGCACCTTGTCCTTCGCGAGGCCGATCGCGTCGCACACCGAATCGCGCACGCCGGAAGGCATCTGCGTGCTCATCCGGATCGTGATCCGGTCGGTGGCAGGGTCGAACTCGGCCAGCACGGTGCGCGGCTCGATCGTCAGCGCGACCACGCGCTGGTTGACGACGTCGAGCGCCACCACGTGGCTGGCCTTGGCGAAAGCCTCCGCGGTTGCTTCGGCGCTGCCGTGGCGCATCTCGGCCGCGATGTTGCCGGTGCCCTCGTCGCAGATCAGCGGCGCGCCCTCGGCGGTCGCAGCCCGCAGGTCGACCACCATCGGCAGCTCTTCGTAGTCGACCATCACCGCCTCGGCCGCATCGCGCGCCTGGGTCAAAGTCTCCGCGACCACGACGGCGACCGGCTCACCGACGAAACGCACGCGCTCCAGCGCCAGCACCCGGCGCAGCGGCGTCGCGCAGTCGGCGCCGTCGGCGCGCTTGAAGGGCGCTCCCGGCATCGGCTTGACGCCGGCCCGGTCCAGGTCGGCCCCGGTGAAGACGCCGAGCACGCCGGGCATTCCGCGGGCCGCCGCCGTATCGACCGCCCCCAGCCGCGCATGCGGATAGGGCGAACGCACGAAGCAAAGCCAGCTCTGGCCCGCCGGTGCGACGTCGTCGGTGTAGCGGCCGGCGCCGGCCAGCAGCTTCTCGTCCTCGAGCCGTCTGACCGCCTGGCCGCTGCCGAAGCGCATGGGATTCGTATCTGTGGTCACCGTGGGTCCTCTTGCTTTGTTGGGGGCATTTTTTGCGGGTGCAGGAACGACTATAGGGTTTTGGCGATCATTCGGCTTGTGCAACGGATCCACCCCGTCCGAAGCCGTGTATACCTCCGACCATGCAACTGCCCTGGCTCGATCCTGGAGATCCCCTGCCCGATGCCGCCCTGGCCTGGGGCGATGCCGATCCCGTGCCCGGCCTGCTGGCGGCCGGCGGCAGCCTCGATGTCGCCAGTCTGCTGCGGGCCTATGGCAGCGGCATCTTCCCATGGTTCAGCGAGGGCCAGCCGATCCTGTGGTGGAGCCCCGACCCGCGCATGGTGCTCCAGACGGCCGATTTCCGGCTCCACCGGTCGCTGCGCAAGACCCTGACCGCGTTCCGCGCCTCGCCGCGCTGCGAAATCCGCTTCGACCACGGCTTCGAGACGGTCATCTCGGCCTGCTCCCAAGCACCGCGGGCCGGCCAGTCCGGCACCTGGATCCTGCCGGAGATGCTGGCCGCCTACGGCGAATTGCACCGCGCCGGCCATGCCCACAGCATCGAGACCTGGATCGACGGCGCGCTCGCGGGCGGCCTCTATTGCGTCGCCATCGGCCGCGCGGTGTTCGGCGAATCGATGTTCACGCGCCGTCCCGACGCCTCGAAGATCGCCTTGGCGGCCTTGGTCGCGTTCTGCCGCCGCCATGGCATCGCCATGATCGATTGCCAGCAGAAAACCAGCCATCTCGCCAGCCTCGGGGCCCGCGAAATGCCGCGCCAGCGCTTCGTGTCGCACGTCGCCCACGCGCGCCGCGAACCCGGCCCTGTCTGGCGCTTCGAGCCCGTATACTGGAATGAACTCCTGCCTGCGCGAAGCTCCATCCCGACGTGACGCACCTCAAGGATCTCCCGCTCCACACGCTGCAGTTCTACGCAACGGCCCCCTATCCGTGCAGCTATCTGCCGGACCGGCAGGCGCGCTCGCAGGTCGCCACGCCGAGCCACCTGATCCACAACGACGCCTACTCGGACCTGGTGCTGAGCGGCTTCCGCCGCAGCGGCATGTTCACCTACCGGCCGTATTGCGACGGTTGCAGCGCCTGCGTGCCGCTGCGCGTGCTGGCCAACGAATTCAAGCCCAATCGCAGCCAGCGCCGCGCCGTGACGCGCCACGCCAACCTGCAGGCCCGGGTGCTCAAGCTGTGCTTCGTGCCCGAGCACTACCAGCTCTACCTGCGCTACCAGAACGGCCGCCACTCGGGTGGCGGCATGGACCACGACAGCATCGACCAGTACACCCAGTTCCTGCTCCAGAGCCGGGTCAATTCGCGGCTGGTCGAGTTCCGCGAGACGCTCCCCGACGGCAGCGCCGGCGCCCTCAAGATGGTCTCCATCCTCGACGTGCTGAACGATGGCCTGTCGGCGGTCTACACCTTCTACGAGCCCGAGCCGGGCGCCGGCTACGGCAACTACAGCGTGCTGTGGCAGATCGAACAGGCCCGCAAGCTCGCCCTGCCTCACGTCTACCTCGGCTACTGGATCGAAGGCAGCGCCAAGATGAACTACAAGGCGCGCTTTACGCCGCATGAAGTGCTGATCGACGGTCGCTGGCAACCGCAAACCCATTTCACCAAGTAAAATGGCGACCGGTCTCCCACCGCGTTGCACATGAGAAAACCACAATCTGACGTTCCCGCCACCCCCGTGATCCAGGTCATCGAGCGGATGTTTTCGCTCATCGATGTGCTGGCGTCGCGTGAAGAAGCGATTTCCCTCAAGGAAATCAGCGAAAAGACGGGCCTGCATCCGTCGACCACGCACCGCATCCTCAACGACCTGGCTGTCGGCCGCTTCGTCGACCGCCCCGAGGCGGGCAGCTACCGCCTCGGCATGCGGCTGCTGGAGCTGGGCAACCTGGTCAAGGGCCGGCTCAATGTGCGCGACGCGGCTCTGACGCCGATGCGGGAGCTGCACAAGCTCACCCAGCAGCCGGTCAACCTCAGCATGCGCCAGGGCGACGAGATCGTCTACATCGAGCGCGCCTACAGCGAGCGCTCGGGCATGCAGGTGGTGCGGGCCATCGGTGGCCGGGCGCCGCTGCACCTCACCTCGACCGGAAAGCTGTTCCTGGCGGTCGACGAGCCCCAGCGCATCCGCAGCTACGCCACCCGGACCGGCCTGGCCGGCCACACGCGCAACAGCATCACGCAATTGCCGGCCCTGGAGCGCGAGCTGTCCAAGGCTCGCCAGTACGGCATCGCACGCGACAACGAGGAACTCGAGCTCGGCGTGCGCTGCATGGCCGCCGGCATCTACGACGACCAGGGCAAGCTGGTCGCGGGCCTGTCGATCTCGGCACCGGCCGACCGGCTCGACGAGGGCTGGCTGCCGAAGCTGCAAGCCACCGCCAACGAGATTTCAGGTGCGTTGGGTTACAAGGCGGAGCAGCAGGTCGCCTCGTGAGACCTTGCGGAACCTGAGACCTTGCGGGACAGACCAACAAACCGCGCAGCGGTTTTTGCTCTGTCCTCAACTGATCAAAGGTCCCCGCTCCCCTCGCCTTCAGCTCGCAGCGTGCACAAACGCCTGCTGCATCCCCGGATTCGGCCTGCCCATATGGGTCGCCTCGACCCAGCGGCGGACCCGCTCCGCATCCCCGATCCGGCTGAACTTGCCGGCCGAATCCAGGAACACCATGATCAGCTTGCGACCGGCGATCTTGGCTTGCATGACCAGACACTGCCCGGCTTCCGAGATGTAGCCGGTCTTCTGCACCCCGATGTCCCAATCCGGGCTCTTGACCAGGCGGTTCGTGGTGTTGAACTGCAGCGTACGGTTGCCGACTTCCACCTGGTACTCGGGCGAGGTCGACAACTGGCGCACGGTGGCATCGGCGTAAGCGGCATTCACGAGCAGGGCCAGGTCCTGGGCGCTCGACTGGTTGCGGCTCGACAGGCCGGTCGGCTCGACGTAGCTCGTGTCCTTCATGCCGAGCATCTTGGCCTTGGCATTCATGATGCTCACGAAGGTGGACAGGCCGCCGGGGTAGGTGCGGCCGAGGGCGTGCGCCGCGCGGTTTTCGCTCGACATCAGCGCCAGGTGCAGCAGTTCCCCGCGCGGTAGGCTGGTGCCCACCACCAGCCGCGAGCGGCTGAATTTCTCGGTGTCGACGTCGTCCTGGGTGATGGTGATCAGTTCATCGGACGGCAGCTTGGCCTCGCTGATCAGCAGGCCGGTCATGAGCTTGGTCAACGATGCGATCGGCAGCACGGCGTGGTCGTTCTTGCTGAACAGGACTTCCTGGGTGTCCTGGTCGATCACCAGGGCCACGCTGGACTTCAGGTCGAGCGCGTCTTCGGTGCTGTGCAGGCCGGCCATCTGTCCGAAGGACTGGCGCGCCGGCGCGGCTTCCGCGACGCGGACGATCGAGCGGCGCTGCACGGCCACCACGGTCTTGCCATTCTTCTGGCGGATCGTCGCCACCACGTTGCGTCCGCCGCTCACACTCTTGTCGGCTTTGTCAACCTTCGCGACCGGCTTGCCGCCGGGCTGCTTCGTGCTCGTGCCCGAAGCGGCCTTGCGGCTCGAGTCGGCGCTCACGGCCGTCTTCTTCTTGGCGGCGGTGGCGGCCTGCGCGCCGGGCAACAAAAACGCCGTCGTACAGAGAACGACGGCGGCAAGGCGGAGGGTTGGTAGGAACCGCTGGCTGGAAACTCGGTAGGAACGGGCTTCAGACATTCAAAACTCTCCAGCGGCGATAAAAGGTGACCGCAGTGTAAACGAAATCAAAAAAGACACGCAATATCAGTTACTTGCATCCTCTTCTTCAAATCGAATACAAGGAGCACGGAAAAACTAACCTTGTGCAGCCACTCTCTCAGCTTGGCTCTGTAACTTGTTGAGAGCACTTAAGTATGCTTTTGCCGAAGCGACCACGATGTCGGGATCGGCACCGACCCCGTTGACCACCCGGCCCGCATTCTGCAGACGGACCGTCACTTCCCCCTGGCTCTCCGTCGACCCACTGATCGCATTGACCGAATAGAGCACCATCTCGGCCCCGCTCTTCACATGGGCCTCGATCGCCTTCAGGGACGCGTCGACCGGACCGTTGCCGTCGGACTCGCCCGTGACCTCCTTGCCCTGCACGGTGAAGACGATGCGGGCCTGGGGCCGCTCACCTGTTTCACTATGTTGCGACAAGGATACAAAGCCGAACTGCTCACCAACGTGCGAGAGCTCTCCGTCGCTGACCAGAGCGAGGATGTCTTCGTCAAATATTTCGCTTTTTCTGTCGGCCAGTTCCTTGAAGCGGGCGAAGGCGGCGTTGATGTCGGCCTCGCTCTCCATGGTAACGCCCAAGTCCTGCAGCCGCTGCTTGAAGGCGTTGCGGCCGCTGAGCTTGCCCAGCACGATCTTGTTGGCGCTCCAGCCGACGTCCTCGGCCCGCATGATCTCGTAGGTGTCGCGGGCCTTGAGCACGCCGTCCTGGTGAATGCCGGAGGCATGGGCGAAGGCATTGGCCCCCACCACCGCCTTGTTCGGCTGCACCACGAATCCGGTGGTCTGGCTGACCATCCGGCTGGCGGCCACGATGTGGCGCGTGTCGATGCCCATCTCGAGGCCGAAGTAGTCCTTGCGGGTCTTGACTGCCATCACGATCTCTTCGAGCGAGCAGTTGCCGGCGCGCTCGCCCAGTCCGTTGATGGTGCATTCGACCTGCCGGGCACCGCCGATCTTGACGCCGGCCAGCGAATTGGCCACCGCCATGCCGAGGTCGTTGTGGCAATGGACCGACCAGATGGCCTTGTCGCTGTTCGGGATGCGCTCGCGCAGCGACTTGATGAAGTTGCCGTAGAGCTCGGGAATGGCGTAGCCCACGGTGTCCGGCACGTTGATCGTGGTGGCGCCTTCGTGGATCACGGCCTCGAGCACCCGGCACAGGTAGTCCGGGTCGCTGCGGTAGCCGTCCTCGGGGCTGAACTCGACGTCGGCCACCAGGTTGCGGGCGAAGCGCACCGCCAGCTTGGCCTGCTCGAACACCTCGTCGGGCGTCATCCGCAGCTTTTTCTCCATGTGCAATGGCGAGGTCGCGATGAAGGTGTGGATGCGCCCGTTGGCCGCCCCCTTGAGCGCTTCGGCCGCGCGCGAGATATCGCGGTCGTTGGCGCGCGACAGGCCGCAGACGGTGGAGTCCTTGATCGCCTTGGCGATCGCGCTCACGGCATCGAAGTCGCCGTTCGAACTGGCCGGGAAGCCGGCCTCGATGACGTCGACCCGCAGCCGCTCGAGCTGGCGCGCGATGCGCAGCTTCTCGTCCTTGGTCATGGAGGCACCCGGCGACTGTTCGCCGTCGCGCAGGGTGGTGTCGAAAATGATCAGTTTGTCAGCCATCGTGGTCTCCTTGTGCCGGGACGCGCCCAAGGGGCGCGTCCGTGCGTCGCCTTATGCGGGTTCAGCCACCGATTGTGCGCTGTGCGCGCCCCGCGCCCGCGCCCGGGTCAACCCCGAAACGATGGCCTTGAGCGAGGCCGAGATGATATTGGCATCGATGCCGACACCGAACAGCGTCATCGCTTCGTCGACGCGCAGTTCGAGGTAGGCGACCGCCTGGGCGTCGGCACCGGCGCCGATCGCGTGCTGGTGGTAGTCGATCACGCGGATCGCGTGCCCGGTGGCGCCGGCCAGGGCGTGGATGAAGGCGTCGATCGGTCCGTTGCCGCGGCCTTCGATCGGACGGATGTCGCCCTCCCACGGCAGGTCGGCGCGCAGCACCACCGATGCGGCGGCGCCTTCGCCCTGCTCTTCGAGCACCTGGTGCTGCGGGCCGCTGTCGTCGCGCACGCCGTACTCGCGCTCGAAGAGCGCATAGAGGTCGGCCGCGGTCAGTTCCTTGCCTGCGACGTCCATCACCCGCTGCACGGTCTGGCTGAACTCCATCTGCAGGCGACGCGGCAGCTCGAGCCCATATTCGCTCTCGAGCAGATAGGCGATGCCGCCCTTGCCCGACTGACTGTTGACGCGGATCACGGCTTCGTAGCTCCGGCCGACGTCCTTCGGATCGATCGGGAGATACGGCATGTCCCAGATGTCGCCGTCCTTGCGGTCGCTGAAGGCCTTCTTGATCGCGTCCTGGTGCGAGCCCGAGAACGAGGTGTAGACCAGGTCGCCCACGTACGGATGCCGCGGATGCACGGGCAACTGGTTGCAGTGCTCGACGACGGCGCGGATCTCGTCGATGTTCGAGAAATCGAGCTCGGGCGACACGCCCTGGGTGTAGAGGTTGAGCGCTACGTTCACCAGGTCGAGATTGCCGGTGCGCTCGCCGTTGCCGAACAGGCAGCCTTCGATGCGGTCGGCGCCGGCCATCAGGGCGAACTCGCCGGCTGCCGTGCCGGTGCCGCGGTCGTTGTGCGGATGCACCGACAGCACGATCGCGTCACGGCGCGCGAGATGGCGGTGCATCCATTCGATCATGTCGGCGAAGATGTTCGGCGTCGAATGCTCGACCGTCGACGGCAGGTTGACGATGCACTTGCGCTCGGGCGTCGGTGCCCAGACCTCGGTGACCGCATCGACCACCCGCTTGGAAAACGCGAGATCGGTGCCCGAGAACATCTCGGGCGAGTACTCGAAGGTCCACTGCGTGGCCGGCTGCCTGGCGGCGCAGTCGTTGAACATGCGTGCATGGGTGGTCGCGAGCTCGACGATCTGGTCCTCGTCCATGCCCAGCACCACGCGCCGCATGATCGGCGCCACCGCGTTGTAGAGGTGCACGATGGCGCGCGGCGCACCCTGCAGCGCCTCGAAGGTGCGCTCGATCAGGTGGTCGCGGGCCTGCGTGAGTACCTGGATCGTGACGTCGTCGGGGATGCGGTCTTCTTCGATCAGCTTGCGCACGAAATCGAACTCGACCTGCGAGGCCGAGGGAAAGCCCACTTCGATTTCCTTGAAGCCGATCGCCACCAGCGTCTCGAACATCTTCATCTTGCGGGCGATGTCCATCGGCTCCACCAGCGCCTGGTTGCCGTCGCGCAGGTCGGTCGACAGCCAGATCGGCGCGCGGGTCAGCACGGCGTCGGGCCAGGTGCGGTCCTTCAATGCGATCGGGGCGAAGGCGCGGTACTTGCGGTCGGGTTGCTTCAACATCTTGGATTTCTCGCTGTGGTTGGGAGTCCACCAGCAACCCCAAACAAAACGGCCCGTTGCTGGTGCGAACGGGCCGTGGTGAGGGATTTGCGCGCGCGCTCTACCGTCTCCGCCCGAAGGGGATCAGTAGTAGGGCCAGCGAAATCTTGTTCATGGGAGCCGTGAATGTAGCACAGTGCAAATCAGTTGTGGAGGCCCCGTTCGTCGGGCTCATCCGTTGAAATGCTGATCACGCTCACCTGCTGCCCCTTGGCCTTGCGCCACGCGTACACTACGTAGCCGCTCAGCCCATAGGCGACGAAGACGCCGAACAGCACGGTCGGCGGGTGGATGTTGATGACCGCAATGCCCAACGCGATCAGCACGATCACGGCGAACGGCACGCTGCGCTTCACCTGGATGTCCTTGAAGCTGTAGAACGGCGCATTGGTCACCATCGACAGCCCCGCATACAGCGTGAAGGCGAAAGTGATCCAGGTGATCTGGTTCCACGACAGGTACAGCACCTCGCCGCCCCGCTTGCCCCACTCGGTCACGAGCCAGATGAAGCCGGCCACCAGTGCCGCCGCCGCCGGCGACGGCAGGCCCTGGAACCAGCGCTTGTCGACCACCCCGGTGTTGACGTTGAAACGCGCCAGCCGAAGCGCCGCGCAGGCGCAATAGACGAAGGCCGCGATCCAGCCCCAGCGGCCCAGCCCCTTGAGCGACCACTCATAGGCGATCAGGGCTGGCGCGGCGCCGAAGGACACCATGTCGGACAGCGAGTCCATCTGCTCGCCGAAGGCGCTTTGCGTATTGGTCATGCGCGCCACGCGGCCGTCCAGGCTGTCGAGGATCATGGCCGCGAAGACGCCGAGCGCCGCCAGGTCGAAGCGCGCGTTCATGGCCATCACGACCGAGTAGAAGCCGCCAAACAGGGCCGCCAGCGTGAACAGGTTCGGCAGGATGTAGATGCCCTTGCGCCGCTTGCGCGTCGGCACGTCGTCGGGAAGCGTGTCGTCATGCATGGGGTCGGCCTCCAGTGGGAAAGGGGCTCGGGGACGGGGCAGGACGGGAGATGGCAAACATCGG
Source organism: Variovorax ginsengisoli (assembly GCF_030486595.1). Taxonomy (GTDB): domain Bacteria; phylum Pseudomonadota; class Gammaproteobacteria; order Burkholderiales; family Burkholderiaceae_C; genus Variovorax; species Variovorax ginsengisoli_B. Next base: position 6,664 of record NZ_JAUJZH010000017.1, on the reverse strand, counting down.
TGGCAGTTTAGTTCAGGCGCAAAGCGCGCCTCCATGAAAAAGGGCCACCGCAGGGTGGCCCTTCTTGCCTCGGAGAGTTTCCGATCAGTTGCGGGTCTGGTCGACCAGCTTGTTCTTCTTGATCCAGGGCATCATCGCGCGCAGCTGCTCGCCGACGACTTCGATCTGGTGCTCGGCGTTGATGCGGCGGCGGCTGATCAGCGCGGGCTGGCCGGCGGCGGCTTCGAGCACGAAGCTCTTGGCGTATTCGCCGGTCTGGATGTCCTTCAGCACCTGCTTCATGACCTTCTTGGTCTCGTCCGTGACGATGCGCGGGCCGGTCACGTACTCGCCGTATTCGGCGTTGTTCGAGATCGAGTAGTTCATGTTGGCGATGCCGCCTTCATAGATCAGGTCGACGATCAGCTTGAGTTCGTGCAGGCATTCGAAATACGCCATCTCGGGCGCGTAGCCGGCTTCCACCAGCGTCTCGAAGCCGGCCTTGATCAGCTCCACCGTTCCGCCGCACAGGACCGCTTGTTCGCCGAACAGGTCGGTCTCGGTTTCTTCGCGGAAGTTGGTCTCGATGATGCCGGCCTTGCCGCCGCCGTTGGCGGTGGCGTAGGACAGCGCCAGGTCGCGCGCCTTGCCGCTCTTGTCCTGGTGCACGGCCACGAGGTGGGGCACGCCGCCGCCCTGGGTGTAGGTGCTGCGCACGGTATGGCCGGGCGCCTTCGGGGCGACCATCCAGACGTCGAGGTCGGCGCGCGGCTGCACGAAGCCGTAGTGCACGTTGAAGCCGTGGGCGAAGACCAGCGAAGCGCCTTCCTTGATGTTCGGCGCGACGTCGTTCTTGTAGACGCTGGCGATCTGTTCGTCGGGCAGCAGGATCATGACCACGTCGGCGGACTTCACCGCGTCGGCCACTTCGGCGACCTTGAGGCCGGCCTTGCCGACCTTGTCCCACGATGCGCCGCCCTTGCGCAGGCCGACCACGACCTTCACGCCACTGTCGTTCAGGTTTTGCGCGTGCGCATGGCCCTGGCTGCCGTAGCCGATGATCGCGACGGTCTTGCCCTTGATCAGGCTGAGGTCGGCGTCCTTGTCGTAATAAACCTTCATGAGAGTGCTCCTTCGTTGATTCGCTGGTGTGTGGATGGATGGGTTCAGACGCGCAGGATGCGCTCGCCGCGGCCAATGCCGCTGGCGCCGGTACGGACCGTCTCGAGGATCGCCCCGCGATCGATGGCTTCGAGGAAGGCGTCGTTCTTGCCGTGGTCGCCGGTGAGCTCGATGGTGTAGCTCTTGTCGGTCACGTCGATGATGCGGCCGCGGAAGATCTCGGCCATGCGCATCATTTCTTCGCGCTCCTTGCCGACCGCGCGCACCTTCACCATCATGAGCTCGCGCTCGGTGTAGGCGCCTTCGGTCAGGTCGACCACCTTGACGACCTCGATCAGGCGGTTCAGGTGCTTGGTGATCTGCTCGATCACGTCGTCCGAGCCCGCGGTGACGATGGTCATGCGCGAGAGGCTAGCGTCCTCGGTCGGCGCGACGGTCAGCGATTCGATGTTGTAGCCGCGGGCCGAGAACAGGCCGACGACGCGGGAGAGTGCACCGGGCTCGTTCTCGAGCAGCACGGCAATGATGTGTTTCATGTCAGCAGGACTCCTCTTTTCGCCGCCCTCCCCCGTGCACGGTAATACACGGGCTCGACGGACAATAGATTCGTCAATTTAAAAGTTGAAACCCGGTCCATCGGACGCGGGGACTTGTGGCTTCGCTTTCGCTCGCGCTAGAGGTCTTCGGAACCCAGCAGCATCTCGGTGATGCCCATGCCCGCCTTGACCATCGGGAACACGTTCTCGGTCGGGTCGGTGCGGAAGTCCATGAACACGGTGCGGTCCTTGAGCTTGCGCGCCTCGCGCAATGCCGGCTCCACGTCCTGCGGCCGTTCGATCAGCAGGCCGACGTGGCCATAGGCCTCGGCCAGCTTCACGAAGTTGGGCAGCGCGTCCATGTAGCTGTGGCTGTAGCGGCCCGAATACTCGATCTCCTGCCACTGGCGCACCATGCCCAGGTAGCGGTTGTTGAGCGAGCAGATCTTGATCGGCGTGTTGTACTGCAGGCAGGTCGAGAGCTCCTGGATGCACATCTGCACCGAACCCTCGCCGGTGACGCAGAACACTTCCGACTCCGGCTTTGCGAGCTTGATGCCCATCGCGTACGGAATGCCCACGCCCATGGTGCCCAGCCCGCCCGAATTGATCCAGCGCCGCGGCTCGTCGAAGCGGTAGTACTGCGCCGCCCACATCTGGTGCTGGCCGACGTCGGACGTGATGTAGGTGTCGGCGTCCTTGGTCATGTTCCACAGCGTCTCGATGACGTACTGCGGCTTGATCACTTCCTTGTTGCCACGATCGTACTTGAGGCAGTCCTTGCCGCGCCATTCCTCGATGGTGCTCCACCAGCTGGCCAGCGCGCCGGCATCGGGACGGGTCGTGCTCTCGCGGATCATCGAGATCAGTTCGGTCAGCACGTCCTTGACGTCGCCGACGATCGGGATGTCGACCTTGACGCGCTTGGAGATGCTCGACGGGTCGATATCGACGTGGATGATCTTGCGTTCGTTCTGGGCGAAGTGTTTCGGGTTGCCGATCACGCGGTCATCGAAGCGCGCGCCCACGGCCAGCAGCACGTCGCAGTTCTGCATCGCATTGTTGGCTTCGATGGTGCCGTGCATGCCCAGCATGCCGAGGAACTTGCGGTCCGACGCAGGATAGGCGCCCAGGCCCATCAGCGTGTTCGTGACCGGATAGCCGAGCATGTCGACCAGCGTACGCAGTTCGTTCGTCGCGTTGCCGAGCAGCACGCCGCCGCCGGTATAGATATAGGGACGCTTGGCGTTCAGCAACAGCTGAAGCGCCTTGCGGATCTGGCCGCCGTGGCCCTTTCGCACCGGGTTGTACGAGCGCATCTCGACCTTGTCGGGATAGCCGCTGTAGGGGACCTTCTTGAAGGAGACGTCCTTCGGCACGTCGACCACCACCGGGCCGGGGCGGCCGCTGCGGGCGATGTGGAAGGCCTTCTTCATGGTCATCGCCAGGTCCTTCGGATCCTTGACGAGGAAGTTGTGCTTGACGATCGGCCGCGTGATGCCGACGGTGTCGCATTCCTGGAAGGCGTCGAGGCCGATCGCGGCGGTCGGCACCTGCCCCGAGATGATCACCATCGGGATCGAGTCCATGTAGGCCGTGGCGATGCCGGTGACCGCGTTGGTCAGGCCAGGGCCGGAGGTGACCAAGGCGACGCCGACGTCGCCGGTGGCGCGCGCGTAGCCGTCGGCCGCGTGGACGGCGGCCTGCTCGTGGCGCACCAGCACGTGCTGGATGGTGTCCTGCTTGTAGAAGGCGTCGTAGATGTAGAGAACCGCGCCGCCGGGGTAGCCCCAGACGTACTTGACGCCCTCGGCCTGCAGTGCCTTGACCAGCACCTCGGCGCCCATGAGTTCTTGGGTTTGGTTGCTCATCCCGGAGGATGCGGCTGCTGCGGAAGTGAGTTCCGCCTTGGAGATTTCCATGATGAACCTTTGTGTTTTTTCGGGAACGAAAAACCTTGGGTGCCCCTTCGCCAGCTCTTTTGAAGCCGCGTCAGGACTTGAGGCCACAACCATGAGCGTATCTGTATACCGCCGGACCGTGACCCGTTTGCCTTTTGACTTGCAAGGCGGATTATGACATGCAGGAAGCCCGATTGGCGGCCCGAGCGAGCCCGGCGGGCACCGGGGCATAATCCGCGGCGACAAAAAGACAAACGTCCCCGAGACTTTTCCCCACGCGGCGCACTTCCCCGGCGCCGGATTCGCTTGGCCACTGAAAAAGAACTTTCCGACTTCCTGAAGAGCGTCGAACGACGGGCATTCAAGCGTTCCGTCTACCACGTGCGGGACGAAGAGGCAGCGCTCGACATCGTGCAGGACAGCATGATGAAGCTCGCCGAGCACTATGGGGACAAGCCGGCCAACGAGCTGCCGATGCTGTTCCAGCGGATCCTCTCGAACTGCACGCTCGACTGGTTCCGGCGCCAGAAGACCCGGCGGGCCCTGTTCTCGAACCTGAGCGACTTCGAATCGATCGACGACGAAGGCGATTTCGACCTTCTGGAACACGTTCAGGCCCCGACCGACACGCGCGAAAGCGAGAGCGCCGAGGACGCCACCCGGCGCACGCAGATCTTTCACGAGATCGAAGAAGAAATTGCCGCACTGCCAGGACGTCAACGCGAGGCCTTTCTAATGCGTTACTGGGAGGAAATGGACGTCGCCGAGACGGCCGCCGCGATGGGCTGCTCCGAAGGGAGCGTCAAGACCCACTGTTCGCGGGCCGTGCACGCCTTGAGCAAGGCGCTCAGAGCCAAGGGAATTTCGCTATGAAACCAACAAACACCACCCCGACAGGGTCCGCCGTTGCCTTCGAAGAGCAATTCGGCCGCCGGGTCGCCGCGCGCCTGTCTGCCGGCAACCTCGATCTCTCGCACGAGGTCGGCGAGCGCTTGCGCGCGGCCCGCGTGCAGGCGGTGGCACGCCGCAAGACCGCACCCGAACTCCGATCGGTCCCGGTGGTGGTGGCCAGCGGCCACGCCGCCGTCCTGGGTGGCGGCTGGTGGACGCGCATCGGCTCGGTGGTGCCGCTGGTGGCACTGGTGGCGGGCCTGATGGCGATCAGCGTGATCCAGGAAGAACGCCGTACCGACGAACTGGCGGAAGTCGACTCGGCGCTCCTGACCGATGACCTGCCGCCCGCGGCCTACACCGACCCCGGCTTTGCCCAGTTCCTGAAGACCAGCGACGCTGGCGAGCGCTGATTCCTCCCCGCGACGAATGCTGCCTTCACTTCCCTTCTCTTCCGCGGCCGGTGTCTTGTTCGCGGCGCTGGTGCTGGTCGCGTTCGAGACCGCGGCCGGGCCGCCCGCCGACGCCCCGCCCGCCAAGGCACCGGCTCCGGCGGCCAAGGCCATCGCCAAGCCCGCTTGGCGCGACCTGACCTCGCGTCAGCAGAGGGCCCTGGAGCCCCTGGCGTCCACCTGGGATGAATTGACCGAGCCCCATAAGCGCAAATGGCTCGCGATCGTGCGTGATTACGCGGAGATGTCGACCGCAGACCGCGAGATCCTGCACAGCCGCATGGAAGAGTGGGCCAAGCTGAGCAACCAGGAGCGCGCTCAAGCGCGTCTCAATTTCGCCGACGCCAAACGCTTGCCCGCCGATGAGCGCAAGGCCAAGTGGGAGGCCTACCAGGCCCTCAGTGACGAGGAAAAGAGCCGGCTCGCCGCCAGCGCCCCGACGACCTCGCCGGGCGCCGCCGCGGCCATCCGGCCAGTGCCGCTCCAGAAGCTGGTGCCGGTGCCCGCAGCCGGCCCCGACCCTCAGCACATGCCGCGAATCCAGCTGGCGCCACCGGCCGCGCCGACGGCCGTCGCACGCCCGGTCGCCCCGGCGCCCTCGTTCAGCCCTCCCGTCTCCGCCGAAGCGCAGGTGCCGCCGCCAACCCCCAGCGCCCCCACCGTGGAGCCGCCGGTGGTATCGACCCCGCCGGTCCGCCAGGCCGAACAGCCATCGTCGGCACCCTGATCGTCGATGGCATCCACACTCTCCGGCCCGACCGGACCGCACTCGGCTGTCGGTGGCGACGCCGCGTCCCCGCTGCCGGGCACGCCCGGTCTCTGGCGCCGCATGGCCTGCTGGCTCTACGAAGGCATGCTGCTGTTCGCGGTGGTGTTCGTCGCCGGCTGGCTCTTCAGCACCCTGGGCCAGATGCGTGACGCGATGGATTCGCGCCGGCATCTGCTGCAGGCCTTCCTGTTCATTGTCTTCGGCGTCTACTTCGTCTTTTTCTGGGCCAAGGGGCAGACCCTGGCCATGAAGACCTGGGGCATCCGCGTGGTTGACCGCCGGGGCCGGGCGTTGAGCCAGGGCCGGGCGCTGCTGCGCTACCTGCTCAGCTGGGTCTGGTTCCTGCCGCCGCTCGCGCTCATAGCGCCGTTCAAGCTCGGCGGCGGCGAAGCCTCCGTGCTGGTCCTCGGCTGGGTGGCGGTCTGGGCCCTGCTGGCGCGCTTCCATCCCGAGCGGCAGTTCTGGCACGACGCCTGGGCCGGCACCCGGCTGATCGCCTCCAAGCCGATGAGCCGGCGATGAACGGCTCCGATCCGGTCAATCCGCAGGCCCTGCGGCGCGGCATCCGGCGCGTCTGGCACGCCGCATTGATCTCGGTGAACGGCTTTCGCGCCGGTTGGCGCGAGGCCGCCTTCCGCGAAGAAGTGGCCTGCGCCGTCGTCATGGTCCCGGCCGCCTTCTGGGTCGGCCGCAGCTGGGTCGAGGTGGCGCTGCTGGTCGCCACGGTGGTGCTGGTCTTGATCGTCGAGTTGCTCAACAGCGCGATCGAGGCCGCCATCGACCGCATAGGACCCGAATGGCATTCGTTGTCGAAGGCCGCCAAGGACCTGGGCAGCGCGGCGGTGCTGCTGTCGATACTGCTGTGCGTCGGCGTGTGGCTGGCCGCCTTGTGGCAAAAATTCACTTAGAACTTATCCGTAAATAGGTAAACTGTCGATCCGAGCCGCATTGGGCGCGGCGATGGATCGAGATCTTGGCGAAACGTGTTGAGTCGTGGGTGGTGACCGATGAGTT
>NZ_JAUJZH010000086.1 GCF_030486595.1 Variovorax ginsengisoli | reverse complement strand
TTGTCGCGGAGCTGGTCGGCGACCGATCGCCATTGCGAGCGTGCCGCATCGGCCGAGTCTTGTACGAACACCGTGCCGATGGCGGCCGAGACCATGCGCCGCTGCGTCTTGCCGGCATGCGCCAGCGCATTGCGCATGAAGTGCACCCGGCAACGCTGCCAGGTGGCCTTCAGGACCTTTGCTGCCGCCGCCTTGATGCCCTCGTGGCTGTCACTGATCACGAGCTTCACGCCGCGAAGACCTCGACGGTTCAGGCTGCGCAAGAACTCAGTCCAGAAGGGCTCCGCCTCCGACGCCCCGACCTTCAAGCCCAGCACCTCGCGCTGGCCGTCGGTGTTCACGCCCACGGCCACTATCACCGCCACGCTCACGATGCGCCCGGCCTCGCGCGTCTTCACGTAGGTGGCATCGACCCAGAGGTAGGGCCAGTCGCCCTCGATCTGGCGCCCAAGGAAGGCGTTGACGCGCTCGTCGAGCTCGCCGCACAGGCGGCTGACCTGGCTCTTGGAGACGCCGCTCATGCCGAGCGATTTGACCAGGTCGTCCACCGAGCGGGTGGAGATGCCCTGAACGTAGGCTTCCTGGATGACGGCGGTGAGCGCCTTCTCTGCGGTGCGCCGAGGCTCGAGGAACTCGGGAAAGTAGCTGCCCTGGCGCAGCTTGGAGATCTTCAGCTCGACGCTGCCGGCTCGGGTGTTCCAGGTGCGCTCGCGGTAGCCGTTGCGGCTGTTGAGGCGCTCAGCGGGATCCTTCTCGTCGTAGGCGGCGCCGCAGCGGCCTTCGACATCGAGTTCCATCAGACGCTGGGCCATGAACTGCACCATTTGGCGCAGGACATCGACATCGGCTCCCTTCTCGGCGAGCTCGGCTAATGCCATAGTGGCGGTGGTCATCGTGATTTCCTTTATGGACAGGTTTGGTGGGTCGCACCTCAAACTTATCCGGATTTCACGGTGACCACCTCCCGAAGGAAGCAGTCGCTGCGCGGCAAGCCGCTTCGGGCTACGCCCTACGCGCCTTGCCGCGCAGCGAGTGAAAGAAGACTTACACCACTTCCTGGGACATCAAC
>NZ_JAUJZH010000016.1 GCF_030486595.1 Variovorax ginsengisoli | reverse complement strand
GCCGCTGAGCTGCCCAGAGTCGCTCGGATGAGCACGCACTGGATGCGCTGGTACTCCGCATGACTGTCGGCTCGCTTGAGCCGCTCCGCCAAGCGCTCGACAGTCGGCTTATCACCCACGATCAATGTCTTCATCCACGACTCCTTGAAGTTCGTGGGACAACATCATATCTAATCTATTGAACGCAAATTGGTATGAGCGGGCGCCGCGCTTCATTCCCACCACTTCGCTTGCGCGTCGATGAAGAGCGTGCATTCCGGGATTCGCACCGAGGTGCCGGCCCATGCCGGTCGACAGGTCCTTCGAAATCCATTCGACACCAGGACCGGCTCGCCGGGCTGAGGTTTCCGCCAGCGTCTTGAACGCTTGTCGTAGCCGCCGGCCGAGTGGACGTGACCATGCTTGCGCCAAGTGCTTTCTTCCACACGGATCGACAGCGGCGCAAAGTGAATCGGCCGCAAGGTCTGCCCACCCGCCCAGTAGTAGACGCGTCCGAAATACGCTGCGTGGCACCAGCGCTCCCAGGCGGCCAGGCTGTATCTCGACAGACCCAGGTCGCCGTTCGGGATGCCGATCCAGAGGACTGCGATGCCGAGCCGGTGGTACTCGGCGGCCCGGGCGGTGATCTCGCCGATCGCCAGCGCGCTGCGCTGAACCTCTATCGCCACAGGCACGCCGGAGATGATCGCGAAGACATCGGCGACGGATGTCCCGAACTCTTCTCGAACTCCACGTCCTGCACGTTGGCCTCCTTCCGCAAGGCGTCGAAGAGGCTCAGCTTGGTCAGCAGATGGTCTTCGGTTTCGCCTGCGCCGAGCCGGCATGCGACACGGGCCTTGTGGGCGAAGTGAGGGATGCGGATCAGGCCCTTGTGCAGCACGACTTCGCAGCGGCATGCCGGACACATGAACGGTGCGTCGGGCTTCGCGCTGGACCGCGCAAGAACTTTTTCGTTGTTCGAGGTGCGCAGGGCGGTGAGCATGGTGTTCAGGACTCCGGCAACGTTCGCGACGACCCCATCCGATCATCCCGCTCCCGAGCGCTTCATCCCCACGACCGGGTCAGCAACTCGTCCATGGCGTCAGTGATCTGCTGGCCATGTGCGGCCAGCGACCCGACGCGAGGGCCCAGTTCATCGATGGCCACTGAAACCGTGTCCAGCGGATGCAGCACGAGATCCGCGCCATCGAGCACGAAGATCGGGTTCATGCGGGTGCCAGCCACCTGCGCTCCCGCGGGCAACGCGGTGCGCAGGACCAGTGGGACCACGACACGACGGCGGTAACGGTCGAACTGGGCCGACTGAACCACCACGACAAAGGGGATGCTGCCGCTCTGCCTGCCCTTGTTGCGATGGATGTCGAACTGCGGCAAGTCTTCGCCTACAGCGTGGAATGCTCGTCGGCGAAAGACCCCAGTTCCTCGTCCACCCTGTTCCATGCCTCCGCGCAGACGGCGGCCCATTCCGGTTTGCTTGGAACTTCGCGAAGGGCGGCTTGCGCTCGTTGAAGCGCTTCCATGTCCTGCGGAGAAATCAGATAGGCCGCAGGGCGCCCGTGGCGGGTAATGATGATCGGCTCGCGCTGGGCCTTGTCGAGCAGTTGCCCGAAACGGTTCTGAGCCTCCACCGACGATACTTGCATCATGATCTGCTTCGGGAGTAGCTAACCTGAACAGTTTATGCGATGACTCTCGGTGCTTGCACAAAAATCCCGGGCCTCGCGGGCTCATGCCGCCGCGCACTTCTTCACCGTCTCCCAAGTCCGCGTCGTCAACTCCGTCCCGAAGGTCTTCTCGATCAGCGTCATGAACACCGGGCCTCGTGGCCCCGGGACATAAGCCGAGAACACCTGCATCTCGTCCATCGCCAGGATCCGCGCTTGTTCGAACTCGATCGGCAGCGCCAGCCGGGTGGCTCGCGGTTCGCGCAGGAAGGTCACGACCCGCTTCGCGCGGGCCGGCAGTTCGTGCGGCGCACAGGGGTCGGCAGCCAGCAGGTCGCGCAGGACGTCGGACGAACGCACGATGGTGAGAAAGCGCCGTCCGAGCGCCGCATCCATGGCCGCCTCGGCCTTGCGTTCGAGCGTCGTCCGCGCCGCGGCACGCGCATTGAACGCCACGTTGCCGCTCGACAGCAGCGTCTTCACCTCCGTGAAGCCCGCGTTTTCGAAGCAGCGCTTGAGCTCCGGCATTTTGGCGTTCATCGGGCTGACGCCACGAAGAAAGGCGACGTAGCGCGGCACTTCAGATGTCTTCGAGCAGCGGGTAGGGCAATGGCTCCACCGTCAGCGCTGGCCCATCGACCGCCCGCGCATGCAGCCCGCCGGCATCGATCGCCGCGATCTGGATCGAGATCAAGGCCGCCCAGCCGCCACCCGGCGCCGGCGCGGCCTGCGCCACGGTGCCGACCGGCTGCGCCGGATCGTTGACAGCGAAGACTTCCTGGCCGGCCGCCACCTCGCCGTCGGCCTGCACCAGGTAGGTCCGGCGCTTCAGGGTGCCGCGGAACTGGCTGCGGGCCACGATCTCCTGGCCCGGGTAGCAGCCCTTCTTGAAGTTCACGCCGCCGACCGACTCGTAGTTGATCATCTGCGGCACGAAGGCCTCAACCACCGGGCTGGTCAGGGTCACGATGCCGCTGCGCACCTCGCTCCATTCCCAGATCGCCGGATCGAGTTCGGCACCCTGGGGAGCGGGGCTGGCGGCCGGTGCGATCCACAGGGCGCGAGGCACACCGTCGGACGGGTAGAGCGACACCACCTGCGCCGCGCCGACCGTGCTGACGCGCCCCGGGAGCGCCCCGGCATCGACGCCATTGGCGGCCAGCGCGGTGCCGGTCAACCCGTAAAGCGAGAATTCGGCGCTGGCGTCGCTGAGCTTGGCCTTGGCCCGCAGCACGTACATCGAAAGGCGCTTGAGCGTCGCGGCCAGGATGTCGCGGCTGCAGACCAGCAGGATGCGATCGGGTTCGGGCCGGATGCCGACAAAGCTCGCGATCGCGCGGCCCTTGGCCGTGCACAGCGCCGCCAGCCGCGCCTCGGAGGCATCGAGCAAGACGAAATCCTGGGTCAGTTGGCCATGCAGGAAGCTCGCTGCATCGGGGCCCTCGGCACGGATCACGCCGAGGTGGGAGAGGGCGGTGACGCCATTCGGAACGACAGAGGTCATCGCTGAATTATCATGGCCGGCCAAGTTCCGTTCGGCCCGCAGGGCTTAGCCATTCTTGCTACCGTCATCCGTCCGCCTCCCTTCCCGGAACCCGTGCGCCGCTTCTTCCTCACACTTTTCCTGCTGGCTGCCCTGATCGTGCTCGGCGCCGGGGCCGCCGGGCTCTGGTGGGTCAACCAGCCCCTCAAGCTGCCGGCCCCCAACGTCGACCTGTCCGTCGAGCCCGGCACCACGCCGCGCGGCATCGCGCAGGCAGTGGCCGATGCCGGCGTCGACGTGCCGCCGCAACTGCTCTACCTGTGGTTTCGCTTCTCCGGCCAGGACCGCCAGATGCGCGCCGGCAGCTACGAGCTCGACCGCGGCGTGACGCCGCGCCTGCTGCTCAACATCCTGGTGCGCGGCGAGGAAGCCACCCGGAGCCTGGTGCTGGTCGAAGGCTGGAACTTCCGCCAGGTGCGCGCGGCGCTGGCCAAGGCCGAGCAACTCAAGCCCGAGACCGCCGGGCGCAGCGACGAGGACATCATGGCGCTGATCGGACGGCCTGGCGTGCATCCCGAAGGGCGCTTCTTTCCCGACACCTACACCTACTCCAAGGGTTCGACCGATATCGCCCTTTTGCAGCGCGCGATGCGTGCCATGGACAAGAAGCTGGACGCCGCCTGGGCCGCCCGGGCCTCCGACCTGCCTCTGAAAACGCCCGATGAAGCGCTGATTCTGGCCAGCATTGTCGAAAAGGAGACAGGCAAGGCGCAGGACCGGGCCGAGATCGCCGCCGTCTTCACCAACCGCCTGCGCCTGGGCATGCCCTTGCAGACCGACCCGACCGTGATCTACGGACTCGGCACGCGTTTCGACGGCAACCTGCGCAAGCGCGATCTCCAGGCCGACACGCCGTGGAACACCTACACCCGCAACGGCCTGCCGTCCACGCCGATCGCCATGCCCGGCAAGGCGGCCTTGCTGGCGGCGGTGCAGCCGGCACAAAGCAAGTCGCTCTATTTCGTTTCCCGAGGCGACGGCACCAGCCAGTTCAGCAGTTCGCTGGACGACCACAACCGGGCAGTGAACCGCTACCAGCGCGGCGGCAACACCGACCCCAACCAGCGGAGCGGGCAATGAAAGGGCTTTTCCTGACCCTCGAGGGCATCGACGGCGCCGGCAAGTCGAGCCACATCGATGCGCTCGAGGCGCTGTTCAAGGCCCAGGGCCGCGCGGTCACGCGCACCCGCGAGCCCGGCGGCACGCCGCTGGCCGAGAGCCTGCGCACGATGATCCTCGAACAGCCGATGGACCCGCTGACCGAGTCGCTGCTGGTCTTCGCCGCCCGCCGCGACCACGTGGTGCGGGTGATCGATCCGGCGCTGGCACGCGGCGACGTGGTGCTCTGCGACCGCTTCACCGACGCTACCTTCGCCTACCAGGGCGCCGGCCGCGGTTTCGATCCGGCCGTGCTGTCGACGCTCGAAGCCTGGGTGCAGGCGGCGCCGCAGGCCTTGCTGCAGCCCGACATCACCCTGTGGTTCGACCTGCCGCCCGAGACCGCGGCGGAGCGCCTGGCCGGGGCCCGGCTGCCGGACAAGTTCGAATCGCAGCCGGTCGAGTTCTTTCGCCGGGTGGCGGCCGGTTACGCGGCGCGCGCAGCGGCGGCCCCGCGCTTCGCGCGCATTGACGCCAGCCGCTCGCGCGAACAGGTCTGGCAGCAGGTCGAGGCCGTGCTGGCCGAGCGCGGGCTGGTGGCCGCTGATTCGGGAGCAAGGGCATGACCGCCGATTCGCTGCCCCCCTGGCTGCGCCAGCCGCTGGCCGAACTGCTGCGCCAGCGCGGCCATGCCTGGCTGCTCCAGGGCCCCTCGGGCCTGGGCCAGTACGAGCTCGGCCTGGCGCTGGCGGCGGCCTGGCTCTGCGAGCAGCCCGAGGAGGCCAAGGCACAAGGCGCCTGCGGCCATTGCCCGAGCTGCCACGCGATCCAGGTGCGCACCCACGCCGACCTCTGCGTGCTGATGCCTGAGGTCGCGATGCAGGCCCTGGGCTGGCCGCTGGACGAGAAGTCGCAGGCCGACATCGACGACAAGAAGCGCAAGCCCAGCCGCGAGATCCGCGTCGAGGCCATGCGCGACGCCATCGGCTTCGCCCAGCGCACCAGCGCCCGCGGCCGCGGCAAGGCGGTGCTGATCTATCCGGCGGAGCGCATGAACAACATCACGGCCAACGCCTTGCTCAAGACGCTCGAGGAGCCGGTGGGCGAGGTCCGCTTCGTGCTCGCCAGCGAAGCCGCCTGGCAGCTGCTGCCCACCATCCGCAGCCGCTGCCTGGGCTTCACGCTGCCTTGGCCCGACAGCGGCCAGGCGCAGGACTGGCTGGTCGGGCAGGGCGTGCCTGCGGCTGACGCGCCCGGCTTGCTGCGCGCGGCCGGCGGCCGGCCAAGCGACGCCTTGCGCCTGGCCAGCCAGGGCCAATCGCCCAAGGCATGGTCGCTGCTGCCCAAGGCGATGTCGCGCGGCGAGGTCGGGGCACTTTCCGAGCATGCGCCGGCCCAGGCCATCGGTGCGCTGCAGAAGCTCTGCCACGACCTGATGGCGGTCGATTGCGGCGCGCTGCCGCGCTTTTTCGAGCCCGCCGACCTGCCACCGGCGCCGCCGCGGGCTGCATTGGCTCGCTGGTCGCGGTCGCTCGCCAGTGCGGCAAAAACCGCAGAACACCCGTTCAATGCGGGCCTGATGCTCGAAGCGCTTGTGAGCGAGGCGCGAACCACCCTAAACTCGGCAAGCCGCCGCCCATGAACACACCTGTCGCCCCCACCCCGTCCGCGCCCGTCCGGCCCAGCGTCATTCAGTTGGCGATCAAGGAAAAGGGCGCGCTCTACGCGGCGTACATCCCGCTGTTCGCTGAAGGCGGGATCTTCATCCCGACCGCGCGCGAATACCGGTTGGGCGACGACGTCTACGTGCTGCTGACCCTGCCCGACGACCCCCAGCGCTATCCCGTCGCCGGCAAGGTCGCCTGGATCACGCCTGCCCGGGCCGCCGGCAACCGGGCGCCCGGGGTCGGCATCCGTTTTCCTTCCGACGACAAGTCGCGCCAGCTCAAGGCGCGCATCGAAGAGGCACTGGGCGCCACCCTGGCCTCTGACCGCCCGACCCAGACCATCTGAATGAAGTGATGGCCCCCACGCTCCTCACTTCGTGTGTCGCTGCCCCCCGAGGGGGCCGCAGGCCGGCTTGGGGCGGCCCGGCACCGGCCTGAGTCTCGCTCCCCCACCGGGCACGACGCCGCCTGCCGCGGTGGTTGTGCCGTTCCGACGACGTTTGCCGCGATGTTCACCGACTCCCACTGCCACCTGACCTTTCCCGAATTCGCGGACCAGATGCCGCAGATCCGCGCCGCGATGGCAGCCGCCCAGGTCGACCGGGCGCTGTGCATCTGCACCACGCTGGAGGAGTTCCCCGAAGTCCAGGCGCTGGCCGAGCGGCACGACAACTTCTGGGCCAGCGTCGGCGTCCACCCCGACAACGAAGACATCCTCGAGCCCACGGTCGAGGGCCTGGTGGAGCGTGCCGCGCTGCCCAAGGTGATCGCCATCGGCGAGACCGGGCTCGACTACTACCAGATGGAAGAACGCAAGGGCGGCCGCAGCATCGCCGACATGGAATGGCAGCGCGACCGCTTCCGGGTCCATATCCGGGCCGCCCAGCAGACCCGCAAGCCGCTGGTCATCCATACCCGCGAGGCCTCGGCCGACACGCTGGCCATCCTGAAGGAGGAGGGCGAGACCGGGGGCGGCCAGGCCGCTGGCGGCGTCTTCCATTGCTTCACCGAGACCGCCGAGGTGGCACGAGCGGCGCTCGACCTCGGCTTCTATATTTCGTTCTCGGGCATCCTGACCTTCAAGAAGGCGCAGGACCTGCGCGACGTGGCGGCCTTCGTGCCGCTCGACCGGATGCTGATTGAGACCGACAGCCCCTACCTGGCGCCCGTGCCCTATCGCGGCAAGACCAACAATCCGTCATACGTGCCCTTCGTCGCGCAGCAGATCGCCCAGCTGCGCCAATTGCCGGTCGAGGCGATCGCGAAGGCCACCAGCGACAATTTCGAGACCCTGTTCAGCGGGGCCAAGACATGACAAATTACTTTAAAAAGTTCATTTATCTTATTGTTATTGCTGCATCATTTTCCGCACATGCGAGCGACTACGATGATTTCTTCCGGGCCGCCCGCGCCGACAACGCCAGCGGCATGAAGCGCCTGCTGGCCAAGGGCTTCGACCCAAACACACGCGACGACAAGGGCCAGACGGCCTTGCTGATCGCGATGCGCGAGCCCTCGCCGGAGGTGATCGACGTGCTGATCGCCTTCCCGAAGACCAATGTCGAGGCCCGCAATTCGAAGGACGAGAGTCCGCTGATGCTGGCGGCCATCAAGGGACAGCAGGACCTGGTGACCAAGCTGATCGCGCGCGATGCCGACATCAACAAGCCGGGCTGGACGCCGCTGCACTACGCGGCGACCAGCGGCCAGGTCGCGATCATGAAGCAGCTGCTCGACAAGGATGCCTTCATCAACGCCCAGTCGCCGAACGGCACCACGCCGCTGATGATGGCGGCGATGTACGGTTCGGCGGCCGCGGTCCAGTTGCTGCTCGACGAAGGCGCCGATGTCGCGATGAAGAACGAACAGGGCATGACCGCGGCCGACTTCGCCGAGCGCGGCAAGCGGCCGGACGCCATCCGGCTGCTCGGCGCGGCCGCCGCGCCGAAGCGGCCGGCCGACGGCAAGTGGTGACGCGACTCATTCGGTCTTGTTAGAGTGGATCGGCAGACGATCAACTGGCCGGAAACTGCTCGGGCAGTGGCCCCGGATCGCCTTCTTCTTCTTTCGCGTGCTGGTCGGCCCTCTTGCCGGAATCGCGGCCCAGCTCCTTCATCATCTGTTCGCCCACCGGGTCCTTCCCGTCGAGCGGAATCGACTCTTCGGCGCCGAGCTCCGGCTCTTCGTTGCTTGCGTCTCTTCGGGGTGTCTTCATGGCAATGCTCCTGTGAACGAGCACGTTGGCGCCCGGCGAATCCGCGCGGCCTAAGGAGAAAGCCGAAACCCCTGTCAGCGTTGGCCGATCATTGGGATCCGAAGGACCTCGACGTGCCAAGAAACGCGACCGCCCGCAGCAGGCGGTCAGCGACGGCGTGCACACGCCCAGCGCATCGGGCCCCCAAGTTGGTACTGCGCGGGTATGAGCGAGACCGGCATCAGGACAGCGCATTGGCTGACGTTCAGTAACGTCGCGTACAAGAAAAATCAGGCGACAGATCCTTCAGGGGAGCCGCCATGTTCGAAAGGTACAAGGTCAGGATTCAAGCCTATTGCGAGGAATCGGGCATCGAGGTGCCGGTCGGCTTCGGCCGCCACGCGGCGGCCCGCTACGCGGCCATCGACGAGGAATCTTCGCCACCCAAACTCGTGGCGACGACCTGGCCGACCCGCAAGGAGGTGGTGAACTATCTGATCAACCTGGCTGCAGGCAAGAGGACCCGGATTCTCGATTTCGAGGATCGGTGCGAACTCAGTTTCGACGGCAAGGCCAGCTTGCTCAGGGGCGGCACGTTCTGAGCCCCGCGCGGTAGCGCGTGCGCAAAGTGCTTGCTCTCGCATCGAAAAACAATACAATGTTGATTATGTTAAATCAATGAACAGCAACAAGGAGCCCGAGGCCCCTTGTTGCGCTCACCCGCCCGAAATCCGGCTGACCAGCGCCTTGGCGTACGCCGCAGTCCCCGCGCTGCCGCCGAGATCCCCGGTGCGCACCTTGTCGATGTTGAGCGTCTCGTCGATCGCGCGCCGCAGCCGGGCCGCCAGCTCCGGGAGCTTGCAGTGGTCGAGCATCAGTGCGGCCGCGAGCATCAGCGCGGTCGGGTTGGCGATGCCCTTGCCCGCGATGTCGGGCGCCGACCCATGGACCGCCTCGAAGATCGCCGCGTCGGCGCCAATGTTGGCGCCCGGCGCCATCCCCAGGCCGCCGACCAGCCCGGCCACCAGGTCCGACAGGATGTCGCCGAACAGATTGGTCGTCACCAGCACGTCGAACTGCCACGGGTTCAGCACCAGCTTCATGGCACAGGCGTCGATGATGACCGTGTCGAGTTCGAACTTGCCCTTGTACTTGCGTTCGTAGAGCTCGAGTCCGGTCTCCAGGAAGATGCCGGTCAAGGCCTTCATGATGTTGGCCTTGTGCACGATCGTGACCTTCTTGCGGCCGGTCGCGATCGCGGTCTCGAAGGCGAACTCGAGCAGCCGCCGGCTGCCCTGGCGCGTGTTGATGCCGGTGGCCATCGCGACCGCATGCGGGTCGCCGTCGATCGGCACGTAGTGCTCGTGCCCGATGTAGAGGCCCTCCAGGTTCTCACGCACCACCACGAGGTCGACGTCGTCGAATCGGCCGCCCGGAATCAGGGTGCGCGCCGGCCGCAGGTTGGCATAGAGCCCGAACTCTTCGCGCAGGCGCACGTTCGAGGATCGATAGCCGCCGCCGGATGGCGTCTCCAGCGGCCCTTTGAGCGCCAGGCGCGTTCGCCGGATGCTGGCCAGCGTGGCCGCGGGCAATGGGTCGCCGGCGGCCTGCACGCCGGCCAGGCCGCCGAGCTGGCGATCCCATTCGAAGGGCGCGCCCAGGGCGTCGAGGACGGCGAGCGTGGCATCCACGATCTCGGGGCCGATGCCGTCGCCGGGGATCAGGGTGGCAGGGATGAGAGTGGACATTCGCGTGGATCCCAAAAAATGAGTGAGGGCCTAGGATCGGACGATTATGGGCGCCCGGCGGCAGCAGGCCATCCCGGTTCAGTGCATGATGACTCCCCTCGTCCCATGCCTTGCTTCTCGTTCGTCCGCACCCTCGAAAGGCACACCCCCCGGAGCCCCCGATGACCGAAGCCGAGCTCGACACCCTGTGCATCAACACCATCCGCACGCTGTCGATCGACGCAGTGCAGGCCGCCAACTCCGGCCATCCGGGCACACCGATGGCCCTTGCGCCGCTGGTCTACACCCTCTGGAACCGGGTGATGCGCTTCGACCCGAAGGACCCGATCTGGCCCGGCCGCGACCGCTTCGTGCTGTCGAACGGCCATGCCTCGATGCTGCTCTGGTCGGCGCTCCACCTCAGCGGCACGGTGGCCGTCAACGCCGAGTACGAACGGCTCGGCGCGCCCGCCGTGACGCTGGACGACATCCGGCGTTTTCGCCAGTTCGGCAGCAAGGCACCCGGCCACCCTGAATACCACTGGGTGTCGGGCGTCGAGACCACCACCGGCCCGCTCGGCCAGGGGATCGCCACCAGCGTCGGCATGGCGATGGCTCAGCGCTGGCTGGCCAACCGCTACGACCAGGACGGCCCAGCCCTGTTCGACTACGACGTCTATGCGGTCTGCGGCGACGGTTGTCTGATGGAAGGCGTCGGCTCCGAAGCCGCGTCGCTGGCCGGCCACCTCGGGCTCGACCGGCTGTGCTGGATCTACGACAACAACCACATCACGATCGAAGGGCGCACCGAGATCACCTTCACCGAGGACGTGGCGATGCGCTTCGCCGCCTATGGCTGGAAGGTGCTGCGGGTCGGCGACGCCAACGACATCGCGCTGATCGAGGCGGCGTTGGCCACCTTCAGGCAGACCCGCGGCCAGCCGACGCTGATCATCCTCGACAGCCATATCGGCTGGGGCTCTCCGCACCGCCAGGACACGGCCGCCGCGCACGGCGAGCCGCTCGGCGAGGACGAGGTCCGGCTGGTCAAGCGCGCCTACGGTTGGCCGGAGGACGCGAAGTTCCTGGTGCCCGACGGCGTGCGTGCGCATTTCGATGCCGGCATCGGCGCCCGGGGCGCCGCAGCGCGCGCGGCCTGGAACGCGGCCGATGCCGCCTTGCGCGCGCGCTCCCCTGCCCTGGCGCTCGAGATCGACCAGATGCAGCGCCGCGAACTGCCAGCCGGCTGGGACAGCCAGCTGCCGGTCTTTACGGCCGACCCGAAGGGCGTGGCAGGGCGCGACGCCTCGGGCCAGGTGCTCAACCTTCTTGCTCAGAGCGTGCCCTGGCTGATCGGTGGCTCGGCCGACCTCGGCTCGTCGAACAAGACCACCCTCAAGTACCCGGGCGCCGGCGATTTCCAGCCCGGCAGCCCGGGCGGCAAGAACCTCCACTTCGGCATTCGCGAGCATGCGATGGCGGCCGCCGTCAACGGCATGGCGCTGTCCAAGCTGCGTCCGTTCGGCGCCACCTTCTTCATCTTCAGCGACTACGCGCGGCCGGCGATCCGGCTGGCGGCGCTGATGGAACTGCCGTCGCTGTTCGTCTTCACCCACGATGCAATGGGCGACGGCGAGGATGGACCGACCCACCAGCCGATCGAGCAGTTGGCCTCGTTGCGCGCGATGCCCGGTCTCACGGTGCTGCGCCCGGGCGATGCCAACGAGGTGGTGGAAGCGTACCGCGTGGCGCTGCGGTCGCCGCACCGCCCGACCGCGATGGTGTTGTCGCGCCAGGCCCTGCCGACCCTCGACCGCAGCCGGCTCGCGCCCGCCGCCGGCGTCGCCAGGGGCGCCTATGTGCTGGCCGACGCCGCGGACGACGCCGAGCCCGAGCTGATCCTCATCGCGAGCGGCAGCGAGGTCTCGCTGGCGCTGGAGGCGCACGATCAGCTCGTGGCCCAGGGCGTGCGTGCGCGACTGGTGTCGATGCCTTCGTGGGACCTGTTCGAGCAGCAGACGCCCGACTATCGGGACAGCGTTCTGCCGCCTGGCGCGAGGGCGCGGGTGGCCATCGAACAGGCGTCGGCCTTCGGCTGGGAGCGCTACGTCGGCGCGATCGGCAAGGTCGTGGGCATGCAGACCTTCGGCGCCTCGGCACCGCTGGCGGCGTTGCAGCGGGAGTTCGGCTTCACGGTCGACAACGTGGTGGCCGTGGCCCTGTCGGTGCGCGCGGCGGCCAGTCCATAGGCTGCGCGCGGCGGAGGTCTCAGCGCCGGCTGCCCCGCAGCGCGGCGAGCATCAATGTGGTCACCGCGGCGCCGCCCGCCGCTGCCATCATCATCGAGCGGACCGGCCGATCCGAGACATAGTGGCCGCCCTGCTCTCGCCACTGGCGGCCCCGAGCCCTGAGGTCGTCCATGACCTGCCGGGCCCGGCGCCTGGAAGGCCTGGCCGCATGCGCGATGCCCGCGGTGTAGGCGTCTGCCCCGTCGGCGGTCTCGCGCACGGCCTGGCGCGTCGCCTCGGCGATCTGTTCGGGGCTCTTGTAGTCGGTGAAATTCGTGCTCTGCATGGGAGTCCTTTCGAGAATTGCAATGCGACCACGTCGCACTGCATTCATTGAAGGTTCCCGCTCGGCGCCGGCGTGTCGGCACCGTTGTCCAGGCGGCGTAGGTCGTCACCCACCCGGCGGGTTCGCAGTGCCGCCGCCGCGCAGGTCGCCCAGGCGGATCGAGCAGCGGGTGCCGCGCCCCGCCACCGAGTCGAGCCGGACCTCCGACTTGAGCGCCTTCGCCAGCCGCGCGACCAGCGACAAGCCGAGCCCGACACCGTCGGCTGCCGGCGTGGCCGCGTCATTGACGCGATAGAACTCCTCGAACACCTTCTCGATCTGGTCGGCCGGGATGCCGATGCCCTGGTCGAAGACCTCGACCACGACATCGCCCTGCTGCAGCCGCGCGGCCAGCAGGATCTTCTTGCCGGGCGGGCTGTACTTGATCGCGTTCGACAGCACGTTGCCGACCATCCGCCGCAGTCGCAGCGGGTCCGACTGGATCGTCGCCTGCCCGGTGCGCACGCGCAGCCGGATGTTTTTCGCCTCCGCCAGGGGCTCGTACTGAAGCTGCAGGTCGCGCACCACATCGGCGATCTGCACCGGCTCGACCGACAGCTGGACCTTGCCGCTGTCGAGCACCGACAGGTCGAACAGCGAATCGAACAGGTGGCTCACAGCGGCCGTGGCCTTGGCGATCTTGGGCGCCAGTTCGGCATGTGTCTCCGGGTTCTCCTTCAGGAAGTCGGCATAGAGCGCCAGGGCCGACACCGGCTGGCGCAGGTCGTGGGTCGCGGCGGCAAGAAAACGGTTCTTGGTGCTGACCGCCTCGGTCGCCTGGCGCTCCCTGAGGGCGAGGTCGTATTGAAGACCGAAGTGCTCTTCCTGGTTGGCGTGGATCGCCCTGCCGAGGCCGAGGATCACGACCCAGTGCAACAAGGTGAGCCCCACGAACCAGTAGTTGAGCGATCCCTGCATCGGCCCGAGGAACACGCCATACAGCACGCAAGCCAGCATCACGACGAAGAATCCGTTCATCGACCAGTAGAGCAGGAAGGGCACCAGCGCCAGGCGGGTGATCGGGCCGTAGACCACCAGTGTCAGGACCAGCCAGCAGCCGAACTGGTTCGCCTCAGGAATGCGAGCGAAGAACAGCAGCACCGAGACGCCCCAGAACGGGGCCTCGAGGATGAAGACCGGCGCCGCCCGGGCGAGAAAGAGATTGAGCGATTCGGAACTGGCGCCCTGGTGCTTGCCGGCATGGAGGCTCACCACGCGACGGCGCATGGCGGAGATCAGCAAGCCGACCGCCAGCCAGGCCGACACGGCCAGATGGCTGCCGCTGCCCCAGCACAGTGCGGCCATGGTCAGGATCAGCAGCAGCCCCAGCGGCTGGCGCACGCGCGATTGGCGCAAGAAGCTGCGCGTCAGCTGGCCCTGGATCCAGCGGGCGCGCAGGCCGGGCGCATCGTCCTCGATGTCACCGGGGGCCGGGTCGTGACCGGATCGGGCGTGCGCGGAGACTTGGGCGCGTGCGAATGCCGGGCTTGGGTGGAGCGACGCCTCGGAGGCCATCCCGGAGTCCAGAGTTTGAGAGTCTTGAAGACTCCCTGTTTGTCAACGACATCGCAACTCGGGATCACCCCGGGTTGTGTGCGTTATTGCCGCAATCGCCGGCCGAGCGAAGGTGATTCGATGGCCGCCTGCGCCGTCGAATCGCCACCGCGAAAAATCTGCCGCACATGAGGGCTTGTTCCTCTCGCGCTGGCGCCTGTTCGCGGGAATAATTTGATCGCCATGGGACAAGCGCTTTCTGACCACGAGACCGTTGCCGGCGTGCTGATGATGCTGGTTCGCCAACGGGCGGCCGCGTCGGGGGGCGGCAAGACCTCGCGCACCGGCCTGCAGGCCAGCGTGCCTGTCAACGAGCGGCCCGGCGTGCGACGCGGACTCGATGCCCTGATCGAGCACGGACTGCTCGTCATGAGCGGCGAAGATATCGGCCTGACCGCCAGGGGCAAGCTCTTCCTGGCCCATGTGCAGCGGGCGCGCGGCGAGACCCCGACCGCCTACGAGCACGACGACAAGAACCCCGCCTTGTTGTCGGCGACCCTGCAAGCGATCAATGCCGAGGAACGCCTCGGCCCGCAGGGGCCGATCGAAGACCTGCGCACCCTCCCCGCCCGGCTCGAAGGCTATCGCTCCGAACGTGCCTCTCGCTTCTCCAAGGCCAAGGGCCTGCTGGTGCTCGGTGGCTTGGCGGCCGCGGTGGCTGCCTTCAGGCTGCTGCGCTGACGCCTGGCTGTCGCACCGGGGCCTTCCCCCCGCCGAGTGTCATCCAATTGCCCGAGTTGCATTCGCGTCTTTCCTACGCGGAGTCGGGCTGTCGGCAGACGCGAGCCGGCCGCATCGGCCCGCATGCTCCCCCGACACCATCATTCGAGGAGCAAAAAATGATCAAGATCGGAATCGTGGACGACCATGCCATCGTTCGTTCGGGCCTGCGCGACTTCTTTTCGCAGCACGTGGACCTGCGCGTGGTCGGCGAAGCCGCCAGCGGGCGCGAAGCCATCGATCTGGTGCGCAATCACGAGATTGATGTCCTGGTGATGGATCTCTCGATGCCGGGCCAGAGCGGCATCGACGCCATCGCGATGGTGCGGGCGAAAGCGCCCGACACTGGCATCCTGATTCTGAGCGGCTATCCCGAGGAACACTACGCCATGAGCCTGATCCGCCAGGGCGCGAGTGGCTACCTCAACAAGGAATGCGACCCGAAGGAAATCGTCGAAGCGATCCGCACGATTTCGCTCGGTCGTCGCTACATCACGCCGGGCGTGGCCGAACTGCTGGCCCGCCAGCTCGACCGCAACACCGACACCGCGCCGCATGAGCAGCTCTCGGAGCGCGAGTTCCAGGTCTTCCTGAAGCTCGCCACCGGCGAGACCGCGGGCAGCATCGCCGAGCACCTGTCGCTGTCGGTCAAGACCGTGAGCACCTACCGCAGCCGGCTGATGGAGAAGATGAACCTGGCCTCTAACAGCGACCTCACCTACTACGCGCTCAAGAACCAGCTGATCAGCTGAGGCATCGGCGGCCGCCGGCTGCCTGGCAATCAAGCAAGACTTGTCTTAGTATCTGAATACCAAGACAAGTCTTTTCATTTTTGCGATGCAGCCTTCCTCTCCCGACGCGGCGCAATGCGCGCACCGCCTGCGCGGAGCCGTCACTCTGCTGTCCCGGCGGCTGCGGCCGGCCCTGCAGGATGCCGGCTTGAGCGTGGCCAAACTGAGCGTCATCGGCCGTCTCTACCGTACCGGCCCGATGACACCGACCGAGCTCGCCCAGCGCGAAGGCGTCATGCCCCAGTCGCTGACCCGCCTGCTGGCCGAACTCGAAGCCGATGGCTGGCTGGCCCGCAAGGCGGATGCCGCCGACGGGCGGCGATCGCTGCTGCGCCTGACCCGGTCGGGTGCCCGGCGACTGGTCACCGCGGTCCAGGCCGGTGAAGCTTCCCTGGCCGAGATCATCGACGCCCGCCTGAATCCGCAACAGCGTGCGCTGCTGCTCGAGGCCTGCGCCTTGCTCGACGACATCGCCGGCGTCCTCGACCCCGCGGCGGCCGCCGCACGGCGCGAATGAGCTTCACCGCGCTGGCCGCGCGCCTGCCCTTCGATGCCGAGCGGCGGCATCATGGGCTGCAACTGGCCGCGACGGTGCTGCTGGCCTCCGCGCTGTCGGCGCTGCTCGCCCTGCCCGAGCACCTGTGGGCCGTGATGAGCGCGCTGATCGTGCTGCGCCCGAGCAGCGGCGCGACCTGGGAGGCCAGTTGGGACCGCACGCGGGCCACGTTGATCGGTGCCGTGGCCGGCCTGCTCGGCGTCTTCCTGCAACACCATGGAAGCCATCCGCAGGCCACCTTGCTCGCCATCGTGGTCGGACTCGCCTTCGCGAGCGCCGCCAGCCCGGCCTTTCGAAGCGCGCCGGTGGCCGCCTTGATCATCCTGGCCGCCGGCGACCTCCCGGGCCATTCCGCCTTGCAGGTGGCGGCGCTGCGGGTGGCGCAGATCCTGATCGGCGTCGCGGTGGCCATGGCGGTCGCATTGGTTTCGTCGCGCTACCGCGCCGCCGATCGCTTCTGTGCCGGCTGCGCCGCGCTGCTGCGGCAGGTGGGGCGGCAATTCCAGCAGCCGCCGGCCGCCCGGACCGAGGCGCAGGCCGAGCAATCGGCCGCTGCCGTGCGCCATGCGCTCGCCCGGCTGAGCGTGCTGGCCGGCGGCGCCGACCATGAAGGACGCCCGTTCGGCCGCGCGCGCAACGCCCCCGGCGCCGATCGCCACCACCGCACGGCCGCGCTGACAGCCCGCATCGTGCAGGACGCGCTGCTGCTGAAGCGCCTGCTCCGCGCCGAGGCCGGTGCATCGCGCGACGCCGACAACCGCGAAGTGGCCCGCATCGCGGGTGCCGCGCTGGCGGCCATCGCCGCGCGCGTGGAGCGCCGTGGGCAGCCGGTCGACGACAGCGTCGCGGCGCCGACCCACGACGCGCCATCCGTCGCTGCCGGCTTGGCCGCCCCGCTGCGCCTGCTGCTCGACGACCTGCGGCAGCTCGATGACTTGTTCCGGCTTTCTGTGGATAACACTGTGTGAAGCGCCGGGACGGCCAGGCTCGAACCGTGGCCCCACGCGGGGTCCCGTCCCGTTGCCTGCAAAACAGGCAGCCCGCTGCGGCGCCCGGCGCCGGGCCGGATTGTTAAGCTCGGGGCCATGACGACCATCCAGTCCCGGCGCAAGCTCATCGTGATCATCCTCCTGTGCGTCGCCCTCGGAGGCGCGGCGATGCGGCAGCTCGCCGCGCCCGGCTCGACCCTGCGGGACATCGGCACCCTGCTGATGCTGTTGTGGGTGCCGATCATCGGCAACGTGATCTCGTGGCTGATCTCGCGCCTGCGCCGGCCGGCACCGATGGCGCCCTCCCCCTTCGACGAGCGGCCCGCCTTCGAGCCCCAGCTGCTGGTCGAACTCACGCTGCGTCCGCCGAAACTGCCGGCCGAAGACATCCCGGTGCCTGCCGGCGAGCATCGCTGCGCGCTGGTGGTCGGCAACGAGGCGTTCTCGGCCCGCTGGTGGGTTCCGGCGGACCGGTCGTTCCGGCGTGGCAGCCCGCAGGCGCTCGAAGTGGAGTTTCTGGCGCCCCAACTGGCGCTGCCCAAGTTTCAGGCCGAAGCCGGCTTCAGGATGCTGGTGGGCGAGTCGTTCATCGGCGATGGCCGCGTGCTGCGGCCGGTCGAGCCGGCCCGTCCCTAGCGCAGGTCGCGGCGCGCCAGCAGCACGTTGCCGCCGGTGGTGTTGAACGAAATGGTCGGCGCGCTGAAATCGCTGAGCGGCGCACCCAGGCCGATCTCGCCGCTGCCGTGCAGCACGCACTCGTCGCGCCGCAGCGCGATCTCGCCGCTGGCGCCGGCAGTGCCATGAAAGCGCACCCAGGTGCCGTAGGTGCTGACGTCGACCAGTACGCAACTGCCCTGGCGGGCCTCGATGCGCGCATGCAGCCGCGACACCCGCGGGTCGTTGACCACGAACTGGGCTTCGTCGACCCGGCCCAGATGGATCGGAAGTTCGTCGGCGCGGAACATCGAGCGGACGTCGAGCCAGGCCAGCTCGATCTGTCCGAAGGACGAATCGGGCCCGCGCGGCTGATGCACCAGCGAGGCCGGCATTGTGAGGAACTCGGACACCTCGTCCTGCCAGTCGACCCGGTGCACCACCGGCATCTCGTTCTTGCCGCGGATATTGATCGGCCCCAGGCTGCGGTGGCGGACCTCGCCGCCATGCAGCTGCTCGATCACCGACTCGGTCGCCCAGATCTGTCCCGGCCCGGCCAGGTCGCTCAGGCGCGAGGCCAGGTTGACCGCGTCGCCGTAACAATCGCCATCGACCTCCACCACTTCCCCGCTGGCGACGCCGATCTGCAGTTCCATACGCAGCGGCGCGGGCCACGTTTGCAGGCGCTTCTGGTGGTTGCGCTGCATTTCGAGCACGGCCCGGGTGGCGCTGATGCCTTCGGCGAATATCGCAAACACGCCATCGCCCAGCGATTTGACGACACGGCCCCCATGCGCTTCGCAGACGCCGCCGATCCACTGCGTCAGCCGCGTCACGGTTTCGGTGGCGCGCGCGTTCCCCATAGCCTCGAAGACTCTGGTACTTCCCGTCAGATCGGCAAATACGACAGTGGAATTGGCGCCCATGTTGTGCAGTTTTTGGTAGCTCTCGCCGTTCGATTATGGCAAAGCGGCGCCGAAACTCGGTCCCGGAAGCTCAAATCGGGCCGCTGGCGCACCAAGCTGTTGCTTTTTCATTTCGACACACGCTGTACGTTTCCTTTTCGCCTCGAAAGTAGAACTTAGGCATTAGTTCTTCAAGCGCTTCATGAGCAGTTTCGTGAAGTATGTTGTTTTTGAACATGAAATGTCGTGTCGATGCTTGTGCGGCTCCGGGGGCAGCCTTAACGTAGCACCTGTCCAGGTTTTGGCAATACGCCTTCCGTCCATGGTGTCACCCAGCAGTCTCCTTCGCTTTCTGAGCTTCCCCGGGTTCGGCTTTCGCCGTTCCGCGGATCGTCAGATGGGGCAGATCCGCACGGCGATGCTGTCATTGCTGCAGGTCCATGGCGGCCACACGATGCAGCGCGTGGCGCAGCGCGTGCGTTTCGCAGGCGACCTCGAAGCGCTCTGGTACCTGCGCCAGGACGTCCTGACCGCCCTCAGCGCGGTCGACGGCGAAGTCGCCGCCCGGCGCCAGATGCGCCAGATCAACCGCCTGTTCAAGGGCGGGCTTCCCGGCAGCATGGAGCCCCGGACCCACCACAGGGTCCACGGCTGACCCCCGCCATTGAGCGTGAGCGGCCCGCGCCAGCGGGCCCGCCCTGTTTTCAGTGAGGGTGAGGGTGCCGGTGGCCCCAGACCATGAAGACGTTCCGGCCGTCGGCGGCCACTTCCACCTTCGCGCCCACGGGCAGCAGCACCTTGGTCGGCACGTGCCCGAACGGCAGTCCGGTCAGCACCGGCGGTTTGATGAGGCCGCGCAGACGGGTGACGACCGCCTGCATGCCGAAGCCCCGATCGTGCGGAACCTTGCGGATTCCCGTGAACTGCCCCAGCACGATCGCCTTCTGGCGCCCCAGCACCCCCGCGTGACGCAACTGGTCGAGCATGCGCTCGACCCGGTAAGGATGTTCGTTGACGTCCTCCAGGAACAGCACGCCCTTGTCGATGGCGGGAAACCATGGCGTTGCGAGCAGGCTGGTCAGCACGCACAGGTTGCCGCCCCACAGCACCGCGTCGTGGATGGACCGGAACGCCGGCAGGTCGGCGCTGTCGCGCGCCGGCATGCGCCATCCGGTGCCCTCGCCCTGCCCGCCCAGCAGGTCGTCGAAGCAGGCTTCCATGATGTCGTCGGCACCGGCTTCGGCGCCGAAGTCCTCGCCGATCGCGGGCCCGGCCCAGGTGACGGCCCCGGTCTTGGCCAGCAGCGCGCTCTGGAAGGCAGTGAAGTCGCTGAGCCCGACGAACTCGGTGCCGCGATCGATCGCCTTGGCCACCGCCTTGTAGGGAATCTGGTCGAGGATGCGTGTGAGTCCGTAGCCGCCGCGCGAGATCAGCGCCACGTCGGCGCCGCTGGCCGCGGCGCGCGCAATGGCCGCCAGCCGCGTGGCGTCGTCGCCTGCGAAGCGCTGGTGGGTGGCAAGAACGGCCTCGTCGAGTTCGACCTCGTGGCCCAGGGCCTGGAGCCGCTTGACGCCGCGCTTGAAGGCGGCCTTGTCGCGCACGGCGCTGGAGGGCGAATAGATGTAGATGTGTTTTTTCACGGGCCGAAGTATCCCATTGCCTCGCGCACCCGCTGGGCCAGGGCGCTCGCCTGCGCCGGCGTCGGGCCGGAGGCGCGCTTCGGGATCGGGCCCAGGGCCCGCAGCGCGGCCTCGTGGCCGCGGTCGGGAAATGGAGCGTGCCAGGCGTCCGGCACCGGGGCGGCGCCGTCCGGCACGGCCATCACGGGCGCGAAGCGGGCTGGCAGGGTTTCGGCCAGCGATGCGGCCCAGGCGGCGGCGCCGGGGCTGTGCAGCAGCGCCAGCGGACCGGGCGGGAGCTGTTGCGTTCGTTCGAGCCACGCCAGCCATTCGGCCAGCAGGCGCCAGTGCCATTCGAGTTGGTGCACCGCTTCGCGCTTGGGCTTGTCGCTTTGTCCGAAGCCGATCAGGTCGGGCGCCAGCAGTCGCAATCCCGGTGCGCCCGTGAGGTGGCGGAAGAAGTAGCGCCACTCGCCCGGCCCGTGCAGGCAGAGACAGGTGCAGGGCGCATCCCGTGGGCCCTCGTCGAGGTAGCGCATCCGCCAGCCGCGCTGGCTCGGCAGCTCGCTCACCTGGCGCGGCGCGGGGCCCAGATCGGCCAGTCCGGCGAAGCGCTCGTCGGGCGTGCGCAAGGCGTCGTCGCGCAAGGGCTCGGCCGCCTCGCGCGCGGCGCAGCGACGGGCCTGGAAGAAGTTCTGGAGCAGCGCCTGCGATTCGGCGGCGAGCAATCCGCCCTGCACGGCCGTGCGGTGGTTGAGCCGGCTCTCGCGGAACAGGTCGATCACCGAGCCGGCGGCGCCGGTCTTGGGGTCGGCGGCGCCGAACACGACCCGCGCCAGCCGTGCATGCAGCATGGCGCCGGCGCACATCGCGCAGGGCTCCAGGGTCACGAACAACTCGCAGCCGTCGAGCCGGTAGTTGCCGAGCGCGGCCCCGCCGGCGCGCAGCGCATTGACCTCGGCATGCGCGCTCGGGTCGTGCAGCGCGATCGGCGCATTGCGTCCGCTGGCGACGAGCCGGCCGTCCTTGACCAGCACGGCGCCGATCGGCACTTCGCCGGCCTCCGCCGCCTGGCGCGCCTCGGCCAGCGCGAGCGCCATCCAGTCGGCGTCAGTTGTCATCGGGGACCGGCCGCGCCTGCATCGCGGCATCGAGCGACTGCTTGAACTGCTGCTGGATCTGCTGCGGGTTCGGCGCCCGTGCCTCACCCGCCCCAGCGCTGGCGGCCGGCAGCACCGGCGCGGCGACGCCGCCCAGTTGCTTCCTGGCCAGCAGCCCGACGACGACCAGCGCGACCAGCAATCCTGCCAACCCCAACATGCGCATCTCAGGCCTCCCCGGTGATGCCGAGCGTCCTCATCCAGTCCGCCAGCGCGCGCTCGTCGGGCGTGCCGTTGCGGTAGACCTCGTAGGTCGCGGCATGCGATTCCTTGCGATGCTGGTTGAGCTTGACCTTGCATTGCAGCGCGGTCACGGTCAGCTCGAAACCGACGATGCCGTTGAGCATCTTGTGCTGGAAGTCCTGGCCAAGGTCGCGCCATTGCTGCGCGTACGCGGGCTCGTGCTGGCCGATCAGGCGCTTGAGCAGCGCGTCCTTCTCGTCGGCGCCCTCGACCAGGCGCGCCTCGACCGTGCAGTGCACGGCCAGGTAGTTCCAGGTCGGCACCCGCGCCAGGTCGGGGTAGACCGAAGGCGACAGGTAGGCATGCGGGCCGAGAAAGCTCACCAGCGCCCGTGGCCGCGCCTGCAGGTAGCGCCACTGCGCATTGGGCTTGGCGCAGTGGCCCCAGAGCACGAAGTCGTCCGGGCCCCGTTCCTCCAGCACCAGCGGCAGGTGCGTGACGTAGGGCAGGCCCTGGTCGTCGTTCGAGATCAGGCTGGCGAATGGATGGTCGCGCATGAGCCGCGCGGCGATGGCGCGGTCGGTGACGTTGAATTGCGGAGGCATGTACATGGGGCTTG
This sequence comes from Variovorax ginsengisoli, assembly GCF_030486595.1. Lineage (GTDB taxonomy): Bacteria > Pseudomonadota > Gammaproteobacteria > Burkholderiales > Burkholderiaceae_C > Variovorax > Variovorax ginsengisoli_B. The sequence goes on along the minus strand of NZ_JAUJZH010000016.1, from coordinate 159,638 downwards.
ATCCTGCGATCCCTCAAAAGGACCGCCCGATTGTCCCCGAGCCGCCCCTATCTCGCGCCTGCGGCCCGCAGCTTTTCGACCATCGCGGTGTAGCCGCGCGCGGTCGCGAGCTGCAGCGGCGTATGGCCCTGGCGATCGGCCAGCTGCAGGTTGGTGCCGGCGTCGACCAGCGCAATGAGGGTGCGCTGGTGGCGCGGTCCGCCGTCGCCGAGCACGATGGCTTCGATCAGCGCGGTCCAGTGCAGGTTGTTGACATGGTCGAGCGGTGCGCCGGCCGCGATCAGCCGGCGCACCACCTCGTCGTGCCCGAGATGGGCCGCGGCGATCAGCGCCGTGCCGTCGTAGCGGCTGGTGGTCTGGCCGGGGTTGGCGCCGAGCGACAGCAGCAGCGCCAACGTGGGCACGTCGTCGGCGACCGCGGCGATGGTGACGGCGTCGTAGCGGTCGTTCTCGAACGCGTCGAGCCTGGCGCCGGCCCTGGCCAGCACGCCGATGGCCTCGCGTTGACGCGCGTAGGTGGCCACGTGGAGCGGCGTGCGGCCCATGGCGTCGCGCGCCTCGAGGTCGGCGCCGCCGGCGATCAGCGCCTTCAGCTGCGGCAGGTCGCCACGCCAGGCGGCGCGGTGCAGGCCCTGGTAGGCCTGCGCCTCGACGGCGGCCGGCGCCACCTGGGCCGCCGCCGGAGCGGCCAGCCCAGCGGCCAGCAGTGCCAGAGCGACAGCCACGGCCTTCATCGGAATCAACCCAGCTGGCCCTTGACCTTGTCGAGCGCCGCGTTGGCGCATTGCTCGTCGAGGTGGCCACCCGGCGCGCCGCCGACGCCGACGGCGCCGATGACCTCGTTGCCCGACTTGACCGGCACGCCGCCGCCCAGCAGCAGGAAGCCCGGGATGTTCACGAGGTTGGCGGCGGCGGGGTTCTTCTGGGCGTTTTCCATCATCGCCAGGGTCGGCGTCTTGGCCGAGGCCGAGGTCCAGGCCTTGCGCTCGCTGGCGCCGAGCGTGTGCGAGCCGGCGTTGTTGGCGCGCTGGACGGCACGCACGGTGCCGGCGCGATCGACCACGGTGGCCGCGACCGCGTAGCCGTTGGCCGCGCAAGCGGCCACCGCCGCACCGGCGATCTCGTTCGCCAGTTCGAGCGACATGTTCTTCTCGGCGCGCACGGCCGGGCTCGGCGCCGGTGCCGGCGTCGCGGTCTGGGCCTGGACGCCCAGGGCGGAAGCGGCGAGCAGGACGGCGAGGCTGCCGAGGCGAAGGGACGGGTTCATGGGGTTCTCCGGAAGGTTGGGATCGAATCGCGCCGGCACATCGCCGACGGTGGTGCAACTTTAGGAACTGCAGCCCCCGCCGCCCATTCGTACGGCTACCCTCGCCGCTCCGTAGAAATACGGAGCGGAACGATGACCGTTCAGCCAGTGGCTTCGACCAACCCCGCGTAGCGCCGGATCAGCTGCGCCAGCGAATCGCATTCGAGCTTGGCGAAGAGATTGGCCCGGTGGGTCTCGACGGTGCGCGGCGAAAGCGCCAGCGCGCGCGCGATCTCCTTGTTGGTGAGCCCGGCGACGATGAAACCCAGCACCTCGCGCTCGCGCTCGGACAGCTGCTGGTAGCGCTCGCGGGCGGCCTGGTCGGCTTGCGTGCGTTCGCGCGAATCGACGTGCCGGCGTACCGCCTGCTGCAGCGCTTCGAGCAATTGTTCGTCGTCGACCGGCTTCTCGAGGAACTCCGCCGCCCCGGCCTTGAAGGCGCGGCGGCACATCTCCACCGTGCCATGGCCGGTGAGCATGATCACCGGCTGGTCGACGCCCTGCCCGACCAGCGCATCGAGCAGGGCGAGCCCGCCGATGCCGGGCATGCGGACGTCGAGCACGATGGCGCCGATGCTCGCCCGGTCGAACTGGTCGAGGAAGGCTTGCGGATCGCCCCAGGTCTGGGTGCGCAGGCCGACCGTGCCGATCAGCAGCGCCAGGCTCTCGCGCACCGCGAGGTCGTCGTCGATCAGGTGGATCAGCGGGGACAAGGGTCCGCTCATCGATGCATCTCCTGGGCACTGCCGGCGGCGAGCGGCAGCCGCAGCGTGAAACGGGCGCCGCGCGGCTCGGCATGTGCCGCTTCGAGCGCGCCGCCCATTCCGCTCGCCAGTGTCTCGGACAGGCTCAGGCCGAGCCCGAGCCCGCCCTCGCGCGTGCTGAAGAAAGGCTCGAAGACGCGCGGCAGGGCCTCCGGCGACAACCCGGCGCCGTTGTCGCTGACGGCGAGCAGGCCGCGGCCGGCCTGGATGCCGATGGACAGCTGCAGGCGGCGCTCGCCGGCGGGCACCTCCTCGAGCGCCTGCAGCGCGTTCATCAGCAGGTTGTGGACGATCTGCTCGAGCGCGACCGGCTCGGCCAGCACCCAGACCGGCGCCGCCGTCGCGTCGTCGATGGACGGCGTCACGGTACGCCTGGCCATCTCGGGCGCCAGCAGGTGCAGCGCGCTGCGCAGCACCTCCTGCAGCGCCACGGGCCGCAGCTCGGCCTGCCGGTCGGGGCGCTCGATCACCCGCCGCAGACGGCCCACCACGTCGGCGGCCCGGCGCGCCTGTTCGGCCGCCTGCTTCATCGCCGAGCGCGCGGTCGCCAGTTCGGGCGGCTCCTCGGCCAGCAGCCGCTGGGCGGCCTGGGTGTTGGCCAGCACCGCGGTCAGCGGCTGGTTCAGCTCGTGGGCCATCCCGGCCGCCAGCTCGCCGAGCGCGTTGAGCCGCGCGACCTGCCCGAGCCGCAGCAGTTCCTCGGCGCGGCGCCGCGCGATGCGCTGGCGCCGCAGCGCGTAGGCGCCGCCCAGCGCGGCGGCCATGGCGAGCGACCATGCAGCCATCGCGGTCCAGGGCAGTCCGGTCCAGGGGACCCGCTGTTCGGCCAACAGCTCGAAGGCCTGGCTGTCCGAGGCGAGCACCTTGCGGAAGTCGAAATGCCAACCGCCCTCGGCGGCCGCGGCGCCCGGCTGGACCACGAAGCGCTGCCCCGCGTACTCGAGCGTCACCCGCACCGGGCTGGTCTTCGGGTCCATCGGCCAGTCGCGCCAGGGCACGGCCGTGGCGAGGTCGATGGCCAGCGCATAGCTGATCGGCAAGGCGCCGATCACGAGCCGGTAGCGCCCGCTCGCGAAGTCGTCGGCGACGAATTCGGGACGCTGCAACTGGCGCGAGCGGGCCTCGGCGGGGGCCAGCGACGGGTCCGGCCACGACCCGCCGGCCTCGCGCCGCTCGACATCGAGGATCGACGGGTAGACCGACGGCAGGCGACGCTCGGAGCGGGCCGCGCCCGGCGCCGGCTCCAGCAGCGCCAGCGTGGCCAGCACGGCGTCGTACTGCACCACCTGCTGGCTCATGAGCCGGTGGGCGATGCGGCCATTGACCTCGAAATCCTCGCGCAGCTGCCGGAGCTCGCCGCGCGCGAGCCAGACCGCGCCGGCGCCGGAGACCAGCAGCCATGCGAGCCACCAGCCCCCTTGCGTACGCAACCATTGCCTCATGGCGGGGGATTGTGCCCGGGCCCGCGGGGCCGGGTCCGGTGCTTGCGTCGGCTGCGGACCTGAGTCCACAATCCCAGGCGCCGTCCACCCTCCAGGCTCCGCATGTCAACACCTCCTCTACCCGCAGAACTGCCGGCGGCCCCGGAGACGCCGCAGCATTCGGCCACCCGGGTGGCCCGGCATGCCGCCCTGTCGCAGGGCCAGGACACCACGCGCCTGGTGCTGGGGCTGCTCAAGCCCTACCGCGGCTGGCTGGCGATCGTGCTGGTGGCGATGCTGGTCGAAATCGCGATGAGCCTGGCCGCACCCTGGCCGCTGAAGCTGGTGCTCGACGACGCGCTCGGCACGCACCACTTGCCGGCCTGGCTCGAATGGGCGCACGACTTGGGCATCGGCCGCCACACGCTCGGCGTCGCGCTGTTCGCGGGCATCGCGACGCTGGCGATCGCGGTCATCGGCGGCATCGCGACCTACATCGACAACTACTTCACGACCAGCATCGGGCAGTGGGTCGCCAACGACCTCCGGCTGCGCATCTACGAGCACCTGCACCGACTCTCGCTGGCTTTCTACGACACCGCCAAGACCGGCACCCTGATGTCGACCATCACCAGCGACGTGGCGACGGTACAGAGCTTCGCCTCGTCCTCGACGCTGTCGATCGTCGTCGACATCGTCACCATCGTCTTCATGCTGGGGCTGATGATCTGGCTCGACTGGGACTTCACGCTGATCGCGATCGCGGTGATGCCCTTCCTGCTGCTGTTCGTGTTCCGCTTCAAGAAGGCCGTGAAGGACGTGACGCGCGAGGTGCGCGTCAAGCAGAGCGAGATCGTCGCCGTGGTGCAGGAGGGCCTGGGCTCGGTGCGTGCGATCAAGGCCTTCGGCCGCCAGGATCTCGAGCTGACGCACATGACGGCGGCCAGCCACGCCAGCACCGAGGCCGCACTGAAGGCCCGGCGCATCAAGTCGCTGCTGTCGCCGGTGGTGGCGGTGGTGGTGGCGCTGTGCACCGGCATCGTGCTCTGGAAGGGCACCTCGCTGATCATCGCCGGCACCATGACGGCCGGCGCGCTGACCGTCTACCTCGCCTACCTGAGCAAGTTCTTCAAGCCGGTGAAGGACCTGGCCGGGATGGCCAGCACCATCGCGCAGACCACGGTGGCACTCGAGCGGATCCAGAAGATCCTCGGCGCCGACGACATCATCCGCGAGCATCCCGGCGCCACCGATCCGGGTCGCACGCGGGGCGAGATCAGTTTCGAGCACGTGGCCTTCGGCTACGGCAGCGAACCGCCGGTGCTGCGCGACGTCTCGTTCAACATCAAGCCGGGCCAGGTGGTCGGCATCGTCGGGCCCACGGGCAGCGGCAAGTCCACGGTCGTGAGCCTGATGCCGCGTTTCTACGATCCGAGCGGCGGCCGCGTGCTGATCGACGGCGTCGACATCGCGACCCACAAGCTCGCGGCGCTGCGCTCGCAGATCGGCTTCGTGCTGCAGGAGACGGTGCTGTTCCGAGGCACCATCGGGGAGAACATCGCCTACGGCAAACCCGGCGCGACCCGCGAGGAGATCGTCGCCGCAGCCAAGCTCGCCAACGCCGACGAGTTCATCGCCCGCATGCCGAACGGCTACGACTCGCTGGTCGGTGAGCGCGGCGACACGCTGTCGGGCGGTCAGCGCCAGCGCATCGGCATCGCGCGGGCGGTGATCCGCAACAGCCCGATCATGATCCTGGACGAACCTACGGCCGCCCTCGACACCGAATCCGAGCGCCTGGTGATCGAAGGCCTGGAGCGGCTGATGCAGGGCCGCACCGTGATCATGATCGCCCACCGCCTGAGCACCCTGCGCAACGCCGACAAGATCATCGTGCTGAAGGACGGCGTGGTGGTCGAGGAAGGCACCAACGACGAGCTGGTCGCCCTCGGCGGCGTCTATGCCGAGCTGCACCGCATCCAGTACGAAGACCCGGCGGCCCACGCGGCCGCCACCGCCTGAGGCCGCCATGTCCCACCGACTGATCGTTCTGCCCGACGACACCGCCAAGCCGATCCTGGACGCAATCAACGCGGCCAAGTCGGCGTTGAACATCCGGATGTTCCTGTTCACCGACGACACGCTGATCGGCGCGGTCATCGCCGCCAAGCAGCGCGGCGTCAAGGTGCGTGTAATGCTGAACCCGGCCCGCCGCAGCGGCGAGACCGAGAACGAGGCCGCGCGCCAGGCGCTTGTGGATGCGGGCATCGAGGTCCGCGACAGCAATCCGAAGTTCGACCTCACGCACCAGAAGTCGATGGTGGTCGACGACCAGGTGGGCTTCGTCGAATCGCTCAACTGGGAGCCCAAGGACCTGACCGAGACGCGCGACTACGCGGTCGTCACGACCCACGACCTCGAGACCCGCCAGATGGTCGACTGCTTCGACGCCGACTGGGCGCACGAAGACTTCACGCCGCATCCCGAGTCGCGCCTGATCTGGTGCCCCGACAACGGCCGCCAGCGCGTCGCCGCGTTCATCGATGGCGCCCGGGACTCGCTCTGGGTGCAGAACGAGCGCTACCAGGACATGGTCATCATCGAGCGGCTGGTGCGTGCGGCGAGCCGGGGCGTGAAGGTCCACATCCTGACCAAGCCGCCGCATTCGCTCAAGGCCGAGAAGCTGATCGAGGGCGTCGGCGGGCTGCGCATCCTGCAGGACGTCGGTGCCAAGGTGCACACCATGAAGCACCTCAAGCTCCACGCGAAGATGATGCTGGCCGACGGCCGGCGCGCCATCGTGGGCTCGATCAACCTGGCACCCGGCAGCTTCGACGGCCGGCGCGAACTGGCGATCGAGACCGACCACGAAGGCACCGTGCAGCGGCTGGCGGAGACCGCCCAGCGCGACTGGGCCGCCTCGCACAAGATCGACCTCAGCGATGCGGGCCTGCTGCACGACCTGCAGAAGCGGCGGCTGGATCCGAGCAAGCTGGTGCTCGACGGCGTCGACGAGCCGGCGCCGGACAAGCCGAAAAAGCACAAGTCGAAGGAGTGAGCGCACCATGAACAAGACCCTTGCTTCCGGCTGCGCAGCGGTGCTGGCCGCGCTGGCCATGCAGGCTGCGCAGGCGGCCGACACCTTCTCGGCGCCACCGACCTTGCAGCTGGCCGCCGCCCGATCGCAGATCGCAGCCAAGAACTGGCCGGCGGCGCTCGCCGAACTCGAGCGCGTCAAGGACACCCGCAGTGCCGACTGGAACAACCTCATGGGCTACACCGTGCGCAAGGGCCCCAACCCAGACTATGCGGCCGCCGGACGCTATTACGACGCCGCTCTGCGGATCGACCCGATGCACCGGGGCGCGCTCGAATACTCGGGTGAGCTGTTCCTGATCCTGGGCGACCTGCCGCGGGCCGAGGAGCGGCAGGCCAGACTGACCAAGATCTGCACCGTGCCCTGCGAGGAACTCGAAGACCTGCAGGCGGCGATCGCCCGCTACAAGGCGGCCGGCAACAAGTACGTGCCTCAGCCCTGACGCTGGGTGGCACTGGTCAAGCAGCAGCTTTCGGCCGCATAGTGCGCTGATGCTGTCTGTCTTCGACATCTTCAAGGTCGGCATCGGTCCGTCGAGTTCGCACACCGTCGGGCCGATGCGGGCAGCGCTGATGTTCGCCCGCGCGCTCGATGCCGAAGGACTGCTGGCGGCGACGGCCGGTGTGCGGGTCCGGCTCTACGGCTCGCTCGGTGCGACCGGGCACGGCCATGCGACGGACGTGGGCGCGATGCTCGGCTTGATGGGCGAGGCGCCGGACACCGTCGATCCGGCCACCGTCCGGCCGCGGCTCGATGCCATGCGCCGCAGCGGCCAGCTGACCCTGCTGGGCCGCCATCCGATCGGCTTCGAAGCGGGCCGCGACATCGCTTTCGTCGGCCGCGAATCGCTGGCCGAGCATCCCAACGGCATGCGGATGGTGGCGCTCGATGCCGCGGGCTCGGTGCTGGCCGACCGCTGCTATTTCTCGGTCGGCGGCGGCTTCGTGGTCGAAGGCGGGGTTGCCGTGGCGCCGGCCGATGCCTCGGCCGGCCTCGCATGGCCCCATCCATTCCGCACCGGCGACGAGCTCATCTCGCGCGCCAGCCAGCAGGGCCTGAGCGTGGCGCGGCTCATGCTGGAAAACGAAGGCACCTGGCGCGCCCCGGGCGAGGTCCGCGCCGGTATCCTGCGCATCTGGGAGGTCATGCAGCAGTGCGTGCGGCGCGGCCTCGGCATCGACAACGCCAGCGCTTCCGAGCGCCTGCCCGGCAACCTCAACATCCGCCGCCGGGCCCCGCAGCTTTACCGGGAACTGCTGGCGCGCGATGCGGGTGCCGCTGGCGCCGACCCGCTGGCCGCGATGGACTGGGTCAATGCCTTCGCGATGGCGGTCAACGAAGAAAACGCCGCCGGCGGCCGCGTGGTCACGGCGCCGACCAACGGCGCGGCGGGCGTGATTCCCGCGGTGCTGCACTACTACCGGAAGTTCTGCCCCGGCGCCTCGGACGATGGCGTGGTCGACTTCCTGCTCACCGCGGCCGCAATCGGCATGCTTTACAAGGCCAACGCGTCGATCTCGGGTGCCGAAGTCGGCTGCCAGGGCGAGGTCGGTGTCGCCTGTTCGATGGCCGCCGGGGCACTGGCGGCCGTGCTCGCCGGCACGCCGGCGCAAGTCGAGAACGCGGCCGAAATCGGCATGGAGCACAACCTGGGCCTGACCTGCGACCCGGTCGGCGGGCTGGTGCAGATCCCGTGCATCGAACGCAACGCCATGGGCGCGGTCAAGGCCATCAATGCGGCGCGGCTGGCGCTGCGCGGCGACGGCAGCCACTACGTGTCGCTCGACGCCGTCATCAAGACCATGATGCAGACCGGCGAGGACATGAAGTCGAAGTACAAGGAGACGTCGCTGGGGGGGCTGGCGGTGAACGTGGTGGAGTGCTGAGGTACGAAACCATCGTCGGAGATCACGATCCGAGCCCGCTCAGCCGAGCGGCCAGCAGGTCTGCTTGCTCGGCAAATTTCTTCGGATTAGTCTTCTGCAACTGCGCCAGGTTCTGCAGTTTCCACCGTACGCCCGGCAGGTGTTCGAGATTCGCGACGTCCAGCAACGCCCATTCGGGTGTGCCGGCCACCAGCGACAACAGGAAGCGCCGCTCACCTTCATCCAGTCCGCGCTGAACTTCCAGCAGCAGCCGCTCGCGTGCCGCGAGCAAGGATTCCAGCGGCACCGGCTCGGCCGTCATGCCCTGGAAGTTGTGCTCGAAGTCGTGCCGGATGTCGCGCAGCGGCGGAAACAAGACCTCGTTCACCGGCCGGTTGCTGCTGGCCAGGTAGACCACGAAGGCGCGCCGGATGCCAGGCGTGATCCCTTCGTGCGCGAACAGCTGCATCACGTCGAACAGGTCGCGCGGGTGCTGCCGATCCAGCGCCGCCACCGGCTTGCCGCCGTACACGTCCTCCAGCGACACCACGGGAATCTCCAGGTCGGCCATCAGCACGTCTCGCGCGGTCGGTGTGAGCGAGGCCTTGCGCACCGGCCGCACGGTGCCCCGCATCACGAAGTTCACTTCGACCTTCACCTGAACCGAGCCGCGGCGCACCAACAGCTTGGTCTCTCCCGCTGCCGCCATCGGCGCATGCGTCTGAAAGCCTCGCTTCTTCAGGCGCTCGGCCGACTGTCGGACGGCCTCGTTGATCCGCGCCAGCGCCGCGTCGCGCGGCAGCGTGTGGTCGGCAAAGACCAGATCGAGGTCCACCGACAAACGCGGCATGTCGCGCACGAAGAGATTGATCGCGGTTCCACCCTTCAGCGCGAACATGTCGTCCACGAACACCTGCGGCGCGACCGGGGTCAGCAGACGTGCGGTATCGAGGTAGATCTGGTTCATGCCTTGAGCACCAGCAAGCCATCGGCCGATCGGGACACCCAGGGCCGATCGCTGCCCGTCGGTAGCGTGGCCGAGTCGAGCTTGGCCACCCAGGGTAGCGATGCCTCGCGGCCGAGTTGCAGGCACAACCGCACGGTCTTGACGCTCGTGCAGCGCTGCAGCAGTTCACGCAGCACGTCGGCGCGCAGGTTGTAGGCGCTCTCCACGAGTTCGCGCGCTTCCTGCAGCGGCTGGCGCACGCCCACATCGCTCAGCAGTTCCAGCAGCGCGCGCTCCGGCGCCGATACCTGCGGTGCCCCGCTGCGCTTCTCGAAGGGCCCCGCATGCAGCAAGGCGTTGGGCTGCTCATCGAACAGCCGCTTGCGGTGGTATTCGGCCGGAAACCGCTCGGTGAACCACTCCGGCAGCTTGCCTGTCGTCCAGCCGTAGAGTCGGAGCACCCGCTGCTGCGCCAGGTACTGACGCACGCCGTACCAGTCCAGTGCCGATTTGCCGCCCACGTGCAGGCCTTCGAAGCGGCGCTGCAACAGAACCAGACTCGGATGCAAGGCCAGGATGTCATTGGGGCGGCAGAACACCCCGCGCGTCAAGCGCGTGAGCCAGCCTGCGCGCACGTAGTGCACGGCCAGATCCGCGGAGATGCCGAGACCTGCCAGGTCCTCCGAAGTGAGCGGAGCCCCTGGAGCCAGGCGGGTGTAGAGCATATTTAATTTGTTTGCTCCAGTCGTAATCATACTGCGATTCAACCATATTTTTCAAAATTTTGCGAGCTTGAAATAGACATTTGAATCGTAGCCAGGCTACGATAGAAATAACTTTTTCAAACTGCACAGTATGGCGCTTGGCTTGCTTCAACCGTTCAACGGCCAGCGCCCGAGCACCACATACTGCCCCTGGCCGACGAGGCTCTGGAGCAGGACGAATTCGCGGGCCTTCCAGGCCACGGGCCCCACCGACTGCTCAGGTACGGCACGCGCATCGCGAAGTAGCGTGAGGTGCGGGGTGAAGCTTCCAGTGTCGACATCCACCCCGTGCAGGGACAGCGCAACCCCCAGGGTGGACCGGAAATCCTGCAGCGGCTGCAGTGCTTCCCGGTTGAGCAGGACGAGCGGGCGCTTCTTCGCGCCGGACTTTAAGCTCGTGGCCATGTCGAAGCGAACTTCGAATGCCGGGCAGTCCAGGGTCGCGGCGGCACGCAGCGCGCGGGCCACGGTTTCTTCCCGCAGCGCGCCCAAGTGATGAAGCGTGACATGCAGTCGCTCCACGGCGGTCGCCGGGGTTTTCAGGCCATGGTCGACGCGCAGGCGTGCAGAAATATCCATGGCCCGGACAGCAGCAGGCGCGTCGGGCCGAAGCGCGAAGAAGAGGCTCGACGACATGAAGCATGCCCTGGGTATTGGCCCGCGTTCAATCTATCAAAGAGGGAACAACTTCTCGGCCATGAAGTCCACGAACCCGCGCAGCCGTGGTGACAAGTGGCGACTCGACGGCCACAGAATGCGGAAGGTCGTGCAGTCCTCGTTGAAGCCGTCGAGTACTGTCTCGAGAGAGCCGGCCTCGAGCTGGCGCCTGATGGCGATATCCGGGATGCACGCCACACCCAACCCCTGCTCCACGAAGGAGACGAGCGGATCGAGCGTGTTGGCCACCATGCCGAGGGCCAGTTCGGGCGCCCGTTCGCGTTGGCCTTGGCCAAGCGGCCAGTCATCCAGCTTCCCCGTGCTGGGATAACGATAGAGAAAGCAGGCATGCCGCTCGAGATCCTCCGGCTTGGAGGGGCGGCCGGTTCGTTCGAAGTAGTCCGGCGACCCGACGATCACGCGCCGATACGAACCGATGGCCCGAGCCATCAGCCTGGAGTCGGCCGGCGCGCCCGTGCGTATCACGGCATCGAATCCCTCTTCGATCACATCGACCAGCCGGTCGCTGCAATCGATGTCGAGCTCGACTTCGGGATACAGACGCTTGAATGCCGCCAGCGTGGGCAGGAAGAGCATGCCAACCGACGGAATGCTGACCCGAAGCCTCCCCCGAGGCGAACTCTGCGCCTGCGAGAGCTCGCCCTCCGCAGCCTCGATCTCGGCGAGTATCCGCCTGCAGCGCGCCAGGAAAAGGCCGCCCTCCGGCGTCAAGCTCACGGTGCGCGTCGACCGATGAAAGAGCCGCACGCCCAGCCGCTCCTCCAATCGAACGATGGCCTTGCTCACCGCCGATGATGAAATTCCAAGCTGCTGGCCGGCGATCGTGAAGCTACGGGCCTCGGATGCCCGCACAAAGACGTTCAACGCGCCCAATCTGTCCATTGCCACACCTCCATTGCTGACATGGCTGTCATCTGTGTTGTTCGCACCAGCCCATGGCCATGACCGGCGAATGCGGGAACCATGAATGCCCGCAACGCTGCGGAAGAAGAGTTCGCGCCAGTTGCAGCGCGAGCAGTCGAAACCGAACAAGGACACACACGCATGATTCACATCGCCAGCGACCGGGGCGCCAGCGCCCTTCCGATCGTCGCGCTCCTCGCACTCGCCATGACCGGATTCCTTGCGCTGCTCACTGAAACGATTCCCGCTGGCATGCTGTCACAGATCAGCCAGGGCATGAACGTCTCGGAGGCGCTTGCCGGCCAGTTCGTCACTCTCTATGCCATCGGCTCACTGGTGGCAGCGATCCCATTGATCGTCCTCACGCGCGGCTGGAAGCGCAGGCCACTACTGCTTGCGGCGTTGAGCGGCCTGCTCGTCTTCAATACCGTCACCGCAGTGACCTCCGACTATGCGATCGCATTGATCGCCCGCTGCCTGGCCGGCATGGCGGGCGGCCTCATCTGGGGAATGCTCGTGGGCTATGTGCGGCGGATGGTTCCGCCAGAACTCAAGGGACGCGCATTGGCGTTGGCCAGCATAGGCGCACCACTTGCGCTGTCATTGGGCGTTCCGGCCGGATCTTTCCTGGGAAGTCTCCTGGGTTGGCGCAGCACTTTCGGATTAATCTCTGTGCTGACCCTCGGCGTCATGATCCTGGTCCTGCGCCGAGTCCCCGACCAGTCCGGGCAAGAACCGGACAAGCGCCTTCCCATCCGGGCGGTTCTTGCGACTCCCGGGGTTCGCCCGGTCCTCGGCGTGCTGATCCTCTGGATACTTGCCCACAGCATCCTCTATACCTATATTGTCCCTTTCCTTGCACCTGCTGGCCTCTCCGACCGGGCCGATCTGGTACTGCTCGTCTTTGGCCTTTCGTCCCTGGCGGGCATTTGGATCACCGGCTTGCTGATCGACCGGAACCTGCGGCTCCTGGTGCTGACAAGCTTGGGATTCTTCGCCCTCGCATCACTCGCGCTCGGCATCGGCGGCAAGGAGATCGCGACCATCTACCTCGCTGTGATCGTGTGGGGCGTGACCTTCGGCGGATCGGCCGCGCAATTGCAGACCGCCACCGCCGATGCGGCCGGGTCCGGAGCCGATGTCGCGCAGTCCATCCTCGTGACGGTATGGAACATCGCCATTGCGGCCGGCGCCATCATCGGCGGGGTTCTGCTGGAGACCGTCGGGGTGGCCTCCTTCGCATGGGTCCTGTTCGCGTTGCTCGACGCCGCGGTCCTGATCACATGGGCTTCAAGGGAGCATGGGTTCCCCGGCATCACCCGGAAAGTCCCGACCTGACGCTGCAAGTGGCGCAAGGCCCGTTCGGCCATCACTCCCACTCGATGGTCGCCGGCGGCTTGCTGCTCACGTCGTAGGTCACGCGGTTGATCCCGCGCACCTCGTTGATGATCCGCCCCGACACCTTCTTCAGCAGCGCATAGGGCAGCTCGGCCCAGTCGGCGGTCATGAAGTCGCTGGTCTGCACCGCGCGCAGCGCCACCACGTAGTCGTAGGTGCGGCCATCGCCCATCACGCCGACGCTCTTCACCGGCAGGAACACCGTGAAGGCCTGGCTCGTGAGGTCGTACCAGCTCTTGCCGCTCGCCGGGTCGATGAAGTTGTGCAGTTCCTCGATGAAGATCGCGTCGGCGCGGCGCAGCAGGTCGGCGTATTCCTTCTTGACCTCGCCGAGGATGCGCACGCCCAGGCCCGGGCCCGGGAACGGATGGCGATACACCATGCCGGGCGGCAGGCCCAGTGCCACGCCGAGCTCGCGCACCTCGTCCTTGAACAGGTCGCGCAGCGGCTCCAGCAGCTTCAGGCCCAATTGCTCGGGCAAGCCGCCGACGTTGTGGTGGCTCTTGATCGTCACCGCCTTCTTGCTCTTGGCGCCGCCCGACTCGATCACGTCCGGATAGATGGTGCCCTGCGCCAGCCATTTCGCGCCCTTGGCGCCAGCGCTCGTGAGCTTGGCCGCCTCCTGCTTGAACACCGTGACGAACTCGCCGCCGATGATCTTGCGCTTGGCTTCGGGGTCGCTCACGCCGGCCAGCTTGCCGAGGAACAGCTCGCTGGCATCGACGCGGATCACCTTGGCATGCAACTGGCCGACGAACATGTCCATCACCATGTCGCCCTCGTTCAGCCGCAGCAGGCCGTGGTCGACGAAGACGCAGGTCAGCTGGTCGCCGATGGCGCGATGGATCAGCGCCGCGGCCACCGACGAGTCGACGCCGCCCGAGAGGCCGAGGATCACCTCCTCGTCGCCCACTTGGTGGCGGATCGACTCCACCGCCTCGGCGATGTGGTCGCGCATCACCCAGTCGCGCCGCGCCGCGCAGATGTCGACCACGAAGCGGTCGAGGATCGCCTTGCCCTGCTGCGTGTGCGTGACTTCGGGGTGGAACTGCACCGCATAGAAGTGCCGCGCCTCGTCGGCCATGCCGGCGATCGGGCAGCTCTCGGTCGACGCCATCAGCTTGAAGCCAGGCGGCAATTCGGTGACCTTGTCGCCGTGGCTCATCCAGACGTTGAGCATGCCGTGCCCGTCCTCGGTCGTGAAGTCGGCAATGTCGCGCAGCAGCTCGGTGTGGCCGCGCGCACGCACCGCCGCGAAACCGAACTCGCGCTTGTGGCCGCCCTCGACCTTGCCGCCCAGCTGGTGCGCCATGGTCTGCATGCCGTAGCAGATGCCGAGCACCGGCACGCCGAGCTCGAACACCGCCTGCGGCGCCTTGTCGGTGGTCTCCTCGTACACACTCGCATGGCTGCCCGAGAGGATCACGCCCTTCAGCGTGCCGTCCTTGGCGAACTCGCGCACCCATTCGTCGGTCACGTCGCAGGGATGGACTTCAGAGAACACATGCGCCTCGCGCACGCGGCGCGCGATCAGCTGGGTGACTTGCGAGCCGAAATCGAGGATGAGGATCTTGTCGTGTTGCATGGCGATGACTCAGAGCATTGAAATGTCGAAGAGGCGGACACCCGCTTGCGGCGCCGCCTGGATGAGTTGCGGGTCGAAGGTGGCGAGCGGAAGGTCGAGCGATCGGGCCAGCCAGAGATAGCCCGCATCGTATTGCGAGACACCGGCGTCGATGGCCACGGCGAGCACCGCCTTGTGCTGGGCCGGCGCCAGGTCATGGAGCTCGACGCGGTGCCGGATGGCGTCGAGGACGCTCCACAGCCCTTCGACCGCCGACGACGGGATGCGTCCGCTGCGCACGCCGTTGGCGAGGATGTTGGCGCACTCCCACTGCCAGACATTGGGCGCCTGCGGCTCGACCTCGTCGCGGCGGATCGCGGCGTAGAGCTTGCGGGTGTGTTCGCTGGCCTGGTCGGGCAGCAGCCAGGCCGCGGTGACCGATGCGTCCATGACGAAGGCCGTCATGACTGTCGCCCTTCATCGCGCAGGGCCCGGACCGCGGTGCCAGGCTTGATGGTGGCGTGCAGCGCATCGATCTGCCCCAGTTCGCGGGCGATCTGCTCGTCGGTGATGACCGGCTTGCGCCGCACCGGCAGCATGCGCACGACTTCCTTGCCGTGGCGCGTGATGCGCACTTCCTCGCCCTTCTCGACCAGGTCGATCAGGGCCGAGAAGTTGTTCTTGGCTTCGGAGATACCGAGGGATTGCATCGGGGCCAGAAAAAATAATCTGGCCCGAATTCTAGCGCGATCTGGCCCGATTTTCAGATTCGGGCCAGATTAGCCTCATTCGGCCCGGTAGTTCGGGGCTTCCTTGGTGATCTGCACGTCGTGAACATGGCTCTCGCGAATGCCCGCCGTGGTGATCTCGACGAACTCCGCCTTGTTCTTCATGTCGTCGATCGTCGCGCAGCCGCAGTAGCCCATGCTGGCGCGCAGGCCGCCGGACATCTGGTAGACGATCGAGACCATCGAGCCCTTGTACGGCACGCGGCCCTCGATGCCCTCGGGCACCAGCTTGTCGGCATTCGGATTGCCGGTGCTCGACTCCTGGAAGTAGCGGTCGGCGCTGCCCTGCTGCATCGCGCCGATCGAGCCCATGCCGCGGTAGCTCTTGTAGCTGCGGCCCTGGAACAGCACGATCTCGCCCGGCGCTTCTTCGGTGCCGGCGAACATGCCGCCCATCATCACGGTGCTGGCGCCGGCCGCGATCGCCTTGGCGATGTCGCCCGAATAGCGCACGCCGCCGTCGGCGATCAGCGGCACGCCCGTGCCCTGCAGTGCGGTGGCGACGTTGTCGATCGCCATGATCTGCGGCACGCCCACGCCGGCCACGATGCGGGTGGTGCAGATCGAGCCCGGGCCGATGCCGACCTTGACCGCGTCGGCGCCAGCATCGGCCAGCGCCCGGGCGGCGTCGCCGGTGGCGATGTTGCCGCCGATGACGTCGACCTGCGGATAGTTCTGCTTGACCCAGCGCACGCGCTCGATGACGCCGGCGCTGTGGCCGTGCGCGGTGTCGACCACGATGGCATCGACGCCGGCCCTGACCAGCGCCTCGACGCGCTCCTCGGTGCCCTCGCCCACGCCCACCGCCGCGCCCACGCGCAGGCGGCCGCTGGCGTCGCGCGCCGCGTTCGGGAAGCTGGTCTGCTTGGTGATGTCCTTGACGGTGATCAGGCCCTTGAGCTCCCAGGCCTCGTTGATGACCAGCAGCCGCTCGAGCTTGTGCTTGTTGAGCAGCGCCTTGGCATCGGCCAGCGTGGTGCCGTCGGGCACCGTGATGAGCCGGTCGCGCCGGGTCATGATCTCGCTCACCGGGACGTCGTAGCGGCTCTCGAAACGCAGGTCGCGGCCGGTGACGATGCCGACCACCTTGCCGGCGTCGCAGACCGGGAAACCCGAGATGCCCAATTGGTCGGACAGCGCCATCACCTGCCGCACGGTGTGGGTGGGGGTGATCACGACCGGATCGCGCAGCACGCCCGATTCGTAGCGCTTCACCTTGGCCACCTGCGCCGCCTGCTCGGTCGGCGTGAGGTTCTTGTGGACGATGCCGATGCCGCCTTCCTGTGCGATGGCGATCGCGAGGCGTGCCTCGGTCACGGTGTCCATCGCTGCCGACACGAGCGGCAGGTTGAGCGTGATGTTGCGGGAGAGCCGGGTGGCGAGGGAGGTGTCCTTGGGAAGGACCTGGGAGAACGCTGGCACCAGCAACACGTCGTCGAAGGTGAGCGCTTTGCCGAGAAGGCGCATGGGTGAAGCTCCAAAAGACGGATTGTAACGATGGCTCGGCGTCCGGGCAGGCGAAGGGACATGCCGTTTCCGCCACCCCCGACGCTCCGGGTGCGGCCAAATGCCGCGCAAGCGTTGCAAATACGCCAGCAAGCACGTTGCAAAACGTAAGGCGGCGCTAAACTTGGCGCATGAAGCTCGCGCAGTTGCTCGTCATCGGGTCGATTTTCCTGTTGCCCCTGGGTGCACACGCCCAGTGGCAATGGCTCGACAAGGACAACAAGAAGGTCTTCAGCGACCAGGCGCCACCACCGGACATCCCCGAAAAGAACATCCTGCGCCGGCCCAGCCCGCCGCCCAAGCGGCTGAACTTCAGCGCGCCGTCGGCAGCGGGCGACGCGACCGACACTGCGGCGGCCACGCCGCCAGCCGCCCCTGCGCCCGTCCCGGCTGGCCCGGCCAAGGGCGCCGGTGTCGACAAGGAGCTCGAAGAAAAGGCCCGCAAGGCCGAGGAGGCCGAGAAGGCCAAGCAGGCCGCCGAGGCGCAGAAGCTCGCCCAGGCCAAGGCCGAGAACTGCAGCCGGGCGCGCCAGGGCAAGGCGACCATGGACAGCGGCATCCGGGTCGCCCGCGTGAACGCCCAGGGCGAGCGCATCATCATGGACGACGAGGCGCGCGCCAGCGAGCAGAAGCGCCTCGATTCCGTCATCGCCGCCGACTGCAAGTAGCGGGCACTGCCCGGGGCGGCCGTTTCAGTACCCGGCCTTGCCGCCCTTGCGGCGGTTCGCGAAAAGCCCGGTGCCGCGCACGCCCTGCTGGCGAAAGCGCTCGCGGCGCGCCACTTTGGGGTCGACCGTGAGCGGGCGGCACAGCTCGACCCGGTCCAGGTCGCGCACGGCCTGATCCCATGCCACCGCGCGGCCCCAGATGCCCGGCGACAGCGAGGCCCAGTCGAGACCCGGCAGCGCCTGCGCCAGGCCGCTGGCCATGACGGCATCGCGCACGGTCGCGCCCGGCGCGACATCGAGGACCTGCTCGAAAACCTCGCGCGCTGCCGGCGAACAGGCCACCGTGACCCGCGGCATCACACGTCCCCGTAGACCTGCTCGGCGCGCTTCACGAAGGCCTCCACCAGGTTCGAGGCGACCTTGTCGAACACCGGGCCGACCAGCGCCTGCAGCGCGAAATTGCTGAAGCCGTAGCTCAGGTTGAGCTCGACCCGGCAGGCGCGTTCGCCCTCCTCGCCGACCGGCGTGAAGGTCCAGACGCCGTCGAGGCTGGAGAAGGGGCCGTCGACCAGCTTCAGGTGCACCTCGCGGCCCGGCACGTGGGTGTTGCGGGTCGTGAAGCTCTGGTGAAAACCGCTGAACGCGAGGCCGACCTCGGCCGTCATGCCGAGCTCGCTCTGCTCGATGACCTTGGAGCGGTCGCACCACGGCAGGAACTCGGGATACCTCGCCACGTCGGTGACGAGCGCGTACATCTCCTCGGCGCTGTACCAGATTAGAACGGACTTGTGGACTGTTTTCATAGAATCGGCACAGCGTGCGCGACGGATTGTATTGAAGCCATGCAGCCCTCACCTGAAACACCATGGCCACCAAAAAGAAGCAAGACCCCTCCTCCCGCATCGCCGACAACAAGAAGGCCGCGTACAACTACTTCTTCGAAGAGCGCTTCGAGGCCGGCATGGTGCTCGAAGGCTGGGAGGTCAAGTCGCTGCGCGAAGGCAAGGTGCAGCTGACCGACGGCTACGTCGTGATCCGCGAAGGCGAGCTCTACGTGATCGGCTGCCAGATCAATCCGCTCAAGTCGGCTTCGACCCACATCAATCCCGACTCGGTGCGCACCAAGAAGCTGCTGCTGCACAAGGAGCAGATCCGCCGCCTGATCGGAAAGGTCGAGCAGAAGGGCTACACGCTGGTGCCGCTCAACCTCCACTGGAAGGCCGGCAAGGTCAAGTGCGAGATCGCCCTGGCCAAGGGCAAGGCCGAGCACGACAAGCGCGACACCATCAAAGACCGCGAAGGCAAGCGCGAGGTCGAGCGCGCCATGAAGAGCCGCAGCCGTTGACGAAGAAGTTTTTTTCGCGGCCGGTGGAATAAACGGCGGCCCGGCGGCGTTCGTGCATCAGGTACACCCGACATGGATCCACGCGCCCTCGTCCCCCACATCCCGAGCCTGCGGCGCTACGCCCGCGCGCTGACCGGCGACGCCTGGGCGGCCGACGACCTGGTGCAGGACACGCTGGAGCGCGCCTGCAGCAAATGGCGGCTCTGGAGCCTGGGGACCGACCTGCGGGCCTGGCTGTTCACGGTCATGCACAACCAGTTCGCCAGCCAGATGCGGCGGGCGCCGCCGCGCGCCATGGTCGACATCGACGAGGCCGCGCATGAACTGCGCGCGGCAGACGGGCAACGCGACCAGGCGATCGACCTGCAGCGCTGCCTGCTGCTGCTGCCCGAAGACCAGCGCGCGGTGCTGCTCCTGGTCGCGCTCGAGGACCTGTCCTACGCCCAGGTGGCGAAGGTCCTCGGCATCCCGGCCGGAACAGTGATGTCGCGGCTGTCGCGGGCGCGCACCCGCCTGCAGGCCCTGATGGACGAGGCGCCGCCGGTTGCCGGCCGCACGGCCCTGCGCCGCCTCAAGTAACCGGCTGCTCGCCATGAATACCCCGCCTCCACCCCTCGACGACGATCCGAACGCCTGGCTGGCCCAGCGCGACGCCCTGCGCCACCTGCATCGCGAGGTGCTCGACGAGCCCGTGCCCGCGAACCTGCTGGCGGCAGCGGGCGCCGGGGGCGGGCCGCGACGCGCCGACGCCCCATGGCTGCGCTGGGGAGGCATGGCGGCTGCCGTGCTGATCGCCTTCGGCGCCGGCTGGATCGCCAATTCGCAGTGGCTGCGCGCCACCGGCAACAGCGCTCGGCTGGCCCGTGCCGTGCCGGCCGCGCAGGAGTTCGTGCACGCGGCAACGGTCGCGCATGCGGTCTACACGCCCGAGAAGCGGCATCCGGTGGAGGTCGCCGCGGCCGAGCAGCAGCACCTGCTCCAGTGGCTCTCCCGGCGGCTCGACCGGCCCTTGAGACTGCCCGATCTGTCGGCCCAGGGCTACACGCTCGTCGGCGGCCGCCTGCTGCCGGGCAGCCAGGGGCCCAGGGCACAGTTCATGTTCGAAGGTGCCGGCGGCGAACGCGTGACGCTGTACCTCGGCAGCCTCGACGGCGCTGCGGCGTCGGGGTCGGACGAAACCGCCTTCCGCTTCGCCACCGAGGGCCCGGTGCCGAGCTTCTACTGGGTCGATCGCGGCTTCGGCTACGCTCTGGCGGGCGCGCTTCCGCGCGATGCCTTGCTGGCCCTGGCGACCGCCGTGTACCGTCAACTCGAAAGTACCGGCGGCTAGACTGTCCGGGCTGCATTCCGATTTTTTTAACCGAAGGAGAAAACTTCATGAAACTGCTCAGCGCCTCGATTCTTGCCGCTGCCCTGCTCGCCGGTTGCGGCAGCATGTCCAGCAAGGCGCCGGACACTCCGACCCGCACCGCCGACGGCGTGCTGATCGGCCCCACCGGCATGACGCTCTACACCTTCGACCGCGACGTCGTCGGCAGCGGCAAGTCCGCCTGCAACGGCCCCTGCATCACCGCCTGGCCGGCACTCAAGGTGGCCGACACGGCCAAGCCGATGGGTGCCTACACCATCATCACGCGCGAGGACGGCACCAAGCAATGGGCCTACAAGGGCGCGCCGCTGTACTACTGGTCGAAGGACACCAAGACCGGCGACAAGACCGGCGACGGCTTCAACGGCGTCTGGAAGGTGGCCCGGCCCTGAGGCCGAAGACGCGCCTGAACGGCGTGTCGATGAAGAATGCCGGCGCTGGACGCCGGCATTTTTTTGCGCGTCATCGCGCCGCAGTCAGCGCCTGGCGCGAGGCGTCCCGCCGCTCCCTCAGACCCAGCAGTTCGTTGAAGACCAGGGCGCCGATGACCAGCGCGCCGCCCGTCAGCACGCTCGGCTCGGGCTCCTCGCCGGCGCCGATCCAGGCCAGCGCGATGCCGAAGATCACTTCTAGCAGCGCCAGCAGCGCCACTTCGGGCGCCTTCAGCACGCGCGCGCACAACACCGAGAGAACGCAGGGAATCGCCAGCTGGAACAGGCCCAGGAAGGCCAGCAGTCCGAGGTCGTGCGCATTGGCCTGGAACGGCCAGGCCAGCGGCAGCGTGACCAGCGTCGAGATCGCGGCCCCGATCAGCACGGCCGGCACCAGGTCGATGTCGTGCCCCTTGGCATGCGCATGCTGGACCACGGTCCAGTTGCAGGCGCCGGCCAGCGGCACGCAGAGCGCCACCAGGGTGCCGAGCAGTTGACCTTCGCCGAGCTGGGTGCCGTACATCCAGCCGATGCCGAGGCCCGCCACCACGATCGCCGCCCAGGTCCGCGCCGGCAGCTTGTGGCCGATGAAGATCCGGGCGCCGAGCGCCGTCAGCAATGGACCGAGCGCCATCGTGACCAGCACGTTGGCGACGCTGGTCAGGGTGAGCGCGACCATGAAGGCCGTGAACATCACGCTCCAGCAAACGCCGGAGATCCACAGTTCGCGCCCGCCCTGGCGAAGCTTCGCGAACACCGCGCGGCCCTGCCAGAGCGGCAGGATCACGACCAGCGAAACCAGCGTGAAGAAGCTGCGCCAGAACGTCACCTCGAAGCTGCGCGCGTGCTCCAGATGCCGCGTGACGACTCCGGCCGTGGCCCACATCAAGGTGACGCAGACCATCAGCCAGACGGCACGCCCGTGGGTCAGACCACGTCCGCTCATGGCCTTGTGGCGCTTACTCGCGCGAAGCGCGCTTGCGCTCGTGTTCCTTCAGGTAGCGCTTGCGCAGGCGCACGCTCTTGGGCGTGATCTCGACCAGTTCGTCGTCCTCGATGAACTCGACGCCGTATTCGAGCGTGAGCTCGATCGGGGGCGTGATCTTGATCGCGTCTTCCTTGCCCGAGACACGGAAGTTGGTCAGCTGCTTGGTGCGCGTGGCGTTGACCACCAGGTCGTTGTCGCGGCTGTGGATGCCGACGATCATGCCTTCGTACACCGGATCGTTGGCACGCACGAACATGCGGCCGCGGTCGTCCAGCTTGCCCAGCGCGTAGGTGAAGATCTCGCCGTCGTCCATCGAGATCAGCACGCCGTTCTTGCGGCTGCCGATCTCGCCCTTGAAGGGTTCGTAGCGGTCGAAGATGTTCGAGATCAGGCCCGAGCCGCGCGTCAGGTTCAGGAATTCGTTGGTGAAGCCGATCAGGCCGCGCGCCGGAATCCGGTACTCGAGGCGCACGCGGCCGCGGCCGTCCGGTTCCATGTTGACGAGTTCGCCCTTGCGCTCGCCCAGCGCCTGCATCACGCCGCCCTGGTGCTGGTCCTCGATGTCGGCCGTGACGAGCTCGATCGGCTCGTGCTTCTCGCCGTTGATCTCGCGGAACACCACGCGCGGCTTGGACACGGCCATTTCGAAGCCCTCGCGGCGCATGTTCTCCAGCAGGATGGTCAGGTGCAGTTCACCGCGGCCCATCACTTCGAAGATGCCTTCCTCGTCGGTCTCGCTCACGCGCAACGCCACGTTGTGCTGCAGTTCCTTTTGCAGGCGGTCCCAGATCTGGCGGCTGGTGACGTACTTGCCTTCGCGGCCGGCCAGCGGACTGGTGTTGACGCAGAAGTTCATGGTCAGGGTCGGCTCGTCGACCTTGAGCATCGGCAGCGGCGCCGGGTTCGTCGGGTCGGTCACGGTGACGCCGATGCCGATGTCGGAGATGCCGTTGATCAGCACGATCTCGCCCGGGCCGGCCTCGGTGGCCTGCACGCGCTCCAGGCCCTGGAAGGTCAGCACCTGGTTGACGCGGCCCTTGACGGTCTTGCCGTCCGGGCCTTCCATGACGACCACGTCCATCATGGGCTTGATGGTGCCCTGGCTGATGCGGCCCACGCCGATGCGGCCGACGAAGGTCGAGAAGTCGAGCGCCGAGATCTGCAGCTGCAGCGGCGCCTTCGGGTCGCCCTTCTGGGCCGGCACGTGCTTCAGGATGGTGTTGAACAGGGCCGACATGTCGGGGCCCCACTGCTCGCCCTGGCCGCCTTCTTCGAGCGACGACCAGCCGTTGATGCCCGAGGCATAGACCACCGGGAAGTCGAGCTGCTCGTCGGTTGCGCCGAGCTTGTCGAACAGGTCGAAGGCTGCGTTCACCACGTAGTCGGGACGCGCGCCCGGCTTGTCGACCTTGTTCACCACCAGGATCGGCTTCAGGCCCAGGGCCAGCGCCTTCTTGGTCACGAAGCGGGTCTGGGGCATCGGGCCTTCCTGGGCGTCGATCAGCAGCACCACACCGTCCACCATGCTCAGCGCACGCTCGACCTCGCCGCCGAAGTCCGCGTGGCCGGGGGTGTCGACGATGTTGATGTGCGTGCCTTCCCAGGTCACGGCGCAGTTCTTGGCCAGGATCGTGATGCCGCGCTCTTTTTCGATCGCGTTGTTGTCCATCACGGTGTCTACCACCTTCTCGTGCTCGGCGAAGGTGCCGGACTGGCGCAGCAGCTGGTCGACCATGGTGGTCTTGCCATGGTCCACGTGGGCGATGATGGCGATGTTGCGAATCTGTTGGGTCATGGTGTCGCTTCGGTCAAAAGTAATGTCTGCTGGATTTCGATGGGGCTCAGCAGCCGCCCCGGTATCAGTTCGCCGGCCTTCACGTGGGCCGTGCCAAGGAAGGCTTCGGGCTCGTTGCCGAACACCGCCACGGCGGGCGCGTCGGGCCAGGGGCCGCGCCGGCGCAGGCCGGAAAGGAAGCGCCCGGCATCTTCGGCGCCGAGCGTGACGCGCGTGTGATCGGCCACCAAGGCTTCGGTCGGCAGCAGGCAGGCCAGCCGCTCGTCCTCGGACATGGCTTCGAGGGCCTCGAGCGTGATGCACTGCGAGACATCGAAACCGCCGGTGGCGGTGCGGCGCAGCGAAGTGAGGTGGGCGCCGCAGCCGAGGGCCTCGCCGATGTCCTCGCCGAGCGTCCGGATGTAGGTGCCCTTGCTGACGGACGCCTCGATGCGGATGTCGATGTCCGAGAGCGCCGCCAGCGCGAGCTTGTAGATCACGACGTCGCGCGGCGCGCGCTCGACCTCGATGCCCTCGCGGGCGTATTCGTAGAGCGCCTTGCCGTCCTTCTTGAGCGCGCTGTGCATCGGCGGCACCTGGCGGATCGGGCCGGTGAACTGCGACTGCACGCGCGCCAGGTCGTCGGCGGCGACGGCCACCGGCCGTTCGGCGATCACATCGCCCTCGGCATCGCCGGTGGCGGTCTTCACGCCCAGGCGGGCGCGCGCCTCATAGGTCTTGTCGGCGTCGAGGTGGAGCTGGCTGAACTTGGTGGCCGAGCCGAAGCACAACGGCAGCACGCCGGTCGCGAGCGGATCGAGCGTGCCGGTGTGGCCGGCTTTTTCGGCGCGCAGCAACCACTTGGCCTTCTGCAAGGCCTGGTTGCTGGAGAGACCCAGCGGTTTGTCGAGCAGCAACACCCCATGCACAGGGCGCCGCTGCACCCTTGTGCGTGGCGCGTTCATCTTCAGTCGTCTTTCGAGCGAGAAGCGACGGCCTGCGCGATCAGCGCATTCATGTCGGCCGCACGCTCGGTGGTGCGGTCGAACTGGAAATGCAGGGTCGGCACGGTGTGGATGTGCAGGCGCTTGAACAGGCCGTTGCGCAGGAAGCCCGCGGCCTGGTTCAAGGCTTCGGTGGTCTCGACCGGATCGCCCACGAGCAGGCTGAAGAAGACCTTCGCATGCGCGTAGTCGGGCGTGACCTCGACCGCCTGGATCGTGACCATGCCCACCCGCGGGTCCTTGAGTTCGCGCGCGATCAATTCCGTCAGATCGCGCTGGATCTGGTCGGCGACCTTGAAGGCGCGGTTCGGGGCTGCGGCTTTGCGTTTGGGCATGGCGGGGGTCGCTTCGGTCGCTTACAGCGTCCGGGCGATTTCCTTGATCTCGAAGAACTCCAGCTGATCACCTTCTTTGATGTCGTTGTAGTTCTTGAGCTTGATACCGCACTCGAAGCCTTCGCGGACTTCGCGGACGTCGTCCTTGAGGCGCTTGATCGAGTCGACTTCGCCGGTATAGATCACCACGTTGTCGCGCAGCAGGCGGAAATGCGCGCTGCGGTTGACCGAGCCGGCGGTGACCATACAACCCGCGACCGTACCGATCTTGGAGGCCACGAACACGGTGCGGATCTCGGCCGAGCCGATGATCTCTTCGCGCCGCTCGGGAGCCAGCATGCCGGACATGGCGACCTTGATGTCGTCCACAGCGTCGTAGATGATGCTGTAGTAGTGCAGCTGGACGCCGTTGCTTTCGGCCAGCTTGCGCGCACCGGCATCGGCCCGCACGTTGAAGCCGATCACGATGGCCTTCGAGGCGATCGCCAGGTTGATGTCGCTTTCGCTGATGCCGCCGACCCCGGCGTACACCATCTGCACCTTGACTTCCTCGGTCGCCAGCTTGAGCAGCGACTGCGCCAGTGCTTCCTGCGAGCCCTGGACGTCGGCCTTGATGATGATCCGCAGCGTCTGGACTTCGCCGGCCGAGAGGTCGGTGAACATGTTCTGCAGGTTCGCCGCCTGGGCCTTCGCCAACTTGGTGTTGCGGAACTTGCCGGCACGGTAGGTGGCGATCTCGCGCGCCCGGCGCTCGTCGGCCATCACCATGAACTCGTCGCCCGCTTGCGGCACTTCGGTCAGGCCCTGGATCTCGACCGGGATCGACGGACCCGCGGACTTGATGGTCTTGCCGTCCTCGTCGATCATGGCGCGCACGCGGCCATAGGTCGAGCCGGCCAGCACCACGTCGCCGGTCTTGAGCGTGCCGGACTGCACCAGCACCGTCGCCACCGGGCCGCGGCCCTTGTCGAGCTGGGCTTCGATGACCAGGCCCTTGGCGGCGGCATCGACCGGCGCCTTGAGTTCCAGCACTTCGGCCTGCAGCAGCACTTGTTCGAGCAGGTCGTCGACGCCCTGCCCCGTCTTGGCCGAGACCGGCACGAACGGCACGTCGCCGCCGTACTCTTCGGGCACGACTTCTTCCGCCACCAGTTCCTGCTTGACGCGGTCGAGGTTGGCATCGGGCTTGTCGATCTTGTTGATCGCGACCACGATCGGCACACCCGCCGCCTTCGCGTGCTTGATGGCTTCCTTGGTCTGCGGCATGACGCCGTCATCGGCCGCCACCACCAGGATCACGATGTCGGTGGCCTGCGCACCGCGGGCCCGCATGGCGGTGAACGCCTCGTGGCCCGGGGTGTCCAGGAAGGACACCATGCCGCGAGCGGTCTGGACGTGGTACGCCCCGATGTGCTGCGTGATGCCGCCGGCTTCGCCCGCGGCGACCTTGGCGCGGCGGATGTAGTCCAGCAGCGAGGTCTTGCCGTGGTCGACGTGGCCCATGACGGTCACGACCGGTGCGCGCGGCAGCGCTTCGGCCTGCGTCGCCGAGACGTCGTCGTCGGTGAAGGCTTCCGGATCGTCCAGCGCGGCGACCACGGCCGTGTGGCCCATGTCTTCCACGATGATCATCGCGGTGTCCTGGTCGAGCGACTGGTTGATGGTCGCCATCTGGCCGAGCTTCATCAGTTGCTTGATGACTTCCGACGCCTTGACAGCCATCTTGTGCGCGAGCTCCGCCACCGTGATGGTCTCGGGCACGTGCACTTCGAGCACGCGCGCCTCGACCGGTGCCGCCGGCATGCGCTCCTCGTGGCCGCCACGGTCGTTGCCACGGCGCCCACGCGGGCCTCCGCGCCAGTTGCCGCGGCCGACACCCCCGCTGGCATCGCCGCGGGTCTTGATTTCCTTCTTCTTGGCCGTGTCGCCAGCCCAGCTCGACGAGAGCTTGGCCGACTTGACTTCCTTGCCGGCGCCGGGAGCGGCCGCGGCGCCTGGCGCAGCGGGCGCACCGGGGCGCGCCGGCGGTGCGGTCGGCTTGTGCAGCGTGCCCTTGACCGCCGCCTTTTCGGGCGCCGGCTTCTCGGGCGCCTTGTGCGGCACCAGCACGCGGGCCGGCGCGTTCATCATGGCGCGGATGGCTTCGGCTTCGGCCAGCGCCTTGCGGCGGCGCTCGTCGAGGTCCTTGGCGCGGGCGGCTTCCTCGTCGGCGCGGGCCTTCGATTCGGCGGCGGCCTTGGCCTTGGCATCGTCCTTGGCTTGCGCCGCGGCGGCTTCGGCGGCGACCTTGCGGTCGGTCACGGCCGGGGCTTCCTCGGGCGCTTCGGGCGCGCCTTCGGTCACCGGGGTCGCGGCTTCGGCGGCCTTCTTGCGGGCGGCCTTGGCCTCCTTCTCGGCCTGCTCGGCCTGCTCGGCGCGCTCAGCCTTCTCGCGTTCGCGGGCTTCGGCTTCTTCGCGCAGGCGGCGCTTCTCGACCAGTTCTTCTTCCTGGCGGCGGATCAGCTCGGCCTGGCGGCGTGCGTCCTCCTCGCGGCGGGCGAGTTCGGCCTCGTCGATCCGGGGCGCTGCGGGCGCGGCGGCGGCAACCGGTGCCTCGGCCTCGGCGGCGGCGGTCGCCTCGGACACGGCGGGATGGCCTTCATCACGCTGGATGAAGGTGCGCTTCTTGCGCACCTCGACCTGGATGGTGCGGGCGCGGCCGGTGGCGTCGGCCTGCTTGATCTCGCTGGTCGACTTCTTCGTCAGCGTGATCTTCTTGCGCTCGGGCTCGACCGTGCCGTGGCTGGCTTTGAGGAAGCCGAGCAGGCGCTGCTTGTCGGCCTCGCTCAGCGCATCGGTGACGGCCTGCTTGGGCACGCCTGCGCTCTTGAGCTGGTCAAGCAAGGTTTCGGGAGTCTTCTTGAGTTCGTTCGCGAACTCGGCGACAGTGGTACTGGACATATTGGTTTCGTGCCTCCATGACCGTCACTCTTGGCCGGCGAACCAATGTTCGCGGGCTTTCAAGATCAGGTTCTTGGCCTCATCGGCGCTCTGGCCGGTGATTTCGGTGAGTTCATCGACCGCGAGGTCGGCCAGGTCGTCACGGGTATGCACACCCGCCTCGGCCAATTTGGGAATCAGGGCCGGGTCGAGGCCGGCGAGGTCGCGCAGATCCTGCGAAACGCTCTCGACGTCCTCTTCACGGGCGATCTCCGCCGTCAACAACGCATCCTTGGCGCGCGAACGCAACTCGTTGATGGTGTCTTCGTCGAAGCTCTCGATCTCGAGCAGCTCGGAGATCGGCACGTAGGCCACTTCCTCGAGGCTGGTGAAACCCTCGGAGATCAGGATATCGGCGATTTCCTCGTCGACGTCGAGCTTCTCCATGAACAGCTTGCGGCTGGCGTCGGTTTCGGTCGCCTGCTTCTGGGCCGACTCGTTGGCGTCCATGATATTGATCTTCCAGCCGGTCAGGTCGGAGGCGAGCCTCACGTTCTGGCCGCCACGGCCGATCGCGATCGCGAGGTTTTCCTCGTCGACCACCACGTCCATTGCATGCTTTTCTTCGTCGACCACGATCGACGACACATTGGCCGGCGCCAGGGCGCCGATCACGAACTGGGCCGGGTCCTCGCTCCACAGCACGATGTCGACGCGCTCGCCGGCGAGTTCGTTGGTGACCGCGTTGACCCGGGTGCCGCGCACGCCGACGCAGGTGCCGATCGGATCGACCCGCTTGTCGTGCGACAGCACCGCGATCTTGGCGCGCGAACCGGGGTCGCGGGCGCAGCTCTTGATTTCGAGCAGGCCCTGCTCGATCTCGGGCACTTCCTGGCGGAACAGCTCGATCATGAACTCCGGGGCCGAGCGCGAGAGGATGATCGGCGCCCCGCGCAGCGTGAGGTCGACCTCCATGATCATGGCCCGCACGCGGTCGCCGTTGCGCAGGTTTTCCTTGGCGATCATCTCGCTGCGGCGCAGGCGGCCTTCGACCCGGCCCGCTTCCACGATGATGTCGCCCTTGTCCAGGCGCTTGACGGTGCCGGTGAAGATCTTCTCGCCACGCGACATGAAGTCGTTGAGCAGCATCTCGCGCTCGGCGTCGCGGATCTTCTGCAGGATCACCTGCTTGGCGGCCATGGCGCCGATGCGGCCGATCGGCACCGAGTCCACCGCTTCCTCGATGTACTCGTCGACCTCGATGTCGGGCATTTCTTCCTTGGCCTCGAACAGCAGGATTTCCTGGTCGGGCAGCTGCAGGCCGGCTTCGTCCGGAACGACATGCCAGCGGCGGAAGGTCTCGTAGTCGCCGCTGTCGCGGTCGACGGCGACGCGAATGTCCACGTCGCCCTGATAGAGCTTCTTGGTGGCTTGCGCCAGGGCGGATTCGACTGCGCCGAAGACGACGTCGCGTTCGACGTTCTTCTCGCGCGAGATCGCATCCACCAACATCAACATTTCGCGATTCATGCCACCACTCTCCTCATTCAGTCCGACACCGCGGTGCCGGGTTTTGGCCTGCGCCCATTGAAATCCACTATCGGGGCCAGCCGCGCCTCGCGCAGCTCGTCCAATGCAAAACCGAGTGCCTGCAGGGGGGCAGGCACGCGCTTCTTGCTGATCTTCTGGCCGGGCTTCGCGGCCGGCTCCTCGCTCCAGACGATCTGCCATCCGGGCTTACCGTCTGCGTCTGCGACACGCTCCAGCGTGCCGCGAAATTTCTTGCGGTTGGCGGACACCTGGCCCGCCGCGGCCGCGCCCATCGGGGCCTTCAGCGTGATGTCGATCACCTCGCCGGCAAAACGCTCGAAATCCTGTTGGTTGCGCAACGGCCGATCGATGCCCGGCGATGACACCTCGAGCCGCTTGTACTCGGCGCCGTCGACCTCCAGCGCGAACTGCAGCTGGCGCGTGACCTTTTCGCAATCCTCGACCGTGATGAAGGGCTCGGGCGCCCCGGCGGCGGCAGCTTCTGAGTTGGGGCCGGTCCAGGGCAAATCAATCGTGACGCGCAGCAGTCCTCCGGCCGAGCGTTCAATCTCGACCAGGTCGTAGCCGAGGCCGGCCACGGTTTGTTCCACTGTCTGCTGCAATGCCACGTGTCTTTGTTCGCCTTTGAGTTCACACGATGCCGCCGGGTTTCCCACTCGCCCTGGGGCGCCGGCCGCATCGAAAATGCTTCGACCAATAAAAAACGGGCGGTTGGTACCCGCCCGTTTGGTCGTGAGCCTCGAATTATATGCCAAATGCGTTACAGAAACAGGGGTTTCTACGGCTTTTGGACCGCTTTGGCCCTTGCCGAGCGCCACCAAACCATTGCAAAAAGCAACGCTCCCGCCGTCAGGACCGCCGCGGCGACCCACAGGGGCACCGCGAACGATCCCGTGCGCTGCGCCAGCGGCGCCGCAAACAAGGGGCCAAGGATCTGGCCGACGCCGTAAGAAGCGGTCGCGTAGCCGATCAGGCCCGCCGATGCGTTCCC
This sequence comes from Variovorax ginsengisoli, assembly GCF_030486595.1. Taxonomy (GTDB): domain Bacteria; phylum Pseudomonadota; class Gammaproteobacteria; order Burkholderiales; family Burkholderiaceae_C; genus Variovorax; species Variovorax ginsengisoli_B. Next base: position 129,263 of record NZ_JAUJZH010000016.1, on the reverse strand, counting down.
GCGCAGCCGGCGCGCATCCCGCATTGCAAAAAGGGTGATGGCGGTGAAAGGCATGCCCAGCAGCAGGCTGCCGAGGCCGAAACCCCAGATCGTCGGCCAGGCCACCGAGAGCACGACGCCGACGGCCTGCAGCGCATAGGCGCCGGCCAGCAGCAGCCGGTTGTCCCAGTGGGGCGGCGCCCGGGCGCCGATCAGCGCGCCCGGCACGATGGCCAACCCGAACAGCGGCCAGAAGAAGTCCGGCCAGGGCGAACCCGGCAGCGCCTGGCGGGCGATCACCGGCAGGAAAGTCGCGGTGATGATGTAGCCGAAGCCCGCCAGCCCGTAGAGCCCGACCAGCCAGCGCGCGTCGCTGCGCGCGGCCGCCGATGCGCTGGCCGACGGCGGGGCCGCCGCGGGCGCCAGGGCCCCGGCGTCGGCGTGTTCGCCGTCGCCGAAGATGCGCCAGATGGCTGCGATCAGCACCAGCGACAGCAATCCGAAGCCGATCCAGCCGGCCTCGGAGCCCCAGCGTCCGAGTGCACCGCCCAGCAGGCCGGTGGCGGCGATGCCGATGCCGGGGCCGGTGTAAATCACGCCGGCGAGCGCCGGCGCGCCGGTCTCCGCCAGCCGCCGCAGGCCCCAGCCGGAGGCGAAGACGAAGGTCCAGGCACTCATCACGCCGGCCGCGGTCCGCAGCACGCCCCAGGCGCTGAAGCCCTGCAGCAGGCCCATGCCGAGCAGCAGCACGGCGGTGGCCACCAGGCCGCCGCGCACCATGTGCGCGGGCTTGGCCCGGATCGCGGCGCAGCTCAGCGCGCCCAGGAAATAACCGAGGTAGTTGAGCGAAGCCAGCACGCCGCCGGCCTGCAGGTCGAGCTTGCCCTCGTGCAGCATGACCGGCAGCATCGGCGTGAAGGCGAAACGCCCCAGGCCCATGGCCACCGCCAGCGTCACCATGCAGGCCAGCGCCGCGCGCCAGGCCGCGCGCCTGTCGTAGATAGACATGACGATTTTTTCTAGTCAGTTGGGGACAGAGCAAGAACTGCTGCGCAGTTTCTTGGTCTGTCCCGCAAGGTTTCAGGTTGCAGCTGCCGCCACCAGCTTCTGCGTATAGGGATGGACGGGCGCATCGAGCACGCGTCCGACCGGACCCGATTCGAGGATCGCGCCGTCCTTCATGACGATGACCTGGTGCGCCATGGCGCGGATCACCTCGACGTCGTGGGTGATCAGCAGGTAGCTCAGCCCGCGCTCGCGCTGCAGCCGCTGCAGCAGGCCCAGCACCTGCTTCTGGATCGTGACGTCGAGGGCGCTGGTCGGCTCGTCGAGCACCAGCAGCTTGGGCTCGACGATCAAGGCCCGCGCGATCGCCAGGCGCTGCCGCTGGCCGCCGGAGAATTCGTGCGGATAGCGCTCGAGCAGGGCCGGGAACTGGTCCTCGGTCAGGCCGACGTCGGCCAGCGCCGCGAGCGAGCGCGCGCGGCGCGCGCGGACGTCGAGTTCAGGCGCGTGCACCGTCAGGCCTTCGCCGACGATCTGCTCGACCGTCATGCGCGGCGACAGGGACGAGAACGGGTCCTGGAAGACGACCTGCATCAGGCGCCGCAGGCCACGGTCGCTAGCCCCGCCCGCGGCCCATTGCCGGCCGGCGACGTCGAGTTGCCCCTGGTGCTTCAGCAGCCCGAGCGCCGCCAGCGCCAGCGTCGACTTGCCCGAGCCGGACTCGCCGACCACGCCCAGGGTCTGGCCCGGTGCGATGCGGAAGTCGGCGCCCTGGACCGCGACGAACTCGCCCTTGGTGAACCATCCCTTGATGCCGGGCCGCGGCACCGGGTAGATCACGCGCAGCCCGCTGGCCGCGACCACCGGCAGCGCCGCCGGATCGACCGGCACGGGCGCCACGTCGCGCGTCGGGCGGCTGTCGATCAGCCGGCGCGTGTAGGGATGCCGCGGTGCGCCGAAGACCGTCGCCACGGGGCCGTGCTCGACCAGATGGCCGTTCTCCATCACCGCCACCCGGTCGGCGAATCGCCGCACCAGGTTCAGGTCGTGGGTGATCAGCAGCACCGCCATGCCGTGCTGGCGCTGGAGGTCGGCCAGCAGGTCGAGGATCTGCCCGCGCACCGTGACGTCGAGCGCGGTGGTCGGCTCGTCGGCCAGCAGCAGCCGCGGCTTGCAGGCCAGGGCCATCGCGATCATCGCGCGCTGGCGCTGGCCGCCCGAGAGCTGGTGCGGGAACGCCCTCGCCCGCCGCGCCGGTTCCGGAATGCCGGTGTCGGCCAGCAGTTGCACCGCTGCCTCGTGCGCCGCCTGCGCCGACAAGCCCTGGTGCAGCTCGAGCACTTCCGCGATCTGGTCGCCGACCGCGTAGAGCGCATTGAGCGCGGTCATGGGCTCCTGGAAGATCATCGCGATCTCCTTGCCGCGGATGCCGCGCAGCGTGCGTTCGGGCAGCGACAGCAGATCGCGCGCCGCCGCGCCCGCTTTGTCGTGCTCGAAGCGCGCCGTGCCGGAGATGTCGGCGTTCTGCACCAGCCGCAGCAGGCTCAGCGCGGTGACTGTCTTGCCCGAGCCCGACTCGCCGACCAGCGCCAGCTTCTCGCCTGGCGCGATGTCGAAGTCGATGCCGTGCACGACTTCCTTGTCGCCGAAGGCGACGCGCAGGCCCTGGACTTTCAGCAATGCCGGGGTCATTGAGGTGCCCCTGGCCCTGCCAACGATCCACTCTTGTGCGGAGATTTTTTCGTTACTACAATAAATTCTTGTTCACCGTCGTCGAGACCCCCACGTTCCGACGCCTCGCGGACGAAATATGGGACGAGGAAGAGCGGATGGACTTCGTCACATGGATAGCCGCAAATGCCGAGGCCGGTGACGTCATCAAGGGAGCCGGCGGCCTGCGGAAAGTGCGCTGGACGTGTTCTGGGATGGGCAAGCGTGGCGGAGCCCGCGTGATCTATTTCGTCCGCAATGACAAAGGAGATCTTGTTCTGCTGCTCGTCTACGTGAAGGCAAAGTTCGACAACATCCCTATCGATACTCTCAGGAAGCTCAAGGAGGCCATCGGTGCCTAAGGCCAAAGTTCCGGAAGCGGCGCAGTTCGAACGCGATCTGCTCCAGTCCATCGAAGAAATGAAGCGCGGCGAGTCGGCCGCGATCCATACGCCCGCGCAGATCGCAGCGCGCAAGCGGGGTCGCCCTGCCGGCAGCGTGAAGCCGAATGCAAAGGTGTCGACCACCATCCGGCTGTCACCCGAAGTGCTGGCGTTCTTTCGCGCAGCGGGCGATGGCTGGCAATCGCGCGTGGATGGAGCGCTCAAGGAGTATGTAGCGCAGCACTCGCGCAAGTAATTCATTGGTCGGCCTTCCGCGGATCGAGCGCATCGCGCAAGGCATCGCCCATGAAGGTCAGCAGCATCAAGGTGACCACCAGCACGCCGAAGGTCGACATCGAGATCCACCAGGCGTCGATGTTGGCCTTGCCCTGGCTCAGCAGTTCGCCGAGCGAAGGCGTGCCCGGCGGCACGCCGAGGCCGAGGAAGTCGAGCGAGGTCAGCGCCAGGATGGCGGCGCTCATGCGAAACGGCAGGAAGGTGACGACCGGCGTCATGCTGTTGGGGAGGATGTGCTTCCACATGATCTGCAGGTTGCCGACGCCGAGGGCGCGCGCGGCGCGCACGTAGTCCATCTGCCGGTTGCGCAGGAACTCGGCCCGCACGTAGTCCGACAGGCCCATCCAGCCGAACAGGCTGAGCAGGATCAGCAGCAGCGCGACGCTGGGCGCGAAGACGGCACTGAAGATGATCAGCAGGTACAGCTCGGGCATCGAGCCCCAGATCTCGATGAAGCGCTGGAAGGCCAGGTCGGTCTTGCCGGCGAAGAAGCCCTGGACCGCGCCCGTGACGATGCCCAGCACGGTGCCGATCGCCGTCAGCGCCAGCGCGAACAGCACGCTGACCCGGAAACCGTAGATCAGCTGCGCCAGCAGGTCCCGGCCACGGTCGTCGCTGCCCAGCAGGTTCTGGGCCGAAGGCGCCGCCGGATTGGGGGACTTGGCGAAGTAGTTGAGCGTCTTGGGCCCGTAGGGATTCGGCGCGTAGACCGCCCAGTTGCCGCCCGAGGTGATCCGCTCGCGGATGAACGGGTCGAGGTAGTCGGCCGGGGTCTCGAAGTCGCCGCCGAAAGTTTTCTCGGAATAGTCGCGCAGCACCGGAAAGTAGGTCTGGCCGTCGTAGCGCACCACCAGCGGCTTGTCGGTGGAGAGCAGCTCGGCGAACAGGCTGAGCACCACCAGCAGCGTGAACAGGACGAGGCTCCAGTAGCCGATGCGGTTGCGCCTGAAGCGCAGCCAGGCGCGGCGCCCGGGCGACACGGTGACGCCGCCGCTAGTCAAACTTAACCCTCGGATCCACCATCACGTAGCAGAGATCGCTGATCAGCTTGGTCAGCAGGCCGATCAATGTGAACAAATAGAGCGTGCCCAGCACCACCGGATAGTCGCGGCGGATCACGCTCTCGTAGCTCAGCAGGCCCAGGCCGTCGAGCGAGAACAAGGTCTCGATCAGCAGCGAGCCCGTGAAGAAGGCGCCGATGAAGGCCGCCGGGAAACCGGTGACGATCGGGATCAGCGCGTTGCGGAAGACGTGCTTCCACAGCACGTCGCGTTCGCTCAGCCCCTTGGCGCGCGCGGTCAGCACGTACTGCTTGCGGATCTCCTCGAGGAAGGAGTTCTTGGTCAGCATGGCCGTGACCGCGAAGCTGCCGAGCACCATCGCCGTCACCGGCAGCGCGATGTGCCAGAGGTAGTCGACGATCCGCGCGCCCCACCCCATCGATTCCCAATTCGGCGAGGTCAGGCCGCGCAGCGGGAACCACTGCAGCTGGCCGCCGAAGATCACGAGCAGCGCGACGCCGAGCACGAAGCCAGGGATCGCATAGCCGACCAACACCACCAGCGTGGTCAGGAAGTCGAAGCGGGTGCCGGCCCGCACCGCCTTCGCGACGCCCAGAGGCACGGCGATCAGGTAGCTGATGAAGAAGGTCCAGAGCCCGAGGCTGATCGACACCGGCATCTTTTCCTTGACCAGGTCCCAGACCGCCTTGCGCTGGTAGAAGCTGGTGCCGAGGTCGAAGCGCGCATAGGACTTCAGCATCTGCCAGAAGCGCGCCAACGGCGGCTTGTCGAAGCCGTAGAGCTGCTTGATCTCCTCGATGCGCTGCGGATCGAGCCCTTGCCGGCCACGGTAGCCCGCACCGCTCGTGGCCGCGCGCTCGCCGCCGGAATCGCGCCCCTGCAGCTGGGACACCATCTGCTCGACCGGGCCGCCCGGCACGAACTGGATCACGACGAAAGTCAGCAGCAGCACGCCGAACAGCGTGGGCACCATCAGCAGCAGGCGTTTGAGGATGTAGCTGGCCATGGCCTTCCTATTTGTTGGCGGGCGATGCCCACCAGGTGCTCATGGCCCAGCCATCCGCATCGTAGTAGGGCGGAATCACGTCGGGCAGGACGAAGGGCTTCGGACGGTAGCCGATCAGGAACGCACCGCCGTAGTACTGCGGGATCGAGTAGTAGCCATGCGACAGCACGCGGTCCAGGGCCCGCATCGCGGCACTGAGCTCGGGCCGGGTCGTGGCGCTCACGACCTTCTGCACCAGCGCGTCGACGGCGGGGTCGGAAATGCCCCAGATGTTGCGCGACCCCGGCGTGGTGGCCGCCTCGGAGCCGAACAACTCGAGCAGTTCGCCGCCGGGCGCCGTACTGCCCGGCAGCCGCACGGTCGTCATCTCGAAATCGAAGTTGTCCATGCGCTGCTGGGCGAGCGAAAAATCGACCGTGCGGAAGGTCATCTGGATGCCGAGCTTCTGCAGCGCGGTCTGGAACGGCGTCGCGACGCGGATCAGCGACGGCTGGTCGTTCAGGAACTCGATCGTAAACGGTTCGCCCTTGTCGTTGCGCAAGGCGCCGTCGCGGTAGGTCCATCCGGCCTGCGCGAGCAAGTCGCGTGCCTTTCGCAGGTTGTCGCGCAGGCTGCCCGGCGGCGCCGTGCTCGGCGACACCACGGCCGGACCGAAGACCTCGGGCCGCAGCTTGTCGCGCAAGGGTTCGAGGAGCGCCAGTTCTTCGGGCGACGGCAGGCCTTCGGCATGGAACTCGCTGTTCGGGAAATAGCCCTCGACCCGCTTGTACAGCCCATAGAACAGCTGCCGGTTGAGCCATTCGAAGTCCACCGCCAGCCCGATCGCCTGGCGCACCCGGATGTCCTTGAACTTCGGATTGCGCGCATTGAACACGTAGCCCTGGAAATCGCCAGGATTCTTGTTCTCGAAGGCCCGCTTCACGATCTCGCCCGAATCGAACTGCTTGCCCTTGTACTGCCGCGCCCAGTTGCGCGAAGTGAACTCGCGCATGTAGTCGAACTCGCCGGCCTTGAGTCCTTCGAACTTGGCGGTCTCGTCCAGGTAGATGCGGTAGGTCACACGATCGAAATTGAAGAAGCCCTTGCGCACCGGCAGGTCGGCGCCCCAGTAGTTCGGATCGCGGGTGTAGGTGATGTCCCGTCCCATGCGCGGGTTGACCAGCTTGTAGGGGCCCGAGCCGATCGGCACGTCGGTGGTGATCTGGTCGAAAGGCTTGCCGCCGCCCCAGGCCCGGCTGAACACCGGCATGCCGCCGACCACCAGCGGCAACTCGGGGTTGGGGTTCTTGAAATCGAAGCGCACGGTGCGTTCGCCGACCGCCGTGACGCCTTTGACTTCGGCGTAGATCGTCTTGAACTGGGGGGCCGCCAGCTTGCCGGTGAGCGTCGTGAACGAATGGACCACGTCGGCCGCCAGCACCGGGCTGCCGTCGTTGAAGCGGGCCTTGGGGTTGATCCTGAAGGTGGCCGATTTCTTGTCGGCAGCCACCTCGACATCGTCGGCGAGGAGGCCGTAGGCCGTCGTCGGCTCCTCCGAATTGCCAGTCAGCAGGCTCTCGAACATCAGGCCGCCGATGCCGAACGGCGCCGTGCCCTTGAGCGTGAAAGGATTGAACTTGTCGAAGTTGGTCGGCCGCGTCGGCGGCACCATGCGGATCTCCCCGCCCTTGGGGGCCTGGGGATTGACGTAGTCGAAATGGGTGAAGCCCGGCGGGTACTTGATGTCGCCGAACTGGGCGTAGGCATGCGCCGCCCAGGTGGGACCGACCCACAACGCCAACACGAAAAGAAGCCAGGCTCGCATGCGAGAATTCTGCCCAAGATTTACACGAGGTCGTCCCATGGGCTTTCTTTCCGGCAAAAAACTTCTGATCACGGGCGTTCTGAGCAACCGCTCGATCGCCTACGGCATCGCCAGGGCCTGTCACGCGCAAGGCGCTGAACTGGCCTTCAGCTACGTGGGCGAGCGCTTCAAGGACCGGATCACCGAGTTCGCGGCCGATTTCGGCTCCAAGCTGGTGTTCGACTGCGATGTCGGCGACGACGCCCAGATCGAGAAGCTGTTCGCCGACCTGGCGCAGACCTGGCCCACCTTCGACGGCTTCGTCCACAGCATCGGCTTCGCGCCGCGCGAGGCCATCGCCGGCGACTTCCTCGAGGGCCTGTCGCGCGAAGGCTTCAAGATCGCGCACGACATCAGCGCCTACAGCTTTCCGGCGATGGCCAAGGCGGCCCTGCCCTATCTCAACGACAAGTCGGCCCTTCTCACGCTGACCTACCTGGGCGCCATCCGTGCGCTGCCCAACTACAACACCATGGGCCTGGCCAAGGCCTCGCTCGAGGCCTCGGTGCGCTACCTGGCCGAGTCGCTGGGCCCCAAGGGCATGCGCGTCAACGGCATCAGCGCCGGCCCGATCAAGACGCTGGCGGCCAGCGGCATCAAGGACTTCGGCAAGCTCTTGTCGGCGATCTCCAAGGTGGCGCCGATGCGCCGCAACGTGACCATCGACGAGGTCGGCAACGTGGCCGCCTTCCTGCTGAGCGACCTGGCCAGCGGCGTGACCGCCGAGATCACCTACGTCGACGGCGGCTTCAGCCAGGTCGTGGGCGGCGTGTCGGAAGGCTAGCGGGAGTTCGGGCCCGGAGACGCAAGATGGATCGACGGGCTTTCGTTCTCGCGGCGCTGGCTTTGCTGGCGCCCGCGGCAATGGCCGGCAAGGCGCCGCCGTTGATGCTGGCCGAGGTGTACCGCCGCGGCTTGCCGCTGGCGGACTACTGGGTCAGCGAGAAATACGACGGTGTCCGTGGCTACTGGGACGGCAAGCAGCTGTGGACCCGCGGCGGCGAGCGGATCGCGGCCCCGGCCTGGTTCACCGCGGCACTGCCGGCAATCCCGATGGATGGCGAGCTGTGGGCGGGTCGTGGCCGCTTCGCCCACGCGGTCTCGACCGCGCGCAGCGACAAGCCGGTCGATGCCGCCTGGCGCGAGATGCGCTTCATGGTGTTCGACCTGCCCGCGTCGCCCGGCGACTTCACGACCCGGCTCGCGGCCTTGCGCAAGCTGCTGCCGATCACCGAGGCGCCCTGGATCGTGGCGGTACCGCAACTGCGCGCGACCACCGACGAAGACCTGCAGGCGCTGCTCGACAAGACGGTGCGCATGGGCGGCGAAGGCCTGATGCTGCACCGCGGCGGGTCGCTCTACCGCGCCGAACGCAACAACGACCTGGTCAAGGTCAAGCCCTTCGAGGACGCCGATGCGCGGGTCGTTTCCTATGTGCCGGGCCGCGGCAAGCATGCGGGCCGGATGGGCGCGATGTGGGTCGAGACCGAGGACGGCAAGCGCTTCAAGCTCGGCACCGGCTTCAGCGACGCCGAACGCGAGAAGCCGCCGGCGATCGGCAGTTGGGTGAGCTACCGCTACAACGGCACCAACCCGAGCGGGCTGCCGCGCTTCGCGCGTTTCTTGCGCGAGCGCCCGGACCTGGGCGACTGAGCTCAGGGCGAGAGGCCCTGTCCCAGCCTGGCTTCGATGGCGTCCAGCACTGGCAGCAGGTCGGCCACGCTGTCGACCACGTAGTGCGCGCCCGAGGCCTTCAGCCTGGCCGTGGCCGCGGCACGCAGTTCCTGCTGCCGGCCGGGGTCGAGGGCCTGCCAGTCGGCCAGCGGCAGGCCGACCGCGTTGCCGCTGACGGCCAGCCCGACGGTCCAGGTGCCGGCGTTCACGCCCTCTTCGATGCCGACGCCGGTGTCGTCCACCTTGACGACCGTGGACGGCGGCCAGACGCCGAGATCGGCGAAGGTGCGATACATCATCAACGGGCTCGGCCGGCCCGCGGCGAGGTCGCCGGCGCACACCAGGTTGTCAGGCACGTAGCCGCCGGCGGCCGCGATCGGGGTCACGATGTCCATGATCGGGCGGTTGTAGCCGGTGGTCGAACCGATCCTCAGGCCGCGCGCGCGCAGGGTGTCGACCACCTCGACGGCGCCCGGGATGAAGTCGGCGAAGTCGGCCACGATGGCCGCATTCATCGGCGTGAAGATCTCGTAGAGCCGGTCGACGTCGGCATCGCTGAAAGGCTTGCCGTGGCGTTCGGCCCATTGGGCCGCGACATGCGGCAGCGAACCCAGCGCCTTGATGTGGTCCCACTTGGCGACGCCCATCGGCCCGCGTGCATCCTCGATCGTGATCGCGATGTCGAACTGGCTGAACAGTTTCACGAAGGCGCCCATCGGGGCGCAGGAGCCGAAATCGATGATGGTGCCGGCCCAGTCGAAGACGACGGCGCGGAGGCTGGATGCGGAAGAAGTCATGGTCTCTTTTGTTTCGGCGAATGGCCTACCAGCGCGCGAACACGTCCTCGGCGATGCCGAAGGCGGTACTGGCGCCGGTGCCGCTGGTGACCAGCACCAGCCGCGTGGCATCGTCAGGGGCGTCGATCAGGCAATCGGTGCTGGCCGACGAGGGATAGAGTCCGACCCAGCGTTCGCTCACGCGGGCCTGCCGGAGCTGCAGCGCGCGATGCAGGTGTTCGAGGATCAGCTCGTCGACACGCTGGTCGGCAAAGGGTCCGGGCGCGGCGCCATAGTGGTGCGAATCGCCGACCACCAGCGAGCCGTCGGCGCTCTGCACCACGATCAGGTGGATGCCGCTGGCGAGCGACTCGGCCTCCTCCCGGCGAAACTGCTCGAGCAGGGCGGCCGCGGCCGGCAGCTTGCTGTAGCCGTGATAGCGCACCAGGCTCAGGTCGGCCATCACCGAGCCGGGCAGCCTGAAGCCCGGCTCGGGCTGCACCCGCAGCATGTGCAACTGGCACAGCTGCAGCCCGTGCGGCGCCAATCGCTCGGCGAACAGGCCGTTGAGATCGGTGTTGGTGCAGACTGCGACCCGCTCGCCGTGCAGCACGGCGCGCGCGGTGCGAACGCGCGGCGCCGCCACTTCCAGGACGGCCTCGCCGAAACGGAACACCACGCCCATGGCCTCGGCCAGCCAGCGCGCCATCAGCCCGATCGCGGTGCGCGACTCGACCCGCATCTCGTGCGGGCTATAGAGCACGCCGTGGGCGCCGTCGAGGCGCAGCACCGGCGCCCGCAAGGCCGCCTCGGCGACCTCGAGCAGCTCGCAGCCCTCGCCCATCGGCGTGGCCATGAACTCCTTCAGGACTTCCAGCGCCTGCGGCCGGAAGGCCGTCAGCCAGAGCCCGTGGTGCAGGGCCTCGATGCCCGCAGCAGGGGCGATCTCGCCCCAGATCTCGCGCGCCCGCCGGGCCCGGCGCCAGGTGTCGCCGGCGCCCTGCCCGGTCACGGTGATGAAGCCGAAATTGCGAATCGAGGCGCCGACGCAGGCCGCGTCGCGCTCGACCACGCAGACCTTGAGTCCGCGCCGCGCGGCGGTGTAGGCGTGGGCCAGGCCGACGATGCCGGCGCCGACGACCACGAGGTCGAAATGGGTGGAGGTGTCTGTCATGGAGCCTTCGTGGATGCGCTCAGCGCGCAGGCGCGCGCCAAGCCTGGGTGCGCCGATCGACGAGTCTGCCAAGCGCGAAATACAGCAATGTGACAAGCGTCGACGCGGCGGTCGGAGATCTGGAATCCGATATTGCAAATCGTAGACAATCTGCAAGGTGTGACCTACGATCGAAGCATGTCCCCGACGCTCTCGACCCGGGATGCCATCGCACAACTGCGGGGCAACTCGCTCGCCAACCTGGTGCAGGCCGAGATCGAACGCATGATCCTGGACGGCGAGATCGGCCCCGGTGAAAAGCTCACCGAAGCCGCGTTGGCCGACCCGCTCGGGGTTTCTCGCGGGCCCGTGCGCGAGGCCTTCCGGATGCTCGAGGAGGCCGGGCTGGTGCGCACCGAGAAGAACCGCGGCGTCTTCGTGCGCGACGTACCGATCGAGGAAGCACTCGAGATCTTCGAGGTCCGTGCCGCCATGGACCTGTATGTCGGGCGCAAGCTCGCCCAGACTCTCCGGCCGGCCGAGGTGCGCGAGCTGCGCCAGCTTGCCGATGCGATGGACCGCTCGGCCAAGGCCGGCAACGCGCCCGACTACCATCGGGTCAACCTGCAGTTCCACGATCGGCTGCTGGCCCTGGCGGGCAATGCCAAGCTGGTCGCCACCTACCGCAAGTTGATCAAGGAGCTGTCGCTGTTCCGGCGCAAGAACCTCACCGGCGAATCGATGATCGTCTCTGCACGCGAGCACCGCCAGATCGTCAAGGCGATCGCCGCGGGCGATGCCGAGGCCGCGGGCCGGGCGATGTACCAGCACGTGATGAACAGCCGCGAACGCACCCTGCGCAACCACGAGAAGAGCAAGATCCCAGCTTGAGGAAACCCTGTGGCATTGAACCTGGAAGATATCGAGACCCTGTTCGCGCGCCGTGGCGGCGAGCAGTACAGCGGCGAGCCGGTCACCCAGCTCGAGCATGCGCTGCAGACCGCGCTGCGTGCCGAACGCGACGGCGCCGACGACGAACTGGTCACGGCGGCGCTGCTGCACGACCTTGGCCACCTGCTCAACGAGCAGGGTGAATCGCCCAGCCTGCGCGGCATCGACGACCTGCACCAGTACTACGCCCTGCCCTTCCTGCGCGGCGTGTTCAGCGACCGGGTGCTGACGCCGATCCAGTGGCACGTGGATGCCAAGCGCTACCTCTGCGCCACCCGCGAGCACTACTGGGCCGGCCTGTCGGCCGACTCGAAGCGCAGCCTCGAACTGCAGGGCGGCGTCTTCTCCGCCGACCAGGCCGAGCGCTTCATCGGCCAGCCCCATGCCGCCGAGGCGGTCCGGCTGCGCTTGTGGGACGACCTCGCCAAGGAAGCCGACTGCCCCACGCCGCCGCTCGCGCACTTCCTGGCGCGCGCGCAGCGCTGCATGCTCAAGTGACGCTGGGCGCCTCGATCGTCGGCGCCGTGCTGTTCGGCGCGCTGCTGCATGCGGGCTGGAACGCGCTCATCAAGTCGGGCGGCGACAAGTCGCTCGACACCGCGCTGATCCATAGCCTGGGCTTCTTCATCTCCGTTCCGCTGCTGTATCACACCGGCCTGCCGGCGCCGGCCGCCTGGCCCTACATGGCGGCCTCGCTGGTGATCCATCTCGGCTACTACATCGCGCTCGCCGGAGCCTACAAGCACGGCGACCTCGGGCTCACCTATCCGGTGATGCGCGGCTGCGCGCCGCTGCTGGTGGCGATGGGCAGCCTGCCCTTCATCGGTGAAGGCATCTCGCTGGCGGGCTGGGCCGGCGTGGTCGTGATCTGCGCCGGCGTGGTGACCTTGGGCCTGTCGCGCTCGGCGCTGCGCGACAGCGACGAAAGGCAGCGCCGCAAGGCGCTCGGCTTCGCGCTGGCGAACGCCGCGATCATCGCGCTCTACACCGTGGTCGACGGCATCGGCGTGCGCGCCTCGGGCGACGCCCTCGCCTACGTGGCCGGCCTGTTCGTGTTCGACGGCCTGCCCTACCTGCTGCTGGTGCTGTGGCGGCGCCCGGGCCGGCGGCGCGCCGCGCTGGCCTACATGGCGGGGCGCTGGAAGATCGCGCTGGTCGGCACGGCGGCGTCGCTGGGCAGCTACGGCATCGCGCTGTGGGCGATGACCCAGGCGCCGGTCGCCGTCGTCGCGGCGCTGCGCGAGACCTCGGTGCTGTTCGCCGCGGTCATCGGCACCCTCTTCCTGCGCGAGCCCTTCGGCTGGCAGCGTGCCATCGGCACCGTGGTCATCGTCGCGGGCGTGATGACTTTGCGGCTGGCTTGACGCTGGCCACCACCACCGGCGGCTCGGCCCGCACGCAGTCGGCGTAGTAGCGCTTCTTGCCGGTCGTCTCGTCGATGCGCCCGACCAGCCCGTGGATGTCGGTCTCGAAGCCCGGGCATTCGGTGTTGAACTCGCGCGCGAACTTGAGGTAGTCGACGATCTTCTTGTTGAAGACCTCGCCCGGGATCAGCAACGGAATGCCCGGCGGGTACGGCGTGATCAGGCTGGTCGTGATGCGGCCTTCGAGATGGTCGATCTCGACCCGCTCGGTCTTGCGGTGCGCGATGTGGGCGAAGGCATCGCTCGGCTTCATCGCCGGCGTCAGGTCGCTCAGGTACATCTCGGTGGTCAGGCGCGCGACGTCGAAGCGCGCATAGAGCTCGTGGATGTGGTGGCACAGGTCGCGCAGGCCGAGACGCTCGTACTTGGGATGCGCCTGGCAGAACTCCGGCATGATCCGCCACATCGGCTGGTTGCGCGCGTAGTCGTCCTTGAACTGCTGCAGCGCCGTCAACAGCGTGTTCCAGCGGCCCTTGGTGATGCCGATCGTGAACATGATGAAGAAGCTGTAGAGCCCGGTCTTCTCGACGATCACGCCGTGCTCGGCCAGGAACTTGGTGACGATGCTGGCCGGGATGCCGGTCTTGGCGAACTTGCCGTTGAGATCGAGCCCCGGAGTCACGATGGTCGACTTGATCGGGTCGAGCATGTTGAAGCCGTCCGCCAGCTTGCCGAAGCCGTGCCACTTGGCGGTGCGCGACTCGCCCTTGATGATCCAGTCGTCGGCGCGGCCGATGCCCTCGTCGACCAGCTTCTCGGGGCCCCAGACCTTGAACCACCACTCGTCCTTGCCGAACTCGGCCTCGACCTTGCGCATGGCGCGGCGGAAGTCGAGCGCCTCGAGGATGCTCTCCTCGACCAGCGCGGTGCCGCCGGGCGGCTCCATCATCGCGGCGGCGACGTCGCAGCTGGCGATGATCGCGTACTGCGGGCTGGTCGACGAATGCATCAGGTAGGCCTCGTTGAACAGGTCGCGGTCGAGCGCCCGGTTCTGCGAATCCTGGACCAGCACGTGGCTGGCCTGGCTGATGCCGGCCAAGAGCTTGTGCGTCGACTGGGTCGCGAACACCAGCGAGTCCCGCGGCCGGACCCGGCGCTTGCCCATCGCGTGGTAGGCGCCGTAGAACGGGTGGAAGGCCGCGTGCGGCAGCCAGGCCTCGTCGAAGTGCAGCGTGTCGACGTAGCCGTCGAGCATGTTCTTGATGGTCTCGGTGTTGTAGATCACGCCGTCGTAGGTCGACTGCGTGAGCGTCATCACGCGCGGCTTGACCTTGTTGGCGTCGACGTGCGAGAGCAGCGGGTTGGCTGCGATCTTGGCCTTGATCGCCGCCGGCTCGAACTCGCTCTTCGGGATCGGGCCGATGATGCCGAAGTGGTTGCGCGTCGGCTTCATGAAGACCGGAATCGCGCCGGTCATGATGATCGCGTGCAGGATCGACTTGTGGCAGTTGCGGTCGACCACCACCACGTCGTCCGGCGCCACGGTGTGGTGCCAGACCATCTTGTTGCTGGTGCTGGTGCCGTTGGTGACGAAGAAGCAGTGGTCGGCGTTGAAGATCCGCGCCGCGTTGCGCTCGCTGGCGGCCACCGGGCCGGTGTGGTCGAGCAACTGGCCGAGTTCCTCGACCGCGTTGCAGACGTCGGCGCGCAGCATGTTCTCGCCGAAGAACTGGTGGAACATCTGGCCCACCGGGCTCTTCAGGAAGGCGACGCCGCCCGAGTGGCCGGGGCAGTGCCACGAGTACGAACCGTCTTCGGCGTAGTCGATCAGCGCCTTGAAGAACGGCGGCTGCACGCCTTCCAGATAGCTCTTCGCTTCCCGAATGATGTGGCGCGCCACGAACTCCGGCGTGTCCTCGAACATGTGGATGAAGCCATGCAGCTCGCGCAGGATGTCGTTCGGGATGTGGCGCGAGGTCTTCGTCTCGCCGTAGATGTAGATCGGCACGTCGGCGTTCTTGCGCCGCACTTCGCCGATGAAGCTGCGCAGGCTCAGCACCGCCGGGTCGAGGTCCGGGCCGACCGTGAACTCCTCGTCGTCGATCGACAGGATGAAGGCGCTGGCGCGGCTTTGCTGCTGCGCGAACTGGCTGAGGTCGCCGTAGCTGGTGACGCCCAGCACCTCGAAGCCTTCGCTCTCGAAGGCCTGCGCCAGGGCGCGAATACCCAGGCCCGACGTGTTCTCGGAGCGGAAGTCCTCGTCGATGATGACGATGGGAAAGCGGAATTTCATGGGGCAGGGCTCCGGACTGGCAAATAGGCGCGAAGTGTACGGAATTCAGATGAAGGATCCGGTCAGCCGGCCGGAGAAGTTGACGACCGGCCCTGCGCGCCCGCGCCCGGCGCCCCCTTCCGCGGCCGAAACCGCCCTCTGTCACTGCTACAATCTAAGGCTCGGAGCGGTGGATGAGCGGTTTAAGTCGCACGCCTGGAAAGCGTGTGAGGGTTAATAGCCCTCCGCGGGTTCGAATCCCGCCTGCTCCGCCAGAAAAATCGTCTCCGGCAGCCTCCAACTGCCCTTCACATCGAAATGGATACGTCCTGAAAGCCCCGCATGCCGGGGCTTTTTTGTGCCTGGACCTCGGGCGAGCGACTCCGTCCGCTTTCTCCTACGCCATCGCAAGCCCTGTGGCCATGACCGCGGTGCCGCGGCCGGCTAGCCTTGCAGATTGGCACTCGCAAGATCCGGCATGGCGCAACTCACCTACCTCGTCGAAGACAACCGGACCATCCGAGACAACCTGATTCCGGCACTCGAAGACCTGGCCGGCGCGCGCGTGCTCGGCATGGCCGAGACCGAAACCGACGCCGCCGCCTGGCTCGCGGCCCATGCCGACGAGTGGCAACTTCTGATCGTGGACCTGTTCCTCAAGGAAGGCTCCGGCCTGGGCGTGCTCAAGGCATGCCTCGACCGGCGGGCCGCGCAGCGCGCGGTGGTGCTGAGCAACTTCGTCAGCGCAGACATCCGTGCCCGCTGCATGGCGCTCGGTGCCGACGCGGTGTTCGACAAGTCCAGGGATCTCGAGGCCTTCTTCGAGTACTGCACCCAATCGGGTGCTGCCTGATCGCGTCCAAGAAAAAAGGGGCCCGAAGGCCCCCTTTTCGTTGCGAGCGCGAAGCGCTCAGCGCACCACGGCGATCTGCGTGCGCGCACCGTTCTTGTAGGTGTAGAGCGTCAGCGCGCCGTTCTTGATGTCGCCCTTTTCGTCGAAGGCGATGGGGCCGGTCAGGCCGTTGTACTGGACCTTGCCGACTTCGGGCAGGTACTTCTCGGGATCGGCCGAGCCGGCCTTGGCCATCGCAGCCGCGAGCACCTGCACGGCGTCGTAGACGTACGGTGCATAGATCTGCACATCGACGCCGTTCTTTTCCTTGAACTTGGTCTTCCAGGCTTCCAGCGGCGCCTTGAAGTCGCCGTCCACGCCGCCGGCTTCGGCACAGACCACCATGTCTTCGCCGATCGCGTCGCCGGCCAGCTTGGCCAGCTCGCCGGTGCACAGGCCGTCGCCGCCCATGAACTTGACGTTCATGCCGAGTTGCTTGACCTGTTTGAGCATCGGGCCGCCGACGGCGTCCATGCCGCCGAAGAACAGGATGTCGGGCTGGGCGCCCTTCAGCTTGGTCAGGATGGCGTTGAAGTCGGTCGACTTGTCGGTCGTGAACTCGTGGCCGACGATGGTGCCGCCGGCGGCCTTGGCGGCCTTCTCGAATTCTTCGGCGACGCCCTGGCCGTAGGCCGTGCGGTCGTCGATCACGGCGATGTTCTTGCCCTTCAGCGTCTCGACGGCGTACTTGCCGAGCGTGCCGCCCAGTTGCGTGTCGTCAGCCACCACGCGGAACGTGGTCTTGAAGCCCTGGCGGGTGTACTTGGGGTTGGTCGCCGACGGCGAGATCTGCGGAATGCCAGCGTCGCTGTAGAGCTTGGATGCCGGGATGGTGGTGCCGGAATTCAGGTGGCCAACGACGCCGTTGACCTTGCTGTCGACCAGCTTCTGGGCCACGGCCGTGCCTTGCTTCGGATCGGCTGCGTCGTCTTCGGCGAGCAGTTCGAACTTGGCGACCTTGTCGCCGATCTTCATGCCCTTGGCATTGAGGTCCTCGATCGCCATGCGAGCGCCGAATTCGTTGTCCTTGCCGAGGTGGGCGATGGCGCCGCTGGTGGGAGCGACGTGGCCGATCTTGACGACCAGGGCATCGGCCGGGGGTGCGGCGGGAGCGGGAGCGGCTGCGGTCGGTGCAGGCGCCGCGGGCGCCGCGGCTTCTTCCTTCTTGCCACAGGCCACGAGCGCGAGAGCGGCCAGGGCGACAGCAGTCCATTTCAATTGCATGGGAAACCTCCAGAACATTGATGAAGTGAGAGTTGAAAACCGGTCTTTGGATCCGGGCACAACCCTTGAGCAAGTATCGCGCCGCGGATGCGCAGCGCCCCCGCGCTTTTCGACCCGGCGCGCAGTTTAGCCCAAGGTTTCGCGTCCGAATGCTGGCGTAGACCCGGGGTTGTCCGAAAGCTCGCGGGCCAGCGCTTCGCTCACCAAAGCACGCAAAACGGCCTCGATTTCACGGCGCAGACCGGGGATCATCGTGTCGAGGTGCTGCTGAACGGCAGCTGACACGGCATCGCTCACGCGCTCTTCGAGCGACAGGTCGACGCGCTGCAGCACGCGGTGCAGCAATTGCTCTTCGAGGCGGAAGGCCTCGGCCTCGGACAGCTTGGCCTCGGGACTCAGCGCGACGGCCTGCGAGGGCTCGGTCACGGCCGCCTGCGCAGCCACGGATGCGGTCGGCGCCTCGGCGGCCGCCTCCTGCGGCGCCGGCTCGAGCACCGTCGTCAAGGTGGGCACGAAGCGCGGCGGCGTACGGGGCGTACCGGTCACAGGGCAACCTCCGTGCTTCGCACTGCGGTGCGAGCCTCCTTCGGAACGGCCGGGCGGGGGCTCATGTGTTGGCCCCCCCCGCGTAGGCATAGGTGCGGATCGCGTAGCCTCGGTCCTTGTAATGACGCCACCGGGCGCGACCGGCCTGGCGGTCGGCGTCGTCGCTGCCGACGATGTCGATCAGCCGCTCGAAGCGCTCGAAACGCGCGGGCAGCTCGGCGCCGAGATTGACGAGGATCGGCCGGTCGGGCAGCGCGGTGGCGGCGCTGTCCACCAGCACCACAGGCGAACGCTCGACGATGGAAGGCGCATCGTCGCCGCGGCAGTGGGCGACGAAATCGGTCGGCGAGAGCGTCCACAAGGCCGTGTCGATCGCCTCCAGCAGGGCCGCGTCCGCCACTACCACAAGCCGCGCGCCATGGGCGCTCACCGCCTTGCGCAGCAGCCGGCAGGCGTAGCCCACCTTGTCGGGCATGTTGTAGTGGCCGTCGATCTCGGTCACTTGCGCGACCGCGGCTTGGCGGCCTTCGGCGTCCAGGCGGGCGCCGCCTTGGCGCCCTGTGCCAGCAGATAGCTCAGCAGCAGGCCCACCGGCCGGCCGGTGGACCCCTTGGCGGCACCGCTCTTCCAGGCCGTGCCGGCGATGTCCAGGTGCGCCCAGGGGTAGTCGCCCGCGAAGCGCTGCAGGAACTTGGCCGCCGTGACGGCACCGCCCGCGCGTCCGGCCACGTTGGCGACGTCCGCGAAATGGGTCTTGAGACCTTCGGCGTAGTCGTCGTCGAGCGGCATCCGCCAGCAGCGATCCTGCGACGCCTCGCCGGCCGCCTCGAGGGCGCCGGCCAACGCGTCGTCGCTCGAGAAGAGCCCGCTGCGCACGCCGCCCAGGGCCACCACGCAGGCCCCGGTGAGGGTGGCGATGTCGATCACCGCCGCCGGCGCGAAGCGCTTGGCATAGGTCAGCGCATCGCACAGGATCAGGCGCCCCTCGGCGTCGGTGTTGAGCACCTCGATGGTCTGGCCGCTCATGCTGGTGACGACGTCGCCCGGCTTGATCGCCCGGCCGTCGTTCATGTTCTCGCACGAGGGCACCAGCCCGACCACGTTGATCGGAGGCTGGATGTCGCCGAGGGCACGGAACACGCCCAGCACGCTGGCGGCGCCGCACATGTCGAACTTCATTTCGTCCATTTCGGCGGCCGGCTTGAGCGAGACGCCGCCGGTGTCGAAGGTGATGCCCTTGCCGACCAGCACCACGGGCGCCTGGTCCTTGGCGGCCCCGTGGTAGCGCAGCACGATGAAGCGCAGCGGCTCGGCCGACCCTTGCGACACGGCGGCAAAGGCGCCCATGCCGAGCTTGGCCACTTCCTTCGGGCCCAGCACTTCGCACTTCACGTTCGGCAGCTCGGCCAGCTTCTTCGCGGCATCGGCCAGCATCGTGGGCGTGCAGTAGTTGCCGGGGCGGTTGCCCCATTCCTTGGCCAGTTCGACCCCGGCAACCGTCGCAGTGGCCTGGTCGAAGGCCTCGCGCAGCGCGGCCGCGTCCGGCACGCCAACGGTCAACTGGCGGATCGTGCGCGGCTCGGGCTTGGACTTGGTCTCGGTGTAGACATAGCTGGCGTCGGCCGAGGCCAGCACCGCGCTGCCCAGGCTGGCCGCGTCGGGCGCGCCGGCGAAGACGATCGCCACCCGCTTCGGGCTCGCGCCCTTGGCGGCGTTGACCGCCGCCAGGACCGCGGTCCGGACCGCAGGCGCGCCGCCGTCCCCCACGGCCGCCAGCAGCACGCGCGCCGCCGCGATGCCGGCCGGCCGATACAGCGCGAGCAGCTTGCCCGCCTTGTCGGGCAGGTCGCCGGCCTTGCGGGCCTCGGCTGCCAGGGTGGAGAGCGCATCTTTGGCGCTGCTGGTTCCGGCGGCCACCAGCACGACGAGGACATCGGCTTTCTCGGTGGCGGCCTGGGCGATGGAGAGGGTCTTGAGTTGAAAGTCCATAATCCTTTTTTTCCCTCGACGATGTTATTCCATTCCTCTCTACGCAAGGAGCTGTCGCGCAGCTTCGGCGCCACGCTGGTGGTGCTGGTCACCATCGTGATGACGATGATGCTGATCCGCACCCTCGGACTGGCGGCCAAGGGCAGCGTGAATCCCTCCGAGGTCTTCCTCGTGATGACCTACACCGTGCTCGGCTACATGCCGACCATCCTCAGCCTCTGCCTGTTCATTTCGATCGTCGGCACGCTGTCGCGCATGTACCGCGACAGCGAGATGGTGATCTGGTTCTCGAGCGGGCGCGGTCTGGCGGAGTTCCTGCGCCCGCTGTTCGGCTTCGCCTGGCCGATCCTGCTGCTGATCGCCCTGTTCTCCCTGGTCGGCTGGCCCTGGGCCAATTCGCAGACCCAGAACATGCGCGAGCGCTACGAGCGGCGCAGCGACATCGAGCGGGTCGCGCCCGGTGAGTTCCGCGAATCGGCCGGCCGGCTGCGGGTCTTCTTCATCGACAAGGACGCCCCGGACAGCGCCACCGCCAGCAACGTGTTCATCTCGTCGATCGAGCGCAACCTGCGCATCGTGACCTCGGCGCGCAGCGGCCGCATGGAGGACCTGGACGGCATCCGCTACCTGATGCTGAGCAACGGCCAGCGCATCGAGGAGCCGCTGCAGCCGACCGGCATCAAGATCAGCGAATTCGAGACCTACGGCGCCCGGGTCGGCGGCCGTTCGGGCGACCCGCTGGACGTGATGCCGGTGCGCGCCCGCACCACGCTGGCCCTGCTGCGCGAGCCGAATCCGGTCAACCGCGCCGAGCTCGCCTGGCGCATCGGCCTGCTGTTCGCGGGCGCCAATTTCGTGCTGCTGGCGCTGGCGCTGTCGAGCGTCAATCCGCGCGTCGGCCGCAGCGGCAACCTGCTGTTCGCGCTGTTCGCCTTCGTCCTCTACTTCAACCTGCTCAATCTCGGCCAGAGCTGGGTCGGGGCGGGGCGCTTCGGCGTCGGCGGCTTCCTGCTCGCACTGCACGGCGGCGTCCTGGTGCTGGGCCTGCTCTGGCTCGCCAAGCGACATTTCAACTGGGGCTTCCCGACGCGCCGCGTCCCGGCGCAGCCTGCAACCACATCGAACGCGTGAAAACCATCCGCCGCCTGATCTACGCGGAGGTGCTGAAGTCGGTCGCCTTCGTCGCCCTGGGCTTCCTGAGCCTGTTCTTCTTCTTCGACTTCGTCGACGAGCTGCAGTCCATCGCCAGTCCCGATTCACTCGGCTACGGCGCGCCCCAGGCGCTCCTCTACGTGGCGCTGCTGATTCCCAGCCATCTCTACGAACTGCTGCCGATCGCGGTGCTGATCGGCACCATCTTCGTCATGGCCCGGCTGGCTCAGAGCTCCGAATTCACGATCCTTCGCACCAGCGGCCTCGGCCCCTGGCGGGCCCTGCGCACGCTGCTGCTGCTCGGGGCCGCCTTCGTGGTGCTGACCTTCGCGGTCGGCGACTACGTGGCGCCCGTGACGGACCGCGCGGCCCAGTTGCTCAAGGCCCGCTACCAGGGTCCGCTCGCGCTGATCGGCAACACCGGCGCCTGGCTCAAGGAGCGCCAGGGCGACACCTCCTTCGCGGTCAACGTGGTGTCGATGGGGCGCAACGGCATCCTGAAGGATCCCCGGATCCTCGAGTTCGACGGCCAGGGCTTCCTGGTCTCGCAAACCTCCGCGCCCGGCGCAACGGTCGACCGCGGCCACTGGACCCTGATCAACGCCGAGCGCCAGCTGTATGAAACGCGGGGCCCCGGGGCCCCGCGCATCGTCCGCACCACGGTGCCGGTGCTCGAGTGGCCGACTTCGCTGAGCAACGAGATGGTGTCGGTCGCGCTGCTGCGCCCCGAGCGCATGCGCACGCTGGACCTGTTCGACTACATCCGCCACCTCGACGCCAACGGCCAGACCGCGCAGCGCTACGAGATCGAGTTCTGGCGCAAGGTCTTCTATCCCCTGTCCTGCCTGGTGATGATCGTGCTGGCCCTGCCCTTCGCCTACCTGCACTTCCGGCAGGCCGGCATCGCCACCTACATGTTTGGCGGAGTGATGATCGGAATCAGCTTCTTCCTGTTGAACAACGTCTTCGGCTACCTGGGCAACCTCGGCAACTGGTGGCCATGGATCACGGCGGCGGCACCCGGCCTGATCTATTCCGTGATGTCGCTCGGCGCCTTCACCTGGCTGGTGCTGAGACGCTAGCGACCGAAGCGCCATGCAGACACCCTTGGGCATCGTGCTGTTCGCGCACGGTTCGCGCGACGAACGCTGGCGGGCGCCGGTCGAGGCGGTGGCGCGCCAGGTCGCCGTGCTCGACCCCACGGCCCGGATCGCCTGCGCCTACCTCGAACTGGTCGCGCCCGACCTGCGCACCGCGGTGCAGGCGCTGATCGTCGCCGGCGCCCGGCGCATCCGGATCGTCCCGCTGTTCCTGGGCATGGGCCGGCACGTCCGCGAAGACTTGCCGCGGCTGGTCGACGAACTCCAGGCCCTCCATCCGGGCGTCGCGTTCTCGCTTCGCCCGGCTGTCGGCGAGGACCCCGAAGTGATCGCCCTGCTGGCGAAGAAAGCACTCGAATCCTGAACTTGCAGTGATTTTCATAGACCGAGAAGGCATAATGAATCCGAAAATAATACGGAATCTGTTATGAATCTCCATCAGTTCAAGTTTGTTCAGGAAGCCGTCAGGCGCAACCTGAATCTGACCGAAGCTGCCAAGGCGCTCCACACCTCGCAGCCGGGCGTGTCGAAGGCGATCATCGAGCTCGAGGAAGAACTCGGCGTCGAGATCTTCGCCCGCCACGGCAAGCGCCTGAAGCGCATCACCGAACCCGGCCAGCATGTGCTGGCCAGCATCGAACTCATCATGCGCGAGGTCGGCAATCTCAAGCGCATCGGCGAGCAGTTCAGCGCCCAGGACAGCGGCACCCTGTCGATCGCCACCACCCACACCCAGGCCCGCTACGTCCTGCCGGTGCCCGTCGCGAAACTGCGCGAAGCCTATCCGAAGGTCAATGTAAGCCTGCACCAGGGCTCGCCCGACCAGGTGGCGCGGATGGTGATCGACGAGGTGGCCGAGATCGGCATCGCCACCGAATCGCTGGCCGACTACGCCGAACTCGTGACCATGCCCTGCTACGAATGGCAGCACGTGCTGGTGCTGCCGCAGGGCCATCCGCTGGCGGACAAGGAGCGCATCTCGCTCGAGGACCTGGCCAACGAGCCGATCATCACCTACCACCCGTCGTTCACCGGGCGCACCCGCATCGACCACGCCTTCGCGCAAAAGAAGCTGACCCCGCGCATCGCGCTCGAGGCGATCGACTCGGACGTCATCAAGACCTACGTGCGGCTCGGGCTGGGCGTCGGCATCGTGGCCGAGATGGCGGTGCGCGACGACACCAACGCCGATCTCGTGGTGCGGCCGATGGGCCACATCTTCGGCGTCAACATCGCCCGCGTCGCCTTCAAGCGCAGCGCCTACCTGCGCAACTTCGTCTTCAAATTCGCCGAGCTGCTCTCCGACCGGCTCGATCGCAACCTGATCGCCAAGGCCTTGAGCGGTCAACACCAGGACTACGAACTGTGAGCCGAGCGACCGTCCGCACCCCCGAAGTGCAAACCAAGCTGCCCGCCGTGGGCACGACGATCTTTACCGTGATGTCGGCTCTGGCCGCCGAGAAGAACGCGGTCAATCTCGGCCAGGGCTTCCCGGATTTCAATTGCGATCCGCAACTGCTGCAGGCCGTGACCGACGCCATGGCGGCGGGCCACAACCAGTATCCGCCGATGCCCGGCATCCTTGCGCTGCGCGAGGCGATCGCGGCCAAGATCGAAAACCTGTACGGCCACCGTTACGACCCGCAGAGCGAGATCACCATCACCGCCGGCGCCACCCAGGCCATCATCACGGCGATCCTCGCCGTTGTTCGTCCAGGCGACGAGGTGATCGTGCTGGAACCCTGCTACGACAGCTACGTGCCGAACATCGATCTGGCCGGCGGCACCGTGGTGCGCGTGCCGCTCACGCCCGGAAGCTTCCGCCCCGATTTCGCGAAGATCTCCGCGGCGCTCACCCCGCGCACCCGCGCCATCATCGTCAACACGCCGCACAACCCGAGCGCCACAGTCTGGACCGAGGCCGAGATGCGCCAGCTCGAGGACCTGCTGGCGCCGACCGATGTGCTGGTGATCAGCGACGAGGTGTACGAGCACATGGTCTACGCCGGTGCCCGCCACGAGAGCGCGGCGCGCTTCCCGGGCCTGGCGGCGCGCAGCTTCATCGTCAGCAGTTTCGGCAAGACCTACCACGTGACCGGCTGGAAGGTCGGCTACTTGGCGGCGCCGGCGGCGCTGAGCGCCGAGTTCCGCAAGGTGCACCAGTTCAACGTCTTCACGGTCAATACGCCGATGCAGCATGCGCTGGCCCGCTACATGGCCGATCCGGCGCCGTACCTGGAGCTGCCGGCCTTCTACCAGCGCAAGCGCGACCTGTTCGCCGAGGGCCTGGCGAAGACGCGCTTCAAGCTGCTGCCCAGCGCCGGCACCTATTTCCAGTGCGTCGACATCAGCGAGGTCAGCGCGCTCGGCGAATCGGATTTCTGCCAGTGGCTCACGAGCGAGATCGGGGTCGCCGCGATCCCGCTGTCGGCCTTCTACGGTGACGGCTTCGATCAGCGCGTGGTGCGCTTCTGCTTCGCCAAGAAGGACGAAACCCTGCAGGCCGCGATCGGACGACTGGCCCGGCTCTGACACGAACGGTAGGAGAGTCCTGACCGCGGGAGGGGGCCGCTTCCCGCGATCGCCGGGCGCCCGGGGGCAGAGGATGAGGGCTTCAAAACATACCGCCCTAGGAGAAGTCCATGTCCCTCTCGTTGATTCTGCTGATCGTCCTGATCCTGCTGCTGGTGGGCGCGCTGCCGAGCTGGGGCTACAGCCGCAGCTGGGGCTATGGGCCCAGCGGCGGTCTTGGCCTGGTGCTGCTTGTGGTGATCGTGCTGCTGCTGATGGGTCGGATATAGCCCTCGGCGCCTGCCGCACGGAAAGCCCGCTTCGGCGGGCTTTTTGCTGTCTGGCTGCAAAGGCTCAATGCCCCAGCTGGGCCCAGAGCTTGTCCAGCCGCTTCACGCTGACCGGCTGCGGCGTGCGCAGCTCCTGGGCGAAGAAGCTCACGCGCAGTTCCTCGAGCAGCCAGCGGAACTCGCTCATGCGCTCGTCGGCCGCGCCCTTGCGCTCGGCGAGCAGGCGCCAGTAGCGCTGCTCCTGCGGCCGCAGTTCGGCCAGCCGCTGGGCATCGCGCGCCGGGTCGGCGCGCAACTTGTCGAGCCGCAGGATGATCGCCTTCAGGTAGCGCGCGAAATGCTGCAGCCGCGGCCAGGGCGTGTCGGCGATGAAGCGCTTGCCCACCAGCCGCTGCAGTTGCTGCGCCGCATCGCCAGTGGCCTCGGGCTGCACCTTGGTGTCCTTGATCTTGCGCAGCGCCAGCCCGTACTCGACCAGGATCGTGCCGGCCAGCCGGGCCACCTCGTTGGCGATCAGCGTCAGGCGCCCACGTCCCTCCTCCAGCCGCCGCTTGAAGGCGAACTCGTCGGCCGGCAGCGGCTCCTGCAGGAAGGCGCGGTCGATCGCCACCTCGATGACCTGCGCCCGCAGTTCCTCGGCGGTGCCGAGCGGCATGAAGGCAACCGCCATCTTCTGCAGCTCGGGGATGTTCTTCTCGAGGTACTTCAGGGCATCCTTGAGCTGCAGGGCGAACAACCGGCGCAGGCCCGCCCGATGTTTCGCCGCGGCCACGGCCGGCTCGTCGAAGACCTCGATCGTCACCGCATCGCTGCCGTCGACCAGCGCCGGGAACCCGATCAGCGATTGCGCTCCGCGCCGCACTTCCATCAGCTCGGGAAGCTCGCCGAAGGTCCAGGCGGTGTAGCGCTGGCCTGCTGGCAGGGTGGGCGTCGCCGGCGCCTCGACCGCGGCTTTTGCTGCGGGCGGGGCCTGTCCCCCTGCCCCTGCCCCGGTCTGGGCCGGCTCCGGCGAAGCCCGCACATTGAGCCCGGCCAGCGCCTGGAAGGCTCCGCGCGCCTGCGTGCCCAGCTCGGCCTTCAGTGCGCCGAGATTGCGCCCCATGCCGAGCTGCCGGCCATGCTCGTCGACCACCCGCAGGTTCATGAACAGATGCGGCGGCAGCATGTCGAGCTTGAAGTCGGCGCGCTTGACGTCGAGGCTGGTCTGGTCGCGCACCCGCTTCAAGAGCGCGTCGGTCAGCGAGCCGTGGCCGAAGGCCTCGGGCGTCGACAGCACCTCGGTGAAGCGCGCAGCCGACTCGGGCAGCGGCACCAGCCGCGCGCGCGGCTTCTGCGGCAGGCTCTTCAGCAGCGCCTGGATCTTGTCCTTGAGCATGCCGGTCACCAGCCATTCGCAGCGCTCGTCGCTGACCTGGTTCAGCACGAACAGCGGCACGCTGACGGTCAGCCCGTCCTTGGCATCGCCCGGCTCGTGCAGGTAGGTGGCCGCGCAGTCGACGCCGCCCAGTCGCAAGGTCGGCGGGAAGGACTGGGTCGTGATGCCGGCGGCCTGGTGGCGCATCAGCTCGTCGCGCGTCAGGTAGAGCAGCCTGGGCTGCTCGCGCGACTGGCCGCGATACCAGTTCTCGAACGTGAGGCCGCTCGACACGTCGGCCGGCAGCTGGGCGTCGTAGAAGGCGTAGATCAGCTCGTCGTCGACCAGCACGTCCTGGCGCCGCGACTTGTGCTCCAGGCCCTCGACCTCGCGCACCAGCTTGCGGTTGGCCGCCAGGAACGGCAGCTTGCTTTCCCACTGCCCGCCGACCAGCGCCTCGCGGATGAATATCTCACGCGCCGCGACCGGATCGACCTTGCTGAAATCGACCCGGCGCCCGCTGTAGATCACCAGTCCGTAGAGCGTGGCGCGCTCCAGCGCCGCGACCTGGGCGCCCTTCTTCTCCCAGTGCGGGTCGAGCAGCTGCTTCTTCAGCAGGTGGCCCGCCACCTGTTCGAGCCACTGCGGCTCGATGTTGGCGATGCCGCGGCCGAACAGCCGCGTGGTCTCGACCAGCTCGGAAGCGACGATCCAGCGGCCCGGCTTCTTCTTGAGGTGGGCACCGGGATGGCGGTAGAACTTGATGCCGCGCGCACCCAGGTAGGCCTCGTCGTCCTCGAGCTTCCAGCCGATGTTGCCGAGCAGGCCCGAGAGCATCGACAGGTGCAGCGGCTCGTAGCCGGCCGGCTGGGTGTTGATGCGCCATTTGTGCTCGGTCACCACCGTGAGCAGCTGCGAATGGATGTCGCGCCACTCGCGCACCCGGCGGATGTTGATGAAGTTCTGGCGCAGCAGTTGCTCGTATTGCCGGTTGCTGAGCTTGTGCGTGTCACCATGGCCGCCGCGCGCATCCAGGATCCACTTCCACAGCCGCAGGTAGCCGCTGAACTCGCTCTTCTCGTCGTCGAACTTCGAATGCGCCTGGTCGGCCTGCTGCTGCATCTCCATCGGCCGGTCGCGCACGTCCTGCACCGACAGGGCGCTGGCGATCACCAGCACCTCCTCGAGCGCGCCGCGCGTGCGGGCCTCGATGATCATGCGCGCGACCCGCGGGTCGAGCGGCAGCCGGGCCAGCTCGGCGCCCATCGGCGTCAGCTCGTTGGCATCGTCGACCGCGCCGAGTTCGTTCAGCAGCTGGTAGCCGTCGGCGATCGCGCGCCGCTGCGGCGCCTCCAGGAACGGAAAGCGCTCGACATCGCCCAGGTGCAGCGACTTCATGCGCAGGATCACGCCGGCCAGCGAGGAGCGCAGGATTTCCGGGTCGGTGAAGCGCGGCCGACCCTCGAAGTCCTTCTCGTCGTAGAGCCGGATGCAGATGCCGTTGGCGACCCGCCCGCAGCGTCCGGCGCGCTGGTTGGCCGCCGCCTGGCTGATCGGCTCGACCAGCAACTGCTCGACCTTGCTGCGGAACGAATAGCGCTTGACCCGCGCGGTGCCGGTGTCGATCACGTAGCGGATGCCCGGCACGGTCAGCGAAGTCTCGGCCACGTTGGTGGCCAGCACGATGCGCCGCCCGCTGTGGCTGTCGAAGATGCGCTCCTGCTCGGCCTGCGACAGCCGCGCGAACAAGGGCAGCACCTCGGCGCTGCGCATCAGCGGCTGGTGGCTCAGGTGGCGGCGCAAATGGTCGGCGGCCTCGCGGATCTCGCGCTCGCCGGGCAGGAAGACCAGGATGTCGCCGGCGTTGTGCGGATCGCGCCAGAGTTCGTCGACCCCGTCGGCGATGGCGTCATTGAGGTCGTGGTCGCGCGACTCCTCGAAGGGACGGTATCGCTGCTCGACCGGGAAGGTCCGCCCCGACACCATGATGGTTGGCGCCGGCCCCTTCGCGGATGCAAAGTGCTGCGCGAAGCGGTCGGCATCGATGGTGGCCGAGGTCACGATCACCTTCAGATCCGGCCGCCGCGGCAGGATCTCGCGCAGGTAGCCGAGCAGGAAGTCGATGTTCAGCGAGCGCTCGTGGGCCTCGTCGATGATGATCGTGTCGTAGGCCTTGAGCAGCGGGTCGGTCTGGGTCTCGGCCAGCAGGATGCCGTCGGTCATCAGCTTGACCGAGGCATCGCGGGACAACCGGTCCTGGAAGCGCACCTTGTAGCCGACCACCTCGCCCAGCGGCGTCTTCAGCTCCTCGGCGATGCGCTTGGCGACCGAGGTCGCGGCGATCCGGCGCGGCTGGGTGTGGCCGATCAGCCGGCCCTTGCCTGGCGGGGCGTTCAGCTTGCCGCGGCCGAGCTCCAGCACGATCTTCGGCAGCTGCGTGGTCTTGCCCGAGCCAGTCTCGCCGCAGACGATGACGACCTGGTGGGCAGCGATCGCCTTGGCGATTTCGTCTCGGCGAGCCGAAACCGGCAGCGATTCGGGGAATTCGATGGCGAGCGGACTGGCGCGGCGGGTTTCTGGCGGGAGGGAACTCATGGGAAGGCGCATTATCGCACTTCACGGGTTCACGTGCTACACTTGTTCTCGTGGAGCCTTCCGGAGTCGCCTGACATGACCAACCTCACCATCGCCATCGACGAGACCATCGTGCGCAAGGCGCGCGTGCGCGCCATCAACGAAGGCACCTCCGTGAGCGCGCGCGTGCGCGAATTCCTTGCCGACTATGCGCAGGGCAACGACCGCCGCCAGATCGCCGGCGAGGCCTTCATTGCCGCGGCGCGGCGCAGCAAGGCCAACAGCGAGGGCGCGAGCTGGTCGCGCGACGATGCCCACGATCGGCCCTACCCCGCCGAATGAACATTTTCTTCGACACCAACGTGCTGGTGTACGCCGTCGATGCCGGCGATCCGGTGCGCAAGGAAATCGCCATCGACCGCTTCGCCCGGGCGGTCAAGGACGACACGGTCATGCTCAGCACCCAGGTGCTGCAGGAGTTCTACAACATCACGACGCGCAAGCTGAAGCCGCCGCTGAGCGCGCGCGAAGCGGTCGGCCAGCTGTCCCAGCTGTGCGCCTTCGAGGTCATCGGATCGAGCGCCGACAGCGTGCTCGCCGCTTCCGAACTGGCGCAGAAGCACCGCCTCCAGTGGTGGGATGCGCTGATCCTCGAAGCCGCGATTCGCGGCAACGCCGACGTCCTGGTGTCGCAGGACGGCCAGCACGGCCAGCGCTTCGGCAAGCTTGTCGTCGAGAATCCGTTCTCGCCGACCTGACACACGCCTCATTCACAGTCCCTTCATGTCCACCGTCTTCAACTTCACCTTCGTCCCCTGGTTCCGCTCGGTCGCGCCCTACATCCACATGCATC
Organism: Variovorax ginsengisoli; assembly: GCF_030486595.1. GTDB lineage: Bacteria > Pseudomonadota > Gammaproteobacteria > Burkholderiales > Burkholderiaceae_C > Variovorax > Variovorax ginsengisoli_B. The sequence goes on along the minus strand of NZ_JAUJZH010000016.1, from coordinate 99,343 downwards.
GCGGCAAGACCTTCGTGGTCGCGATGGCCGGCGAGGCGATCGCCGCCGGCAAGCTGGCCAGCATCGCGCAGGACCTGGCGCTGATCCAGAGCATGGGCGTCAAGGTCGTGCTGGTGCACGGCTTCCGGCCCCAGGTCAACGAGCAGCTGCGCGCCAAGGGTCATGAGGCGAAGTACTCGCACGGCATCCGCATCACCGACGAGGTGGCGCTCGACTGCGCCCAGGAGGCGGCCGGCCAGCTGCGCTACGAGATCGAGGCCGCCTTCAGCCAGGGCCTGCCCAACACCCCGATGGCCGGCTCCACCATCCGCGTGATCTCCGGCAACTTCATCACCGCCCGGCCGGTCGGCGTGGTCGACGGCGTCGACTTCCAGCATTCGGGGCTGGTGCGCAAGGTCGACGCCGCCGGCATCCGCCGTGCGCTCGACTTCGGCTCGATGGTGCTGATGTCGCCTTTCGGCTTCTCGCCCACCGGCGAGGCCTTCAACCTCACGATGGAAGAAGTCGCGACCAGCGTGGCGATCTCGATCCAGGCCGACAAGCTGATCTTCATGACCGAGGTGCCGGGCATCGCCCAGGACCCGTCCCTGCCGATCAGCGAGGACAACCCCATCGACACCGAACTGCCGCTCGACGCCGCCCGCAAGCTGCTGGCGGCGCTGCCACCGGCCCAGCGCCCGACCGACACCGCCTTCTACCTGCAGCACTGCGTCAAGGCCTGCGAGGCCGGCATCGAGCGCAACCACATCCTGCCCTTCTCGGTCGACGGCTCGCTGCTGCTCGAGGTCTACGTGCACGACGGCATCGGCACCATGGTGATCGACGAAAAGCTCGAATCGCTGCGCGAGGCCACCGCCGACGACATCGGCGGCATCCTGCAGCTCATCGAGCCCTTCGAGCGCGACGGCACGCTGGTCAAGCGCAGCCGCACCGAGATCGAGCGCGACATCGGCCAGTACACGGTGATCGAGCACGACGGCGTGATCTTCGGCTGCGCCGCGCTGTACCCCTACCCCGAGGCGCGCACCGCCGAGATGGCCGCCTTGACCGTGTCCCCGCAATCGCAGGCCCAGGGCGACGGCGAGCGCATCCTGAAACGGGTCGAGCAGCGCGCCAAGGCGTCGGGACTGGACAGCATCTTCGTGCTCACCACCCGCACCATGCACTGGTTCCTCAAGCGCGGCTTCCAGCAGGTCAACCCCGACTGGCTTCCCGAGGCCCGCAAGCGCAAGTACAACTGGGACCGCAAGAGCCAGGTGCTGGTGAAGAAACTCTAGGGATCAACACGATGATCGCCCGCTCCTGGTTCCGGCGCTGCCACGATAATCGAGGATCATGAATCCCCTGCTCGCCAAACTGCAGCCCTACCCCTTCGAGCGGCTGCGACAACTGTTCGCCGGCGTCACCCCGAACCCTGATTTCGCGCCGATCAGCCTCGGCATCGGCGAACCCAAGCACCCGACCCCGGCCTTCATCCAGGATGCGCTGGCGGCCGGCATGGGCGCCCTCGCGACCTACCCGGCCACCGCCGGCGACCTGCCGCTGCGCCAGTCGTTCACCGGCTGGCTGGAGCGTCGCTATGGCCTGGCGCTCGATCCGGCCACCCAGGTGCTGCCGGTCAACGGCTCGCGCGAGGCCCTGTTCGCCCTGGCCCAGACCGTGGTCGACGCCAGCCGGACGCCGGCGCCGGTGGTGCTGTCGCCCAACCCGTTCTATCAAATCTACGAAGGCGCGGCGCTGCTTTCGGGCGCCGAGCCGTACTACGTGCCGAGCGTGCCGGCGCGCAATTTCGCGGTCGACTGGGACAGCGTGCCGGACGCGATCTGGGCCCGCACGCAACTGGTCTTCGTCTGCTCGCCGGGCAATCCGACCGGTGCCGTGATGCCGATCGGCGAGTGGGAAAAACTCTTCGCCCTGTCCGACCGGCACGGTTTCGTGATCGCGGCCGACGAGTGCTACAGCGAGATCTACTTCCGCGACGAGCCCCCGCTCGGCGGGCTCGAGGCCGCAGCCAGGCTCGGCCGCAGCGACTTCCGCAACCTGATCGCCCTGACCTCGCTGTCCAAGCGCAGCAACGTGCCGGGTCTGCGCAGCGGTTTCGTGGCCGGCGACGCCGCGATCATCAAGTCCTTCCTGCTCTATCGCACCTACCACGGCAGCGCCATGAGCGGCACCGTGGCCGCCGCCAGCATCGCGGCCTGGAACGACGAGCTCCACGTGGTCGACAACCGCGCCCAGTACCGCTCCAAGTTCGCCGCCGTGACGCCGCTGCTCGAGCCGGTGCTCGACGTCCGCCTGCCCGACGCCAGCTTCTACCTCTGGGCCGGCATTCCGCCCGCGTGGCAAGGCGACGACGCCGCCTTCGCCCGGGCGCTCTACGCTCAATACAATGTGACGGTGCTGCCCGGCAGCTACCTCGCGCGCGAGGTCGGCGGCGCCAACCCGGGCCGCGGGCGCATCCGCATGGCGCTGGTCGCCGACACGGCCGAATGCACCGAGGCCGCGAAACGCATCGTGAATTTCATCCAGAACTGAGCTCTTCCATGACCCAACAACTCCAGCAGACCATCGACGCCGCGTGGGAAGACCGCGCCAACATCTCGGCCACCAGCGCTTCCAAGGAAGTGCGCGACGCCGTCGACCACGTGATCGCCGAGCTCAACAACGGCCACCTGCGGGTCGCCACCCGCGAAGCCGTCGGCCAGTGGACCGTGCATCAGTGGATCAAGAAGGCCGTGCTGCTGTCCTTCCGCCTCAAGGACAACGAACAGATCCAGGCCGGCGCGCTGGGCTTCTACGACAAGGTGCCGACCAAGTTCTCGCATCTGTCGGCCAACGAGCTCAAGGAAGCCGGCGTGCGCATCGTCCCGCCGGCCGTGGCGCGCCGCGGCAGCTACATCGCCAAGGGCGCGATCCTGATGCCCTCCTACGTCAACATCGGCGCCTACGTCGGCGAAGGCACCATGGTCGACACCTGGGCCACGGTCGGCTCCTGCGCCCAGATCGGCGCCAACGTCCACCTGTCGGGCGGCGTCGGCATCGGCGGCGTGCTCGAGCCGCTGCAGGCCGGCCCGACCATCATCGAGGACAACTGCTTCATCGGCGCCCGCTCCGAGGTGGTCGAGGGCGTCATCGTCGAAGAGAACTCGGTGCTGTCGATGGGTGTCTTCATCGGCCAGAGCACGCCCATCTACGACCGCGCCACCGACACCGTCAGCTTCGGCCGCGTTCCGGCCGGCTCGGTGGTCGTCGCCGGCACCTTGCCCAAGCCGGGCGGCAAGTACAGCACCTACGCCGCCATCATCATGAAGAAGGTCGATGCCAAGACGCGCTCGTCGACTTCGCTGAACGACCTGCTGCGCGACTGACGACCCGGGCCGCCTGAGGGGGCGGCCCCCCGCGAGCCACCTGATCCAGAACCACAACGCCGAGGAGAGAGAGCCGATGAACACGATGGAGCGAATTCTTCGTCTGATGGCCGAGCGCAAGGCTTCGGACATCTATCTTTCGGCCAACTCCCCGGCCCTGATCCGGATCAACGGCAACTGCATGCCGATCAACGCCCAGGTGCTGCCGCCCGAGGCACCGCTCAGCCTGCTGTCCGAGGTGGTGCAGGAGAACCGCATCGCCGAACTGGAGCGCACCGGCGAGCTCAACATGGCGATCGCGCTCGAAGGCTCCGGCAACTTCCGCATCAGCGCCATGCGCCAGCGCGGCAGCTACGCGGTGGTGGTGCGGCACATCGCCTCGACCATCCCGAGCTTCGAGGACCTCAACCTGCCCGAGATCCTCAAGACCCTGGTCATGGAAAAGCGCGGCCTGATCCTCATGGTCGGCTCGACCGGCGCCGGCAAGAGCACCACCCTGGCCTCGATGCTCGACTACCGCAACGAGAACGCCACCGGCCACATCCTCACGGTCGAGGAGCCGATCGAATTCACCTTCACCAACAAGAAGTCTATGGTGAACCAGCGCGACGTCGGCAGCGACACCCAGTCGCTGCAGATCGCGCTCAAGAACGCGCTGCGCCAGGCGCCCGACGTGATCCAGATCGGCGAGATCCGCGACCGCGAGACCATGACCGCCGCGATCGCCTACGCACAGTCGGGCCACCTGTGCGTGGCCACGCTGCACGCCAACAACAGCTACCGGGCGCTGAACCGCATCCTGAGCTTCTACCCGGTCGAAGTGCGCGCCACGCTGCTGGGCGACCTCGGCGGCGCGCTGCGCGCCATCGTGGCCCAGCGCCTGCTGCGCACGCCCAGCGGTGCCCGCGTGCCGGCGCTCGAAGTGCTGCTGAACACCGCGCTGGTGGCCGAACTGATCGGCAAGGGCGACTTCTCGGCGGTCAAGGAAGCCATGGAACAATCGATGGCCGAAGGGTCCCAGACCTTCGAGGAAGACATCGCGCGGCTCATCACCGAAAATCTGGTGACGCGCGAGGAAGGCCTGTCCCAGGCCGATTCGCCGACCAACCTGATGTGGCGCCTGCAGAACCGCAAGGCGCCGCCCGCGCGCAACGAAGAACGCTCCCTCCTCGACCAGGTCGAGGAACCCACCTTCACGGACATCACGCTCGACGTGCGTCCCTGAGCCACCTGCCCCTGTCGATGTCCCGAACGCTTCAGCTCGCCGAACAACTGATCTCCCGCCCCTCGGTCACCCCCGACGACGGCGGCTGCCAGCAGATCCTCGGCGAGCGCCTGGCGCGGCTCGGATTCCGGCTTGAGACCATCGAAAGCGGCCCTGCCGACTTCCGTGTCACCAACCTGTGGGCGGTGCGGCCAGGCGGCGCAGACCAGCCGAAGACCATGGCCTTCGCCGGCCATACCGACGTCGTGCCGACCGGTCCGATCGAGCAGTGGAGCAGCCACCCGTTCACCCCGACCCACCGTGACGGCCGCCTGTACGGCCGCGGCGCCTGCGACATGAAGACCTCGCTGGCCGCCTTCGTGGTCGCCATCGAGGAGTTCCTGGCCGCCACGCCCGACCCGCGTCTCACCTTGGCGCTGCTCCTCACCAGCGACGAGGAAGGCCCCGGCATCGACGGCACGGTGGTGGTCTGCAACCAGCTGGCGGCGCGCGGCGAGGCGATCGACTACTGCATCGTCGGCGAGCCGACCTCGGTCGAGCGCTGCGGCGACATGATCAAGAACGGCCGCCGCGGCACCATGAGCGGCCGGCTGACGGTCAACGGCGTCCAGGGCCACATTGCCTACCCGCACCTGGCGAAGAACCCGGTGCACGCCTTCGCGCCGGCGCTGGCCGAACTGGTCGCGCTCAACGCGGCGGGCGGCTGGGATGCCGGCAACGATCATTTCCAGCCGACCAGCTGGCAGATCAGCAACATCCATGCGGGCACCGGCGCCAGCAACGTGATCCCGGGCGCGGCCGTGATCGATTTCAACTTCCGCTTCTCGACCGAGTCGACCCCCGAGTCGCTGCAGCAGCGCGTGGCCTCGGTGCTCGACGCCCACGGCCTCGACTACACGCTGGCCTGGACGGTCGGCGGCCTGCCCTTCCTCACCGTGCCCGGCGCGCTGGTCGAAGCCGTGCAGCAGGCGATCCGCGACGAGACCGGCCTCCAGACCGAGCTGTCGACCAGCGGCGGCACCAGCGATGCGCGCTTCATCGCCAAGATCTGCCGGCAGGTGGTCGAACTCGGCCCGGTCAACGCCAGCATCCACAAGATCGACGAGCACATCGCGGTGGCCGACATCGAGCCGCTCAAGAACATCTACCGCCGCACGCTCGAACGGCTCGAAGCGCTGACCGCATGAGCACGGTCATCGCCTTGATCCAGGCCGGCGCCAGGCAGCTGGCCGAAGCCGGCGTGGCGTTCGGCCACGGCACCGACAACGCCTTCGACGAAGCGGTCTGGCTGGTGCTGTGGCGCCTGGGCCTGCCGCTCGACGAACTCGACGCGGTGGCCGAGCGGCCGGTGTCTCCCGCCGACGCGGCGCGCATCGGCGAACTGTTCGCGCAGCGCATCGCGACCCGCAAGCCGGCGGCCTATCTGACGCGTGAGGCCTGGCTGCAGGGCGTGCCCTTCTACGTCGACGAACGCGCCATCGTGCCGCGCAGCTTCATCGCCGAACTGATCGCCGACGGCTCCATCGACTACTGGCTCGGCGACCACACCCGGCGCGTGCTCGACCTGTGCACCGGCAACGGCAGCCTCGCGATCCTCGCCGCCCTGACCTATCCGGAGGTGAGCGTGGACGCCGCCGACCTGTCGCTCGAGGCGCTCGAGGTGGCGGCGATCAACGTCACCCGGCACCAGCTCGACGCCCGCGTCCGCCTGATCCATTCCGATGGCCTGGCCGAAGTGCGCGGTCCGTACGACCTGGTGCTGTGCAACCCGCCCTACGTCAACAGCGCGAGCATGGCCGCCCTGCCCGCCGAGTACCGGGCCGAGCCCGAACTCGCGCTGGCCGGCGGCAGCGACGGCATGGACTTCGTGCGCCGGCTGTTCGCCGACGCGCCGTCGCGCATGAGCGAGCAGGCCGTGCTGGTGCTCGAGATCGGCAACGAGCGGGCGAACTTCGAAGCCGCGTTTGCGCAGCTCGAAGTCGTCTGGCTCGAAAGCTCGGCCGGCGAGGACCAGGTCCTGCTGGTGACCCGCGAGGCCCTGCTGGCGGGTGCCGGCGAGCCTTAGCGGCGCCCGTCTTTCGCCGCCTTCCCCGCAGCCTCGGCTGCGCCCCCTTCATCGGGCTGATGTGCCCTATGCCCCCTCGCGCCAGGCCGCCTGGACGCGCACGGGATAATCGCCCCTACGGTCCCCTATCCATGATCACTCTCAGAAACGTCATTCTTCGCCGCAGCGCCAAGGTCCTGCTCGACGGCGCGACCGTCACCCTCAACCCGGGCGAGAAGGTCGGCCTGGTGGGGCGCAACGGTGCCGGCAAGTCCACCTTGTTCGCCCTGCTCAACGGCACGCTGCACGAGGACGGCGGCGACTTTTCCGTGCCCAGGCACTGGCGCATGGCCCAGGTGGCGCAAAACATGCCCGAGACCGACGAATCGGCAACCGACTTCGTGGTCGGCGGCGACACCCGGCTCGGCGAACTGCGCGCGGCGCTGGCGGCCATCGAAGCCGCCTACGAAGCCAACCCGGACGACCCCGACATCGGCATGGAGCTGGCCCACGCCTACACCGACCTGGCCGACGCCGGCGAGCATGACGCCGTGCCGCGCGCCCAGGCGCTGATCCTCGGCCTGGGCTTCAAGTCGCACGAGCTCGACGAGCCCGTCAACAGCTTCTCGGGCGGCTGGCGCATGCGGCTGCAGCTGGCGCGCGCCCTGATGTGCCCGAGCGACCTGCTGCTGCTCGACGAACCCACCAACCACCTGGACCTCGACGCGCTGGTCTGGCTCGAAGCCTGGCTGCAGCGCTATGCCGGCACCATGATCGTGATCAGCCACGACCGCGAGTTCCTCGACGCCGTGACCGATGTCACCCTGCACATCGCCAACGCCCAGCTCACGCGCTACGGCGGCAACTACAGCAAGTTCGAGGACATGCGCGCGCTGCAGATGGAACAGCAGCAAGTCGCCTTCAGCAAGCAGCAGGACAAGATCGCCCACCTGCAGAAGTTCATCGACCGCTTCAAGGCCAAGGCCAGCAAGGCCAAGCAGGCGCAGAGCCGGGTCAAGGCGCTCGAGCGCATGGAGCGGGTCGCGCCGCTGCTGGCCGAGGCCGACTTCACCTTCGAATTCAAGGAGCCGGGCAACATCCCTAATCCGATGCTGTCGATCAGCGACGCGAGCTTCGGCTACGAGATCGAGGACGAGCCGCCGAAGACCATCCTGCGCGGCGTCAACCGCTCGGTGCTGGCCGGCCAGCGGATCGGCATCCTGGGCGCCAACGGCCAGGGCAAGTCGACGCTGGTGAAGACCATCGCGCGCGAAATGGGCGCGCTCGCCGGCACCGTCACGGAGGGCAAGGGCCTCAACATCGGCTACTTCGCGCAGCAGGAACTCGACGTGCTGCGCCCCCAGGACAACCCGTTGGAGCACATGGTGCGCATGGCGCGCGAACTCGGCAGCGCTGCCCGGGAAGGCACTGGCGAGCAGGCGCTGCGCGGCTTCCTCGGTAGCTTCAACTTCAGCGGCGACATGGTCAAGCAGCCGGTCGGCACCATGAGCGGCGGCGAAAAGGCGCGGCTGGTGCTGGCCATGATGGTCTGGCAGCGCCCCAACCTGCTGCTGCTCGACGAGCCCACGAACCACCTGGACCTGGCGACGCGCGAGGCGCTTGCCGTGGCGCTCAACGAGTTCGAAGGCACCTTGATGCTGGTCAGCCACGACCGCGCGCTGCTGCGCTCGGTCTGCGACGAGTTCTGGCTGGTCGGCCGGGGCGTGGTCACGGATTTCGACGGCGACCTCGACGACTACCAGCGCTACCTCCTCGACGAGGCCAAGCGCCTGCGCGAGGAGGCCAAGGTGGCGACCCGCGATGCCGCCGCCGCCGTGGCGGTCGAAGCCGCCGCCGCGCCGGCCGAAGCCCCGGCGGCGAGCGCACCGGTGCCCAGGGCGGCCGACAGCGCCCCCGCGGGCAAGAACCAGCGCAAGCAGGACGCGCAGGATCGCCAGCAGCGCAGCGACCAGGCCAAGCCCCTGAAGCGCGAGCTGACCCAGGTCGACCAGCGCCTGGCGGCCGCCAGCAGCGAGAAGGCGACGCTGGAAGCACGGCTCGCCCAGGCCCTGCCGGCGCCGGAAATAGCCGAGGCAGGCAAGCGCCTGAAGGCGCTCGGCGACGAGATCGCGAGCCTCGAGGAGCGCTGGCTGGCGCTGTCGGACCAACTCGAGGCGCTCGCAACCTCATAATGGGGCGGAATGTCTTCCGCCATCGAACTCGCGCAGGGTGACCCACAGCTGATTGCCGCGATCCGGCGCAGTCGCCGCCTGCTGGGCCGCAAGGCGATGATGGCGGCCGCCGTCGGCGCGATGCCCATTCCGGGCCTCGACTGGGCTGCCGACGCGGCCCTGCTGGCCCGCGTGGTGCCTCAGATCAGCACCGAGTTCGGGCTTTCAGTGACCCAGGTCGAGCGCCTGGCGCCGCACGAGCGCGAGCGCATCCGCAAGGCCGCAGCCACCGTCGGAGCACTGCTGGTCGGGCGCCTGGTCACCCGCGACCTGCTGGTCGCTCTGGCGCGCCATGCCGGCGTCAAGCTGACCGCCAGCCAGGCGGCCCGCTTCATTCCCCTTGCCGGCCAAGTGGTCTCTGCCACGCTCAGCTACGCCGCGCTCCGCTCGCTGGGCGAATTGCACATCAAGGACTGCGTCCGGGTGGCGCAGGCCGTCCGGCATCAGTTGCCGCCACCCCAGGGCGGGCGAACGGAACCGCTCGCACGGCCGTCCAGGTTGACCAGCGCGTGGAATCGACTTCGGCTTCGCTGAGCCAATACCAAAGAACTCGAAAATTATCAACCTGAACGAGTTGTTGGCCTACGACGACATCGGATGGGGAGCTATTGTGCAAGCAGGCGGATAATGCGATGACTTGCACACTTGGCGGCCGGATGCGTCAAGCGTGTGACAAAAGGGAAGTCGAGATCAAACCAAGGTCGTATCCGCGCGACTGGTTCGGAGGAGCGGAATATGAACGAGACAGACCTCGCAGCGTCGGTCGAGAGGCTCATGGCCAGAGTCGACTACTACCTGCATTGCGAATTGGACGAAGAGTACGACCACGACCGGCCGGACACGGCCCGCAGGTTGCTCGAGGCCGCCTTGCGGCAAGAATTGCTGCGTGCCAGCGCCGTGGGCGTGGTGTCCTCGATCGCGGGCGCGCGCCACGCCGCGCTGGACGGCAGCGAGGCCGCTTAGGACCCGATCAAGCAAACCCTAGGCCGTCTCGAACGGCCTTTTTGTTGTGCGGCTTCAGGTCTCGATCAGTCTCGATCGCCCCATCCCCGGCGTTCTTCACGGCGCTCATGCCGCCAGTCGCGATGGTCCCAGCGCCGACCATCGTTCCACTCGGAGCGATAGAAACGCCGCCCCTCGCCACGGTACCCCGGCTCGTAATAGACCGGCGCGGGCGCGTAGGCCACAGGCGGGGCAGCGCGATACACGGGCGCCGGCTGGTAGTACACCGGAGCCGGAGGCGCATAGACAGGCGCCGGCTCGTAGTAGCGCGCCGGCTCGCCCGCGCCGACGACCACGCCGGGGACTGCGATACCCACTGACCAGTTTGTGCCGGCGCTGGCTGAAGCGGCACCTGCGAGGGCTGCGACGGCGAGGACGCCGACCGCTGCCAACTTGACCAACACTGAGCGACCTGCCTGCATGTAAATCTCCTGTTCGAGGCAACTGCCCCGTACACAGTCAACGCGGGTGCGTCGAACAGCGTGCACCGAGGGATTGCAAAGCTGGCGTAAACCCACGCAACCGACCCTGACACCGCTTCCATGAGCGACATCCGCGCGTCATGCCTCGCCTACAGACAAAGTAATTCGAATGTATTACTTTGCGATGTCACTAAAGGACGCGCCGTGGACTCGAATGACCGAGCTGAGCTCGCCCGCCTCTGGGCGGCGTGGCTCGAGTGCAGGGCAAGCGCAGCCGCCGAGCGAGAGCGCCTGATCGAACAGGCCGGCGACCACCTGTGCACCGGGTGCCCGGCCCCGAGCGAGAAGGAGGTCGCGGCCCTCGATGCACTGGAACACGGGCACCGCGCGGCATGGGCGGCGTACTCGGCCTGCCTGCTTCGTATCTATGCCGTTGCGTCCTGGGTGTCCCGGCTCGACCTGGACAAGCCCTCGGCGGCCTTGCCATCGAAACAGCCCTCGGCCTCCTTGACGCGAGGCGAAGCGCCGGACAGGCAGAATGCGCCATGAAAGCACCCCCTCGACTACAGGCGCTCATCGACGAAGGACTGATCGACAGCGTGGTTCGCCAGCTCATGAGCGGCAAGGAGGCGACCGTCTACGTGGTGCGCTGCGGCGACGACACGCGCTGCGCCAAGATCTACAAGGAAGCGACCCAGCGCAGCTTTCGCCAGGCCGTCGACTACACCGAGAATCGCAAGGTCAAGAACACGCGCCTGCAGCGCGCGATGGCCAAGGGCACGAAATTCGGACGGCAGGCCACCGAGGCAGCGTGGCAAAGCGCCGAGGTCGACGCCCTCTACAGGCTGGCGGCCGCCGGCGTCCGCGTTCCGGAACCCTACAACTTCTGCGACGGCGTGCTGCTGATGGAATTGGTCGCGGACGCGCAGGGCGATGCCGCACCGCGCCTGAACGACGTGGTGTTCTCGCCCGAGGACGCGCGGCTGCACCATGCGACGCTGCTCGCCGAAGTGGTCCGCATGCTGTGTGCGGGCGTGGTGCATGGCGACCTCTCGGAGTTCAATGTGTTGCTGGCCGCCGACGGCCCTGTGATCATCGACTTGCCGCAGGCGGTCGATGCCGCGGGCAACAACCACGCGCGGCGGATGCTGCTGCGCGACGTCGCGAACCTCGCGGACTTTTTCGGTCAGGTGGCGCCCGAGTTGCTTTCCTCCCGCTATGGCGAGGAGATATGGAACCTCTACGAACGCGGCGAGCTGCACACCGGCTCGGCGCTGACGGGCACCTTCGTACGCCCGAGCGGACCGGTGGATCTGGGCGGCGTACTGCGCGAGGTCGACGACGCGCGCGCCGAAGAAGCGGCCCGGCTCGTGCGCATGGCTGCGCGCTGATAACGCTATGCGGGAGTCCGCACGCCCGGGCTCGCCACCCGACGGGGCGTCGCTCCGGCCTTGTCCGAACGTCGAGCTTTCAATGGCGCCAGAGCATCCAGCGCCCGGCGCAGGTCGCCATCGCTGAGCTTCTGAAGCGAATGGAGCCCGGCTCTCAGGAGCTCTCCCTGCTTGGCGGGACGACCGAACCCCGCGGCGCGTTCCTTCAGGCCGTCAATCAAATCGAAGTCGAGCCTCGGCATCTTGAAGCTGTCCTTCACGATTTTTGTCTGGCTCCTGGTGAGAGGCTTCGTCGGCTCCAGTGCGACCTCGGGCGCCGCAGGCACTGAATCGGCAACTGGCGGTTTCGTCATCTTTGCGCTCCTCGCTCATAGGACCTACGAGCAAGCATGCATGGTGGCGGGCGGCAGGCCGGGCCCGATTGACGGATATCAAAGATTCCAAGCCTCGTACATCGCCGTCGCGAGGCCTGCGCCCTTGGTTGTTCAAACGACAGCCTCATCGATGTTGCACGCTCGTTGATGTGCATCAAGCTCTCCGCAGGGAGCCGGACGGATGATCGATTCAGCCCAAAGGGTGCAGAGATCTTCTCCGTTTGAAAGCCCTACATGCAGATCCTCAGCCGAGTCCTCCCCGAGAGCAACGCCAGGAACGGGCGCTGCGACGACGAACTGGATCGACTGCTTGCCCGCGTGCTTCGCATCAATCCTTGCCTGCAGCGGGCGCACGGCCACGAGGAGCATCTGCGAGCGGCGCTGGCATCGTCTGCAGGTTTCCTGAACAGGGTGGTTTCGCAGCTTCCCTTGCCGCGCGTGCTGAACGCGCAAAGCTGGGCGAGCGATCCCTGTCTGCGCGCCTTCTTCGACACAACCGATCAAGTGGCCGCCACGTTGGCGAACGCCCGCGAGCTGACCCGGATCTTCCAGGCATCGCGTCCTCCGGATCATGCCTACGCAGTGCTGGCAATGGAGATGGCGCAAAGCACCCCCCATCTGCGCGCCTGCCAGACCGACAGAACGGCGCTGCAAAAGGAGATCGTCGACTGCCTCGTCGATCAGCTGGCCCTCGAGGCACTCGGAATGATCGTGACGAAGGCCGATCGGCGCGACATGCTCGAATGCGAGCTTGCGCTGTTCAGCAAGCGCGTGGCGATCCTGAAGCGCCTGGGCATCGGCATGGGTACAGTCGTCGGCAGCGCACCACAGGACAGCGCCGAACGGCGCCGGCTGGAAGCGCTGGTCGATGGAAGCGATCATGATCTGCGCGGCCTGGGCTTGCTCCCGGAGGCATTCGAGCGTCAGGTCCAGCGTTTCTGCAGCGTGCTCCTGAGGGCGGACCGGCATATCCGCGTGGGGACGAAGCCGGCGCCGGTCGATCGGTCGTGCGGCCTGTCCGCAGTTGCTTCTGCGCACGCCGAATCACCCGCGCCACTGACAGTGTTCCGCATCGCGGACAACCCCTCGCGGGAATTTGCAGCCACCTTGGTGCGCGTGGCCATGGTCGACATGCCGCGGCCGATGAATGCGTGCGACCAGCCGCCCCGCCTCTTCGGTTGATGGAAGCACCCCGACCCGGGCGAGCCTTCAGGTCAGCAACAGTGGCATGCCCGGGTCGCCCTTTCGCATGGCGCGCTGGTAGGCGTCCCGCCCTGCAATGCGCTGCAGGTAGGCCAGGATGTTCGGATAAGGCGTGAGGTCGAAGGGCATGAAGTACCGCATCGTCGTCAGCGAGAAGAACGTCATGATGTCGGCGGCGGTGAAGTTCTCGCCGGCCAGGAACGGTACGTCGCCGAGGCGCTTCTCTATCAGCGCGAACGCCCCGGCGAGCCGGCCGTTCAGGCGGGCTGCGATAGGATTGTCAGGCGGCAGGTGCAGTCTCCGCAGGAGCATGTTGCGCCCCATGTTCGGCTGGAAGTTCCCGTTGGCGTAGTGCCACCAGAAGATGTAGTCGACGTAGTCCGGATGGTTCGGGCCGAACGCAAGCCGGCCATGGCCGTAGTTTGCGATGATGTACTCGACGATGGCGCCCGACTCGGCAAGCAGGAGATCTCCGTCGCTGATCACGGGCGCGGTGCCGAGCGGGTGCAGTGCGACGAGTTCTGGTGGGGCCAGCGCGGTGACCGGATCCCGCACATAGTGCTTCAGCTCGTACGTCAGGCCGAGCTCCTCACAGAGCCACACGATTCGCTCTGATTGCGATTTGCCGAGATGGTGGACAGTCAGCACGGTGCTTCCTTGAAACTGAGTCCTCGATCATGGCAGATGCGTTTGGGGGCCATTTTGTCCCCAAAAGGAAAAAGTCCGCTATCGAATTGTGTGGATGCCGGCATATTTCGATCACCAATTCCGGCAATTAATGCGTGAAAATCGGCCTCAAGAGCCGCCCAATTGACCGGAGCGCACCCCCCTTTCCGGCAATTAATGCTCAACTTTCGATTATTCCGGCAATACATGCGCATGCTTCAAATGCGCGAATGTGTCCACTTCGGCCCAATAGAGCGATGAAAGAGCGCAATGAGATTAGCCGGGAACGGTACTAGGTATCAGAGGGAAAGCGCGGTACGTCAAGTTCCCTTCCGAAGCGTTTACACGCTCGTGGACCTGAGGCGAGGTGAACTCGCCAAGACCAGTGCTACGCCCTACCCAAAGCACAGCTGACCTGACAACATTGCAATCGACCCGACCGCGAAGTCGGGCTTCAGGTAGGTACCAACTCAACAACACAGCCCCCAAGCCCGAACTACAAAACACCATAGAGGAGCTCATCGAGTTGCCCCGGGGATAGAAGTACGGCGTCACGAAGACCCGTTTCAACGTTGGCGCAAGACTCAGCGTCCCTGCCCTCTTGATAGGCCAGGGACACAAGCACACCAACATCAACAAGAACCTTAGCCAAGCTCTCATAGAGAAAACTATCGCACACCCTCGAGGCATGAGCAAGCCCTTTTTTTGGCCCAGTGCGCCTGCACCGCCAGCCAACCAGGAACGTGCCCAGAACAACGCTTCATACCTATCGACTTCATTCGGAAAGAACAATGGTCATCATGATCAGCGTAAAACTCCACTTGCAATTTACTGGCGCAATGACAATAATTCCAACCACTCCAATTTGCAGATGGCTGGAAAACATTCGCATCTGTTTCAGGCATTTTTTAGTGAAACTGTCAATTGGAGATTACACCAAGAGCCAGCGCGCCTAAGCCCGCTAGGATTTTGCGTATGACCCCAGAGAATCTCACGAAGCCTTCAGAAATTGATGGCAAGCTTTTGACGCAAGGACGGCGCGACTTTTACGATCAACTCCAGCAAATCTCATCTTGAACGACTCTCGCGCGAAATGTGCCCAAGGGTCGTTCATGGGATTCAGCCTGCTGTCTTGCACGCCAGAACACGTCCACGCCACTGCACGAACATCCGTTCGCACAGATCGAGCAGCGTTTCCCGTAAAACTCCAATGCGCGAGGTCGCATGTTTAAGGAGTTCTCAAGGGAGCGCTTAGACAAGCTTCTGCGAAAATATCCAATCTCCGACGCCGGAAGAGAGTACGTCGAAAAAACGCTTGGGAATGGATGGTCCCAGAAATCAGTCGGCACCACTCACAACACGCCGAGCACAATCCCGTGCCCCAAAATGGGATGGACATCCGCATCGGCCACATGGAGTCGCGAGCACCCTGCGACGCTGCAACGTATCTTCGACGAGGAGGTGGTCGGCTACGTCAATCAAGCAGAGCCTATCGAAATCATCTACGACGGGAAAAACGGCCACAAAGTACGAACCACATTTCGCCCTGACTTTTTGGTATTTCATGAGCATCGCGGCGTGGTCGTCGAAGAATGGAGGCCAGCAGACTTCCGGGGACGCCTCTTAGAACGGGTGCCAGGGCGCTACGATCTCTTGGCAGATGGCGCCTATTCCTCGCATCCGATCAATGAAGCATTGCGGCCGATGGGGATCGGCTATAGCCTACACTTTTCCGATGAAATCCCTCAGACCGCAACGCTGAATCGGCGCTACCTTTTTAGCTACTTAGCACGCGCAGCCAGTGAGGTCTATCGATCCCGCCTCCCCGAGCTTCTAGATAGGGTCTCCCGGCCGGGAGGAACTGCTTTAGCCGATTTATTGAGCGATGGGATCGAGCGCGACACGTTGAATTGGGCTCTGGCTCAGGGCTATATATTTACCGACCTTGACGGCGCAAGACTTTCTGACGACCCGGAGGATTTGCCGGTCTTTGCCCATGCGGAAACGGCGAAGGCCTGGATCCAGGCACTTCGCCCCGACGGCACGAGACCGCGACCCATCGCCCCTGGGGCCGAGCGCAAGCTGGCAAAGGGGGATGTTTTCCTCTTCGACGGGGTTCGGCTTACAGTCGAATTTTCGGGCCAGACCGCGATCTATGCTCGTGATTCAGCGGATCAGCCTGTTGAATTGCTGCACTCTCTACTAGCCGCAGCACCTGGCCGCTTGGTCTTGCCGGAAAGTCTAACGACCCACCCGCGCAGCATCTTTTGGAACACCTCTGCCGAGTCCCTAATCCGCGCCCGTCGACGTCGTGAAATCCTCGAAAAGATCGATCAAGACCTAAAACTCAACGCTGATGAAAAGTACTCGGACTCCACCATCCGGCGCTGGCGCAATCAAGTCGAAGATGGAAAAACCAGAGGCCTCAGCGCGCTGGAGTCGCTAATCGACGCTGGCGACGATAAGGGCTATAGTGGACCCCACGTCGACGCGACCCTCGACAAAAAGCTTACCGAGCTGATTGATGAAGGAATCGAGGCACGTCCCAAGAAGAATACTCTTGAAATCTACTTCGCAGTAGAAGAAGCAATTCAAGCGCTCGGATACAAGATGATCGCCAAGTCATCTTTTTACGAGCGGGTTGCAAAACGGCGCACTCCGGCCACAACCACTAGCGCGGAAGGCCACAAGCTCGGAAAACATAGTGAACCAGTCCATTGGATGTTGGACGGCGACACGCCGATTCACATGGAACGCGCGTTGGAATTGGTTCATATTGATAGTACCCTCCTCGACGTTCTGCTCAAGAGTTCACTGACCGGTGAAATCTTGGGTCGCCCTTGGCTCACTTTGGCCGTTTGCGCCCACACGCGAAAGGTTGTCGGGATGCACCTCTCGTTCAGGCCGCCATCCTATATCAGTTCGATGCTTGTGCTCTTGGATATTGTAGAGCAATGCAATCGTTTGCCGGACGCGATCATTCATGATCACGGTAGCGAATTCAAGAAGAAAGAGTTTGCACAGGCGCTGAACGACTTAGAAATAATACGTCATACGCGCCCCAAGAGCAGTCCGCGCTTCGGCGCCATCATTGAGCGCATGTTCGGTACAACGACAACGATGCTATTAAACGGCATTGCGGGAAGCACTCAGAGCTTAAAAAAAGTCCGAACATCCACAAAACAGACCGATCCCTCCTCACATAGCGCGCATACGCTGCTTGATCTTTACGTGGGACTGAGGGGATTTTTCGAAATCTTCAACAACCGCAAGCATTCGACAACCCTGATGAAACCGACCGCGGCATATGACCAATCGCTACAGATGCACGGGTTCCGACTGCATCGCACACGCGGCGTGGAGGACGTATTGCCAATTCTTCTGCCCACGGCGCCTGGCCGACCTCGATCAATCGACCCCACACGCGGCCTCACAGTCAATTACAGACAGTATGGCCACGCTCACCTGACGCCGCAACATTTGAAAGGAAAGAGGGTGGCTGTCAAACCTCATGCATTTGACCCATCCATTGTGATCGCACATCTTGACCGCAATTGGATCGAATGCAAGGCACAGAACCACAGCGAAATCTCTCGCGTCCATCCCTTGGTTCGTCGTGCGATATATGAAGAATGGCTCGTAGAACAACGTCTTGTGGAAACGGCGGGAAAGGATGCACATCGCAAGCTCCGCAAATTGCTGGAAGAAATGACCGAGAAGGCGAAGAAAAACATCGAATATTGGCGTGATCGAAACGCTATCAATATCATGGGTACTGCACCCCTACCGTCGCCTGAAATTCTCCCTGATGACGCACGCAATACTCTCGCCAATCTCAATCAAATGATGAAAAACGCTATTGAAGCCGCCAAAAAATCACCCACTCTCGGAAAATTGATGAATTGATCATGACGCAAAACATCATTAGAATTCCCCAGCTTCGAAATTTTAGCCACGATGAAATTGTGGAGCACTTCCAGACAACGGTGGTGGTCGATCACGCAGAAAGTCGCCGCGTTCAAGAAAAGCTAGAAAACGCTGCCAATCCGCAATTTCACCGGAAACTGATTTGCCTGGTGGGACCGACCGGCGTGGGCAAATCTGTTGCCATGCGCAACCTCGCAAAAAAGCGTTGCGCGGCCGATACCGCCCCCTTTCGTCACCGCGGAATCTTCCTAGAAGCCGAGGAGCCCATCAGAGGTCAATTCAATTTCGGACCGATGGCGTTGGAAGCACTTCAGCAAATGAATGTACCTTTGGCAGAACGCACGCTTCCGTTTGTTTCAAGGGACGCCGGTGGTGAATCTCTTTCCACTCTTGCCATCGAGGGCTTCGCAAGAAAACCCGGTGACGATGCATTGGTGAGGCGTTGGCATAGAGAGACCATTGAAAGAAAGACGGACGTAATTTGCATCGACGAAGCAGTTCATTGTTTCGACATTGGGCGTGCAAAGACGCAAGCGGACAAGACTCTACGACTGAAGGCACAGGCAGCAAAACTCCGCACGATGTCGAACAAATGGCCTTCCGCCTTTATCTTGGGAGGGGCTTTTGATTTCTTTGACATGACACTTGTCTCTGCCCAACTTGCACGCCGCTCCCTAGTCATCCTCTATGAGCCATACCACGCAGACCAGAAAGGAATACACGAATTCACTCTTGCCTTTTGTGGACTCATCGAAAACTGTCCCATCGAAGTCAATGATGATCTTTTAGACAACGCGATCGAAGTCTTTCTTAACTCGCTCGGTTGCGTTGGAATTGCTGCAGGCTTTATGAACTATGGGATTTCAGCAGCATTGAGGGACGCCAAGCCGTTAAGCATCGCCCATCTGCGTCCAGCATACTATCCAAAATCTCAGCTGATGGTAATGCAAGAGGAGCAGCAAGAAGGTGTGCAACGCGTGAAAGCCCATTTGGAGGCTGGGGAACTAGCTGTCTTGTCTACCAAGACCATTTAAATAGTGCGCACCGCCATTCAAATGCAACTGGCGCATATGGCGTTTTTAATCCGAAACATTTCTGGCAACGCTGTCGTGAATGCTAACGAATGAAATCTACCTCAGACAAGGCGACAAACCCATGCGCGGTGTTTCGGTCTCCACCCGCAGCAGAGTCATCGCGCGGCGAGCAGGAATCGCTGCGCTCGTGGATCCGCCGTTTGGCCGAATTCAATCACTTGGCCTTGGCGGACGTATTGAAGTATTATGTTCTTCCGATTCCAGGGACTGGGTTCGCGCTCGCCTTCGAGGGTGGCGCTACGCATCTCATCGATCGCGGAGCCTCTTTATCCCGCGGAATTATTGAGAAATTAGAGCGCGTCACCCTGCTCGCTGGGCTCGAAGATTTCACATTACAGTCGCTACTGGCGATTAACGGCGTGGCGCCCATTGTGGCGTCAAGATACCGCAAATGGTGTGGCATCTGTTTCAACGAGGATCGGCACACAGAAGCAGGCCCGTTTGAAAGATTGCTTTGGAGCATCAACGATGTTGTAGTGTGTCCAAAACACCGCTTCAACCTGACTTCGACGTGCCCATCTTGCGGGTACTCAAAGATTCCGGCCTTGACTGTGCTAGAGATTTCAGGATTTTGTCCGAAATGTCGCAAATGGCTGGGGGCCGAGAGCCACGAGAACGCAGAGGTTCCCAAGGATTTTCATGTTTGGGTCGCCGAATCGTTCAGCCAAGTCTTGAATCATCCCGACACACACAATCTCGATGCTAGCGAGAGCATTCGCCGCGTGCTAAACGAGGCTCGCAATGTATTTTACGACGGCAATTTTTCCAAATTTGCTAGCGATCTTGGAAAGAACAAATCGGCGACACATTATTGGATCCACGGGCTTGCTATGCCTCAATGGAATCATTTGTGCGAGATTGCTTATGCATTGCATATCTCCCTTCTCGATCTGCTATGCGGTCGCGTTCACTCCCTTCCACCGCTGAGTGTGCAGTTGATGCGCACCGCAATACAGGCAAGAGTGGCCACTCTGTCGACTATCCGAAAACCATTCGCTCCAAGGCGCTTGGACGCTTCAGGGGCAATCGCTGCGTTCAGCGAACTGAGAGCGGGCGGGCATCCGCACATTATTTCGCTCGCCGCACTTTCGAATTATCTCAAAGTTGATCGGTCTGTCCTGTCAAAGTTTATTTCAAAGCACGATCCGGCATTCATGGAGGTTCTCGATGACAGACTTGCCGCACTGAACAAAACTAAGCGGGATGCCCACGACACCAAGTTGAATGAAAAGATATTGCTTATTGCGCACCAGTTTGTCAAAGAACGAGAGTCCTATACACGGCGCTCTGCTGCGGACAAATTACGTGGTGAGGGTCTCCGCTTGTCGTACCAGGAATATCCGATCGCCTATAGAAGAATCCAAGAATGTATCGCCCAAATCCTGAAGCAGCGGCCTGAACAGGTCTGAGTTGCGCTCATCTTATGCTGGTCTCCGTGCCGAACTGTCGCGGACAGGTCGAAGACTTGTGCGACATCCATCGCGATCCGGTGCGCCTCGGCGTTGCTCGGGGAGGCGTTCGTCGATGTCGCCTTGGTTGCACCGAGACCGCGCGCAAAAGACTGTCGCACCAATCATTGAATGCCTGGGCCCGAAGATTTGCGGGCGGCCGTGAAATCCGCCCGTCGCATCGAGTGGACCCCCATGCCCAATGGAGCGGTTCCTACTTCATGGAAGCGACAGTGACGAAAACAATGGACTATGCGCTGATAGTCGAGGAGTCCATACCCGGGCACTTTTACTAAACCGTTGTCTGGCGGACGCGTGTGGTCGACTATGCCCGCGGCCCGATGCCGACTCACGACTCTGCGACCTCCGCTGGCCTCGCTGCGATTCGATTGCATCAGGCGGATTACTTGCCAGCAGGCGTGAAGACCGCCTTGCGGCGGGTGGCGAGGAAGCGCACTGAATGGGTCACAGAGACGAAGTCGGCCGAACTGTAGTCAGGCCAGTCCTCAGAAGGAGAAACGCTCGCGGGACGGGCTCGCGCGAATTCGGTCACGATCAACCAAAGCCGTTCAACAGTACGCGTGGCCGCGTTGCGTCGCACGGCTGGAAGCATCCTGCTGGCTGGTTGATGGAAACCGATAACGACGCTCTACCAGGAAGCCAAGTCCAGCGTGCTGATCTTCACCAATTCCAGACCGCCCGTCGGCCAAGTCGCCGACGAACTCGAGTCACCCGTGATGCTCCTGCACGTCGACCATGTTGCGTGCAGCGGCGACGACCCGGAGCGGGTCAGTGGCGACCAGTTCGCGCGGACGCATTCCTCCAAGAAAGCGCGAGGTGCTATCAAACCATCCTGCGAGCAATGCGGGGTGATGGCCGGCCAGCACCGCCAAGATCTCCTTGATCACAGGAAGAGGACGAAGTTCCGCGCCCAGGGCGTACTTCGGGTAGTAGTTTTTGGCGAGCATTGCCCTTGCTGCTTCCAGCGGCTGACGGTCCCGGTCGGGTTCACCGGCCCCAGGCTAGCGAGATTGGCGATTTCGGCAGCCGTCAGCCAGTCCGTGCCATGGCGGATTGCGCGCAGGGCCTGGGTCTTCAGGCGAGCCCGTTTCATGTGCACGGACGTGGGCGGGACCGCATCCGGATCGGTCATCATGCCGGACATGTTGCCTCGCCCTCGCCGGATACGCGACACCAGGCAGCGGAGCGCTCAAACCTTCGCCGTCGAGGCAATGCTTGGGCAGAGGCCATGTCCTGAGACCGATCGTGAAGGCCCTACTTCTCGCCTCTCGAAAGCTATGGAGCTCATCAAAGGCTCGCCTCGACCCTGTTTCATTCGGGTAACGCGCACGCGCGTCCTGAAATCCACTGAATCTCCGCATTCGACAGTCCCCAGTTCTTCCGCTGGAGGCCACTGGCAAGCTTTGCCTGGAGCTCGGCGCGGGACCAATCCGGATGTTCGGCACGCTTCCTCTGCGCGTAGGAGGCCAGTTGCACGACCAGATCGGCGCATAGCTGGTAGCGTTCCTGCGCCTCGTCGGTGACGGCATCGTTGATGTATCGGCCATCGATGAGACGCACCAAGATCTTTGGCTGCACTCCAGGCACTGCACCGATCACTGGCAACGGAAAATCTTCAGGGATGCTGTCCATTTCGTGCGCCTCTCAGTTCCAACGCCCGACGGCAGGTCGAGCCTCCCGTATCGGGCAAGTACGGGCGCCACCGACATCGTCAGCCTCGAAGAGATACGGCGCTCATGCAGAACCATACCGGACTTCGAATTTCTGTCGAAAAACATAAACTCAAATGCGACGCAATGACGCGACAGCGCCACAACTTTTCGGGTCGCGCCGGGCTCAACTTGGGTGCGCCGACGACACGCCTCCCGCGATCGGCTTGAGAATCAGGCTGCATCGCCTACCCACCAAACAGAGCGAAGGCCCCACCGATTTCCGCGTTTCGAAAGCGTCGTGGTCGAGGTGCGTTGCTGCCACCACTTCAGCCGCTGACCAGGATCACAAAATCGACGGCCCTGGAACGGGCTGCACTTGGCGCTTCTCTTTGTGCAGTTCCACCAAGCCGCAGCGAGCCATCGCCTTCAACGCCCCCGAAGTATGGTCTGAATGAAGGCACGATGAAGTTGCCAGTTCCGATATGGAGCGAGGCGTCGTGTCCTGGACACCTGTAGCAAGGTTCGGTTCGAGTCGCTCAGTACTTTGGCCATCGAGCGCATCTGAACCAGATCTTAGGCTCGCCACGCTTGGGCTTGTACTCACCCTTGGCGATGGCCATCGCCCTGGCCCGAATCTTGTCTTGCGGCATGACGCCAATCACCATCGACTTCATCGCATCCTCGGCATTTGGCGGCAAGGATCCCGGCGCGAATACCTAGGACCCTTCGAATTCGCCATTCGCGCATGGTAGGCACACCTTCAAAGGCCTGGCAAGGCTGGGCGGCAACGCCGGCAAGCGGGTGCGGCCTGCTGGCATTTATGAGCACAACCCGCCGAGGGTTCGAACCGGCTTCGAGCACATCCCCTTTCTCTGACTAAAGTAATCGGGGTTGGGATCGATAAGCGCGCCTTATCGCCCACTCGGCGCATCGAGCCCCAGTCGCCCTCCCATGGCGACGCGAAATCGCGGCCCTGTGCCAGCAGCCTCACTCTAGGCTCCAGCGACACGCGGCGAGCGTCGATCCCATCGGCATGCGAGCTCGAGGTTGGTCTGAGCCCCGGACCGATCCCGCGCTCAATTGCTGGACGACGGCCTGGCAGCAGCGCTTGCCGCCCTTCCCGGGTCACTCGTCGACCCGACGTTGTCAGCCCGATTCGGGTCATCCAAGTGCCGGGGATCCCTCGGTGTCGACGGCCGGTCCCAAGGGGCATTGCAGTCATAGCCCCCTGCTCGCCCTCTAGCGACCTTGCCCTTGAAAAGTTGAACGTCTGCTCTGTCCGCCATCGAAATGGGAGTTCGGGCCCTAAGCCGAACTCTGGATTTCTCTAAAGCAGTCGTTCTTTCCAATCGCTCAGAAGCTCCGCGTCGATGCGAAGCATCTCCAAGCCACCCCGATTCGGGTTGCTCACGCGCCACCAAGAACCGTCAGGTTCCTCGTAGTAGCCCATCAGGTGCTCACCGTCTCGCTCACCGAGGTAAGGCGAGGGATGGCGGGCGGAAACCTGAAATTGGTCAATCTGTCGCATGTAACGACGAATCAGCCACTGCGCTCGGTAGTAATCGAGGATGCTTCGCTCGTCAGGCGACGGCGGTCGCTGCGGCTCCTCTAGCCGAGCGCGACGCTCTGCAACAGACGGCGGGAGGGTTCCATCATCGACATAGGCAAAGAACCCTGCCCAATCTCGCGGCTCGCGCCATGAAGTCTGATAGACGCGGCGTTCGTCCGCTGAACGTGCTTGATACCAGGCGGTCCAGCGTTGCATATACGGCTCACCGTGGCCCATGCGCCAGCCGGCGCTCCCCATCGGAATGTCGGGAAACTCAACCCAAGGTGGATTCATGGCGCGCAATGAAGGTCTGGTTGTAGCCGCATTCTGCCGTAGCTCATCGGCCTCCGGCCGGTACCGAGGATTCCCACTACGATGGCGCGCCCTCAAGCAGCTTCAAGTCATCGAGGTGCTTCTGACGCTCTGCGCCGACTGCGGACTCGGCTGCGTGCGACTTCATGCGCCTGAGGGCCACTACGGAGGCAAGGCGTACCGGAATCTGGAAAAGCCGGGCATGGGCCGCATCCCCCTCGGCCTCGGCGTAGGTCATGCCGCCATCCTTGGGGGTCAGCAACTCGGCGTAGAAGCTGGCGTTCTTCAGCGGGACCTGGAGCCCAAGTCGAGCGAAGGCGGTCTTCGGGACGTCTGTCAGCCCGAGGCCGCTGAGGGCGTTGGCAACTCTCTCCGAGTTCTCAGGCGTGGGGTCGAGCAATAGGTCCGCGTCGTCCGCTTCCCGCTCGGGGCAGTGCCAGGCCATGGCAAGGCCACCGACGACCATGAACCTCGCGCCAGCGGCGTCCAGGGCACGAATCAGCTGCTCGTTGCCGCCGAAGTGGACCAGGTTGTCGCCGATGCGGTTGCCCATATGCGTGTACGTCTCTTGTCAGCGACTGCGGCGGTCAGTGGCTCTCAGTACGAGCGTTCGAAACGTCGCGGTACTTGCTTTCGACGTAGATAGTCGAGAGGTCCCAGAGCAGTGCGATGTCCCTGTCCCAGGTCGCTGCGCCGGCAGGTGGCGGTCGGTCGTTGATTCCATCGCGGTGAAAGAGGGTTCGGATGCTAGAAGCGGCCTGTGCCTGTGCTTCCCAATCAGTCGCCTGGCGCAATGTCGATACGACATTCCAGAGATGCCTTGATGGCCCCCCATCGCCCAACGCCGTCGCAACGCGCTCACACGCACCTAGCAACGCGTCCTTCTCGATAAGAAACTGATTCTCGACGGGTGTCATGCCGCATTCCCTCACGACGTGCGCTCAAGTTAATACGAATCCGGGTTAGCGCGCGGCCAGAACAGCCATATGCAACCCGCCCCGTGAGGCGGGTTTTTTCTGTCTCCCGAGGCATTCAGCGTCACAGGAGATTGGAATGAAAACACTCCGGACAATTGAGACCACCGCAGGTCTTTCCGCGCCGGCGGTGCTTCACATGGTCTGCGGAAAAATCGGGGCCGGGAAGTCAACGCTCACCAAGCGCCTCGCGACGGACCCGAAGACGGTTCTCATCAGCGAAGACGCTTGGCTCGCACGTCTTTATCCGAACGAGATTCAAACCATCGCGGACTACGCCCGCTGTGCCGGTAGGTTGCGCGAGGCAATGGCAGCCCACATCGAGACGTTGCTCGCAGCCGGCACGTCGGTAGTGCTCGATTTCCCCTCGAACACCATCACCACGCGAGCTTGGGCCCGCGGCGTTTTCGAGAGAGCTGGGGCAGCCCATTGCCTGCACTACTTGGACATTCCCGACGAAGTCTGCAAAGCGCGCCTGCGTGCTCGCAACCTCTCGGGAGAACACCCCTTTGAGACGACGGATGAGGAGTTCGACCAAATCACGAGTCGTTTCGTCGCGCCGACGGTGGAGGAAGGCTACAACGTCGTCCGCTATGGCTGAACGAAATACACATCGCCGACCTTCGGAGGCACGGCGCGGAATGGAGAATGAGCGATGCCCGATTCCCGCCCACACGACCCTGCTCTCGTACCCACTCATACCACTGCGGCAACTTCCTCCATCGCACACTGGGTCACGCGGCACCATGGCATTCCAGTACAACAGTGCCACCTCATTCGCCGCGGCCTGAACGACAACTACGCACTCCGTTCGGCCGACGGAATTCGCTACGTGGCGCGCCTGTACTCCATCCGGCCGCGGGGCGGCTTCAACGTCCAATTTGAAATCTCGCTGCTGGCGCACCTGGAAGCCAAAGGTGTTGGCGTGGCCGCGCCGGTACCGACGGCGAACGGGCGCGCGCACATCCAACTGCAGTTTCCCGAAGGGCCGCGTGCCCTGGTGCTGTTCCGGCACGCCGAAGGCGTGGTTCCGGATACGTTGGAGGAACTCGAACTAACTGGCCGTACGCTGGCCCACATCCACGAGTCGGCACGCGACTACGCAGGCCCACCAAGCCGCTACACGCTGGACGGCCACCACTTGGCCGGCCGGACCTTGGGCTACCTAGCGGCGTACCCGGAGATAGGCGCGGAGTTGCTGGAAACGTATCGCCTCTTGGTGCACCGTCTGTTTGAAGAGCTGGCCGCGGCCGAGGGTGGGCTGACGCGCGTGGTCTGCCACGGCGACACGCACGGCTTCAACAACCATG
The DNA here is from genome assembly GCF_030486595.1 of Variovorax ginsengisoli. Lineage (GTDB taxonomy): Bacteria > Pseudomonadota > Gammaproteobacteria > Burkholderiales > Burkholderiaceae_C > Variovorax > Variovorax ginsengisoli_B. Next base: position 73,130 of record NZ_JAUJZH010000016.1, on the reverse strand, counting down.
TGTACACAGACGCCGCGGTACCAGGAAGACCGTGTTCTTCGACTTCGACGATGCCGGCCCGGGCTTCTTGGCCTACGACCTGAGCGTGCTTCCCTGGTCGTACCTGTTTCGCAAAAGCCTTAAGGAACCCGACGATGTGCTGCGCGAGCGTTGGATGCACTACCTGCACGGGTACCGTGTGGGCGGTGGCGAGGTGAGCGAGAGTGACTTGGCGGCGTTGCCGCTGTTCCTGCAGCTTCGGCACCTATGGAACCTTGGTGAAGCAGCCGGGCGGCTTCACCATTGGGGCACGAATTCGGTTCCTGTGGATTGGCTGCAGAAGCAGGTGCAGGTGTTTGTGGCATGGAAAGGGCTGGACCTGCGCGCCTGATGACCAAGTGACTGTTTTGGGGTGGTTCACTAACCGCTCAAGGTCGAGTGCCGCTGTGCCGCGTGTGGCAGGATGCGGCCCACTACCGGACCTTCGAGTACCGCTTCCAATCGAACGGCTGCCGGTAACTTCTTGGTCCGGCGGCGCGTGAGCCGTCCTTGCCGCGGGGGTGCTGGGATGGTTGGCCTAAAGACCAGGTGCTACTCGCTAGTGAAGCACCCTGCGCGGAAGCTTGATGGTGAAAACGCACCCTTGCCCAGGCAGGTCCCGAACCGTCAAGACGCCTCCATCGGCCTCCGCGCTTCGGCGGGCGATGGAAAGGCCGAGTCCCAACCCGCTCTTGTTCTCGCCGACTTGAACAAAGGGCTGGAAGATGCGCGAGGCACTGCCTGGCGGGAGTCCTCCGCACTGGTCCTCGACGTTGACCAGGACATAGTCGCCCTCGGCATGGGCGCTCAATGTGACCTCTGAGTTAGCGTGGGTGAACTTCAGGGCGTTCTGCAGCAAGTTGACCAATGCCGCCAGGAGGCGGTCCCGATTGCCGGAAATGCCCAGCGCCGCATCGACATCGTGGACCGAGAGCGTGCAACCCCTGGCGCTCGCGTCGAGCAAGGCGACGTTCCTGGCCTCCGCGACCAACGATGCGACCGAGAAGGCCGTCGCCTGTGGGGCTTCGGCCGTGCCCCTGACCTGAGACAGCGACAGGTTGAGCAGGGCCGCTAACGATGTCAGGCTCCTTTTCAACACCGCCCCGGTCGAACCTCCAATGGGCAGGCGTCCCGACTCTAGCGCTGCAAACGCCAGCGATGCGGTGTGCAGGTGATTTCGCAGTTCATGCACAAGCATGCCGAGCCGCTCATTCTCCTCGGCAGACTGTTGGAGAGCGACGCTGGCGTCACGCCAGAAGCCGAACTCGGTGACGGCATCAGCGATGGCGTTGTCCAGGCAGCGGTTCAGCGTTCGGAACTCATCCACCGAGAACGGCGCATCGCGCTCGACGGCGAGGTCCGTGATGGCTTGGCAAAGGTCGCCGTAGTCGTGCACGACCTGGTCCACCGAATAGCCAAGCCCCAGGAGCTCCTTCCCATGCGCAGCCGCGCTTAGCCCCATTTCTGACAAAGCGGCGGCGTCCCCGCCCGCGGCACCGGAAATCCGGAAGCTCTCGTCAACCTCACCGTTGTCCTGTGCTTCCAGCGTTTGAATCAACTGGGCCAGGAACATTGGAATGCCGTTGGCGAGTTGCGCCGCGGTCGCGGCCCTCTTGGGCCGCTGAGCGACCTTGGCTTTGCAACGTGAAATCAGCTCGTCGCGATTGTTTGATAGAAATCGATGCATCTGGTCCTCCGTCATGGCCCCGGTTCGACAAAGTCGAAGCAGTGGGAAATGCCGGTGTCCCGTGCATGTTCACGAATTCCTGACAATCTTCACATTCTGCGCCCTACGTGAGCGCGATCGAACACACCTCGCGGAGAGGGCGCGCTGGGGCAGGCGACTGCTGTCTCTCAACGAAGTACACGTAAGACCCCGGAGAGCGAAACGAAGTTCCGTCTTCTCTGCCAAGCACAAGCGAAGGGCGACTTTGGAGTGGGCGGCGCTGACGGCCACGGCTCGAAACAGTAGCAGTTCCGGCGCCGGGCGAAGCGCCCATGAAAAAGCCGCCGAAGCGGGCAAGACCTTAGATGGTCGGAGGAGGAAGCATTCATCGGAAACCCGGCCCTGAACCGGGCCTGAATGTCCCTGAAACAAAAAGGCATGATTGTGCGGCCCTGTGAGTGCGGCGCAACCGGGCAAGTGCAGGGGCTACCAAAAACGCCACCATGGTCGCCGGCTTATGGGCAAGGCCGCCAGTGGCGCGGCCATGGTGGTGGCTGCTTTAAATCGGCGTCTGGCTTCCGCTTCCAAGACACGGGCTTGGTGCAGAGCGTTCTGGTCACCTGCCGTCGCTTGCACGCGAAGCACTTGGCAGTTTCGGAAAAGCTCGTCGTCGGAGAGGCCTGATGGGTCCATCACGCATTGTTGCGTGGCTCCTCGACTCCGCAATCACCCGGCGATCGGATCGACACGTTCGGACGGACTTATGTCACCCATTTGCTCGCCTCAAGTCGCCACACTCCGGCCCCAAAATTCACTTTCCGCGTCCTTCGAGCGGTCGAGCCGACCGGAGGGTCCGTCAGCGCGAGGCGGCGGGCTACAACCCTCTGAAGGGCCGGCGCACCGCGGTCGCCTGGATCGGCGCGGGCCGCGACGCTTTCGCCTCGACGGACTCCAGCGATTGCGGAGCCGCGCCGCTGGTTTCACGGCTTAAAAATTCGGCAATCCACGCCCGTGCCTTTTCTGCCACTTTTGAACGTCCTCGTTCGGAGTCCGGACTGGCGGTGGAAAGTCGGCACATCTCTATCGCATTGCGCGAGATCACGCAGATGCATTGGGATATTTCGCCCTCGGTCTCGAAGACGAGCTTCATCGACCATTCAGGCGGAGCTGGAGGCGAGGTAGTGGGGGAAGGGTGGAGATTCATCGCACCAAATGCAAGGGTGCGATGACAAGACGGAACGGCGTCAGAACCAGGCCAAGAGCACGAGATTTGGCCTCCGATGATTTCTCATATTACTACCAGACATCCGCTGAGGCACGAGGGGTTGTCCTTGTAGGACCAGACCGATCGTCTCCGGCTGGGTCTTGCGCGCCTAAACGAAACCTGAATCCGCATCCCAGCACCCCGGCAGGATTCGTGAACAATGACCGAATTCAAGTAGTACTTTTGGCTACACTCGGTTACATGAACGATTCACGGTGCGACGCCGAGTGGCTGAGCCAGAAAGCCGAGCACGGAGAATCTTCGCCACGACGGATTTGTAGGCGTCAAAACAGCCCGCGGCTGGCCTGCGGGGGTGGCGCGGCTGGGCGTTGCTCGTGGGCTTGGTCGTTGCCCTGGCGTGGACCCTGAAGTTGGCAATGGGCCTTTGAGGCTGCGGAGCCCTCGCTTGCGATCCGAACCCGGACGAACCAACCGCCTTCATGCGGGCCAAAAGCGGTCGCGTTCGCCTGCGAGGTCTAACTCGCCCGAATCTGGTGCTTGACGCGGTCCCGCCGTCAGGTGGGAACCAGCTGGAGGGCCTTGTGAATGGCGTCCATCAACTGCTGTTGTGGGTTCGGCTTTTGCAGGAAGTCCACTGCGCCGTCCTCAGGCCCAATTTCGGGGGACCATCCGGTGAGGTATTTCAGCAGCCTGCTAATGGACAGTCCCCCCGTGACCGAGCGAGACATTGGTTGGGGCCTCGGATGGGGAGTTGAAGCAACTGACGGCACATTCTTCCAATGGGGAAAGATGGATGGCATCAGGGCCTTCGCAATGGGCAATCCAAAAACGCAGTCAGCCGTCGTCCTGCTAACCAATAGCAATCGCGGCCTTCGCTTGATGGATGCGGCGGCAGAAGCTACTCTGCCAGGCGAACATCCTGCCTTCACCTGGCTGCGAGCGTGCGTCACAGAGTGAACCGCCTCCGACGGCCAACAACGGACGTTCGACTCCTCCGACCGGTTTGTCGGGTCCGACTGCTAGCTTCAGTCGACGACACGCTTCAGGAGGGTCCCGACGTAGTGCCTTGTCAATGGCGTCCAGCAACTTGTTCTCGGGATACGGCTTCTGCAAGAAGTCTACGGCGCCATCTCTGATGGCCTGGAACGCTGTCGGTATGTCGACGCTACCGCTGATGAACACAATCGGCATATGGATGCCTAGCTCGTGCAGGCGTTGCTGCAGCACGCGGCCATTCATACGGGGCATGTGCAAGTCGAGGATAAGGCACCCCTGCCAAGTGGCGTCGAAAGCCGTCAGGAATTCGACCGCAGAACTGAAGACCGCCACCGAAAGTCCGGCTGCGCTGACGAGTTCGCGAACGGAGTCGCGACAAGCAGCGTCGTCGTCGACGACGAATACAGTGGCTTGGCTCACCTCTTCCACCTCAACGGCTGTGCTTGCAGCCGGCCAACCCGGTCTCTCAGCCCCAGCGCATTCTTGTAGTTTGAAATGTTGCCACGCTAGCCCAAACGGGAATGCGGGGATATTGCCCTTTGGTGCATCAAACACGAGCTAGAGGCGACCCTCCACAGTTTTGATGAGGTTTCGTCCGCAACCATGCGTGGCCCAGTCAGACCCAGGCGGTCGCGGCAGTGATGTGGCAGGATGCGGCCCCGTCGCCGCTGGCTCGACGCCGTCGAATCCCAGTGTCTGCAGATAACTCGCACCGGGTTGTCCTCACCGATATAGTCATCAAGGCATTCGGGCAGCAGCATCACCTGCCGTCGCTCTTCGCCTTCGATGAATCGCTTCATGGGCCACCTCGCTCCAAGCGGGATGGCGAATTTTATTTTGAGTGAGACGATCGACGAAGCGTTTTCACACGACCTCGGCCAGGAGCCGAAATTGGCAATCAGAGCGACCTGTAACTAAGGCAGCGCCGCACGCACTTCTCCCTGCAACGGGTTGATCACGGGCTTCGCGACCCCGTAGACGATCAGGATGCCGGTGCCGCCTCCTTTGGTAGAGATGTATCGATCCGGATTCTTCTCGGTCAGTGCCTTGGGATCGTTCCAGTTGTTGGCGACCCACACATTGCCGGCGGAATCAATGACCGCGTCGGTCGGCATTTGCAGCACGCCCGAGCGGTACTTGTGAATCAGGTCACCCGGCTTCGTTCCTGCGGGGCATTGGCTCGCCATCCCGCAATAGAGGTTCAGGCTCATCCCATAGATTCCCGCCACCCAGGCATTGTCCTGACCGTCGATGCTGACGCCCCAGGGAGCGAAGATGCCGCGGTTGCCGACGTTTTCCAGGAGCGTCTTGCCGTCCTTGTCGAACACGGTGATAACACCCGTCGGATGTTCGACGCTGTACTTGTCCTCGACGAACTTGGCGCCGATGAGGAACTGCTGGAGAATGCCGACCCCCTTGGGATACTCGGGCAGCGGATCCCCCGGCGTGAAGTTGCTGCCGGCCCAGAGATTGCCCTTCGAGTCCAGCGCGATCCCGCGCACGCTGATGCCGGCCCGGAGGCTTTGCGCCTTTTCGGGCGCATCCCCCGGAAAGCGCACGACAGTCGCTCCGCCGCTGTTGGAGACCCACACCACGTTGTTCCGATCGATCGTGATCGCGAACGGCGCTGCAAGCCCGGCCACCTCGACCAGCCGGCCCTTCTGCGGATCGCCGCCTGGGAAATGAACCAGCTTGTCGCCGGTCGAATCGACGATCCACACATCGCCGTTCGGCGCATAGCCGACGCCATGCATCATCCCGAGCTTGCCGTCGAAGTTGATCCCCGCCGGACCCGTGAGCGGCTTGCCCTTCAGATCGAAGACCGCGATCGTGCGCGCGAAACTGCTGGCCCAAACCTTGTCGGACGAGATCCCGGTGCCCCATCCGATGCCGTCCAGGCCGGGTATCGTGAATCCCGTAATGCTCGGCGACAAGGTGTCGCCCGAGGGCGACAGCTTCACCACGCCACCGCCGATGGACTGATAGAGGCTGTTCTGCGCGCCGGCCATCCAGTTGAGGCCGCTCCACAGGTTGCCTTCTTGGTCGAACGCGAGCTTGCCCGGCGAGTAGATGCCGCCGCCCATGAAGCGCACGATGAGCGCGAAGTCCTCAGGCGGGTACTGCAGGTAGGGCACCGGCGCGTCCTTGCGACGCCCAGCTCTCTCGGGGAAGGGATAACTGCTCGAGAACAGCTCGAACAACGCGGGCGCATTGACCCACGGCTGGCGCGCGAGCGTCTGCAGCGCATCGAGCGTGTCCGACGAGTTCGTGAGTCGCAGGAACTCTTTGCAACCTGCTTCCTGGTGGTGGCGGCCGCACAAGGCGACGAGTGCGACCAGCGTGTTCATGCGCCCGACAGTTTCGGACTGGGCCAGGTTCGAACCATCGAGCACCGTACGGCCGAAGCCGCCGGAACCGACATCCACCAGGTTCGGGACCTGGGCGCGGCCGATCTTCAACCCGACAGGAGTGCCCCGCAGCTTGTCGCCGTCCAGCAGTTGCGCGTTGGGCCAGACCGAGCCGACCGTCGTGAGTTCGTTGATCGTGATCCTGGCGGGCGGCACGGCCGGTAAGACGGCCATCAGTTTCAATGCCGGAGCTTCCTGGCCATTCACTCGTCCGCCTTCGGTGACCACATAGTGAACGGCCGCGGCATTCGATGGGTCGACGCGGAGCGTGAATCGACCGTCGGCGGCGCTTACCACTTCCCTGAGCTTTGCTGGACTCTGGCCCGCCGCACTGCGCCACAGGCTGACCCTGGCTCCGACTACGGGCAGGTCCACGCCGAGCACAGTTCCCGTGACCTCGGATGCCATCGCCGGCAACGTGAAGACGCATAGAGCCGCCAGTGCAGCGGAAGCGATGTGTTTAAGCGGCCTGGTAACCGAGAACATGGTCAATCTCCAATGACATCGTTCGCCTCCACGACGAGGATTCCGTCAGCCGTATCGCATCCGATGATCTTTTGAAGCACGGCCCCGCGCAGGGAGGAAAAGCGCGCGAAGCCGGATTATTCGAGCGTGGTAAAAAATAGTCCAACGCAAAAACAGCCCGAGTACATTGCGCTTCATGCAATCCGATCCCAAGCTCGCCACAGACCTGCGGCGCTTGACTCACCTGATCGCCCTGGCGGAAGAGGGGCGCTTCTCGCGCGCGGCCGTGCGGGTTCACTTGAGCGAAGCAGCCTTCGGTCGCAGCATCAAGAGCCTTGAAGACCAGGTGGGTATGCACTTGTTCGACCGTAATGCTCAACGGGTCTCGCTGACCCGCGCGGGCGAGATGGTGCTGGAACGCGCACGCGCCCTGGTTTTCGACAGCAGCTGCCTTCAGCGCGACATCGAGCTGATGCGGCAAGGGGACGCGGGTGAAATCGCGATCGGCGCCGCGCCCATTCCGGCGGCCACCATCATGCCTCGCCTGCTATCGGAACTTGGCCGCAGCAGTCCCCAGCTCGTCACGCGCGTACGCCTTGGCAACCTCATCGGGTTGATCGAGAAACTCGAAGCGCAAGAGCTCGATTTCTGCCTCGGTGAGCCCAAGCTGCTCGCTCGCAGCGACCGCTATGTCAGCGTGCTGGTGGGCGTGCAAGCCGGTGCCCTGTTCTGCCGCGCCGGACATCCGATCGAGGGCAACAATAAGATCGGCGTCGACGCGCTGCGCCGGTACGGCATCGCCGGCATATCTGCAACGCACTCGATGATGGAACAGATCGCGGCCAGCTACGGCTTCGCCTCGGCGCAAGAATTTCCGTTGACCGTGGAATGCGACGATCTGAATCTCCTCAGTCGTCTGGTTGCCGATTCCGATGTGATCGGCTTGTTGCCCGATGACCTAGAGGCTGCAAGCAGGCTGGATTTACGGCAGCTCGAAGTCAAGTTGAAGAAGCCGGTGGTCGTAAACCTGCATGCCATCTGGCTGAAGGGCCGAACTATGTCGCCGGCTGCACTACGCGCCGTGAGCCTGGCGCAGACGATTGCGAATCGGCGAACAGGAGCTGACTCGCCGGTCATGCGACGCGCGCGGCCCAGTGCTGGCTCACCGCGCGCGTACTAACGTGCCGCTGCGCAAGACGTGAAAGCGATCATGGGGCATTCCATTTCCAAAATGGGAAGCAGCCTGCGACGTCAGTAGCAACGACCGCTTCGGAGCGTGATGTATACCCGCTTTGGGCCCGGAACGCCAGTTCGCGAAATTCGGAAGCAGCCCTCCAGGCGCGACTTCGTCCTGATCGCCCGTTGTCGCCCGCGCTCGGACACCGGCGGCGTCGGTGACAGTCATGTTCCAACGTAGAGCGGCCGTGCCCAGTCGCTCAGCGACGCGGCAGCTTACCCTGCGCTGGGCCCGAGCTACGGGGTGGGCTCGACGGACGAGCACTCGGTGCGTCCTGTGTACTTTGTACATCCTTCGTTGTTGATTGCACATTTCGCGTCGCGCCGGACGTCCAACGGCTCCACCGGTTTCCCGCGGGACGGCCGGCGTCGGGTCCGGTAAGACTCCTTTATCGCCCTCCCGCCAGACCCCGCCGCAACCCCCTCCCCTGGCGCAATGCCCTGCGGCGCGGCATGATGACCAGTTGCTTCAGGAGCGTCGTCATGGCTTCTCGTCGTCGCGTTGATCATCCCCAGCCGCTCGCCTCCTCGGCGCTGAGCCTCGCCCTGGACGCGCCGCCGGCAGCAGCACAGACGCCCGCTGTCCCGGTGCATTTGCATGCGGCCCAACCTGGCTCGACTGTCGGCTCAGCAGTCGACCCTCGAGCTCTGGCAGCCCTCCGACCGCTGAACATCCCTACCCTGGCGCCGGAGGCACTTTCGAGCCTTACCGAAGCTTCTGTGCGAGAACTGCTGCAGCAGGGTCAATCCTCGAACACCCAAGCGTCCTATGCCGCGGCTATGCGCTACTGGGGTGCTTGGTTCGCAGCGAGATACGGCCACGCACTGGATTTTCCCGTGCCCGTCCCCGCAGTGCTGCAGTTCATCGTCGATCATGCCGAGCGCGTGGACGTCGACGACGAGCAGCGCGACCTCCCTTGCCGGCCTGCCCGTCTTCTGCATGACCTGCCGGATGCCATCGACGAACTGCTGGTCGCCACGCGTTTCAAAGGCAAGCGTGGGCCGTTGGCATTGAACACCTTGGCCCACCGACTCTCTGTTCTCTCCAAGGCGCATCAGCTCCGCAATTTGGACAACCCTTGTGCAGATGTCGGCGTGCGCGAGGTGTTGCGTACCGTGCGCGTCGGCTACGCTCGACGTCAGGTCCGTCCACGTCAGCAAGCCGCCCTCACCCGCGATCTTCTGGAGCCCTTGCTGAACACCTGCGACATGTCGCCCTGTGGCGTGCGCGATCGGGCATTGATTCTCTTTGCGTGGGCCAGCGGCGGGCGCCGGCGCTCAGAGGTTTCCTCGGCCACCCTTGAGAACCTGACCGATCACGGCGCACGCGGCTACGTCTATCTACTGACGTATTCCAAGAGCAACCAAGAGGGGCGAGTTGACGACTCGACCCAAAAACCGGTTGTAGGGCGCGCTGCAGATGCGCTCAGAAGCTGGCTGCAGTTGAGCGGATCGCAACGAGGGCCAATCTTCAGGCGCATCCTGAAGAGCGGCCAGATTCTCGATGAGCCGCTGGCACCTCGAGCAGTTCGCAAGATTGTCATGGCTCGAGCGAAACTTGCAGGACTTGAGGGACGCTTCTCAGCGCATTCATTGCGCTCCGGCTTCGTCACGGAGGCGGGGCGGCGTCAGATGCCGCCTGAAGAAGCCATGAAGATGACGGGGCATCGGAATTTTGAGGTTTTCATGGGCTACTACCGAGCGGGCGACCTGCTCAACAGCAAAACGGCGCGCATGCTCGACTAGTGCGGTGCGCTCGAAATAGTGGAACTTAATAGATGCGGCACACTCCGACCTCGATGGAGGTCGCAGCCATGCGCATTGCCCCGAAGATCGAACTGGATGCCGCTGTTCAACGAGAGCTGACGGCCTTGGCGCGACGAGGCCGCGTCGAGGCTCGTGTGCAGCAACGAGCCAAGATCGTGTTGCTGGCTGCCGAGGGCTGGCAGAACAAGGACATCGCCGCCGAGGTCGATCTGGATCGGCGCCAGGTGGCCTTGTGGCGCCAGCGCTTCCTGGAAGGCGGGGTGGAAGCCCTGATGCATGACGCGCCGCGCCCCGGGCGTACCCCCAGCGTGACCACCGCCGAGTTTGAGTCGAGCATTGTGGACATGACGCTTCACGAAAAGCCCATCGCCGCCACGCACTGGAGCACGCGCACGCTGGCCGCGCAACTCGGTGTAGGGCCGACCACCATCCGCCGCGTCTGGAAGCGCAACGGTCTGAAGCCGCATCGGCAAAGCACCTTCAAGCTCTCGCGCGACCCCCGCTTCGAGGACAAGCTGCTGGATGTCGTGGGGCTGTACCTCAATCCTCCCGAGCGCGCCCTGGTTCTGAGCTGCGACGAAAAGAGCCAGATCCAGGCGCTCAACCGCACCCAGCCGGGCTTGCCGATGAAGAAAGGCCGCGCCGGCACCGTCACCCACGACTACAAGCGCCACGGTACGACCACGCTGTTCGCCGCCTTGAACACCCTGGACGGCACCGTGATCTCGATGTGCCAGCCGCAACACCGCCACGCCGAGTGGCTGCAGTTCCTGCGGCTGATCCAGCGCAAGACGCCCAAGCACCTGCAGTTGCACCTGATCGTGGACAACTACGGCACCCACACGCACCCGGACGTGCAGGCTTGGCTGGCCAAGCACCCGCGCTTCGTCATGCACTTCACGCCCACCAGTGCCTCGTGGCTGAACATGGTCGAGCGCTTCTTCCGCGACATCTCGGAGAACCGCATCCGGCGCGACAGCTTCACCAGCGTGGCCGAACTGGAGTTCGCCATCGATCTGTACGTGGCCCACCACAACGCCAACCCCAAACCCTTCATCTGGACCAAGAGCGCGACCGACATCTTGGCCAAGGTCACGCGCGCCAAGGCGGCGCTGGCACGGAGCACACGATAAGTACATATTTACGTGGCGCACTGCACTAGCGTTCGTCGGCGCGTGGTGATGAACGTCTACCGAGCAGCGATTTCCGCCCTCCCTCTCCAACCGTTGAACACGCTGAGTTGCCAGTTCCAGGTTCAAACTGCCAATGAGACTTGCGCCCGACGACCGGTTTCGAGGTGCCCCGACGTAGCCAAACAAAGACGCTTCGGAACAGGCGAGGCCCATGGCCGGGCACGACGTCGATTCCTGACCAGAAGTTTGCACCCCAAGATGCCGAGCTTACGTCCCGTTCCCGGCCTACGTCTCGACCTTCCGAGGGGCGAGTGTCAGGCGACATCAGGAACTGCCCCCTGGGGGCAGTTTGTCGTGTCGCCTAACAGCGAGTCAATGCGTCCTTCACAACCCTCGCCTCCGTGAGTATTCGAACAGTCGCGCGTAGCGGGGGTCTTGAGCAAGCTGTCCCGCGGCGCGGGCGATCTGCTCCAAGCACGTCACCAACTCCTCCGGCGCCCACTGCTGGTCGGAAATGATCGCATCCAAAAGACTCAGCGCATCCGCCGGGAATCGGGTACATAGCTGGGATTCGTGCAGCAAGTGCACAACGTAGTGCGGGTGTTCCAACGGCTTCAACCAGTCGTGGATCGCAGCTTGAGCGGCCGGGAACTCGCCTCCCGCTGCGATGATCAGCCGGGCCAGTGAGTCGGCCATTCGCGGGGTGGCAAGGTCGCGGGATTTGGGCCAAGCGTGCTGCCACAGCGGCTGTATACGGTTCTTCCAGTAGTCCTCCCGCTGATCGGCTGCGCCTTCAAGGGCCTGAGAAAGCGCTTGTGCGGCTTCCTCAAGCCCCTCTTGAGGCAGAGAACTGAGCGCGGACCTGTAGTCGTCAACGGTGTATCCCTCGGTAGGACCTATCGCTGCGTAGGTCAGGAAGGCAGCGAACTGTTGGGCGTGCTCCCCCAAGTCTGCATAGTGCTTTGCGGTGTCGAGAAACTGCTGCTTGAATGCAACCAGCAGCGGTTGATACAAACGTGGCGACCATAGGAAACCTTCCCACGTGGCTCGTGCTTCAACCGGATTTGCCCAATCGAACAGCGGCAACAGGTGATTCTCGGTCCACACCCGGTCCACGCGGAATAGCGCGATCAACCTCGAACCCAGTATTACGCGGCCATGACGAAATCGGTCAACCTCCACATTGCACAAGTTTTTGAAGAGCGGCTCGATGTCCGACGGAAGCAGGTCGTTGTCGTTCGGGTTCCGTTTAAACCACAGGTTGATAAGAGCCTGCGTAATGTGTCCGACCGGATGGTTGATGGCCTCGGTTACGGGCTCATCTAGGGGCTTGCCATCGCGCGTCATTCCGGTGCCGGGTTCGAGAGGAAGCGCCAGCATGCGCCCGCTCAAGTTCAACAGAACTTCGTCTTGACTCTTGATAGATTTCGAAACAGTGTCGAGCCAACCTGCCACACTGTGTGAGATCTCCTGCATAACAGAGTCGGGCATGGTCTGCACCAGCGGCGCGGCGTATCGCCACGACCGCGCCACCATCCCTTCTTCGCTCCAGGCTTGCAATGCTTCGCGCCATCGTTCGAGTGGCCAAAGATCGTCCCGGGAGAGGTCGCACAATGCGTACAGACTGTTCAGCAGGTGCTTTCGGCAAACTTGACGCCAGGTGTCTTCAGAGAACCCATGTGGTTCGGGCGTCGTTTCTTTGAGCCACTGCACGAGTTCGCGGCGCTTGAGAGGGGCGACGTCGACATTCCGAAATTCCGCGTAGTCCGCTTCACCGGTGCCGCTCATCCAGATTGAGAACTCATCGCGTTCGTTCGGTGTCAACTGCCATAGTGGGTTGGCGCTGGACAGGCTATTCAACCGTGCTTGAGCGCTGGGAGAAAGTGTGAGGCCGGACGAACCGAGTTTGGCAAGATGCAGCCAGACGGCACGCGTCACATAGCCTTGCCACTGGGCAGGATCAAAGTCATCCGGGGCCATCTCGCGCGGTGGGCCTGTGAGGATGGCCGCTTCCAGACGCAGCTGATCGGGCTCAGTCAGGAGGTGCCCCTGCTGAACGAAGAGCCTTAGCACCTCCCGCTTCGTATTCACGGACCATAGCCACCGCGCACGATCAGCCAACAGCCAGTCCACCCACTGAACGGGCGCAATGCAAGCATCCTGACTGGCAGCGAACAGGGCCAGTCGTTTGAAGGTGGGATAGGGAACGTCAAACCACGTAAGAGCGATGTTTGACGCGCGAGCGCCATCCGTAGCGAGAACTGCCAACCAGGCGTCCCGGAGCAACTCAATCAGGCTCACCCAGTCGCGGAAGCCGCGGTTCTGTCGATGGTCGGCTATCGAAGGAAGGTCCCAGTTGGACCTGTCGCTAAAGTTGTCTGCGCCTCCGAGTTCGCGCAGCAAGTCGAGCGCATCCCGCAGAAGTTGCTGAAAGTCCTCCAACAATAGTGGCAAGGCATCCGCCCATCGCTCGCCAGATAGGTCGCGCAGAGACGAATGCACGTGATCTGCGGCGAGTACCAGTTCCCAGTCGACTAATTGCCCGATTCGAGTAGGTTCATCCGTCTCTGTCGCATCGCCCCAATGAAAAGGCCTTTTCAAGGCGACCTGGGGCGCGAGGAACCGTCGCAGTTCCAGGCGCAGCGTGGTCGTCAGCCCCTCCCGCTTCATTCGGCTCCGCCAGTTGTAAAAGTCAGATTGGGGCCATGGCGACTTCACCCGGCCGCTGAGAAGCAGGCGCCATAGCGTTCGCATCATGGGACCGGGGACGGCTCTTGGAGCCTGGGAGCGAATCTCATCGAGCTCGGCAGTCTTACCGTCGTGCTCAAGCGAGGCAAGGCGGTCCAACTCGTGCTCTACTAGCCAAGGCAAGCGCTCGTGTAGCCGGCCACCGCGCTCTGCAATCCAGAGGACCAACCTAGGGTCATCCAGGTGACGGAGCAGCCAGTGAGCCAGATGAGACATCACGTCATCCCACCTAGTGCCGGTATGGCCGCCCGACACCAGCAGCATCGGCGGAGCTAGGTCATAGGGGGCAGGTCGGCGAACCAAGCTGAAGCGCAACTTGTCGTCGATCTCGCCGTTCGGGGCCACTTTGAAGCGACCCAGATCGGTATGCCGAAAACGCTCATCTGAAAAGGCCTCCACCAACCAGTCAAGCGAGGGGACGGGGTTAAATTCGGCGAAGCGCTTCGCCGGCAGCCCGGACTTGTCTGACAAGGCCCACAACATCCGGCCGACGAAATCGTCTTGCTGCGTACTGGCCGCAGGACGTGCCAGAGCATGACTAACGACGATGCGTTCCTTTCCCAGTACGCCATCGCGCCAGGTCGATGCCCACGCCCCCAGGGTCCTGTGCAGCGCTGAATGGTCATGGCTCCCTGCGGGCACTTCGTAAAGAATCGGCGCGACGCCTTTGGCTTCCCACTCGATGGCTTTGCGACGCTCTTGCCCCGGCTCGCAGTCACCCAGCGCCCAAGCCTGCGGCGTGGTTTCTCCGAGCATGCGGTCGGCGGCCAGCGCATCCATCATGTAGCGCAGCACCGGATCGTTGATGCTGTAGCCAACGAAGCAGACGACGTAGTTGCGAAATAGCTCGCTCACAAAGCGGGCCGCCCAACGCTCAGTGAGGTAGGCCAGACCGAAGTCACCGCTTGTGACCACCAACCGATTCAGCGCCGCGTCGTCCTCTTTTTCCGACAGCAGGCCGTGCAGGTAGACCAGTCCGTTCCAGCGGCTGTTCTTCGGGATTGGCAGCATCGGCGCCGAATACGTCTGAAAAGCTTGTCCGGTACGCTTGGCCGCTGTGTGGAACACACGATCGAAATTGGTGGTCACTAGGCGGAGCGCACCTTCACGGCTATGTGCCAACCGCAGCAGCGCCGCGTGAGTATCTGTTGCGCCCTTGCGACGCAAGTTGGGTTTGAGTGCTTGGGCAAGCGCTCGCCGGACCGCCAGGCGCCGGCCTGGTAAGCGATGCTCCAACAAGTCGAGCGTGGCATCAAAGTGCTCACCGTCGAAGGCTTCGCGCTCGATGTCTGAGAAAGATGTTCCGTTCAGCCGATAGATCTGCTCGACCAGCCCCTTGAAGCCCGGCAGGCCGGCAGGGTAGGAGATGCCGGCGCCACAGAAGAACGCCACTCGGCCTTCTTCGTGCGCCTGCAAGAGGGAATCGGGAATGTCTGGGCCATGGGTGATGAATTGCACTGTGTTGTCTTTTTGTGCTGATTTTTCTGCTGGATAGCGTAACAGTTGCTGCGTCGGCTTATGCCTTGGAGCCACAGATGTTCATGCCGCCGTCGATCCCAGACTGCTCCTTCATTTTCACTAGGTAGTCGGACCCGATAGGCTCGGCTTGAGCCCTCCACCGCGGAGGGCGCCGGCCTCCTCGACCACTTCCTCCAATTGCACACCGCGCGGCCCTCGCCGCCGGACCGGGATTCGAGATTCGGACGCCGTGACGCCCGTGGTGCCAGGATTCATCGACGGCCCCCGATCGGGGTCGATAAAGGGGCTGTTATCGCGCATTTGGGAACTGGCCGCCGCGCGTAGGACGCAGATCGGCCATTGGACGAAACCGCTCGCGCGGTAGCCCGCCGTTGAGGCTGCGGTGGATGTCAAACGTTGCGCCCCTGTCTATGTTGAGGAGCGAGGCAATCGGCCTCGTTCTTCGACAGGAGCACGATCATGACCCCAGCGACACCAGCGGTCTCTGCGTTGCGCCAACGCATGCTCGACGACATGCGCATGCGCATCCGCGCGCCGCCTCGACAGGCTCAGGCACCATGAGTACGAACTTGCATCACCGTCCCGTCCCGCCTCGATTCCTGCAGAGTCGATGCAGGGCAGTATTGCCTTTGCGCTCGACGCAAGTCCTTGCTGCGCGTCACGTCACCGCACAACTCGACGTACCGGCGCCCATCGGTGGTGTCCCCCCTACGTCATGGGCCGGCCCCTGGGGCCAGTCGACATCGCCAGCCCAATCGCCGCCGCCCGATTCCCCATAGCCTCGTCGCCTTCTCGCGCTCCCGTGGTGCATTGCGCGGTTTCCTCCCTTGGGGCTTGTCCAACACCTGCCCTCAGGTTGCTGTCGTGTTTGGCGCAGTGCGTCGCAAGGGCAGGTATCGGACAACCCTCAACAGAACCAGTCATTCGCCGCCTGTGCTCAATTCGCCCGATAGCCGACCGTGGGCCGCCACCTCCACAGTTGTGATGAGGTTTCATCGGCAGTAGTACGCCGCTCGACCGGACCCACGAGGCCGGGGCAGTTGCCATGGCAGGATGCGGGGGCCAATTCCGGACGTTAAGAGGCAGTGCAAAATGCGACGGGTCGCGCCGCCGATTTTGGAAGGGAAAGATGTCGAGCGCCTTGTGCAGAACCATCGTGGCAGCTATGAGCGTCGTCGCCATAAGCGGAGCCGCTGCGCAAGCCAACGAGCCGGCCCCGGTATTCACCCGCGCTCGATTCATGTCCTCATTTGAAGAACCTGGCGGGAAGCTCTACGTGCGCCTGAAGTTGCTACCCGGGTTCCAAATTCCCTTCGCAACGCTGACATTCAGTGTGCCTGACCGCTCGCTGTTGGCTGATATTCCTGAAGGCTCCTGGGTCAAGTTCACCTCGAAGCGCATCGATGGAGAGAACTCTTTGACGTCAATCCACTCTGTCGCGGAGTGCAAGCGCTTTCAGCCGTGCGACTGAAGCCGGGCCAGAAGCCGACACTCGCCACCATCCTCCAGTTTGTACGCCCTCTGCCCTTTTCCCCCATTCGGAACTGCGAGTCCCTTCGAAAGGACACCCCGTATATCGCGATGAAGCACAGACTGTCAGACGCTCAGAAGGCATTTCTTAGCAGGCCCTTCTCTACCTCTCGGCTATTGGAAGCTGACGCCTCTCGAGGCGGGGCACCTCGCCGTGCTTGCGGTCTATCTTGGCCTCGCCGCGGGGTTAGCCGTGCTGGTGGTTGCCGTTCGGAGATGGTTACGACCGCCCAGGTCCGTTCTCGAAGACACGTTCATCGATGTGAGCGCCGGCGGAGTACTGAGGAGACGCCAACATCTCGTACCTTGCTTCTGGCAAGTCCACAGGTCGGCCGAGCGTAATTATGATCCTCTAAGCGGGGTGCCCGCTGGCAGACGCGGTTGGATACGGCTCACACCGCCCTCGCGCACCGGCCAAGCGCAGCGCCTGACTCGGGCTCGTCAACGAACACGCTGAAGTAGCGGAGGTGGTTCGTCCACAAACTATATGGAACGACAATCCATAGCATGGCTCAGGCGTAGACTCCCGCGATGCATGCGTGCTCCCCAATTGGCGTGAGCCTCCCGAACCATGGAGAAGAAATGTCAAAGCTCGCGAACGCTGTCCTGCTGTGCGCCCTGATCACCTTTGTGGCGGGCTGTTCTGGCATGCCGCCCCCTTCGGAAGCCACCGTGTGTTCGACCCACCCTGGGACCTACGCCTGTCAGGTTTACCGCATGGAAAACGCTGGCAGCTGATGCCCTCAAGCGGCGCTTGAGACGCGCCTTCAGGGCTCCCAGGCTTTATTCGTGCTGCTGGCCGGAAGCGGGCTCATCTTCATCGAGCGGTCGTGCTCAGCGATTTCCTCGGGGTCGAAGGACGGCTTCGGGGCCCAAAGGAGGCCTTCGGTCTTCTCCAAAGCGGCCGTCGACGTCCTCTTATGCCCGCCTTTACACCGCTGGAAATGGGTTGCCTCTAGCCATGGCGTCCACGGCCAGAGACTCTGGCTTCACAAGGGCCGCATGCTAGTGGTGGACGGGCCGCTGCGCGCCTAGCTATCAAGGTCGAGATGCCTTTGTGGGACCGTCGAAGCATGCTGTTCTAGTGTCCCTGCTTCGACAAGTCGATTCCGCAATTGTTCGCGCCACTCCGTTCGTCTCATGTGCCCTGGCGTCGCATTCACCGTGTCCTCGGTCAGCTTGTAGATTTCATCGTCGGATAGGGCCATGTCGAGCGGAACCGAGATTGGCGGTACATACCAGGGAGTGGGTGCAAACAGTTCGATTCGATTGCCTTCGGGGTCAAGAAAATAGATCGACCAAGAGCCTCCATGGTTGGTCGGATTGAGGCCGGCGACACCCAGCGCCTTGACCTCAGAATGAAGACGGCGAAGTTCCGCGATCGAGATGACGCGGAAGGAGATTTGATTGACCGTGGATGGCCTGTCGGGCCTACGACCTGGAACAAGGACGATCTGATGATGCTCGTCAGGATTCCGAGATAGGAAGACAACATCGGCGCCCCGGATGTTGGCGCGGTCAGTCACCGCGAAGCCAAGCACGTCCTCGTAGAACTCGACCATCGCAGACATGTCTGAGACATAGAGGCCCATGTGCGAAAAAGCCATCCGCGGTGCTGGGTCCATTTTCATCTCCGGTGGCGGCAATAGCCCCGGAGCCTGCCGCAAGGACATCCGGGATGCATCGATGATAGTCCCCTTGGCAGCCAACCGATTCAGCGGTGCCCCACAACCGACTGCGCGAATGCGCGGGCCGCGAGCTCGGTCCAGTTCAACTACCCAAAAATTGAACGGCGACTTCCAAATTCCGGTCTTGGCCGGTAGGCCCAGTTCGACGGCCTGGTTCGCGAACGTGCTTCAGACTGGTTGCAGCCAGTCGCCTGCGAATCGTGGATGCCGCAGATGGGGCCCGAAGCAGTCGCTCAAAACTGTCAAGGGCAGGCAGCTAGATGTCGCAGGTCAACCGAAGCTGAACCGCCGAAGGCGTGTTTCAAGCGGTGTCGGATTGGGACTGCTTTTCCACCACATCGCTGCTCAGCAAAACCTCGGACAGCAACGCAACCAGCGGCTGCACGATGTGCTGCAGCGCGGAGTCCTCGCTGATGACCGCGACTTCGGTGTTAGGCAGCGCCGGCCACTGCTGCGAAGTGGGCAGGATCTTCATGCCGCTTTGCACGAACGATTTGCCTAGCACCGTGACACCGAGGCCGGCGCGAACCGCGGCCAGCGTGCCGTTCAGGTTGCTCGAGGTGCATGCGGTGTTCCATTCGCGCTTGCTGGCGTCGAGCGCCTGGGTCATCACTTCGCGGTACACGCACGGCGGGCGCATCATGACGAGTTGCACCGGCTGCCCGGCGCGGCTGCGAAACGTCGATGCGGCGATCCATACCAGCGCTTCGCGCCATATGACTCGGCCGCGGCGGGACGAGCCTTCGTTCTTCGGCTTGGCGATCACCACGTCGAGCTGGCCGGCCTCGTGGTTGGCCACGAGGTCCGCACTCAGGCCGGTGGTCAGCTCCAGGTGCACGCTGGGATAGAGGTGACTAAAGCGGGAAAGCAGCTGCGGCAGTTGCGCCTGTACCAGGTTCTCCGAAACACCCAGCCGCAATGTCGTGATCGGCGCAGGTTCGCGCAGTTCGCGCATGAGGGCATCGTGGTAGTCGAGCATGCGGCGCCCTGCGGCAAGTACGCGCTCGCCATCCTTGGTCAGGGTCATCGAGCGGCTCGTCCTGTCGAACACCCGCAGCTGCAGGATTTCCTCCAGGCGCAGCACCTTCTGGCTGACAGCCGACTGCGAGCGGTTCACTAGGCTGGCCGCGCCCGTGAAGCTGCCGGCCTCGGCCACCGCGACGAGGGCGCGTAGCAAATCCAGTTCAAGGTCTTGTGCGTTCATGATCAATTCGATTTTCCACTGAATGCGAGAAGAATTATTCGTTTTACTTCTTTTCGGCAAGCTTCAAAAATGGATACCCAAGCAGGCGTTCTTCATATGCACGCCGCCGGGAGATCGGCTAAACACCATATTCGCGCGATGCGCAGGAGATTCAAGATGGACAAGCGGAATTCAGTAGAGATCGTCGAAAACTTCTGGCGTGAAGTGTGGCAGTCGCAGAACCCCGATGCCATCGACCGGCTCGTTGCGGAAGACTTCTGCATCACCTCGGGCGGGGTTGAGATCCACACGCGTGGGGCGTTCAAGCAATGGGTTTGCGCATTCCTGTCCACCATCGACGACTTCAGGTTCGATGTCGTCGAGACGTTCCAGAACAACGCCGGCGACAGGGTCGCCTCGCGCTGGCGCGTCACCGGCAAGAACAACGGCTTCATGGGCATGGCGCCGTGCCAGTCGCCCATCACGCTCAGCGGAACCGCGATCCTGCATGTACGCGAAGACGGCTTGCTGCAGCACAACTGGGTCGAGCGCAGCGCACTGGAAGTGCATCGCAGCCTGTCGGCGAGCTAGCGTTCCCTCGCCGCCGTGCCCTTGCCCAGCCTGTAGCGGCCAGGCGATCTTCGAAGCGCATGCTCAATCATTCGCGCTGGTTTGCACATGCTGAACATCCCAAAGCAATACAGTCATTTCGCCTTCGGCATCATTCAATCCGGCTTGACGTGCGCCATTGCCGCGGCAATTGCCAACATCCCCTTCCTTTCCGAGGGCACGTTCGCCGTCCACTGGTTCAAGGCACTGATGCTTTCGTGGGCTGTCATGTTGCCGGTCGTGGTGGTCGCAGCGCCTGTCATACGCCGGCTCGCGAACAGCATCACCCGGTAGAACGTCGGCAGGCCGCGTCACCTTCGGGTCGAGCGGTCGACGTACTTGAAGGAACCGATGGCAGTGGCGAGGACCCGCGTGCCATCCATGCTGACATTGGCGTCGCTGAAGAAAATCGAGCGGCCTCTTCGCTGCAGCTTTCCGCGTGCGATCAGAACCTCGCCTGCGGCCACGTCCATGAAATTCGTGGTCAGCGAAAGCGTCACGGCGTTGCGGGCCGGCTCGCCCAGGGCCGACCAGATGCCGGAGTAGCCCGCCGCCACGTCTAGCATTGCGCAGAGTACGCCGCCTTGAACCTGGCCGATGCGGTTCGTCAGCTCGTGACGCATCGGAAGATGGAACTCGGCGTTGCCGTCGCTCCACCCGACAAGCCGAATGCCCAGGTGCTGCAGGAAGGGGTTCTCCAGGGGCAGCGATTCCATTCAGTGCCTTTGCACGACGGTCAGGCGGGCCAACTCACCCACATCGCCCACCTGCTCCAGTTGCGCCACTGCCTGCTCCAGCGCGTCGACGGCCGACGCCGACATCCAAGCAAGGCACAGAGCCTTGTACTTAGCGACCAGCCTCGCCTGCTGGGCGCCGAGGTCGGCGCCAGGAATACTGGAGTCGTGGCGGTGTTCCAGCGTGCGGGCGTCCCGCAGCCGGATGCGCACCACTGTCTCCGGCACACGCAATGCAGGGTCCAGCACGACCCGCGTGAGCTCACGAAGTTCAAGTAGCTGCAGGTCCGCAACGCTGTCGGCGTCGAAGGCGAGCGGGTCGGCGGTCGACTTTCCCGACAAGGCCATGGCGACCGTTTGACGCAGGCTGAACCTGGCCTGCAGCGGCGTCGCGGGCGATGCGATGTTGCAGATGTCGTCGCAGTGCGGGTTGACCCGAATTTCGATGGCCGCCACGTCGGCCGTCGCGAAACTCGCGCCGCGAACGATATGCAAGGCGCATTCGATGGCCGAATGGGTTTCGTAGCAGGAGTTGTGGAACTTGAACAGGTTGTTCTCGAGGTGGTAGCCATAGACAGGCGCGTCCTGCGCAGTCGCCTCGGCAAAGTCGTCTACGTAGCGTGGGGCTCCCAGCGCGGCGTGGATCGCTATGTCGTCCGAGTGTGTCCTGGCAAACCCGAGCTTGTGGCCCAGCATATCGCCCGGTGCGTCCATGCCTCGCTGTGCCAATCGGGCGGCCACTAGACCACCGCGCGCGGCTTCGCCCACCTGCAGCGCCTTGCAAGAGGAGCCAAACGCCGCCTTCAGGCCGGCCGCACGTGTCGCCGCGATGCCCATCGCGCGTGCGGTCGCCTCCGCATCGAGGCCGAGCAGACGGGCGCTCGCAACCGCCGCCCCGAAGCACCCCAGCGTCGCGGTGGCATGGAAGCCGCGGGTGTAGTGGTTCGGCGCAACCAGTTGCCCGATGCGGCAGGATGTTTCGTAACCCGCGAGAAATGCCTCCAGCAACTGCGGCCCGGTCGCATGCACTTCTTCTGCGACGGCCAGCGCCGCGGCAAGCACGGGCGCCGTCGCATGACCGGGAATCGAGAAGTTGACGTCGTCGTAGTCGAGCGCATGCGACGCGGTGCCGTTGAGCGCCGCCGCCGCCGACGCCGGAAGGCGCCCCGGGCGCCCGATGAGACCGCAGTGGGGTTGGCCGCCTTCGTGCTCCAGGTAGCCGACCAGCATTTCGGTGGCCGGGTCGCCCGCACCGGCGACGGTAACGCCGAACCAGTCGAGCACGGCCTGCCGAGCGATGGTCAATACTGGCGTGGGCACGTCCGCAAGGCGAATGCTCACGGCTGCCGACGCCAGCGCCAAGGTGATGTTCTGGGTTGTCATTGCTTTACCTTCTTCATTCCGCTTTCAGATTGGCGCGCTTTGTGAGCTCGCCGGAGAGAACGATCTCCTCCCTGATGAAGCGATCGAACTCGGTTTGCGACATGGGCAGCTCGTCGATGCCGTTGGCCGCGTACTGCTGCTTCACCGCCGCGCTCTCGGTGGCTCGCGCGATCTCGGCGTGAATGCGAGCCACGATGGCCGGCGGTGTCCTGGACGCAAGAAACGCCCCGATCCACAAGGGGTACTCCGCACCGGGCAGGCCGGCCTCTGCAACGGTTGGCACCGTGGGCAGCGCCGGGTTGCGTTTCTTGGCCGTCACGGCCAACGCATCGACACGCCCCGACTTGATCATGCCCAACGCGGTATTGACAGGCGCGACGAAATAGTCCGATCGACCTGCCGCAACGTCGGTGATCGCTTCGGGTGTTCCTCGAAACGGAATGTGCTGGCCGCCTATCCTGGCCAGCATGTTGATCTTCTCGGCGCTCATGTGCGTCGAACTGCCAGTGCCCGCCGAGGCGAAGTTCAGCCCGCCACTGTTTTTGCGCGCCTTGTCTAGCAACTGGCCGAGGTCGCGGTACTTGCCGGGCGGCGCGATCACCACGCCCGGAAAGCCACCGAACGCAGCCACGTTCGTCAGGTCCCGCAAGGAGTCGTAGGGCAGCGACTTGTAGAGCCAAGGCGCCACCACGTAGGAGCCCGAGTGCGCGAGGATGGTATAGCCGTCGGCCGGCGATTTGGCCACGAAGCTTGCGGCAATAGCGCCGCCGGCCCCGGGCCGGTTCTCGACGATCACCGGCTGCTTCATGTTGATCGAGAGTTGGCTGGCGACGATGCGCGCCATCAGGTCGGTCGAACTGCCCGCTGTGAAGGCGATCACCATGCGGATGGGACGGTTTGGATAAGCCTCCTGCGCCATCGCAGGAATCGAGGCTGCGCAGAGCACGCCCGCGGCTAGGAAGATGCGTTTTTTCATGGTGTTCCGGGGTAATGGGTAGTGCTTCAGACGTCGCGAGGGCCGTCGGCAAGGCTGTCTCGGCCCTGCGGCGACGCGCCCGCCAGCGCCAGGACGGCGCGGATGTCCGCGGCGGTGCGAATCGGGCGCAGGTTGTTGTGCGTGACCTGGGGGTGGTCAAGGGCGGGCTGGATGAATGACTCGATCTGCTCGTCCTTCAACCCCAGGTCAGCCAATGTTCGCGGCATGTCCAGCTGCATCAGAAGGCCTTCCAGCACATCGGCGAAAGACTCCCTCCGGTTCAGCAACTGCAGCATCCTGGCGTGCTGCTCCTTCGCGTGGCGCTCGAGCCATCGGGCCTGGGCTAGCATCAGTACGCAGGCCGCATCGCTATGCGCAACGCCGCCCAGCGGCCCCACGATATGCACCATCCAGTGGCTGAAGCCGTGCGGCACCGACATCTGCCCCATGCCGGTGTACCAGGTGGCCAGCTGGCAATTGGTGAAGGCTTCGGTGTCGTTGCTGTCGCGCAAGCGCGGCAGGTTTTCCACATATAGCTGTATCGCCTTCTCCGCGAGCAGGCTGGCAAAAGGGTGCGGGTGCAGCGAGCAGGCGGTATTGATCGCGTGGTCGAGCCCTCGCACGCCGGTCGACAGCAGCAGCGACAGCGGCGTGCGGGCAAGCAGAGCCGGGTCGTAGACGATGCCGCGGGGTGCACCTTCGGGCACCACGAAACGCGCCTTCAGATGGGTCTGGTCATCCACAGGCGTGCTGACCGGCGTCCATTCCGAGGTGGAGATGGTGGTGGGAATCGCGATGTGCCGAATGCGCTGAGCGGCGGTGGTGCCGGAGAGCATTTCGGTGCCATCGGCCGACATGTGCATCTGCAATTGCAACAGCCGCTCACGCTCGAATGCCTGCTCGGAGATGCACAGCTGCATCGTCTTGCACATATCCATGACGGAGCCGCCGCCCACCGAGACGATGACGTCGGCATCCAGGTCGGCGGCCCGCCTTGCCGCGGCCAACACGTTCGACAGCGGCGAATGCTCGCCCACCTTATCGGTCAGGCCGATGCAGCGGTCGCCGAGCGCCGCGACCAGGTTGGCGATGACGTCGCTGCGCGTGTTCAGCGTGCGCGAACACACCACGAAGGCACGGCGATAGCCGAACCAATCCATCAATTCTGGTAGTGCCTGCGACGCTACCACGTTGTGCAGGACACGCTCGTGTCCGGTGAAACGATAGCGAAGGCCGGGAGGAACCATGACGGTCATTTTTCAGTCTCCGATGTAATTGGGGGTGCGCTTGTCGGCAAATGCCTTGCGCCCTTCGATACGGTCCCTGGAATCGCGCAGCAGGCCCCATCGCAGGGCGGCCTGCGCGATGAAGTCGCGCGGCGCGAGGTGCGCGGTCTCCAACGCAAGCTTCTTCACCATCTGCGTTGCAAGCGGCCCGTTCGCGGCAATTCGCACAGCGATGGCGTGGGTCTCGCGAAGCAGGTCGTCCGGCGCGAACACGTCGCTGACCAGGCCGATGCGCAGCGCGGTTGCCGCATCGATGCGATCGCCCGTCAACGAAAGCTTCATCGCGTGCGCTGCGGGAATGGCCCTCAGCAGTTGCTGGACACCGCCGGCCGCCGGAATGCTTGCGACCTTGACTTCCGGCAACCCGAAGGATGCGCTCGCGCTCGCAATGCGGAGATCGCATTGCATGGCCAACTCCAACCCGCCGCCAAGGCAGTAGCCGTTGATTGCCGCGACCATGGGCTTCCACAGCTCTAAGTCGCTGAGGTCGAGCAGGCGGGTGTAGCCGTCGCGGCCTGCTTCCGCCATGCGGCCCAGCAGGGCCCCCTTTGCGAACAAGTCGCTCGGCGGCAGTGTTTCCTTCAAGTTCGCACCGGTGCAAAACGCTCTGGCACCGGCACCCGTCAGCACGATGCAGCGTACTTGTTCATCGTCTTGCAGGACACGCAGTTCCTGGCGCAGTTGGAGCAGGTCTGGAATTGCGAGCGCGTTCAGCGACTCGGGGGCATTCAGGGTCAGCGTGGCAACTCTTTGCGCGTAGCTCAGCTCGATGGTCATGACACGATTCCTTTAGACGCTGGGGCTGGAAAGCGACCGGCCGCCGCAGACATACAAAGTCTGCCCCGTGATGTAGGACGCTTCGTCGCTGGCAAACAGCAGCGCCGCGGCAGCGACGTCGGCGGGCTGACCGATGCGCCCCGCCGGCACGCTGCGTTTCAGGCGATCCTTGACCTCTTCGTCGAACGACTCGAACAGCGGCGTTTCAATGATGCCCGGCGCGATCGTGTTGGCCGTGATGCCATGCGAGGCCAGCTCGATGGCCAGCGATCGGGTGAAGCTCACCACGGCACCTTTGGCGGCGGAATAGTTGGCCTGCCCGAAGCCGCCGAGCCATGCACGCGAAGACATGTTGATGATGCGGCCGTACTTCTGCGCCACCATGGCGTCGATCACCGCCTTCACGCAAAGGAATTGCGAACGCAGATTGACGTTGATGACGAAATCCCAGTCCTCCTCGCTCATCTTCTGGATGCGCTTGTCGCGGCTGAGGCCGGCGTTGTTCACCAGCACGTCGGGCGATTTCCACCTGGCGGTCACCTCAGCCACGGCGGCACCAACCATCTCGGAGGACGTCACATCCACCTGCAGCGGGAGAAACCGACCGCTCCCCGAGAACTGGTCTGAAGCCTGCCGCAGCGCCGCCGTGCTCAGATCGAAGGCGGCAACCCGCAGTCCCTTCTTCAAAAATGCCTCAACGATTCCGCGGCCAATACCTTGCGCGCCGCCTGTGACTACCGCTACTTTTTCTGTCATCGCCGTCTCCATATATGGCGTTGTTGCATGAACGGCGCGCTTCACACGGCCAGGATGGTGACCAGCGCGACGGCGGAATCCCCGGCCAGTTGCCCGCCGTTGTTCTCGGCCAGTGCCACCTTGGCGCCGTGGCGCTGGCGCTCGCCACTGCGCGCGCGCAGTTGCTGGGTAAGTTCCACGATCTGTGCCGCACCGGTGGCGCCGATCGGATGGCCGCGACTGAGCAAACCGCCACTCGGGTTGACGCTCAGGCGGCCACCCAGGCCCGTGTCTCCCGAGCGAATCAATGCGCCCGCCTCGCCGGGGGCGCAGAAGCCCAGGTTCTCGTAGTGAATCAACTCGGCCGGCGCGGAGGCATCGTGCAGCTCGGCCACATGGATGTCCCGCGGGCCGAGGCCGGCCTGCTCGTATGCGAGTCTGGCCGCGCTGACCGCCACCAGTTCAGCGCCCGGTATGCCAGGGGCACTGACGATGGAGCAGGCCTTGATGTGCACGGGCTTCACGCCGAGCTTGCGGGCATAGGCCTCAGAGCACACCACGATGGCGGCGGCGCCGTCCCCGATGGAGGAGCACATGAACAGAGTCAACGGGTCGCTCACCATGCGGCTGGACAGCACTTCCTCCAGCGTCGTGGTCGCGCGAAACTGCGCCTTCGGGTTCAGCGACCCGGCGAGGCGGCTCTTGACGCAGACACGTGCGAAGTCCTCCTTTTCCACGCCCGCGGTCTGCATCCACTTGCGCGTCTTCGCGGCGTAGATGTCCATGAAGACGCTGCCGGTGCCCGTTCCGATGTGGGCACCGAGGTCTTCTTCGATGTCCACCGCGCGCGCGAAGGCGCCGAACGAAACCTTCTTGTCTTCGTGGCTGAGCTTTTCGCTGCCGACGACCAGCACGCATTCGTACTGGCCCGAAGCCACCGCGGCGCGCGCAAGGTTGAACGCCGAGCTGCTGGAGGCGCACGCGTTCTCGATGTTGAACATCGGCTTGCCGGCAAGGCCGGTGTTTCTCAGGGACGACTGGGCACGGATCATTTCCTGGCCGGTGACGACACCAGCGGCCGCGTTGGCAAAGAACACGCACTCGATCTGGCCCGGCTGCACGTTGGCATCGGCCAATGCTTCCTTCACGGCCTCTTCGGACAGCGACTTCAGGCTGCGGTTGAGAAATTTTCCGAATGGCGTCATGCCGACGCCTGCGATTACTGCTTCGCTCATGGGAGATCCTGGGTTTTAGTGGAAATGCGTTTGCGCATGGAGATATGCAGGGAACCGCTGGGCGCTCAGGCGCAGCGCGTGGCCTGGCGTGCGAAATCGATGACTTGCGCGGTGTGCTCGCCCAGCAAGGGCGCGGGACGCAGCGGGCCTGTGCGGTACGCGCCATCCCAGCCGGTGGGAAGCGGGCCGATCACGCGCACTTCGCCAGACTCAGGGTGCTGGAAAGACGCCGTCATCGCCTCGAAGGGAGGCGACGCCGCGACTTCGGCATAGGTGTTGACGGGGCCGCAGATGATGTCCTCGGCTTCCAGTGCGTCGAGCAGTTCCGTGCTGGAGAAGCGGCGGGTCTGAGCCGAGAGCTGCTCGAACATCGCTGCACGATTGGCCACGCGCAGGTCCGATGTGCTGAACAACGGATGAACCGCCAGCTCCGCAACGCGCAGGATGCGGCACAGCGAAACCCAGCGCTTGGGCTGATAGGCCGCGACCATGATCCAGCCGTCGGCAGTGGGAAACGCCTCGTTGGGCGCCGAATAGGGGGCAGAGCTTCCGCAAGGGCTGGGCGGCTTGCCCGACGCGAGGTACGAGGCCAGTCCCATCTGCTGCAGCTGGATGCCGGCCGCATACATGCTGATGTCCAGCCACGCACCTCGGCCGCTGTCGCGCCTTGCCATGAGGGCATCGAGGATGGCGGTGGTGGCCAGGAAGCCCGTGACCATGTCGACGACGGGCGATTGCACCTTGGCCGGTACGCCGTCCGCCGCGCCGGTGATGCTCATGAGGCCGGAGGTGGCCTGCACGACGCCGTCGACGCCAGGCTTGCCGCTGTAGGGGCCGTGCTGGCCGTATGCGGAAATGCTGCAGTAGATCAACTGGGGGTTGCCGACTGAAACCGTTGCATGGTCCAACCCGAATTTCGCCATGACGCCTGGGCGGAAACTCTCCACGACGACGTCCGCTCGTTGCAGCAGACGACCCGCGACTTCCAGGTCTTGCGGGAGCTTCAAGTCCAGCACCGCGCTTCTCTTGTTCCGATTGAGCGAGAGAAAGATGACGCCATGGCCTTCGAGAAAGGGCGGCCCCAGCGTGCGTCCCAGGTCGCCGCCGGGGGCCTCGACCTTGATCACGTCGGCGCCACGGTCCGCAAGCATCATGGTGCAGGTCGGGCCCGCCGCGATCTGGGAAAAGTCGACGACCAAGAGGCCGGCGAGATTGCCGTCGTTGTCTTCCATATGTCTATCTCCGGTGTCGTTGCGGCCCTGTACGCCCCGCTGGGCAAGGCAGCTCA
This sequence comes from Variovorax ginsengisoli, assembly GCF_030486595.1. Lineage (GTDB taxonomy): Bacteria > Pseudomonadota > Gammaproteobacteria > Burkholderiales > Burkholderiaceae_C > Variovorax > Variovorax ginsengisoli_B. Next base: position 44,565 of record NZ_JAUJZH010000016.1, on the reverse strand, counting down.
TGCGGTAGCTTTGCGGGGGCCTGGCCGAACTATCGTTCTTCGCCCCATGCCCTCGCAAACGACTTTTGAAGGGGTCTTGGTTGACTTTTAGTCAACCGTGGAAAAAAAGGCCCATAGGGTGGGTGTTATCGAGAAATCGTCCGAAATGCCGAGTGTGGGGAAAGACCTGCTTGACGTAAATGCAATGAAAGCAGCAAGCTTGCACACCCATGGAGAAACTGCCCCCGCTCAATTCGCTCAGAGCCTTCGAGGCGGCCGCCCGCCACCTCAGCGTGACCGCTGCGGCGGAAGAGCTTTTCGTCACGCCGGGCGCGGTCAGCCGCAAGGTGCGGCAACTCGAGGAGTTCCTGGGGACCCCGCTGTTCCTGCGCGGCCATCAGCAAATCGCGTTGACGCGGCACGGCTCCGAATACTTCAAGTCGATCTCGCGGGCGCTCAACGACATGCGCGAGGCCACATCCCGGCTGGGCCGCAGGGTGCAGAAGCAGGAACTGCGCATCCGGGCCTACACGACCTTCGCGATGCGCTGGCTGATCCCGCGGCTTTCGGACTTCCACGCCCGTCACCCGGAGATCGAGGTGTCCCTGACGACATCGCTGGAAGATGTCGACTTCGACCGCGAAGACATCGACGGCGCCATCCGCCTGGGCGACGGGCTGTGGCGCGGCGCAAACAGCTATTGGCTCGTGCCCAATGTGCTGTGTCCGGTGATGAGCCCGCATCTGCCGAGTCCAGATGCCCCACTGAGCGTGCCCGACGACCTGTCGCGCTACACGCTGCTGCATTCGCTGGCACGTCCCGACGACTGGGCCGACTGGCTGGCGTCCGTGGGGGCGGCTGGCGTGGACCCGCGTGCGGGCACCATGTTCCAAAGCTCGGCCATGGCCTATGCCGCGGCCATCCAGAGGCAAGGCATCGCCATGGCGCAACTCTTCCTGGTAGAACAGGATCTTCGCAGTGGCGAACTGGTCAAGGCATTCGACTTCTTGCTCGACCGCGCAAGCTTCACCTACTACCTGCTGACCCCTTCGGGCAGACCGGAGAGGCCGCAAATGACAGCCTTCCGTCAGTGGATACTGGAACGCTCCGTGGGGCCGGGCGGGCCACCCGCGCGCTGAGCCGGCCCGGCACTCAGTCGGCCTTGATGTTCCCCTCCTTGATTGCCCTCGCCCAGCGTGCGCTTTCGGACGCGACGCGGCGCGAGACTTCGTCCGGCGGCTCGTAGCGCGCATCGAACCCGGAGGCTTCGGCGGAAGTGCGGGTTGCCGGGCTCTCCATGGCCAGGCGCACTTGCGCGGACAACTTGTCGACGACCGTTCGAGGCGTGCCAGCGGGCGCGAACAGCGCCACCCAGGTTTCGAGTTCATAGCCCTTCAGGCCTGCCTCCGCGGTGGTCGGCACGTCGGGCAGTTCGGGGTATCGCTGCTTCGACGTTACCGCCAACGCGCGCAACCTGCCCGACTTGATGTGGCCGATGACAGAGGGCGGAGTCGTGATGAAGATCTGTACCTGGTTGGCCAGGACATCCTGCAGCGCGGGCCCGGAGCCCCGGTAGGGAACATGCAGGATCTGCGTACCCGTGTGCTGCTTGAAGATTTCCGTGCCGATATGCGAAACCGACCCGTTGCCCTGGGATGCGTAGCTCAGTTCGCCCGGATGCGCCTTGAGGTAGGCGATCAGCTCGCCCAGCGTGTGAACAGGCACCGACGGATTGACCGTGATGACATTGGTTGCCACGGCGATCAGTGCGACGGGCTCCAGGTCCTTCTGCGCCCATGGCAGCTTCGGCGTCAACAAGGGGTTGCCGACGTGGTAGCCGGAATAGGAAACCAGCAGCGTATAGCCCTCGGGCGCCGAGCGGGCGACCTGCGCATAGGCCACGTTGCCGCTGCCGCCCCCCCTGTTCTCCACGACGAAAGGCTGGCCCAGCGCGCGTGACAACTGCAGGCCGATCAAGCGGGCGGACGCGTCGATGATGCCTCCGGGCGGCGCCGGCACGACGATGGTGACGGCCTTGGCCGGATAGCCGGTCGGCGCCGCGGCGACCTGCATCGCCAGCGCCCCAAGCACTGCCACCAGGCCGGCTCGCAAGGCACGGGGGCGCTTCGTGCGCGCGGATTCGCGGTAGTGCCTCCATTCGAAATACATGCTGTCTCCTTGTGGTTGGAGAGGGCATGTTGACCAGGGCCGAATGAGGCGGCAATCGACTTTTGTGCCGGGGTGCGTTGACGTGCGGTAAACCGCAACTCGCGTTCAGCGCGCGGCCTCGGGACTGTCCGAGTCCAGCACGTACCCCACGTAGCCCCTTGCATTCGCTTGCAGCGCCTGGTCGTCCACTGCGTCAACTCCGGCAAGGAAGAAGCCCGGCAGGTATTGCATGCCCAATCGAAAGGCCGTTACCTCGAACGGGCTGGTCAGCTCTTCCATGGTTCTGCCGTAGCGCCCGTCCTTGCAGTAGTCGGCACCGCGCGACCACGCGGAAACAGCGATGCCCAGCTGCTTTCCTTCGAGCGCGTTCGCCCCGCCGCCGTATGCCCATCCATGCTCAAGAACCAGGTCGAGCCACTTCTTCAGCAGCGGCGGGCTGCTATACCACTGGAACGGAAACTGCAGGATCACGCGCCGATGCCGTGCGAGCAACTGTTGTTCGGCCCGGATGTCGATCTCCTCGTCCGGATATGCGGCGTAGAGATCGTGGACAGTGGCATCGGTCGAACGCAAGGCCTGCATCCAGGCCCGATTGACACGGGAACACTCCAGGCTCGGATGCGCGACCACCACAAGGGATGAATGTGACATGGCCTGCCTCACTTCCTGCTTCCGTTATGGGCGATGTGCAAGGTAGACAGCAAGACGCTGCAAAGAAGGACCCCCGCGAAGATCGTGGCGCCGACGCGCAGGCCGACGAGGTCGATCGCGAAGCCGCTCAACATCGGCAGCACCCCCGCGCTGACGTAGGCGCCCATGTTGAGCAGCGAGATGGCCTCGGCGCGGTGCGCCTCCTGCACGTGGGTGCTGATGAGCGTCAGGCCGCCGAGTTGCCCCAGCCCCTGGCCAACGCCAGCGAGGATTGCAGCAGCAACAAGCAACGCCGGACTACCGAAGTAGATGGCGCCCAGCAGGCTGACCATCGAGCCGGCGGTGGCCGTGCAGCTGAGGAAGAACATGGCGCGCACCGAAACGCCGCGCACCGCGAACTGCACGCCCGTGGCGGCAAGGAACATCACGCACGCCGTCAGGCCGGACACCAGCGGGCTCGATACGCCGAGCAGGCGGGACAGTAGCGTGGGGCCAAGTGCCAGCACGAAGGATGTTGCCGTCAGGCCGGGGGCGAAGACCGCGACGCCTTGAAGCAGATGCTCGCGGTTCGAGGCCGGAATGGAGGGTATGTGCAGCCCGAGGCGGCTCGCGCCGGTGGCGGGGCGCGACCTGGGGTGCTGCTTTAGGGGCAACGCCATCACCACGATGCCGGCCAGCAGGATGAGGGCCGCCTCGATGGCGAAGGTGATCGGCATGGGAGAGTGCGTCCATTGCGCGACGACACCCGCGCCCAGCGGGCCGAGTCCGGCGCCAAGGACCATGGCGACCGACGCCGCCAGCGACGACTTGCGCTTCAGTGCGGCGCCTCCAACGTCGACCACCGCGGCCATGCCGGCCGAGACGATCACGCCGACGGCAACACCGGTCAGGAAGCGGCCGATCATCAGCGCGCCCACGGACTGCGCGGTTGCGAAAAGCGCACATGCAACGAGCGCGCTGGCCAGGCCGGGCAGCAGCACCGGCCTGCGGCCGAGGCGGTCCGACAACTGGCCCGCAATGGGAAGCGTAACCAGTAACCCGACGATGTACGCGGCGAAAATGACGGTGAGCGTGCCCGAGGAAAATCCGAGCTTGTGCTGCCACAGCATGTAGAGCGGCGTCGCGGAATTGGAGAGAACAAACACCGCGGTGACGACGCTGGCCGCCAACACGACAGAACGCCCCTTTGCCGAAACGTCCCCATTGGGGAGCGGTGATTGAAGAGCCGAGGTGTTCATTGCGACAGCCTTGTGGAGGAGTGGATCCCGAAGGCCATACTGTGGGCGCCGCGCCTCGAATTGATAAGCCGTCGATCGCCCAATGAGGCTTGTAGCGCCGCTACATAATCCGGAAAACTTGCGCGATGTCGCGCCCCTCTTTAGCGAGCAACCTGAAAAAATGCGCCAGGAAAACCTCGAAGGTCTCGTAGCTTTCGTCCAGGTGGCCGAGTCCCGGAGCTTCTCCGCGGCGGCAGCCCGCATGGGCTTGACGCCTTCGGCCGTGAGCCAGTCGATCCGTCTGCTAGAGGCACGGGTCGGCATTGCATTGTTCACGCGCACCACCCGCAGCGTGCGCCTGACCGAGGCCGGCGAACGATACCTCGAGCGCGTGCGGCCCGCCGTAATCGAACTCGACGAGGCTGCGGGTGCATTGGGACAAACCGATGCCCGCCCGACGGGAACCTTGCGCCTGAACCTGCCCCGCATCGCCCACACAGTCGTGCTGCAATCGGTCCTGCGAAGGTTTCTGGATAGGTATCCCGAGCTGAGCATTGAAATTTCGATCGACAGCACGCTGATCGACCTCGTCGAAGGTGGCTTCGACGCCGGCATTCGCTACAACAACATCGTCGACGCCGACATGGTTGGCGTGCAGGTCGGCCCGTCGATGTCAAGCTATGTGGTCGCCACCGCTGAGCACTGGGCCAAGTACGGCGCACCGTCGACGCCACGCGACCTGCTCGCCCATCGCTGCATCGGCTTTCGCTACAAGAGCAGCGGTGTGCTAGAGCGATGGACCTTCTTCAAGGATGGGAGGACGCTCAGTCTCTCCCCGACGAAGCATGTGGTCGTCATCAACGACATTGCCGCCATTGTTCAGGCGACGCTGGATGGCATCGGCGCCGCCTATCTAACCAGCGCCTACGTGGAGCGGTTCATCGAAAGCGGGCGTCTGGTGCGCGTGCTCCATGAATGGACGCACTCGCTGCCAAGCTTGACTCTGTACTACCCAGGCCGCCGCGGTGTCACACCGAAGCTGCGCGCGCTGATTGAGTTCCTGAAAGAGCAAAACCGGAACTCGGACGGATTGCAAGCCGTTCTTCGCTGAGAAGCCATGGCAGACGCTGGCCTCGGCATCGATGCGCTCAAACGACGGCTGTTGTGTGTGCACAGCGCAGCGAAGCCGACTTTCGAACAAATTGTGTGACGCTACAGAACGACTGCTTCTGGCCCGGTTACGGAAGTCTGGCCGTGCGCCTCGCGTCACTTTTGCGACGCGCTGCGTAACTGTCGCTTTGAAGGCGACCGCTGGCCTACCGCTGCGATCGCCTGAGCGAGCGCGGCACGCGTCTGTATGTGCACAGCGGCTTCATTTGAGAGTTGCAACTGCACAGCCGCCAACTTCTCGCCCAGATTTTCCGCCTGCCCCCGCGCCAGTGAGAGCGCAACCGCTTGCGCCTTCAATTCGTCTCTGAGGTCTCGGTCGGCCTGCTTCGCTTCCTCAAGCGCGGCCCAGCTTGTCTTCCTTTCGACCGCTGCCGCCTCTTCGCCCTGCAGTCGGCGCTTTCTTTCCTTGGCAAGTTCACTTTCCAGTTGCTTCGCACTCTGGCGAGCCTGATCGATCTCGGCCAGGAATCGACGCTCATGGGCGACCTCTCGCGCTGCAAGGCTCTGTCGCTCTTGCCGCCACACCTCCTCGCGAGCCTGGATCGCCTTCTCGCGCTCGGTCCGCAGCGCGGCATTCCCGAGCCGCTCTGATTCGAGCGACTCCCGCAGTTTGTCGACATCGGCGTCATACCGGCTGCGCAGGGTCGCAAGCTCGCCCTGAGCCGAAGCCAGTTCACTCCGCAATGCCTCTGATGCCGCGCGCGTCTCAGTCAGCGCCTTCTCGATGGCAGCGTTCGTTGCCACCCATTGCTCTTCCCTCCTCGCCATTTCCGCTTGATCTGCGGAAAGCTGCGTCCTGCCCTGCTCCAGCGCGGTGCTCTCTGTCAGCAACGCCTCGTTCGCCAGGGTGCGCGCCTCATGCTTGGCGTGGTTCCACGCGTTGCGCAGGTCGGGCGGCAGGTCGTCCTCGGTCGGCACGGTGACGCCCGCGACACGGGCGGAGAGCCGCTCGAACCAGACGTCCAGCATAGGGCTGATGGTGTTGGGCGAGCCGCCGCCCAGGTGCTGGCGCACGCGCTCGATGGTCGGTTTGAGGCCTCGGCCGAGCAGCGCATCGGCCGCCTCGACCACTTCCTCCAACTGCACGCCGCGCGGCCCTCGCCGCCGGACCGGGACTGATGGGTTGGACGCCGAGACGCCCGTGGTGCCAGGATTCATCGACAGCCTCCGATTGGGGTCGATAAGCGCGGATTATGGTGCCCTATCGCGTGAATTGCATGCCACACAATATGTATTGCACGTAGATCTTACGAGTTTGCAGTCTTGCATGCACCTGAGGCGATGGGTCGTTCAAGCTGAAGCGCTGGAATACCGCAATCTCGTCGCAGCCGACGTCCTCGCGCGCGGCCACGGAAAATCGGGGCCTGCCTGCCGCCTGGACCGCTCCAAGCTCGCACCCCCTCCCCCAGTCGCGTCTCGGGCTCCCAAGCCGGCTCACGTGGGGATGTCCCAGATAGTCGCCTGCCTGCCTGACCCCCGGCCCTGTCAGAAGCTGACGCCGGGGGTTCATGGGGCCGGCTTGTGCGTTGGCCGAGCACCGTACAGACAGCATCGGATTTCGGCTTCGCAGCGGCTGCGGTCCTACCCGTTCGGACGGCGAACTTACGCTGTCGGCCCGTTTCCAGTCATCCAAGTGCCGAGGACACCTCGGTATGGACGGCCGGTCCTCAAGGCATCGCAGTCATAGCCCCACTGCCTGCCCTCTAGCGACCTTGTCTTCGAAGAGTCGAACGCCCGCTCTGCCGCGATCGAAATGGGAGTTCGGGCCCTAAGCCGTCGATTTTCCCGTCGCCGTGGGCGGCCGGAATGGGTTGAACAGCTGCCCTAGACATGGACGGTAGGGGGCTGGGGTTGCGAGCCTTGGCCTCTAGTGTAGTGCGCCAATCTGATATGTACTTATCTTGTGCTCCGTGCCAGCGCAGCCTTGGCTCGCGTGACCTTGGCCAGGATGTCGGTCGCGCTCTTGGTCCAGATGAACGGGTTCGGGTTGGCGTTGTGGTGGGCCACGTACAGATCGATCGCCAGTTCCAGTTCGGGCACGCTGGTGAAGCTGTCGCGCCGGATGCGGTTCTCGGAGATGTCGCGGAAGAAGCGTTCGACCATGTTCAGCCACGACGCGCTGGTCGGCGTGAAGTGCATGACGAAGCGCGGGTGCTTGGTGAGCCAGGCCTGCACGTCGGGATGCGTGTGCGTGCCGTAGTTGTCCACGATCAGGTGCAGCTGCAGGTGCTTGGGCGTTTTGCGCTGGATCAGGCGCAGGAACTGCAGCCACTCTGCGTGCCGGTGTTGCTGTTGGCACATCGAGATCACCGTGCCGTCCAGAGTGTTCAATGCCGCGAACAGGGTGGTCGTGCCGTGGCGCTTGTAGTCGTGCGTGCGGTACCGGCGCGGCCTTTCCTCATCGGCAGGCCCGGCTGGGTGCGGTTGAGCGCCTGGATCTGACTCTTTTCGTCGCAGCTGAGCACCAAGGCGCGCTCGGGCGGGTTCAGGTACAGCCCCACGACGTCCAGCAGCTTGTCCTCGAAGCGCGGGTCGCGCGAGAGCTTGAAGCTGCTCTGGCGATGCGGCCTCAGGCCGTTGCGCTGCCACACGCGGCGAATCGTCGTCGGCCCCACCCCGAGTTGCGCGGCCAGCGTGCGCGTGCTCCAGTGCGTGGCAGCAATGGGCCTGTCTTGCAGCGTCTTGTCGACGATGCTCGATTCAAACTCGGCGGTGGTCACGCTGGGGGTGCGCCCGGGGCGCGGCGCATCGTGCATCAGGGCCTCAACCCCGCCTTCCAGGAAGCGTTGGCGCCACAAGGCCACCTGGCGCCGATCCAGATCGACCTCGGAGGCGATGTCCTTGTTCTGCCAGCCCTGAGCGGCCAACAACACGATCTTGGCGCGTTGCTGCACACGAGCCTCGACGCGGCCGCGCCGCGCCAGTGTCGTCAACTCTCGTTGAGCAGCAGCATCCAGTTCGATCCTTGGGGCAATGCGCATGACGACCTCCGTCGAGGTCGGAGTGTGCCGTATCGATTAAGTTCCGCTATTTCGAGCGCACTGCACTAGGACATTCCAAAGTCAAAATCAACTTCCGTCAGATCGTGCCCCTCCGAGCGGGCTCGAGCAGCTTCGCTCAAATCACCCCGGATTCTGCATGTGCGGCCACCTGTTCTGCCGACAGGCCGAGTATGTCTCCGAACACCTGGAGATTGTCCGCGCCCAGAGCACGGCCCGCGTGGCGAAATGTCGGCGGGGTTTCCGATAGCCTGGGCAAGGGGCCAGGCAGCACGAGAGCGCCGACCCTTTCATCATGGATGTGCAGAAGATTCCCGCGAGCCTTGTACTGCGGATCTTCAAAGATCTCTCGGACCGAGTAAATCTGCGCGCACGGCACTCCGCCTTCGCGCGTCTTCTCGATCACTTCCGCCAAGCTGTGGTCGGCCATCCAGCCCGATACCAAGGCATTGACCTTCACACGATGCTCGACTCGGATCGCGCTTGTTGGGTACAAGGCCACCAGTCCAGCCTGTCCCATTACCACCGCAAGGCGCTCGAACATTTTGTCGTTAGTGCAAGCCAAGGCCACCCATTCACCACTTGCAGTCTGATAGTGACTGTGAGGCACGACGTTAACGGTATCCGCACCCATTCTCTCGCGGACTGTTCCGTACTTGGCGTAGGCAGGGGCAATCTCGTCAAGTAGCCTAAAAACCGATTCATAGAGACCGAGGTCGATGAACTGACCGCGGCCGGTCCTTTCTCTGTCCCGGAGCACAGTCAGAACGCCGATCGCTCCCCACATGCCTGAGACGTAGTCGGCCATCGAGGTCGATCCAGGGACCACCGGCGGTCCGTCCGCCTCCCCTGCCAGCCACGAAAGACCTGCGAAGGCATGCGCGATCCGGGCGAATCCTGGTTCTCCGCGCTTGGGACCAGTTTGTCCGTAGGCACTGATGCGCAGCATCACCAGGCGAGGATTGATCTCAATCAGTGATTCGAAACCGATGCCCCACTTCTCTAAAGTGCCAGGGCGAAAATTCTCAAGCACGACGTCCGACTCCGCGACCAGCTTCTTGAAAAGATCGACGCCCTCGGACTTGCGAAGATCCAGCGTGATCGTCTTCTTGTTTCTGGCCTCGCTGAGCCAAACGAGGCTGTCGCCGCACTCCGTGATCGTCCCAAACTGGCGCAGGGCATCGCCTGTTTTGGGCTGCTCGATCTTGATCACTTCCGCGCCAAAGTCAGCAAGGATGGTGCCGCAAAACGGCGCGGCGACGAACGTCGCGATGTCCAAGACCCGCAGGCCCGCCAGCGCGCCGGTAGCTGTGCCGGCGCTGGCTTGTTTGCTCGATGTCGATTGCAATTGGGTCTCCTTTTGAATCCGGCTTTGCCATCCAGAAAAGAGAGGGCTGCACCGCGATGAAGTCGACTGTAGAAGCGGTCCGCGAAACGGACAAACGCGTTTATGTTGATGATTGTGCTGAGCGACTGCACAATCACACAACGCGCGACGCGTTGTCATCCACATCCTCTCATCGGATTCTCTGACCACGGCCCAGCCATGAACTCACTTGCGTCTCCACTGCCAAACGTCAATCTCAAGCTGCTTCAGACGTTTTTGCAGGTAAGCGAGCACAGCAGCTTCCGTGTCGCCGCGGAAAAGACGTTCCGCTCTCCTTCGGCCGTCAGCGCACAGGTGCGTCAACTCGAAGAGCAACTGGGAGTGTCGCTGTTCCACCGCACGACGCGCAGCGTTCGCCTCACGGAGGAGGGACACCAGCTGCTTGAATGCGCCCAGCGTGCCTTGCAGGAGGTGGGCTCAGGTCTTCGCAAGATTCAGGAGTCCGCGGACGTTAAGCGAGGCCGCGTGGCGCTTTCCTGCTCGCCGACTATCGCCGAGACCCGCCTCGCACGCGTTCTTGCCGCGTTCGAGCAGGACTACCCGGGCATCGAAGTTTCGGTGCGGGAACTGACTTCGACCGCCCTTTTCGAGAGCGTGCGTCGCCGGGAGGTCGACTTCGGAATTGGGCCCAAGATCGAAACTTCGGATTTTTCGTTCGAGACCGTGCTTGACGATCCGTTCTATGCACTCGTTCCAAAGCGCTTCATCTCGACAAGCAAGTCGACGATCGCACTCTCCACGCTGGCCGGCATGCCCATGCTGGTTCTGAACACAGCTACCGCCCTCCGCGGCATGCTCGAGGCCACGCTCAAGGAGCGGAACCTGACGATCTCGAATCGTTACGAGTTCACGCAGGCCCAGACATTGATCTCGATGGCCACGGCTGGGCTTGGCGCGGCGATCTTGCCCAAGGTGGCGCTGCCTGCAAAGTTGGGACCTTCGGTTTATTCGCTGCGAATCGTCAAACCTCCACTGCTCCGGCAGGTCGCGGTGATCACCCTGCGCGGGCAGGCGCTTTCGCCCGCTTCGCTGCGGCTAGTGCAGCTGCTTCGGCAACTCATCGCGGACCCAGCGGAGAAGCGCGTATCCGAAAAACCCAAGCGCTCCCGCACACGCACCTGACGCTCACGCCACAGCTTCCAAAGGTGACGATTTGGATTGTGCGGATGATCTGCACAATCGACGCGATAACTTCGATTGTCAGAGCGTCGAGGCAAACCTAAAGTCCCCCTCCATACGGCCTCGGCCGGACATGAGCCCTTGATCAAAAGGCGGCCAGCACGTCGCCTGCAGTCAATTGCGCTCAACGGAGACAACTTTGAACTTCAACCTCTTGCGTGGACTCCGCGTCGTCGAGAGTTCGGCCTTTATCGCCGCGCCGCTCGCCGGCATGACGCTCGCCCAGTACGGCGCGGACGTCATTCGTGTTGACATGATCGGCGGCGGTATCGACTACGCGCGGTTGCCGATGATGCCGAAAGGACGAAGTCTCTACTGGACCGGGCTCAACAAGGGTAAACGCTCGATCGCGATCGACATCCGGCGTGCCGAGGGCCGGGAGCTGATGCAGTCGCTGGCGGTGGCGCCCGGCGACGACGGGGGCGTACTACTGACGAACATCGGCGTGCCATGGCTATCCCACGCCGTCCTTTCTCACCATCGAGCGGACATGATCACCTGCACGATCGAAGGCAACCCCGATGGCTCCACCGCGGTCGACTACACCGTCAATTGCGCAACGGGCTTCCCGGCGATGACCGGAGGCGCCTCGAAGGATGCGCCCGTGAACCACGTGCTGCCCGCCTGGGACATCGCCTGCGCCTACCAGGCCGCGTTCGGCGTGTCTGCGGCGGTGGCAAATCGGCAGGCCATAGGTCAGGGCGCCGAGCTGAGGCTTGCGCTTTCTGATGTCGCTTTTTCCATGCTTTCCCACTTGGGCATGTTGGCGGAAGCCGAACTGCTGCAGCAGGAACGACCGTCACTCGGCAACTACCTCTACGGCGCCTTCGGCAAAGACTTCGGTACGGCAGATGGAAGTCGAGTCTTCGTGGCCGCGATCTCGCTTGGTCAATGGAGTAGCTTGGTCAGGGCGTGCGACCTGGCAGGCACTTGTGCCCACATCGAGTCGGATCGAGGTCTCGACCTTAAAAAGGAAGGAGACCGCTACTCAGCACGCGAGATGATCGCCGAGCATGTCGGCTCGTGGTGTGCCTCCCGCGGTATCGAACAGGTGCGCAACATCTTCCAAGCCCACAAGGTGTGCTGGGGCGTCTACCAAACGGTGCAAGACGCATTCGTTGGCGACCCACGTCTAAGCGAGGCAAATCCGGTCTTCGAACGCGTGAGCACGATTGGCGTGGGAACCCACCTCGCAGCCGGTGGCACCTTGCGTGTTTCGGGCTTGCAGCGCCACGCGACGGTGGCGGCACCCTTGCTCGGTCAGCACACCGACCAGATTCTTCTCGAGGTGCTGGGCCTTAACGAAGGTGCCGTTGGGCGGCTCCACGACGCCGGGATCGTGGCGGGTCCGGATAGCGACCCGTTGATGCAACGCGCTTGACCCGCCCTGAACCGAAGGAGCCTTCATGGATACCGGCATGCTGAAGAATTGGGTTGGAAAGCACGAAGTGTTGGCCGACGTCGCCTCGTCGACCACCCTCGACGGGTTGGCCGCAACGCTCGATCGCTCAACGATGTTGCACATGGCTGGTGACGACGTGCCGCCTCTGTGGCATTGGATCTATTTCCGGCCGACTCCCCGGCAATCTGAACTCGGCACAGACGGCCACCCGCTGAGAGGCGGCTTCCTGCCTCCTATCGAGCTACCCCGACGGATGTGGGCTGGAAGCCAGCTTGAATTCTTCCGAGCTCTCAAGGTCGGAAGTGCAATTCAACGCAAATCGAGCATCGTCGGCGTTGACGCAAAGTCGGGCCGCAGCGGCAAGCTCGTCTTCGTACAGTTGCAGCACGAGATCAGCGACGAATCAGGGCTCGCATTGGTTGAACGGCAGGATCTGGTTTACCGGGAAGCTCCCGCGCCGGGGGCCACTGACAGCACTCCAGTGTGCGCGCCGGTGGATGCGGATTGGCGCCGCAGCGTCCAGCCCACGCCCGCGTTGCTTTTCAGATATTCGGCGCTCACGTTCAACACTCACCGCATCCACTACGACCGGCCGTATGCACGTGAAGAAGAAGGCTACGACGGTCTGGTAGTGCACGGACCATTGATTGCGACGCTGTTGCTGGACCTGCTGCACAGCGAACTACCAGGGTCCACAGTGAGGCGCTTCGCATTTCGTGCAGTGCGCCCGCTGACCGACATCCGACCGTTCAGCGTTGCGGGTGCCAGGCAACCCGATGGATCGGTGCAACTTTGGGCGAGTGACGCTCAAGGCTTGATTGCGACGACGGCAACAGTGGAACTGGCCTGAAACAGCGGGCGTTGCCCATGGAGCACCAATGACCATACACAAGCATCACAGCAACTTCTTCGAAGATTTTCGGATTGGCCAAGTCATACGCCATGCCACACCGCGTACGGTGACCGACGGCGACAGCGCGACCTACATGGCCCTGACCGGATCCCGCTTTGCCAGCCATTCCGCCGACTCTGTCGCTCAAGGGATCGGCTATGCAGGACGCCCGTTGGACGATCTGCTGGTGTTCAACATTGCATTTGGCAAGACGGTTCCTGAAATCTCCTTGAACGCCGTTGCAAACCTCGGGTACGCGGAACTGCGCTTTCTTTCTCCAGTGTTCGCTGGCGACACTCTCAGCTGCGAAAGCGTCGTGATCGGTTTGAAGGAGAACTCCAATAGGCGCACTGGCGTTGTCTATGTCCGCTCCACTTGCCACAACGGGGATGGCATCGTGGTGCTCACCTGGGTGCGATGGGTCATGGTTTACAAGCGCAAGGCCGAAGCGGAGGTCGCTGAAAGCCACGTGCCTGAACTCGCCTCCGCGACGCCGCTCGATGATCTTGTGATACCGGCGCGTGTACATACGAAAGAAGCCTTGGAGGCGTGGTGCGAGGCCACCGGATCCAGACGCCTGTGGGAGGAGTATGCACCAGGCGACCGGATCGATCATCCCCTGGGAATGACGATCGAGGAAGCCGATCACATGTCGGCCACGCGTCTCTACCAGAACAACTCACGGCCGCATTTTGACGAGCTGCAGATGCGCAGTTCACCTGTTGGTAGACGTCTGGTGTATGGCGGCCATGTGATTTCAATCTGCCGCGCGCTCGCCTATGACGGACTTGAGAACGTGCTGTCCATCTTGTCGATTGACGGTGGAACCCACGTCGCTCCGTGCGTCGCGGGCGACACGCTGTATGCCTACTCGGAGGTGCTGGACCGACGGACGGCTACCAGTCGTTCTGACGTCGGAGTGCTGCGGCTACGCCTGGTTGGCTTGAAGAACACGCCGCCGATCGAGGTTCCCGCGCTGAAAGTCGAAGGGAAGACGCGCGGCTCGAACTACCACCCGGCGGTCGTCCTGGACCTGGACTACTCCGTCGCGGTGCCGCGCAACCACTTCAACGGAACTCGCCATGCATAGCCGGTCAGCCATTCCCGTAAACCTTTTACCAGGACGATCAAATCATGAGTGCAACCGTCATTGAGCCCACAAGGCCGCGCCTCCAGCGATCGCAACTTGCGGTCCCCGCGTCCAATCCAGCCTTCTTCGAGAAGGCCGCAAGGTCGAGGGCTGATGTCATTTTCCTAGATCTCGAGGATGCCGTCGCACCAAGCGAGAAGGTGCAAGCTCGAAAGAACGCCATGGAGGCGTTGAACGACATCGACTGGGGTGACAAAACGCTCCAGGTACGCGTCAACGGCCTAGACACGGAGTACATGTACCGCGACGTCATCGATCTCGTGGAGGGTTGCCCGAGGCTGGACATGCTGCTGTTGCCGAAGATCGGCGTCGCCTCGGATGTCTATGCCGTGGACTTGCTCGTCACCCAGGTCGAACTCGCCAAGAAGAGGACCAAGAAGATCGGTTTCGACCTTCTGATCGAAACAGCGCTTGGCATGGCGAACGTCGAGGCGATTGCGGCCAGTTCTAGCAGGATCGAAGCTTTGAGTTTTGGCGTTGGCGATTTTGCAGCAAGCACACGAGCTCGGTCGACGTCCATCGGTGGGACCATTCCGGAGTACGGCGTTCTGTCTGGCTCGCCAAGCGACAAAGCGCGATCTTTCTACCTCGCTGACGTATGGCAATACGCACAGTCGCGCGTCCTGGTCGCATGCCGAGCCTATGGGTTGCGACCGGTCGATGGTCCCTATGGGGACTACTCGGATCCAGCGGGCTTCAACGCTGCTGCACGACGCGCCGCAGCTCTCGGCTATGAAGGGAAGTGGGCCATCCACCCCTCGCAGGTGGATCTCGCGAACAACGTGTTCTCCCCGGATGGACAGGAGATCGCCATGGCGAGCCGAATCATGGATGCGATGACCGTAGCCCAACGAGAGGGGCGGGGCGCGGTGAGTTTGGATGGCAAGCTGATCGACATCGCAAGCATCAAGATGGCTGAAAGCCTGTTGAACAAGGCTGCACAGCTGAGGGCGCATTCATGACCGCTGCGCGCAATCCCGGCGCGAGTCCTAGGGCCCGGCGCTCCGCGCTCTACATGCCCGGCGCAAACACGAGGGCCATGGAAAAGGCGCAGTTCCTTCATGCTGATGTCCTGATCTTGGATCTTGAGGATGCGGTCGCGCCGGAGGCTAAGTTGACGGCCAGAAGGAACGTAACCAAAGCATTGCGGCCAGGGCATTACGGCCACCGCGAAGTTGTCGTGCGGATCAACTCGCTGCAATCACCATGGGGACACGATGACCTCGCGGCCATCGCAACATTGGGCGCAGACGCCGTGTTACTGCCCAAGGTCGAGTCGGCTGAGCAAATCCAAGATCTCGCAGCGCTGATGTACAGGGCCGGAGCCCCTTTGCGAACGAGGATCTGGGCAATGATCGAAACGCCCGTCGCGATGTTCAATCTCCGGGAAATTGCAGCATCCCATTCGCTGCTGGAAACGTTGGTGGTCGGCACCTCCGATCTGGTCAAAGACCTGCACGCTCGCCATACTGCCGGACGCCACGAGGTTCACACAGCATTGTCGCTCTGCATCTTGGCTGCACGAAGCTATCAGCTGAGCATTCTTGATGGCGTTCATCTCTCGTTGAACGATGAATCGGGGTTGCGAAGCGCCTGCGAGCAGGGGCGGGATATGGGCTTCGACGGCAAGACGCTGATCCATCCGTCCCAACTGGCTGTCGCAAACGAGGTTTATGGCCCGTCATCAATCGAGATAGGCGAAGCGCGCCGGCGCATCGAAGCCTATGAGGCGGCGGTTCTGGCAGGTAGTGGTTTGACGGTCCTAGACGGGAAGCTCGTTGAGGAACTGCACGTTCAGGACGCCAAGAGGATCCTCAACCTTGCGCACGCCATCGATGTCCTTGAGGAGCCGCTGGGACAGGCCGTTAAAGCGGACGACGGTTGACCTCGCCCATCGAGCCGCCACCCAGCATCGCAGCAGGCTAGTTGCCCCGCAGCCCTCGCGAACGCTTGCTCAACTTGGGCCAGTTTGCCGACTCTATTTATACAGACCTTCTCTGGAGACCATCATGAGATTCAGTTCCCTTCGCTTCGTAGCCACGTGCATCGCGATGTGCACCGCCGCATCTGCATTCGCCGCCGACTCGTACCCTGCAAAGCCGGTGAAAGTGATCGTGCCCTGGACGGCCGGACAAGCTACAGATGCTGCGGCGCGTGCCGTCGCCGAACGCCTTGGCTCCAGCATGAAGCAGCCGTTCATCATCGACAACCGTGCAGGCGCAGGTGGCGGCATTGGGAGCGATGCCGTGGCGAAATCGCCCCCGGACGGATATACGTTGCTGGCCGGGTCCACGGGCTCTGTAACGGTCAATCCCTTGCTGTCAAAGACAAACTATGACGCCGACAGCTTCGCACCAGCAGGCCTCATCGCCACAGTCCCGTACGTGCTCATCACGGCAGAATCGTTTCCTGCCAAGGACGCAAAGGCCCTCGTCGCGCTATTGCAAGCCAACCCTGGAAAGTACAGCTTTGCATCCTCGGGCAATGGCTCTATCGGTCATCTCATCTCGGAACTCTTCGTCTCCAAGATCGGCGCCAAGGCGTCGCACATTCCGTACAAGGGGAGCAGTGGGGCCATAGTCGACGTGATTGCCGGGAGGGTGGACTTCATGTTCGACTCGGTGACTTCGGTGTTGCCACACGTGAAATCTGGGAAAGTACGTGCATACGCGTTGTCGTCGGCAAAACGAAGCACTTCACTTCCCGACATCGCCCCACTTGCCACCGCAACCGACCTGCGTGATTTCGATCTCTACGCCTGGATAGGCTTGATGGCACCGAAAGGAACTGCCGAACCGGTTCTCAATGCACTCAATAGGGGCATTCAGGATGCAGTGATGTCGAAACTTGTGAAGGATCAGTATCTGACATTGGGCATCGAGACAGTTGAGGCTTCAACGCCTGCTGAGATGTCAAAACTCATCGCGGTGGAACGCGTGCGGCTTGGTAGTCTTATCAAGGCGTCCAATATCAAGGCTGACTAGCACTTCTGCGCAGGTTGGTGAGGGTGAGCGCCGGCGACAGGTAACAGAAGGCACTTACCCTATGACTTCGACGCTAGGCTCGCGCAATATCGGGAAGACCCTCGTTGAGTTTGGTTGGCCCCATGCACGTTAAAGCCTTGTACTCTGCCTTGCGCCTCCTGCTTTTGTCCACCTGGGGCCGCGAAGCTGCTACCTTGCCATTGACTGCAACAGCACGATGTCGAGAAATGCATCGACAAGCTGGTGTCGGGCACCCTTCAGGTGGATCGCGAAGACGTTTGCTGTTGTCTTTACGCCGCTGAGGGGAAGAAATCGGACATCGCTCCGGTTGTTGTCCGCCACCGATTTGCCGACTAGCGCAAACCCCAGTCCGGCAGCCACGAGGCACAACGCCGTGTGGATCTCCTTCGCCTCATACGCCACGCGAGGTTTGATGCCAGCCTGTTCCAGCGCATGAATTGTGTGCCTTGCAAAGCTGCTGTTGGGGTCTTTGGGGTAGCTTATGAAGGACATCTGGTCAAGGTCCCTCGGTTTGAGCGTCTTGCGTCGAGCGAGCGTGTTCTCCGACGGCAACGCCACAAGTAGCTGGTCGGTGAACAAGGGCACGCATTCCAAGTCGTCCTCAGTGCTGAAGGGGCCAATCGTGCGGGCCAGCCCGACGTGGATCAACCCGCTGCGCAATGCTTCGCCCTGATGTTCCGTGAGGATCTCGGTTAGATCAATTCGCACTTTTGGCGCACTCGCACTCAAGCTGCGCACAGCGTTCGGCAGAACCGAGAAGATCGTGGAGCGTGTGAAGCCAATGCTCAGCCATCCGGATCGGCCCAGCGATAGGTCCTTCGCTTCTTCCAGCATGCGTTGCGAGTCCGACAGCAGAAGCCTGGCTTTCGGATAAAGAAATCGCCCGAGTGGCGTCAGCTTCATGGGGCGCGTGGACCGGTCGAAGAGCTTGCCTCCAAGCAGGCCCTCGAGCTGCGCGATCTGCATGCTCACCGCAGTCGGCACCACGTGCAGTCGACTCGCAGCCAAGTTCGCACTGTTGGCATCGACCACCTCGCAGAAATACCGCAGCGACTTCAAGTTCATAAAGATTGATCTTAAGGTCAAAAGAGGTTGGTTGTGTTACTGCTTTCGTTCACTGAACATCGGGTTTGTTCCTTCCCAACACCTTGGAGACAAACTTGACTTCCGATGTGAACGAGCCGCAATGGCTCTCCCAGGCCCGATCGCTGTCGACAGCTGAGGTATCCGACGCTCTCGACTTCTTTAATTTGCCCGGTAGCGCTTTGGGCATTCGACCGATCGCGGGGCCGGCCAAGATCTTTGGTCAGGCCTTCACGGTTCGCTTCGCTGCGATCGACCACTCTCAACCAGGCACCGTGGGCGATTTCATCGACCGGCTGGAGCCAGACAGTGTCGCGGTGATGGACAACGGAGGCCGGCTGGATTGCACCGTTTGGGGTGGCATCCTGAGCCAGTTGGCCGCGCAGAAACGCATCGGTGGCACCGTCGTCAACGGGGTCTGCCGCGACACAGCAGAGGCCGACGAAGCGGGCTACCCGCTCTATGCCTGCGGCAAGTTCATGCGTACCGGCAAGGATCGTGTCCAGGTCGAGGCTTACGAGCAGCCGGTGATGCTGGGTGACGTTCGCGTGTGCCAGGGCGATCTGGTGATCGGCGACGCTGACGGCGTCGTGGTGGTGCCTCGTCTGCGCATGCAGGAAGTGCTGACCAAAGCCCTCGAAACGCGTGTCGTGGAGGCACAGATCTTGGAAGCCGCGCTAGATGGCATGCCATTGGTCGAAGCTCGGAAGAAGTATGGCTATCACACGCTGCAGCGGTCGGCGACGACCCTCGCGGCCTGAGCGGCTGGCGCTCACGGCGACATCAATCAAACGAACCGGAGACAACTTGTGAACACGACAATCAAACACTTCCGCTCAGCCGCACTAGGACTGGTGGCGGCTGCGGCCGCCTGCGGCGCCCTGGCGCAAGACGCGTACCCCTGCAAGGTGGTGAAGCTCGTCTCGCCCTATCCGCCCGGCGGCACAACAGACATCCTTGCGCGGCTGCTCGCGCCCGGCTTGGCGAAGGAACTCGCCACCACAGTCATCGTGGACAACAAGGGCGGCGCGAGCAGCAACATTGGCACCGAGTTCGTTTCAGCCGCTCCGCCGGACGGTTGCACACTGCTGCTGGGCAACAACACCGGGATCGTCATCAATCGCAACCTTTACAAGCTGCGTCTCGATCCGGTGAAGTCGCTCACGCCAGTCGTCGAGGTCGCTTCGGTGCCATTGGTGCTCTATGTCAATGCGGCCGAATCCGCAAAGACGGTTGACCAACTCAGTGCGGCGATCAAGGCTGCGCCCGGCAAGTACAGCTTTGCCTCCGGCGGTAGCGGCAGCCCGCAACACCTGATGGGAGAAATGCTGAAGCTCGAGATGAAGGTGGACATGACCCACATTCCCTACCGCGGCCAGGGGCCAGCGCTTCAGGACGTGATTTCCGGACAAGTGCCGGTTGCGTTTGAAACGACCACTGCAATCGCTTCGCAGTTGAGCGGCGGCGGGCGCATCCGGGCGCTTGCTACGACCGGCAGCGCGCGCTCGAAGAATCTTCCGAACGTGCCCACGATGAAGGAGCTCGGCTATGACAACTTCGTGGTCGAGAACTGGTACGGCATCTTCGCGCCTGCCAAGACACCGGCGGCGCTGACCGAGCGCTTGAACCGCGACCTGGTCAAAGTCCTCAAGAGCCCGGAAGTGTCGAAGAGTCTCGCCGACATGGGCTCCCGAGACGTCGCGGGAAGTGCCGAGCAGTTCAACCAGTTCATCGCCAAGGAACTTCCTTACTGGGAATCGCTGGTGAAGCGCTCTGGTGCAAAGGTCGACTGATCGGTACCCACTTTTGCACCGGCTGCGCTTGCGCAGCCGGTGCGTCCATCCATCCCAATACTTGCTGGAGATCTCTTGGCTACGTCCGAACAAATCACTCAGCTGCGCGACCTCGGCGCAGCGACCGTCTATGAGGCGCAAGGCGCCAAGGGCGCGCTCGACCACGGCATGAAGCCCATCGATCCGACGATGCGACTCGCCGGCCCCGCCTTCACCGTCGACTGCCGGCCAGCGGACAACCTGATGCTGCACTATGCGGTGCAGAAGGCGAAGCCGGGCGATGTGCTCGTGGTCGATGCCAAGGGGTTCATGGAAGCCGGGCCTTGGGGCGACGTCCTTACGATCCAGGCCCAGAAGATTGGCGTCGCCGGCCTCGTCATCAATGGCTGCGTGCGCGACGCCAACCTCATCATCGAACTGGGTTTTCCCGTGTTCTGCCGCGGCTTGTCGATCAAGGGAACCGGCAAGAATCAACCCGGAAAGATCAACGTTCCCATCACCATCGGGGACGTGCTCATCCACCCCGGCGACATCATCGTCGGCGATCGCGACGGTCTGGCAGTGGTTCCCAAAGACGAAGTCGAATCGGCGATCGCCAGCAGCCTGGCGCGCGAGGAAAAGGAGGCTGGGCAACGCCGGGCCATCGAAGAGGGGGCGATGACTGCCGACTTGCTCAACCTGACGGACACGCTCAAGCGCTTTGGGCTTGTTTGACGGAGCAGCCTGTCCGGCGTGGCGACGTGCGCTATAACCTCGCCGTGATTTGTGGCATCGAATTCTCAGCACTCTTGCCGCTCAAGTACCGCTTTGCAATAGATACCGGCCTTTGCAGACCGGTGCGCGATTGACCGGTCATGGCCGCGAGCACCAGTTCGCGGCCGTGCCTGGCAGCAGACCTTCGGCGTGATCGCCCGGTTGGCCAAGGACTGCTATCGGCGCGCTTGGCGAACAGGCAGTCCCGGCCAAGACCGGTCTCTCAGCGCAAGAATCTCGATGTCCGGTGATCTCCGCTAAGCAGTCGCTGGATTGGGCATCCCGTTCTGCTGGTAGGTGCCGCCGGCAGCGCACGCGCGAATTGCAAGGCATCGATCAGGCATCAAGGTCAATCGCACCCTCTGGATGCTTGCCGAAGAGATGAAGCGCCTGAAGGCCTGAGCGTGAATTGCGGGGCCCGAGGTCCTCGCCTCCGGCCTCCATCACTGCCGCCTCGGCACTGGCGGCGCTGCGCCCTTTCAAGTGCATGCGCCTGGACCGAAATTCGGACAGCGCGGACATGCATAATTTTGATGATGCAGACCGATTGACAGGAGGCTATCTTCGACGTGCGATACGAGGCATCTCCATCATCGGCAGCGAGGAGGTTCGCATGTGGACGAAAAACATTCTCAATCGGCGCCCACGTCAAATGAGAAGCCGGCGAATGGCCGGTTCGATCGCGTTCGCTGTCTTGTTGTCGGTTGCCTTGTCCAACGCGCATGCGGGACGCGAAGAATTAACCATTGACGACACTGCAAATGGACTGTTCAAAGTCGACAACAAGTCGCTTGGGTTGATAAATATCAAAGCCCAAAACCGCACGAGAAATCTCAAACTCAATTGCGAGGCCCTTTCCATTCGCGACGGCAGCGACGACAAATGGATGAGGCTCACGCTTAAAACAGATCCGAAGCTTCCTGGTATCGATTTCACCAAGACTCTTGGTGTCGATAACGCTTCGAAGATACAAACAGGAGATCTCACGGCGGTTGTGCCTTCCAATCAACGTGTTGAAATCCGTATTGATCACGTCAACAACAACTCGGCGGCGATGGAACTGAATTGTCGCGTGGTGCTTCAATGAAGAGGCGCTCGCCTTATTTGGCGATTGGAGGACGGCATGCGAAATGCAATTCAAACTCTCCTCGAGGCAGCTACCGTTTCATTTGCCTTTGCAATGAGTTCCCACGCGGCTTTTGACGACTTCGGTAAGCCTGAACCAGGGAAAAGTACTGGCATCCTAACTGGCTCTCCGATGTCGCAAGCGGATGAGCAGAGGCTTCGCAGACGCATTCCCATTGATTCAGATGCAGCGACAGCGGATGGAGGCGGAGGCCGTCAGCGGGAAACCATCTATCAGCAGCCGTTTCCGACGCCATGTTCAAAATTGGACGGTTTGACCTGGCGGACCGGACCTCAATATTTTGAGATCTATCTGGATCACGACCAAGCGGAGTCAAAGATCAGAGAGGGGATCGCCAATTGTGGGAAGGCGTCCGTGGGCACTGGCCTGGCCACGGCTTATCTCACCGGAGGAAACGTCGATGCGGCCGCCAAGGCATTTTTTGCTACGTACAAGGTTTGCTTGGTGGCATACACCAAAGATCACTATGCGGAAGTGGTGTCCGCAGACACCAGATGTGCCTATTGACTAGGCACCCCTCACCTCGCCGGTGAGTTAGCCGATTCTTGAATGCGGGACAGGTGTGTCGCCACCTCGCGTTGCAGGTGCCGCGCGCTCCAATTTTCCATTGACCCAGTTTTGCTATCTGTAGCGCATAGGATATGTTCAGCATGTCGTGAATTTGAAGACGAAGGAGCGACGCATGGCTGAAGCCATTGAAACACCAACACCGATAGTGCCGCCGCCCGCTGTGAAACCGCCGGATGCCGAGGAAAGCACGTTCGGAGCAATCCTGGATTACCTTCGAAGCCAGCCGGGAAAGCACGTGCGCAAGTTCCTGCTTTGGGTAGTTGGCGTACTCATAGCAACTTTGAGTGCAGGCTTTGGTGTTGGCCTCTGGACATCAAACCTTCTTCATGCCAATGAGACCGCAGGGCTCAAGAGTGATCTGAATGTAAAAGTCACGGAGTATGAACGGAAGCTCCAGGCGGAGCGCGACGAGCACGAGCGGAAGATCCAAACGGAGCGTGACCAGCACAAACAAGAGCTGGCCACGGCGAAGCAGTGCAAAGAGTGGAAGCAAGAGGCGGACGGCTACGCCGCACGCACCCGCGTGCTCGGTGTGGAGCGAATAGCCGCCGCGCAAGCGGGCTATCCTCAGTCGATCACGCGAACGGCCACCGTTGACCTCCAGCTCAAGGAAGTCGACACCAAGATGATCACAGTGAAAGCGTTGCTTGAAGGGTGCAAGCGATAGGACATGTCGAGCAGACCCCAACGCAAGCAGCGGCAAGCATCTAGGACGGCCTCACTGCATATGCCGACTTTGAGCCTCAGACCGCTCGCTGGCGGAAACCTGCCGTTCTCTCTGGATTGCGAGAAGTCTGCAACGGTTTAGGGTTGTCCGATACCTGCCCGTGCGGCGTGACAGCGTTGAGCGCGCCAACGGCCTGAGGGCAGGTGTTGGACAAGCCTCCATGGAGGAAACCGCGGAATGCGCCACTGAGGCCTGAGAAGGCTACGAGGCTATGGGGATTCGGGCGGCGTGAATCGAGGTGGTACTGGGGAGGCGACTCAAGAAATCGACAGATGGCGTCATTGAGGCGCTGCGGATCGATGCCGGCACGTTGAGTCGCCCAGCGACGCGACCGGCGACAAGGCCGTCGGCCGGTGCGGGGGCAGGACCGCCCCGCATCCAGGCTCGGACGGATGGCTGATGCAGATGTGTACTCATGGTGCCCAAGCCTGTTGAGGCGGCGCGCGTATGGGCTGACCGCGAGCGAAGGTCTGCAAGACGATCATCGGCGCGCCGCAGTGTGGGCAGAAGAAGCTCGGTCGCGCCGATTCGACCTCGGCATCAGAGGCCGACGTTCGGGCAACGGCATCGTCTTGCTGCAGCAGCAACTCGCGAATGCGTGTGAGGCTGGAGGTTCGGTTGCCGTTGGCCAGCAGCCCGTAGTGGCGGATGCGATGGAACCCACTCGGCAGGACGTGCAGAAGGAAGCGACGCATGAACTCGTCGGCATCGAGCGTCATCGTCTTGTGGCGAGTCCGGCCCTTGGCGCGGTAATCCTTCCAGCGGAATGTGACGCCTCGCTCGTCCATGGCTAGAAGTCGGCTGTTCGAGATCGCGACGCGGTGGGTATAGCGCGACAGATAGGCCAGCACCGATTCGGGGCCAGCGAACGGGCGCTTGGCGTAGACGACCCATTCGCACTTGCGCAGTGGCGCGAGCCAGTCGGCGAACACCTTTGCGTCAGCGAGCGCTGTGTCCTCGCCGAAGAAATGCAGGCGGCCGGCGTCGTGAGCGTGCTCGAGCGCTTCAAGGAAGCGGCGCCGGAACAGCCGCGACAGCACGCGCACCGACAAGAAGAAGCCGGGCTTGCACGCGACCCAGTGCTCCCCGTCCGGCGACAGGCCACCGCCCGGCATGATGCCGTGCACATGGGGATGATGCGTCAGCGCCGATCCCCAGGTGTGTAGCACCAGGGTCGCACCGATGCTGGCACCCAGATGCTTCGGATCCGCCGCGATGGTCATCAGGGTCTCGGCGGCCACGTCAAAGAGCAACGCGTAGATCTCTGCCTTGTTGTAGTAGGCGATGGCGCTGATCGGCGCGGGCAAGGTGAAGACGACGTGGTAGTAGTCCACCGGCAGCAGATCGGCTTGACGCGCCTCGAGCCAGCGTTGCGCTGCGCTGGCCTGGCACTTCGGGCAGTGCCGGTTGCGGCAGGAGTTGTAGGCGATCTGGTCGAGCCCGCAGCCTTCGCAACGCAACACGTGGCCTCCCAGCGCCGCGCTGCGGCACTGTTCAATGGCCGACATCACCTTGAGCTGGCCCAGGCTCAGATGCCCACGCTGCGCCTTGCGCCAGCCGGGACCGTGGATGCGGAAGATGTCAGCGACTTCCAGGGCGCAATGCGCCACGGAGATGCTCTACGCGTGTTCAAGCCTCTCCAGCGGGCTGACCACTTCGTGCAGGATCTCGGTGGCCACGTGCGTGTAGACCGATGTCGTCTCCAGCTTCTTGTGCCCCAGCATCACCTGGATCACCCGGATGTCGACCTTCTGCTCCAGCAGGTGCGTGGCAAACGTGTGGCGCAGCGTGTGCATCGTCACACGCTTGTCGATCTTGGCTGCCTCGGCGGCGTCGTGAACGGCGCGGTTGAGCTGGCGCGCGGTCAACGGGTCGACCGGGTTCATGCCGGGAAACAGCCAGCCGTTGGGCAGCATCTTGCCCTTCGCGTTGGCGTATCGCCACCAGTCGCGCAGCCGCTTGAGCAGCACCGGCGACAGCATGGCGTAGCGATCCTTGTGGCCCTTACCCTGTTCGACGCGCAAGGTCATGCGTTGGCTGTCGATGTCGCCGACCTTCAGCGCAACGATCTCGCTGACACGCAGTCCTGTGCCGTAGGCGATGGACAATGCCGTCTGGTACTTCAAGTTGGAGGCCCCGGCGATCAGGCGTGCGACTTCATCGCGACTCAGAACCACCGGCATCTTCTGGGGCACATGCACGTAGCTCATCCTGGCCATCAGTTCGCCACGGTCGAGCGTGACGTCGAAGAAGAACTTCAAGCCGGTGATGGTCGCATTGAGCGTGACCGGCGAGACGCCTCGATCGACCATGTGCAACTGGAAGCACCGCAGATCCTCTGCGGTGGCCGTGTCGGGGGAGCGTTGAAGGAAGCCGGCGAGGTACCGAACCGCGCGAACGTAGGCAGCCTGGGTCTTGGGTCCGAGCTTGTGCATGCGCATATCGTCGAGCATGCGCTGACGCAGCGGAGAAACCGCTGGTGTCGAAGGGGTCATGATCGTGCTCCTGTCAAAGAACGAGGCCGATTGCCTCGCTCCTCAACATAGACAGGGGCGCAATGTTTGCCATTACCGTAGCCTCAGCGGCGGGCTACCGCGAATACGAAGGGACTTCCCACCCTCCAGCAACCGTGTCGAAGCACCAAGATTGGGTTGCGACTCTCAATCTGAAACAGAAAGGGGAAGCCCATGAACGAGACTACAGGAGTACGGATAGCGCGGGTAGGTGTTGACCTTGCCAAGCAAGTGATTCAGGTCCACGCGGTGGATGCGTCCGGCCGGCGCGTGGTGGCGCGGGCGTTCAAGCGCGAGCAGTTCTTCGCCTGGTGCACGCAACTGCCCGCGGGTTGCGTGGTGGCGATGGAAGCATGCTCGAGCGCGCACCACTGGGGCCGCAAGCTGCGCGCGCAGGGGTTGGAACCGCGGCTGATCGCGGCCCACTTCGTCACCCCGTATCGCATGGAAGGCAAAGGCGGCAAGAACGACGCCACGGACGCCGCGGCGATCTGCGAGGCGGCGTCGCGACCGAGCATGCGCTTCGTGCCGGTCAAGACCTGCGAGCAGCAGGGCGTGATGAGCCTGCACCGGGTGCGCGAAGGGTTGAAGGAAGAGCGCACCGCCTGCATAAACCAGATCCGCGGTGTGCTGACGGAGTTTGGCCTGGTGTTCGGCAAGAGTCCCAAGGTCTTGCGTGCCGTTCTGGCCGACATCATCGAAGATGCTAGTAATGAGCTCAGCACAACGGCGCGCCTGGTGCTGCAGCGCGCGTTCGAGCACTGGCGCGAACTCGACGAGCACATGCGCTGGTGCGACCGGCAGGTCGGGCAACACGTGCGATCCAACCCAGCGGCCAAGCGCGCGGCCAAGGTCATCGGAATAGGCGAACTCGGTGCGTCAGCGCTGACGGCCGGCGTGGGTGACTTCACGCAGTTCAAGAGCGGCCACCAGTTCGGCGCTTGGCTGGGCGTGGTGCCGCGCCAGGCATCCAGTGGCGGCACGATCCGCCTGGGGCGCATCACCAAGCGCGGCGATGACTACCTGCGCACGCTGCTGATCCAGGGTGCCAAGGCCGCGGTGATGAGCGCCGACAAACGCGACGACCCGATCTCGCGGTGGTTGGCGCAGCTGACGGCGCGCGTGGGCTGGCAGAAGGCCTGCGTGGCCATGGCCAATAAGAACGCTCGCATCCTGTGGGCGGTAATGACCCGCGAAGATGGCTTCGACTCCAAACACGTCAGCATCAAACCACAGGCCAAGCAGCCGGACCGGCAACCCGTCGCAGACCCGGCATCGATCTCCGCTGCGTGCGTGGCCTGAAGCCCGCTGTGAATCACGGCACCCGATCAACTCCACAACAAGGTCAACCCCTTCCTCCTTCCAGCTAAGACGTGCTCTCGAAGATGCGTTTGACAGGTCAGACCGGCAGCTGGCGAACTCGGTAAACCGTGCGTGGCGGCAATCGCGCCCAACCCCGTACCGCGAATGGAGTCCGGCTGAGCGGTTCGTATCTGGGCCCGCGCCACGATGCGCAACAAGGCCGTTTGTAGATGTGCAGTCTGTTCTCTGTCGCACCGCACCTTCACCTGCCGCACGGCGCCGAACGAGGGAGTCAATCGAAAGCAACACCGAACTCACCGAACGGCCGCTGATCAAGGAAGAACAGCCAAAATCCAAACAACTCCGCTTGACTCTGCGGGAAGTCCTTGTAGAGCGGTTTAGTCCTCGGGCCCTGAACGCCAGTTTGCTGTATGCCGAAGCGGCCGTTCAACGCAATTTCGTTGGCCGCTGCATCGGACCTGCTACCGAAGTCAGATTCCGAGGTTCAGCAGTCGTACATCGGGCGAGGTGTCGAGGTGTCGAGGTGGCGAATTCAGCTTAGCTGGCTGCCGCCGTTCGCTTTGAAAACTCGAACAGCCGCGACCAGTCGGGATGAGTCATTCGGGGGAATCGCGCTGCCCGCCTCCTCGGCCCTGCACGGATCGCCCTGAGTTTCAGCTTTTCGATGGCTCCAACCTCGCAACCTCGGATAGGGGTCCATAAACCGGGGTTACCGCGCATCCACAGCTACTCCCGCCCTCCTCCGCTTTGAGGCAGTTGTTCAGCGGGAGCCGTCGTTCGCAGCGCGCCGATCTGTGACTCAGATCGGCCAGGTCCTGACGCTCACGAACGACCGCTCTACGGAAGTTCAACCGATGGGGCGCCGTCCGGCTCGCGATCTGGCGGTCAGCGCCCTGGCTCAGTCGCAGATCTCGTAGGGGTCGTCCACAGGATGGCCGGCTAGAAAATCATGGATGTGGTCAGGCAGTCGTCACCGAAGACGTTCTTAGCTGCGCTCGCCGGCCACGATCTCGTAAGGTCGATTCCCGGGATCGATCGCACGAAGATGGGCTGGATGACCCGGCCCACTGCTCGCAGCCCCGCCTCCAGGTCGGCCATCTCGTCCGGGTCGAAGCATTCGCAGGGGTCCTTACCCTGCACGATGCGGCGCAAAGCCAGGGTGAGGCTGACAGGTGTGGGCATGGCGCCTCCGGTGTGGATGAAACCATGCTCCCGGGGAGCAATCCGCGTTCAAGGGCGCGCCCCCTTGCCCCGCTGCCAGGGGACAATCAGCGTCCAGAACGCCTCAAGCGAGCGGGCGACAGACTATCCGTCATGGAGCGGCCCCGATACAGGCGAGCGTCTACAGTACGAGAGGCGCTCTGGCACGAGACGGAGAACTAGGGAGATCGGATGAGGATTGCACGCCTTGCGAAGGCCCACGGCTATCGCATTTTTCGGGACTTCAGCTGGCCGGCGACGGGCCTTCACGACTTCAGCCGCTACAACGTCATCTACGGATGGAACGGTGCGGGGAAGACCTCGCTGTCCACCATCTTCCGGCACCTCCAGCGCAAGCAGCCGCTTTCCGAGGGCCAGGTGCAAGTGCTCGTCGACCAGGCGATCGTCAACGGCGCTGACTTCGGCACCGCGCCCCTGCCCGCGTTGCGCGTCTTCAAACGGGATACGGTCGACCGCAGCGTCTTCGAGTCCGCCGGCCAGCAACTGCCGCCCGTGTTCTTCCTCGGGGAGGACGGCGTCGAGAAGCAAAAGCAGATCGAACAGCTCACGATCCAGCTGAACACGGCGCTGGAACAGGCGGTCGAGCATCGCGGGGACGAGGCCACCGCCAGCACGGCTTTCGAGTCGTTCTGCTCCGAAGAAGCCAAGGGCATCAAGAACCTGCTGACGGTCGCCGGCGGTGGACCGTACAACAACTACAACGCTGCCAACTTCAAGGCGGACGTCGCGAGCCTCGCCCAGGCCAACCCCGAGCCTGCCATGCTGTCGGAAACCGACCGGAGGAAGCACCTCGACGCGAGGAACGCCGCCATCATGGACACCGTCGAGGAGCCATCGGTGGGTTTTCCCGATCTTGTTGATCTGACCAACAAGACGCGAGCGGCGCTTGAGCGCTCCGTCGTGTCAAAGGTGGTGGATCGCCTGGCAGCCAACCCGAGCCTTGCCACCTGGGTTGGCTCCGGCCTGACCCTACACACCGGGGAGAACGCGACCGACACCTGCGAGTTCTGCGGCGGCCCGTTGAAGCCCGAACGCGTCGAGCAGCTTGAAGATCACTTCAACGACGAGTTCAAGCGATTCCAGTCAGAGCTTGGCCAGTTGATCGCCGAGGTCCAGAAGGCCCAAGCGTTTCAGAAATCGCTGGAGATCCCGCCCAAGGAGGCGCTTTACGCCAACCTGCGCACCGCCTACGACGAGGCGCTCAAGTCCCTCAACAGCCAGGCGAGCATGATGTCGTCGGCGCTGGATGTCCTGCTTCGAGCACTGCACGCCAAGCGGGATGAGCCTTTCAAGAGCATGGAGCTGATGCCGTTCATCAGCAGCCACAAGCCTGATGACGCACCGGCCAGCGGGTGGGAAACGCTCTTCCGCGGCCTGTACACCGGCATGGCGGTCGTCGACGCGGCGCTCGGGCAAACCGCGTTCGCGAAACTCAGCGAGTTGATCACCGAGCACAACCGCCAGACCGCGAACTTCGAGACCATCGTCGCCAACGCGAGAAAGTCGCTGGCCCGCGATGAGCTGCTCCGCGCCCTGCCCGACTGGAGGACGAGATCCACCGCGGCCTCCACCGCGACTGCCGATCAGAAGACTGCGACGGATACCGCCAATGACCTCAAAAGGCAGATCGCCGCGCTGGAGCAACAGGTGCGCCAGCACCGGCGGCCCGCCGAGGAGCTGAACAAGGAACTGGCCTCGTACCTCGGGCGCGACGAACTGCGCTTCGATGTGGAGCAGAACGGCTACAAGATCATGCGCGGCGACCAGCCCGCGCTGCACCTGAGCGACGGCGAGCGTACGTCCATCGCGTTCCTGTATTTCCTGAAATCCCTGAAGGACACCGACTTCGATCTGGAGAACGGCGTCGTTGTCATCGATGACCCCGTCTCCAGCCTCGATGCGAACTCCCTCTTCAGCGCGTTCGGCTACATGAAGGCCCGGACGGCTGCGGCGGGCCAGCTGTTCGTCCTGACCCACAACTTCACGTTCTTCCGTCAAGTCCGGCTCTGGTTCGACAAGCTGCCGCAGCAGAACAAGAAGGATGCCGCGCTCCACCCCGCGAGGTTCTACATGTTGTCCACGGAGGTGAAGGACGGCACGCGCGGCGCGAAGCTCTCCGAGCTGGATCCCCTGCTCAAGGGCTACGAGTCCGAGTACCACTACCTCTTCAAGCATCTGCAGGAGGAGTCCAAGAAGCCCAACGCGCCGGCGCTGGAGGCGTACTACGCGCTGCCCAACATGGCCCGACGCCTGCTTGAGGCGTTCCTCGCCTTCCGGGTTCCTCACCAGACCGGCGACCTCTACAAGCAGCTCGACGCCGTCGACCACGACAACGCCGCCAAGACGCGCATCCTGCGGTTCCTGCACGCCTTCTCGCACCTGGACCAGATCGCGGATCCGGAGCACAACCCGTCGATGCTGGCCGAGACGCCGTCGGTGCTCAGGGATCTGTTTGCCCTGATCGAGCACAGTGACGCTGCTCACTTCAAGAGTATGAACGACCTCGTCGCGAGCGCATGAGGCGCCCACCGTGGTCGTTGGCGCCCAAGGGACAATCAGAATTCCGAACGACCCAAGTGAGCGGATGACCGACCAGCAGACCCGGAACAACCACTACGTCCCGCAGTGGTACCAACGCGGCTTCCTCGCCCCGGGCCAGTCTCGTCTCTTCCACCTCAACTTCGATCCGGACCGCAAGACGCTGCCTGATGGCCGCCAGGTCCCGCGCAAGGCGCTCCACGAATGGGGCCCTGTGAATTGCTTCGTGGAGTACGACCTGTACTCCACGCACTTCGGCTCGATCGTCAACGACGACATCGAGAAGCACCTGTTCGGCGCCATCGATGACCAAGGTGCCAAGGCGGTGCTCGCCTTCGCGAAGGGCGATCACGCCGACGTCCACGACTCGTTCGAGGACTTCTTCGAGCACATGGCCGCGCAGAAGCTACGCACGCCCAAGGGGCTGGACTGGATCCGATCGTGCTACGGCAAGCTGGACCAGATCGACCTGATGGTGGAAATGCAGGCCCTGCGGACCATGCACTGCACGATGTGGGCCGAGGGCGTGCGGGAGGTCGTCTCGGCGGCTGACTCGGACGTGAAGTTCATCGTGACGGACCACCCGGTGACGGTCTACAACCCGCAGATCGATCCCACGGCGCCGGACTGCGCCTATCCGTTGGACCCGATGGTGGCGTCGCTTGGCACGCAGACCGTGTTCGTGCTGGACGCCAACACCTGCCTGATCTTCACGCACCTCGAATATGCCAAAGCGCCCGACCGGCAAGACCTGACGCGCCTTCGCACGAACGCCCGCCACCAGGGCATGGGCATGGTGCGCACGGACGCGTTCATCCGCGACCGTCGCCTGACCCGCGACGAGGTGATCGCGATCAACCACCTGCTCAAGTTGCGCGCGAAGCGCTGCATCGCGGCGGCCCACAAGGATTGGCTTTACCCTGAGCGGCGCTACCGCGGCACGTGGGCCGAGATCGCCCAGGTGCTGATGCCGAAGTCCGACCTCTGGCAGTTCGGCGGCGAGATCTTTGTCGGCTACAAGGATGGCAGCTCCGGGTACTGGGACGAACACGGCCGCACGTCCAAGGTCCACGAGTTCCTGACCCGCGAGTCGCCGCGCAAGAACATCGCGGCCAACGACTACTGCGGCTGCGGCAGTGCGTACGCCTTCAAGGACTGCTGCCAGCGCCTGCCCCTCGCCGGGCGCCCGCCGTGGGAGGTCTACGGCCTGCGCGAGCGCAACCTGATGTTCTGCAATGTCGTCACCGGCATCCTCGGCATGCAGGATGGTGCGACCTGGGATGACGTGCGCCGCACCCTGAGCGACGACCAGGTCCAGCGCATCAACGGCGCCTTCTCGTCCCTCTGGCCTGACGACACCGACCTCGCCGCGCTGCTGCCGCGTCCCCATCCCAAAAAGCTGCGCTCGGTCTTCCTCGGTCTGGCCGATCCACGCACGGTCGAAGCCGCGGTGCTGGGCTGGCTGCCATATGTCGATGAGATCGTGCTCGTGAACCCGTTCTTCGTGGCGCGGAACTTGAAGCCCGAGTTCAGCCCCATCGACTCGCCCGCCGGCCACAAGATGCAGACGCTCAAGAACGTTCTGCTGCTGTTCAAGCTGGAGCCGTACATCCGTGCCGGCCTCGTCCATTGGGTGCCGGATCCCGGCGAGGTCTGCGCCCCTCTCGGCCAGCACGTAAGGCAAGTGTTGACCCGCCGCACCGCCGGGTGGAAGCCGCCCGAGGGCGGCCTGCACCAACGGCTCAAGCTCGCCGAGGACGAGGGTCGCCGGATGATCCGGATGCTGCCGCGAGACTCCCTGCGCCGCCACATTGCCAAGCACGCACCCGACGCTGGCGACGCGATGGTGGATCAGATGGTCGCGTACTTCCGGCGCCAGGCCGAGGCCGACCCATACCTACTTCTGCAGCCGCTGCCCGTGGGAGAAGCCGGTGCGCAGCACCAGATCTACAAGGGCCTGAACCTGGAGTCCGCGCTCTACCTGGCCACTTTGACCGGATCGGTGATCCACGTCGATACCGACGCTCACTGGGAACAGCTGCTGATGGACGCACAGCCCGCAGGCGCGGCGTCACAGCACGGCTGGGCGCCCGTTCGACAGGCCCTGGCGGCGATCACCTTCCCGGTGGACCTGAATCCGGTCCGCGTGGCTGAGCGGTTAACCGAGCGAGAGCTGCCGCCCATCAATGCGCTGCTGCGACGCCTGGCTGATTCGGTCGCGTCCCCGGGAAAAGGCGCCACACCCCAAGCCCTGGCCACGCAGCTGCGGCAGGCCCGCGGCAAGGCTGAGCGCAAGGATCCCGCTATCGACGACAACAACCTGCTCACAGCGCGGTTGGAGCTGCATGTGCCGCCGGCGGGCTTCTTCCGCCACGAGGTGCAGCGGCTGCTGGTGATGTTCGCGGGCGCGACCCGGCCCCGTTCGGTGCCGTATGCGCTGCGCCTCGTGTTCGATGAAGCCGACGACGCAGATGCTCCGGAGCCGGCCAGTGGAGCTGGCGGAATCCCCGCCCCACACGCAGCGTTGCGCCGATAAAGTCGAGACCGCAGCCCGCCTTGAATTGCGTGTGTACTGTCATTTCTACGGCGCGCATCAGCGCGAGCTAATCTCTGAACGGCAGGTTTTAGGCGTCCAGTGCATGCAACCCGAGGGGTGGAATGGGCCCATCAGCGACAGCCACCGTTTCCAAGCGACCGGCCGCAACCCCAGATACATTGCTCGACCGGCTTTGCGCCTGCTGCGCCTGCCTACGGCAGCGAGGGAGCGCTAGGGGCGTTCTGCTGATTGAGCGACCGGCGCTGGCGGTGCCCCGGAGGCCTGCCTGTCACGGCCAGCAGAACTGCTGAACGCTCGTGGGCAGAACAATGGAAATTGGCCGGCACCGTTCTGCGCCAAATTCCCACGCACGTAGCCGGGAGAGGGGGAACACTCTTGATGTGCGGTCCGATATGGACAGCCTGGTCCGCACTTACAGGAGTTGAAGATGGCAGACGATCCCAAGAAGACAGGCCTCGACCGCAAGCTGATTTCCTTGTCCGAGCCGCACGAGATCCAAAGCTGGACCCGATCGCTGGGTTGCACCGCCGAGGAGCTCAAGGAAGCTGTGCGCGCCGTTGGCAACAGTGCCGAGGCGGTGCGAGCGCACCTCAAGAAGAAGTAGTCCGGAGGCCAGCATGCCCCGCCCCCGCCTCCCACAGGCATTCGAGGACGACAAGGCGCGGCTGATCGCATCCTTGAAACCAGCCGCCAAGCCGGCCGGTGGAACCGCAGCGGGCGGATCTGCCCCTCGCGCGAAAGTGAGCGCCAAAGGGAACGCCGCTGCCAAGACTGCGACGCCAGCGCGGGCGAAGAAGTCATCGTGATTGTCCTGACGCTTTTCAACGGATGGCTCCGGGTGCTCGCCTACTGCCGCACGAGGGGGCTGGGCTCATGAGCTCAAAGGCAGCTCGGCGCGAGTACCTCGATGCGGTCGCCGAAATCGAGCGCGCGTGCCTGGCTCTCTCTGAACGGATGGCCTCCATCACCGATCCAACTGGACCTGGACCGATGCCCTTGTTGTCCCCCTTCGGGCCACGCAAACCAGCCAAGCGTGCGCGGCCTGCCAGCGCGCCGCTCGACATGGCCAGGCGTGCACCGTAAATTTCCGCATGGCCCGCGAAGCTCGTCTCGATCCGCTCGACAAATACTGGTCGAAGCGCGACTTCGCGGTCACCTCCGAACCTCGTGGCGAACACGCACCCCGAAAAGGCAAGGCGCTTTCCTTCGTCATTCAGAAACACGCGGCGAGCCGGCTGCACTACGACTTCCGGCTTGAACTGGATGGCGTCCTGCTCTCCTGGGCCGTTCCCAGGGGGCCGAGCTTCGACCCGGCCGACAAGCGCATGGCGATCCATGTCGAGGATCACCCGCTGTCCTATGGGTCGTTTGAGGGCACCATTCCGCCCAAACAGTATGGCGCCGGCACGGTCATCGTCTGGGACAACGGCACCTGGGAGCCCTTGGGCGACCCGCGGGAAGGCCTTCAGAAGGGAAAGCTCCTCTTCAATCTCCGCGGCCAGAAGCTGGCCGGCCTGTGGGAGCTCGTCAAGATCGCCAAGGGCGGCGAAAAGCAGGAGCCCTGGATCCTGTTCAAGAAGCGCGACGCCTTCGCGCGGCCGAAGGCCGACTTCGACGTCGTCTCGGCCCTTCCCGACAGCGTGATCGCCAAACCGCTGCGCGCGGCACCGGCGCAGCCCAAGGTCGCGGTGGCGCGCGGCGCCAAGCGAGCCCGCCCCACCGACGACAGCGTGCCAGGCGCAGTGAAGGCACCCCTCCCCGCCAAGATCAGCCCGCAGCTTGCGACCTTGGCGACCGGCGTGCCGGCGGCCGGCCAGTGGCTTTACGAGATCAAGTTCGACGGCTACCGGATCATGACCCGCATCGACAACGGCGAGGCGACGCTCGTGACGCGCGGCGGCCACGACTGGTCGGCCAAGATGCCCGGCCTGGTGCGCGAACTGGAAAGCCTCGGGCTCAAGTCGAGCTGGCTGGACGGCGAGATCGTGGTGCTCGACGAGAAGGGCCTTCCCAGCTTCAACGCATTGCAGAAAGCCTTCGACCGCGGCGCGGGCAATGCCCAGATCGTCTACTTCGTGTTCGATGTGCCTTATTTCGAAGGCCACGACCTGCGTGAAGCCCCGCTGGTGTCGCGCCGGCAATTGCTCAAGGCGCTGCTCGACGAGAAGGCCACGGATCATGTCCGCTTCAGCGCCGCCTTCGAAGCCGATGCGGCGTCGGTGTTGAGTTCGGCCTGCCGCATGAACCTCGAAGGCGTGATCGCCAAGCGCGCCGATGCGCCCTACGCCTCGCGGCGCACCGAGACCTGGCTGAAGCTCAAGTGCCAGCAGCGACAGGAGTTCGTGGTGGCCGGCTACACCGACCGTTCGGACGGCACGCCGCAAGTCGGCAGCCTGCTGCTGGGCGTGCATGCGCCGGACGGCACCCTGGTGTCGGTCGGCAGCGTGGGCACCGGGTGGGATACGGAGGAGGCTGCGGCGTTGAAGCGCAAGCTCGCCAAGATCGAGATTCCCAAGCCGCCTTTCCCCGCCGGCGCGGGCAAGCCGGGCCGCTGGTCCAAACGCGCGCCCGGCGCCGAGCGGTGGGTGGAGCCGCGCGTCGTTGCGGAGGTCGCCTTCGCGGAATGGACGCCCGATGGGCAGATCCGGCATGCGTCCTATGTATCGCTGCGCACCGACAAGCCCGCCAGCGCGATCGTGCGCGAGACGGCCAAGACGCTCACGGATGCAGGCCCCGTGAAGACGGCCGGCACGACGGCCACCGGGGGCATCAAGGTCAGCAACGCCGACCGCGTGATCGACCCCAGCTCGGGCCTCACCAAGCTCGACCTGGTGCGCTACTACGAGTCGGTCGCGGACTGGATCCTGCCGCATTTGAAGAACCGGCCGTGTTCGCTGGTGCGCGGCCCGACCGGCGTGACGGGCGAACTCTTCTTCCAGAAGCACGACGAGAAGATCAGCATCCCCGGGATCAAGGAGCTGGACCCCAAGCTGTGGCCGGGTCATGGTGCTCTGCTCGAGGTCGGGACCGCGCAGGCGCTTGCCTCGGCGGCGCAGATGAACGTCATCGAATTCCACACCTGGAACTCCACTGCGAAAAACATCGACAAGCCGGATCGCATGATCTTCGACCTCGACCCCGGCGAAGGCACCTCCTGGCAGCATGTCCAGGAGGCGGCGATCCTGGTGCGGACGCTTTTGACGGAGCTGGGGCTGCAGGCCTGGCTGAAGACCAGCGGCGGCAAGGGCCTGCACGTCGTGGTGCCGATTGCGCCGCGCTTCAACTACGAAGCGGTCAAGGGCTTCTCGCAGGCGGTGGTGCAGCATCTCGCGCGCACGATCCCTGCGCGTTTTGTGGCCAAGAGCGGGCCATCGAATCGGGTCGGGAGGTTGTTTGTCGACTTCCTGCGCAACGGGCACGGCGCCACCACGGCAGCCGCGTTTTCTGCTCGGGCGCGCCCCGGGCTCGGCGTGTCGATGCCCGTGGCTTGGGATGACCTGACCAAACTGAAGAGCGGTGCGCAATGGACCATCGCGACTGCGCGGGAGCACCTGTCGTTTCAGTCGACGGACCCATGGGCCGACTATTGGACTACGCGCCAGCCGCTGACTGCCGCGATGAAGATGATCGGATTCACGCCGGCGAAGTAGCGGCACCCGATCCGGTCCGGCCTAAAGCTCCTTCAACACCTCCGCACCTGGCGCAGTCATGCTGGGCGAGAACTCAACGACCTCGGCGCGGGCGCAGCCGCTCTTGATGAACGGGTCCTGCGCCAGGATGGCTTCGAGCGCGCTGCGGTCGCCAGAGCGGGCGAGGATCACGCCGCCGCTGCGCGGCACTTGGCGCCCCGACGCGATGAAGAGCCCGCTCTTGTAGTGCTTCTTCAACCAGACGACGTGCTTCGCCATCAGCGCATCAATCTCCTCCAGGGGACGGATGTAGGTCAGGCTGATGATGAACATGGGCCTGCTCAGAAAAGCGGTGGCTCGACCGGCCCCGACTCACTGGGCGTCGTCTTCACCTTGGGCGCTTTGGGCTCCTTCAGCGGCGGCGCCTCGGCCACCATCGCAAGTCGCTCGGCAGGGAACTGCATCAGGAAATCCATCGAGCGCTCCGGGGGCGCATCGAGCCACTCGCCGTACCACGCTTCCGGCAAGATTGCGACCATGCGCTTGTCCTGCTTTTCCGGCGGGCGCTTCAAGTCGGGCCTGTGCATCAGCTTGAACAGCGGGTGCGCGTCGGCGTTGATCGTGAGCATGGTGAAGCTCAGCTCCCACTCCGCGGTTTCCGGGTTCTT
This sequence comes from Variovorax ginsengisoli, assembly GCF_030486595.1. Taxonomy (GTDB): domain Bacteria; phylum Pseudomonadota; class Gammaproteobacteria; order Burkholderiales; family Burkholderiaceae_C; genus Variovorax; species Variovorax ginsengisoli_B. The sequence goes on along the minus strand of NZ_JAUJZH010000016.1, from coordinate 6,843 downwards.
CCAGGGTGACCACAGCCCGGCCACCCCCAGCGTCTCATCGTTTGCCGCGGTGAACCGTGTCGGGATGAACTTGCCCGTACGCCAGTCCGGCTCGTAGATCGCCTCGCAGGGCACGATGCAGTGCCTCGGCCTGGCCCAGGCATTCTTGAAGCTCGCCAGCTCGCGGACCGTCTCGCTGCGCGCGTTGTACGTCTTCAGGCCGAACTTGGCATCCTTGGCGAAACCGGGCAACAACCCGAAGTGCCCCTCGACCACCTCGAAATCAGGTATCGCCTCGTCGCCCGATTCGCGCTCGGGCGGCCGCCGGATGAAAGGCGCCATCTGCGTCGGGTAGATGTGCAGGCCGCCCGGCGGCGGCTCCCAACTCGGCGGCAGTTGGATGCCGAAGTGTTTCGCGATCTGCTTGCGGCGCTTCTCGGCCTGGTAGTGGCTGCACATCCCGCGCATTCTGCTGGAGTCCCGCTGTAGGCGCCGCCCTCCGACTCAGCCATCCGCCGAGTCCCCCGCGGTTTAACGTCGGCCGGCCGGGTAGCAAGACGTGCGAACGCGGGCCGGCCGGTCGACCGCCTCCGCATTTAATTCCGACCTCGTTCAGGGGCCAAGCCATCACACCGTGAATTTGACGCATACTGGATACCCATACAGTATTTTGGAGCCCGTGATGGCCGCCCTTCTGGAGTGGGCCGACGACGATGCGCCGGCCCCGCCGCCCCGTCCTTCAAAGCCCGTCCTGCGTCCAGGCGAGCTTCCCGCCTCTGTCGAGGCCGCGATCTGGCGCGGCGACCAACTGGGCTCGCCGGTCACGCGCGTGGTCGCCAGCGGCTATCCGGCCTTGGACGCCGAACTTCCAGGTGGCGGCTGGCCCGCTCGCTCCCTCACCGAGGTGCTCCAGGCACAGCCGACGGTGCTCGAGTGGCGGCTCCTGGCGCCGGCCATGCGCCAGGTGATCGCGAAGGGTGAAGACATCGTCATCGTCGGCCCCCCGAAGGCCCCGCACCTGCCCGGCCTGCGCGACGAAGGCATCGACGAGCGCCGTCTGGTCTGGATCCAGGCGTCGACCCCGGCGGAGCGGCTGTGGGTCACCGAGCAACTGGTGAAGGCCAACGCGGCCGGCATGGTCGTGTCTTGGCTCCCTCAGGCTCGCCAGGAACAGATTCGACGGCTGCAGGTGTGTTCGCAGAGCTGTGACAGCCCGGTGTTCCTGTGCCGTCCGGCGACCGCGGAGCATGAACCGTCCGCGGCTCCCCTGCGGGTGCAGGTCAGCGTGGGCGTGGACTGGGAACTTCGGGTCCACCTGTTGAAGCGCAAGGGCGGTGTCCATGACGGTGTGCTGCACCTCCCCTCGATTCCGCGCGGCCTTGCACCCCTCATCACGCCCCGGCTGTCGAAGCCGAGCGTGCTCCTGGCCGCGCGCAAGCCGCGCGCCACCCCAGCAGAGACTTCCCATGCTCTGGGCAGCGCTACTTCCCGGCCGTCCACTCACCGACTCCCAGCGCATTGAAGCCATTCGCGGGCTGTCGATCTGGTGCCTCCAGTTCACACCGCGCGTCAGCGTCATCGACGCGCCTTCGCTGTCTTCGGCGGTCGTGATGGAGCTCGAGGCGAGCGTGCGCCTGTTCGGGGGCAAGCGAAAGCTCGTGGAGCGGGTGAAGGTGGAAACGCAAGAGCTGGGCGTGAGGCAGCTCGCCTGGGCCCCGACCAGCCTGGCGGCGGTGGCCCTGGCCCGCAATGGGCAATCGAACGGGTTCGCCAAACCGCTCGAGGCGCTGCTCGACGACTTGCCCGTGGAGGTGCTGGCACCGGTCGCAGCGCATGCCGCCATCCTCGCGCGCGTGGGGTGCCAGACGCTGGGGCAGGTGCGCGCCCTCCCCCGCGGCGGGCTGAGCCGACGCTTCGACAAGGAACTGGTGGGCGCGCTCGACCAAGCCTATGGCCTGAAGCCCGAAGCGCACGCCTGGGCCACCCTCCCCGACCGCTTCGAAGCCAAGCTCGAACTGATGTCGCGCATCGAACTCGCGCCGGCGATGCTGTTCGGTGCGCGTCGGCTGCTTTTGCAGCTCTGCGCCTGGCTGGCGGCGAGGCGCTCCGGGGTCACCGCCTTCACCCTGAAATGGTGTCACGACGCCATGCGGGCCAAATCGGCCGGGGATGGGGGCGAGCTCACGGTTCGAACCGCGGAGCCGACCAGGAACATCGAGCACCTGAGCAGGCTCCTGGCCGAAAACCTCGCCAAGGTCGAACTGCTCGCGCCCGTCGGCGACCTGGCCATGACCGCGGACGACGTGCGCCCGCTCGAAGAGTCCAGCTTTTCCTTTCTGCCGGAGACCTTGCCCGACGGTGAGGGGCTCGCGCTGGTGCTCGAACGAATCGCCGCGAGGCTCGGCCCCGAGAGGGTGCTCCGGCCGGTCGTGGCCGAAGACCATCGCCCGGAGTGGATGTGCCACTGGCAACCCGCGCCGGACAAGCGGCCAAGGCAGGTGGCCCGCAGCCTGGATTGCCCACAGCCCACCTTCATCCTGCCCAAGCCGCTGCGCCTGGCGTCACGGGAGTCCCATCCGCTGTACCAGGGGCCGCTGCAGCTGCTGGCGGGTCCCCACCGCATCGAATACGGCTGGTTCGACCGCGTGGGCGACCGGCCCTGTGACCGGCAAGGCGACGCGGCACCCCCGACGTCCTCAGGCACGCGACACGTTGCACGGGACTACTTTGTCGCGCTGAGCGAGCACGCCGGCGTGCTCTGGATCTTCCAGACGCGTCTCGCCAACGAGGAAAGCGCCTGGTTCCTCCACGGCGTCTTCGCCTGAGCCATGGCCGCCCTCCCCGACTACGTCGAGCTGCGCTGCATCTCGAACTTCACGTTCCTTCGCGGTGCCAGCCAGCCGGACGAGCTGGTCGAGCGGGCGTCGAAGCTCGGGTACCAGGGCCTGGCCCTCACGGACGAGTGCAGCCTGGCGGGGATCGTTCGCGCCCACGTGGCGGCCAAGGAGCACGGCCTGAAGCTGCTCGTCGGAAGCCAGTTTCAGGTCGACTGCGAGCACCCGTTCACGCTCGTCGTGTACGCCTGCAACCTGAATGGCTACGGCAATCTTTGCGAGTTCATCACGAAATTGAGGCGCAGTTCCGAGAAGGGAAAGTACGAGCTGCCGTTCGACGACCTATCCGCCGCCGCGCTCGAGGACTGCGTCGTCGTCGCCTGCCCGAAACGGATGTCCTCGCCAGCGCAGCTCGAGGCGATCGGCCTCTGGTTGCTGGCCAACTTCAGAGGGCGATGCTGGCTCGGTGTGGACCTGCTGCGGTTCATTGACGATGAGATGTGGCTCTATCGGTTGCGGCAGGTCAGCGAACACACCGCCATTCCCCTGGTCGCCACCGGTGACGTGCAGTTCCACGTGCGATCCCGAAAGCCTCTGCACGACGTCCTCACGGCCACACGCGTGGGCCGGCCGTTGACCGAGTGCGGCCTGGACCTGCAGCCGAACGCGGAGCGGCACCTGCGAACCCGCCTTCGGCTGGCCCAGACTTACCCGGAGGATTTGCTGGCCGAGACGCTCCACGTCGCCGCGCGCTGCCAGTTCAGCCTGGAGGAGCTGCGCTACCAGTATCCCGATGAGGTCGTGCCGGAGGGCGAGACGGCATCTTCCTACCTGCGCCGACTGACCTACGAGGGCGCCGGGCGGCGCTGGCCCGAGGGAATGCCGGCCAAGGTGCAGCTTCAGATCGAGCACGAGCTCGACCTCATTGCCGACCTCCAGTACGAGCACTACTTCCTGACCGTCGCGGACATCGTCCAGTTCGCCCGTTCGCGCCATATCCTTTGCCAGGGCCGCGGCAGCGCCGCCAACAGCGTGGTCTGCTACTGCGTCGGCGTCACCGAGGTGGACCCCGCCCGCATGAGCGTCCTGTTCGAGCGGTTCATCTCCAAGGAGAGGAACGAGCCCCCGGACATCGACATCGATTTCGAGCACGAGCGCCGGGAAGAAGTCCTTCAGTACCTCTACCAGCGCTATGGGCGGGATCGGGCGGCGATCACCGGCGTCGTCATCAGCTATCGCCCGAAGAGCGCCATCCGTGACGTTGGGAAGGCCCTGGGCTTCGAGTTGGAGGTGGTGGAGCAGTTGGCGAAGGACCACAAGTGGTTCGACGGGAAAACCGTCATGCCGGAGCGGCTGGTCGAGATCGGGCTGTCGCTGGACGACCTGAAGGTTCGGCAGCTGATGCTGCTCACCGGTCAACTCCTCGGCTTCCCGCGTCACCTGAGCCAGCACACGGGGGGCTTCGTCCTCACGCGCGGGCCGCTGTCGCGCATGATCCCCATCGAGAACGCGAGCATGCGCGACCGGACCGTCCTCGAATGGGACAAGGATGACCTTGACGCGCTCGGGTTCCTGAAAGTGGACTGCCTGGCGCTGGGCATGCTCACCGCCATCCGCAAGTCGTTGGAGTTCATCGGCCTGCGCAAGGGCTACGACTTCGGGATGCAGGACATCCCTGCCGAAGACCCGGTCACCTACGAGATGATTTCGCGGGCGGACACGGTCGGGGTGTTCCAGATCGAAAGCCGCGCGCAGATGAGCATGCTGCCGCGACTGAAGCCGCAGTGCTTCTATGACCTGGTGGTCGAAGTCGCGCTGGTACGGCCAGGGCCGATCGTCGGGGGCATGGTGCATCCCTACCTGCGCCGGCGCCAGGGGTTGGAGCCTGTGAGCTACCCCAACGAGGCGCTGAAGGAAGCGCTGGGCCGCACGCTCGGTGTCCCGGTGTTCCAGGAACAGGTGATGCAGATCGCCATGATCGCAGCCGGATTCACGCCGGGCGAGGCGGACGGCTTGCGGCGCGCTATGGCCGCCTGGAAGCGCAAGGGCGGCCTCGAGCGCTACTACGCCAAGATCGTGGATGGGATGACCGCGCGTGGGTACGAGAAATCTTTCGCCGAGCAGATCTTCGAGCAGATCAAGGGGTTCTCCGAGTACGGATTCCCCGAGAGCCATGCGGCCTCATTCGCCCTGCTCGTCTACGCCAGCTGTTGGATCAAGTGCCACCATCCGGCCGAGTTCCTGGCCGCGATGCTCAACGCGCAGCCGCTCGGCTTCTACAGCCCGAGCCAACTCGTGCAGGACGCCAAGCGCCACGGCGTCGAGGTCCGCCCGGCCGACGTCCTGCACAGCGACCTCGACTGCACGCTCGAGAACCTGCCGCACCGGCCCGCAGTTCGCCTGGGGTTGCGGATGCTGTCGGGGCTTCGGTGGGAATCGGCCCAGCGGATCGTCGATGCCCGGCATGAAAGCCTGTTCGACAACGCTGAGGACCTCGCGCGACGGGCCGCGCTCGAACTCCACGAAATGAAGCTCCTGGCCGGCGCCGATGCATTGAGGAGCTTGAGCGGGCATCGCCGGAACGCGGTGTGGGACGCCTCCGCGCTACGCGCAACACCTCGCCTGCTTCGCGATGCCCCGGTGGACGAGGATCTTCTGGAGCTCCCTCCGGCGCCGGAGGGGGAGGAAATCATGTTCGACTATGCGGCGACAGGACTGACGCTGCGCCGGCATCCGCTGGCCCTGCTCCGCCCGGCGCTTGCGAAGCGGGGACTCATGGCGGCCGCAGACCTGCAGGACCTGCCCAATGGCGAGGACGTGAGCTACTGCGGCCTCGTGACCTTGCGCCAACAGCCGGACACGGCCAAGGGGGTCATCTTCGTCTCGCTGGAAGACGAGACCGGGGTGGTTCAGGTCATCGCGTGGAGGAGCTTGCGGGAGACGCAGCGCCAGGAATTGCTCAATGCGAGGCTTCTGGCTATTCATGGGACGTGGCAGCGCGAGGGCGAGCTTCGAAGCCTGATCGCGCATCGGCTTGAGGACCTGACGCCGATGCTCGGCAGGCTGCCGACCGTGTCGAGGGATTTTCACTGAGGATCCGCGGGCTGGTCGCCCTTCCTGCCGCGCTTCTCCGACTTCTTCTGGGCCCTGTCGATCAGCAGTCTGACGCCCACGACGCTGGAGATCACCATCAAGCTGAGCATCAGACTGAGAATGAGCATCGCCATGTGGCGAAGCCTACGCCCAATCCTCGATGGGAACCAGCCACAAAACGGAGGCGCGACTTGCATCGCACGAGTGTCGTCTTCGTCGGGCACAGGCGTCGCCCCTTGTCCCGCGGCCCCAGGTCAAGCGCCCTCGCGAACGTGCGTGAAACGCTCACTCGACCGTTGCCGCCCCTCGCGGATCGACGGGCCGCGCCTCCCGCTCCAGATCCTGAACTGAGTTCCCCTGCCCCTGGCCTTCCAAAGGGTGACCAGATTGGCGACACGGAACTCACGCAAGCGCAGCGACGATTCAGCGATGCGACTGACGGTCTGCCTTTGCCCGCGAAGTCTTTCTCGCTACCTTGGTCGCGCGTTGTTCCTCGCGCAATGCATTGACGAAGTGTCCGTCGGGATAGTCATACAACCTGGCGTCGACACCCGCCTGCCGGGGCGAAACCCTATTTTCGTGGTTCTCCGTGCGACTCTCCAAGTAAGCCTGGACTGCTGATGCCCGGATGCGGCGATGTCGCCCGTCGATCATCACGACTTCGCCCAGCTTGCCTGTGTTGCAGAGCATCGATATGTAGACTCGGGAGGTCTCGAGCTTCGCGGCGGCCTGCGCCGTCGTCAGCCATTCATCCTGAATGGCAACTTGCGCCACTGCCAGGGGCGGCTGCGCACCACCCACCTCTTCATTGGCCAGCTCGGCGATCAGAGCCGGCCGCGCAAATCTGAACACGCCGCAAAGTGGATAGGCTGCTCCCATGGGCGAGGACAGAGCCCGGATGACAGGAGCAGACGACATGAGCAAAAGACCCCGCCGC
>NZ_JAUJZH010000085.1 GCF_030486595.1 Variovorax ginsengisoli | reverse complement strand
GGCGGGGTCTTTTGCTCATGTCGTCTGCTCCTGTCATCCGGGCTCTGTCCTCGCCCATGGGAGCAGCCTATCCACTTTGCGGCGTGTTCAGATTTGCGCGGCCGGCTCTGACGCCCCTTTTCGGATCAAGTGGTTGGTGACAATTGCACTTTGGCACTGAACTTCCGTCATCGGGTGGGGGCGTCCATCCATTGCTTACCGAGCTGTACCCACGGCCTTGCGCTCAAGCGACCCGAACTGCCGGAAGTTGATCCGAATGCCTGTGAACGACAGGTGCAGCTTGCAGTGACGCTCGAGACTCCGCGTATTTCTTCATCGCTGCCTCCTTGACTGGTCCGAATCCACGAACTTCTTGAGCCAGTTCAGCCAGTGCTACGGCGCGTGCGTGATTGGCGACCGACAACCCTTCACTAAGCAGCGTAACGTCCACCAAGAACTCGGCAGCCAAAGCACGCTCCGATCGACGCTCGTGCGTGTATCCGAAGGGGTCCGCGAACGTGCCACGCAACCGACGGAACTTGGCCAGACCGCCCATCGCCTTCAGAATCCACGGGCCAAACTTGCGCTTGATTGGACGCCCCGTCTTCGGGTCGGTCGCCGTGAAGAGCGGCGGCGCCAACCAGAGGGAGATCTTCTCGGCCTTCGAAAACTGTGCGTTGAGCGATGCCATGAACGCCGGTTCGGCGTACAGGCGAGCGACCTCGTATTCGTCCTTGTAAGCCATGAGTCGATACGCACCAATGGCAACCGCTCGAGCGAAGTCTTCCGAATCCGGCTTGACCCTGCGCTCGGCCGCGCGTGCGCGCGCAACGATGTCGAGATACCGCCGCGCGTAGGCGGCGTCTTGGTAAGACGTCAGTTCGCTCGATCGCTGTGCAACCAGCTCGTCAAAAGACATCTCTTCTTGCGCAGGAGCTCGCTCCTGTCGGTCAACGATTCGCGCCAGCGCTTCGGGATCTGAAGCAGCAACGCGGCCCCATGCAAATGCACGCTTATTCATTGCCACCGCAGCTCCATTCAGCTCAATCGTTCGTTCGATCGCATCACCCGACAATGGCACCAGCCCCAACTGCCAAGTGCGTATTTCAGGGCATCGTGGACGCCCGTTTCAGACGATCGTGGACGTCATTTCAGATGAACGTGGACGCTGTTTCAGGCTGATCGTGGACGACGTTTCAGCCTGATCGT
>NZ_JAUJZH010000015.1 GCF_030486595.1 Variovorax ginsengisoli | reverse complement strand
CGCGCTCGTCAGCCGCGGCATGGATGGGTTTCCGCCGGCGGGCGCTGGCCAAGCAGCCGAGATGCAGGGCGAGGTCGACGTCCCGGACATTGGCCGCGTGCGCATTCGGTACCAGCTGAGGTCCAGCCGCCACCACAAGAACACGCACTGGTTCTGGGCGGCTTTCTTTGCCGAGTTGGTCAGCTAGCGCTTCGAGGGCGCCGCGAGTCGGCAGCGCATTGCCTTACGGGAATACAGGGCCGGAGGCACTGGCGCCGAGGGCGCCCACAAAACACCATCTTGTCACGGAGACGCAGGTCGTGCATGCGCTGCGAAGCAAGTTGCTTCGGACACAACGTGCAAGTCTGCGTGTAACCCAATGGCAACCAACACACGCGGAATGGGCGCAGCATTCGACGATTGGCAGGCGCTCTCCTTGAAGTACGAGGCGGCAATTGAAGCGTTGCGTCGATGCGAACCGGGGGCTGCCGAAGCCCTCATGAAAATTTCGCGCGAGCTACAAACCTGCGAAGGCGCAAATGCAGAGAGGAGTGCGGCTGCGAAGCGCCACTGACTCGGACTTGGCCTCGATAGGTCGAGTGGCCGTATCCGACGACCGCGGTCGCACTGACTGCGCAATCCTGGAGACCTTGGGGAAACGGTGCGATTTGCTAATGAAGCACCCTGCGCGGAAGCTTGATGGTGAAAACGCACCCTTTCCCAGGCAGGTCCCTAACCGTCAAGACGCCTCCATCGGCCTCCACGCTTCGGCGGGCGATGGAAAGGCCGAGTCCCAACCCGCTCTTGTTCTCGCCGACTTGAACAAAGGGCTGGAAGATGCGCGAGGCACTGCCTGGCGGAAGTCCTCCGCACCGGTCCTCGACGTTGACCAGGACATAGTCGCCCTCGGCATGGGCGCTCAATGTGACCTCTGAGTCAGCGTGGGTGAACTTCAGGGCGTTCTGCAGCAAGTTGACCAATGCCGCCAGGAGGCGGTCCCGATTGCCGGAAATGCCCACCGCCGCATCGACATCGTGGACCGAGAGCGTGCAACCCCTGGTGCTCGCGTCGAGCAAGGTGACGTTCCTGGCCTCCGCCACCAACGATGCGACCGAGAAGGCCGTCGCCTGTGGAGCTTCGGCCGTGCCCCTGACCTGAGACAGTGACAGGTTGAGCAGGGTCGCCAACGATGTCAGGCTCCTCTTCAACACCGCTCCGGTCGAGCCCCCGATGGGAAGGCGTCCTGATTCCAGGGCCGCAAACGCCAGCGTTGCAGTGTGCAGGTGATTTCGAAGCTCATGCACAAGCATGCCGAGCCGCTCATTCTCCTCTGCGGACTGTTGGAGAGCGACGCTGGCGTCACGCCAGAAGCCGAATTCGGTGACGGCATCAGCGATGGCGTTGTCCAGGCAGCGGTTCAGCGTCCGGAACTCATCCACCGAGAACGGCGCATCTCGCTCGACGGCGAGGTCCGTGATGGCTTGGCAAAGGTCGCCGTAGTCGTGCACGACCTGGTCCACCGAATAGCCAAGCCCCAGGAGCTCCTTGCCATGCGCAGCCGCGCTCAGCCCCATTTCTGACAAAGCGGCGGCGTCCCCGCCCGCGGCACCGGAAATCCGGAAGCTCTCGTCAACCTCACCGTTGTCCTGTGCTTCCAGCGTTTGAATCAACTGGGCCAGGAACATTGGAATGCCGTTGGCGAGTTGCGCCGCGGTCGCGGCCCGCTTGGGCCGCTGCGCGACCTTGGCTTTGCACCGTGAAATCAGCTCGTCGCGATTGTTTGAAAGAAATCGATGCATCTGGTCCTCCGTCATGGCCCCGGTTCGACAAAGTCGAAGCAGTGGGGAATGCCGGTGTCCCGTGCATGTTCACGAATTCCTGACAATCTTCACATTCTGCGCCCCTACGTGAGCGCGATCGAAACACCTCGCGGAGAGGGCGCGTTGGGGCAGGCGACTGCTATCTCTCAACGAAGTACACGTAAGACCCCCGGAGAGCCAACGAAGTTCCGTCGCTCTGCCAAGCACAAGCGAAGGGCGACATGGAGTGGGCGGGGCTGACGGCCTCGGCTCGAAAGAGTAGCAGCTCCGGCGCCGGGCGAAGCGCCCATGAAAAAGCCCGCCGAAGCGGGCAATGAGAACCCTGAAGTTCTCGGAGGAGGAAGATCCAATGTTGATCTTGCCGGGTGAACTGGGCCTTAACGCGGAAAGCGTGAACGACCTACATACAACATCAACGACTCCGACGTACGCTGGAATGTGATGGTCCGCTGGCGCTGGTAGAGGACGCTTCGGCAACCCACTCGCTGCGAGTGGGTCCTTGATGCCCGTGGCCCATCGCGAACATCACTGCGCGACATTGATATGTCGCTTTTGCAGGCACTCCGCGGAGACGCCCGCCTGGTAATGGCTTGCGGCCCGGGGAGGCCAGTTATCCACAATGTTGCCCACTGCGGCGGTGGACAACCTCTCGCTCGCGGTGGTGTGCTACATGCGATGTAGCGCGCGACAGTTGTACACATTTGTACTACCTGTCGCGATACGTGTCGGTCGACTGATTCAACCGTGGGGCAGCGTCATGCAGCGCCCCGATTCTTTGGAATGAGTGTTTCCCGCTCAGAGGGAAGCGCGGCCGAAATTGATCGATCTTTGGAATATGGAAAGTGGCCGAAACCCGCGTGGTTACTGGGTTTTCCCTCCGGCCTGTCACGCCGGGGGTCGCGGGTTCGAGTCCCGTCCACTCCGCCAGATCGAAGCCCTTGCGAGTCCTTGACTCTCAAGGGCTTTTCTCTTTCCGGCGCCGCGAGCGCTCACAGCGCCTTCAGCCGCAAGCGTCCATCCGCCGTCTCGAACGTATCGGCGCCGGTCCTGTTGACGCTGGCGCCCGTCGTGAGCCGATATTCGGTTTCGACCTGTTCCATCCGCTCGCGCTCTGCGCTCGCGGCGCCAGGGTCGACGAGATCGACATATTTCACGACGACGTGCCGCTTCCCGACCTGGTCGGTGACCGAGATGCGTTCCGCCGGCGTCTTCTTTCTGCTCGGCATGGGGGCCTCCTTTGCTGCGATGCAGCAATTCTGGCGGGGAATCGTGACGCCGTGTGTAGGCAAAGCGCGCAGCGCGCATCCCTAGGCCTGGGGAGACGCGGAGGGTGCAACTGTCTCGTGGTTGAAGCACAATGAAGAGATGACGTGCGTGCGCACTATCGATGCCGTGTCGGAGGCGTTGGACCGGGGTCCCGGTGCGGCGCTCGCGTACCTCAACGATGGCGTACCTCATCGCTTCAGTGCCGTCTACCGGTTTGCCGGGCCGCTGCTCCACAACGTCCTGCTGCACGACAAGGCGGGTCGGATCCGGCCTGAGTTCCTGGCCGTCGTCCCGTTCAGCCGCAGCTATTGCCAGTATGTGGTCAGGGAAGCCGCCTTCCGCACCGATAACTCGCTGGCCGACCCCCGCCTGTTCGGCCATGCCCTGAGAGGCATCGTGGTCTCCTATCACAGCGTGCCTTTGCTCGACCCCCGGTCCGGCCACTTGTGGGGGACGCTGTCCCATTTCGACATGCGCAGCCTGCCGCTCGCCGACGAGGAGTTCGAACTCCTCCAGCAGGCGGCCGCGGTGCTTGCGCCGGTGGTGACTGCACTCTGACGGGTGACTTCGCCGCGGCGATCTCAAGATCGTCAGCACGCTGTGCCCTGGCGGCAAGGAGCGCATGCGCCACTTGATGGACTTGGTGGCCTCCAAGCGTGTCGACCTCAAGCCGCTGGTGACGCTCCGCTTCAAGCTGGACGATATCGAGGCCGCCTACGAACTGTTCGCCAGCCATCGCGACGGCGTGCTCAAGGTGGCGATCACGCCCTGAGCCGCGGATCAGCCGGCCCGTGCGTTCTCGTGGTGCGCGGCCAGGTGGGCCCGGTCGTCGAGCGTCGAGAAGACGAGCGCGAAGGCAATGCCCACCAAGGCGCCGAGCACCGTGTCGAGGACGCGCGCCATCGGCATGCCGGCGCTGGCGGATGGCGCCGCGAGCGAGGTCATGAGCAGGGCCATCGGCGTGACGCAGATCAGGCCGAAGACATAGTTGAAGCCGATCACCAGTTCGGTGATGAACTGCAGCACGATCACGGCCGCCAGCAATGGCCAGAACGTTGGCTGGTTCGCAAGAATCCCCCACGCCAGGGCGGCGCCGATCACGGTGCCGACGGTGCGCTGCACCGCGCGATGCATCGTGATGTGCAGGTGGCTGCCTTGCAGCACCGCCGTGGCGCCGATCGCCGCCCACGCGGGATGCGGCCAGCCGGCGGCCAGGGCCAGCAGTGCGGCGCTGGCCGCGCAGAGCGCGATGCGCCCGGCTGCGTTCCATTGATGCAGCAGCGGCCGCTCGCTGCCCGGGGCCGCGGCCATTGGCGCGTCGGAACGCAGCCGGTCGGTCGCACGGCAGATGCACCATGCGACGGCGGCGCCCGCTGCCGTGAAAAGCACGCGCTCGACGACGGTTCGCCACGCATCCACGGGCCCGACCGCGGCGCAGGCCGCGAACACGAAGATCACCGCGCCGGGGCCGCCGAGCCCCCAGTGGTTCGTGAACCAGGTCAGCGCGCCGGCGAGCAGCGCCAGGCAGATCAGCATCGTTGCCGGTGTGGCGCCGGCGATCGAGGCCAGCGACAGCACGCCGACCGACGCGACAAGGAGCAGGCCCGAGAGCAGCACGACGGACATCCGTCGGCCGGCGGGTGCGAAGCGCCCGAAGAGCGCCGCCAGGGCACCCAGCGCTGGAAAGCCTTCCATGTGCGCCCATGGCGACTGGTGGGTGGCCGCCACGGCGATCAGCACCGCCAGGGAGGTCTGCATGCCGGCCACCGCAGCGTTGCGCAACGAGGGCGGCCTCGCGACCGCGAAGCTCTCGCGCAGGCGCGCCGGTGTCAGCAGGCGGCGCAGCGATGCGCGGCGCGTGCGGACGAGGTCGAGGGCGTGAGGTGCGTGCATGGGGTGTCTCAGTTCATGGCGGCGATGCGGGCCTCGATCCGTTCGAACACGCGCAGCACGACCTGCGCATCCTGCGCGTCGACGTCGGCCAGCAGTTCGGATTCGATGGCATGCAGCCGCTTGCGGATCGATGCCACGGTGCGTCGACCGGCGGGGGTCAGGTGGATCTGCTTCACGCGGCGGTCGACCGCGTGCGGACGGCGCTCGATCAGCGCCTGTTCGACCAGAATGTCCAGCAGGCGTACCAGGCTGGAGCCGTCGAGGCCGACCGCGGCGGCGAGGTCGCTTTGCGAGATGCCGCTGCCCAGTTCGTGCAGGTGCATCAGCGGCGCCCAGGTGGCATCGGTCAATCCGACCGCCGACAGCCGGGAATCGAGCGCCTGACGCCAGCGCCGCGCCAGGCCGACCAGGCGGATGCCGATGCGCTGGTGCGGGTCGGAGGCGCTTTCGTTTATCATGAAATGTATTTTATCATAATCATTTGGATTCAAACTAAATGAGCGAAATGATGGTCGGGACACTGGCAACGCACGGTGGATGGCGTCGCCTTCTAGCCGCCGACGGCGACGAGCTTGAGCACCTGCAGGAATGCGTCGGCCGCCGGCGACAGTGATCGCTCCCGCCGGAAATGAACGCCGATCACCCGCTCGATGGTGGGCCGGATGAGCCGCTGCGTCACCAGCTTTGACTCGCGCGCCACGATGGATGGAGGCACCACGACCACGCCGAGGCCGTTCGCCGCCAACGCCACGGCCGTTGCGAGCAGGGAGACCTCATGCGCAATCTTGAGCTCGACCCCGGCTTCCTGCGCGGCGGCCTCGATGCGGCCCCTGATGCCGTAGCCCGAGCGGACTGTCACCAAGGGAAGCGCGCTCAATTGCTTCCATGTCATCGGGATACCTCCGGGGAACGAAGCCGAGGGGAGGGCGGCCGCGACCAGGGTCTCTCGGATCAGCACCTCCTCACGCAGACTGGATCCGGATCCCTCGAGCGTTCCCACGCCGAAGTCCACATGATTGGCCTCGATGGCGCTGGGAAAGTCCGCCGGCCCGACTTCGTCGATCTCCAGGCTCACGCCCGGGTGCTTGTCCAGAAACTTGCGCATCGCCGGCGGCAGCAAGGCCTGGGCGACGGCGGCGGTGGCCACCACGCGAACTCGGCCTGCATGAAGGCCGGCCAATTCGCTCATCGAGGTCGACAGACCTTCCATTTCCGCCAGCGCTCGCTGGGCATAGCCGATGGCGTGGCTCGCGGCATCGGTCCGATGTACCGCCCGGGTGTGGCGATCGAACAGACTCACGCCGAGCTTCGTCTCCAGTTCGCGCAGCAGCATGGTGACTGCCGGTTGCGTGAGCGAAAGCTCCTGCGCCGCGGCAGAGACGCTGCCGGTGTGGTACACGGCCACGAAGGCACGCAGTTGCCGCACGGAAGGAAAAGAGGATAAGGGTTGCTTATGAATCGCCATAGAAGGATTCATTTTTCAACGGAAGGTCGTTGGACTTTAATTGATGGCCCTCGCTGACAAACAACCGACAGGTCCCGGCATCGACCGTCGGCCTGCAAAAGAGACATTTTCATGAACAGACGCAAAGCAATCATCCGACTGGCAGGCTCCGTCGCCGCAGCCACTGCGGCGGCCAACGTATGGGCCCAGGGAGACAAGCCGATCACGCTCGTGGTGCCCTATGCCCCGGGAGGCACGACCGACCTGCTCGGGCGCATCCTGGCCAGGGAGATGGCTCCCCTTCTGCGCACCACCATCGTCGTGGAGAACAAGCCGGGCGCGGGCAGTGGCCTGGGGGCGACCTATGCCGCACGCGCCCCGGCCGATGGCCGCACCCTGCTCGTGGCGACAAGCACCACGCTGGCGATCAATCCGTGGCTCTACAAGCGCCTGGGCTACGACCCGGTCAAGGATTTCGCGCCCATCGGCATGATCGGCTCCGTACCGCTGGTCGCGGTGGTGAACGCGTCGGTGCCGGTTGGATCGATCGCGGAACTGATCGCTCTGTCGAAAGCCGAGGCGGGCAAGTTGAGCTATGGGTCGGCCGGAAGCGGCAGTCCTCAGCACCTCGCCGTCGAGATGTTCAAGTCTGCCACCGGCGCCGATCTGACCCACGTTCCCTATCGCGGCAGCGCGCTCGCGATGACCGACCTGCTCGGGGGGCAGATCCAGTTGATGTTCAGCGACATCCCGCCGGCGCTTGCGCATGTGCGCGGCGGTCGTCTGCGGGCGTTGGGCGTCACCTCGCCCAAGCGGCAGATCGCGATGCCCGAGGTGCCGACGATCGCAGAGTCTGGCGCCGCCGGCACCAGGGACTTCCAGGCAGTCGCCTGGCAAAGCCTCGTTGCGCCGACGGGAACGCCGCCGGAGCTGATCGCAAGGCTCGCGGCTGCCCTCGAGAGAGTCATGAAGCAGCCGCAGGTCCAGGAGCGCCTTGCCGCCGAGGGTGTCGAGGCGGCAACACTGCCGCCGCAGCAACTCGCCGCGTACGTGAAGTCCGAGACCACGCGTTGGGGCGCGGTCGTGAAGGCGTCGGGCGCCACGATGGATTAGGACGTGTTCACGCCCGATGGCACCGCGAGAATCCTGCCGATCTCGGCCGGCGTGCCGATGCTGATGCGAACCCAATCGGCCAGGCCGTAGGCCGTGACCGGGCGTACGATCAGGCCTTGCTTCTCGAGCCTGCTGGCGAACGCGGCCCCGCCGCCGACGTCGGCCAGGATGAAGTTGGTGTGAGACCTGATGCATCGATACCCCTTCGCGCCCAGGCCGCTGATGAGCGCGCTGCGGCCCTGGTCGGTCATTGCAACGGTCTGTTCGATGAACTCGACATCGTCGAGCGCCGCTATCGCGGCCACCTGCGCGGCGTCGGAAATCGTGAACGGCGACCGGACCCTGCGCATCACATCCGAGAGGCCCGATTGAGCGATGCCATAGCCGATGCGCAATCCCGCGAGGCCGTAGGCCTTGGAGAACGTCCGAGTGACCACGAGATTGGGATGCCGGCGCACCCAGGCCACCGAGTCGCCACGAAGATCGGCAGGCATGAACTCGAAGTACGCCTCGTCCAGCAGCACGACGACGTGTGCGGGTACGCGGTCCAGGAATGCCTCGAGGGCGTCGGGATCGACCACGGTGCCGGTCGGATTGCCGGGATTGGCGATGTAGACAAGGGCCGTCGATGGCTGGATCGCGTCGGCGAGGCCCTCGAGGTCGACGCGGAAATCGGGCGACGGCACCACGGTCGAAGTCGCCCCCAGTTTTTGTGCGGCGTTCACATAGGCCTGGAACGAATACTGCGAGTACGCCGTCGAGCGCCCGGGCTGCAGCAACGTCGAGACCAGGTTGCCGAGTACGCTCTCGGAGCCGGCGCCCACCACGATCCAGTCACGGGGAACATCATGGAACGCAGCGATCGCGTCGGAAAGCGCCGCACAGTCGCTGTCCGGATAGCGGGAAAGATCGATCGCGGCGCGCGACAGCGCGGCCAGCGCCTTCGGACTGGCGCCCAGGGGATTCTCGTTCGACGCGAGCTTGACGATGCGATCCTGTGCAATGCCCGAGCGAGCCGCTACCGCGGAAATCGGAAGACCTGGAACGTAAGGCTTGAGCGCGGCGACGTGCGCCGGATAGGAAATCGGTGAGTTCATCGTCCAATGGTCTTTCAGATCGATATACATTGGCTAGCGCACCTCGCGCTTCGCGATCGCCTTTGGCGATCAGGATCCACGACCTACCCTAGTGCCATGCGACGCAGCAACTTCGCGATCTTCTGGCCGTGGTGTCCCACGGCGGCTACCGGGCCGCGGCGCGTGCCCTGGACGTCTCGCAGGCCGGCCTGACCAAGAGCGTCGCGAAGCTGGAAGAGGAGCACGACATCGTCCTGATCGAGCGCACCGCGCAAGGCGTCGCGCTGAGCGCCGCGGGCGAGGAGTTCGTCTCGTACGCGCGTGCCGTCCTTCAGGAGGCGGACCGGGCGGAGGCGTGGCTCAACCGCGACAGGCGGCCGGTGCCCAAGCAGGTCAAGGTCGGCGCTTCGGTCGAGCCTTCGCTCAGGCTCGTGCCTTCGGTGTTGAAGGACTTCCGCAATGCATATCCGAAGACGACCATCCACCTGACGCAGCGTTCTTCAAGCGAGCTCGTTGCGGCCGTGCTCGACAACCGGCTGGATTTCGCGGTGATGAGGCTCCCGCGGGACGTGGTCTCGGACGACCTGCAGGTACAGCCGCTCTACTCGACCACCGCAGCCATCATGGCGCGCCGCGGGCATCCCCTGCGGGACGCCACGACCGTGAGCGAACTGGTGGATTCGCACTGGATCGTCGTTGGCGATCCTGCGCGCCCCGGGCATCAGGACGAGAGCATCCAGGAACTCTTCCTGCAGCATCGTCTGGGTCGGCCCCGATTTGCCGCTGTTTCCGATTCCGTGTTCGGTGCCATTTCGATGCTGATCGAGTCGGACTGCGTCGCGCGGCTGCCCGCCCAATTGCTGCGGCATCCGCTCACCGCGGGCAGCCTGATCGAGATCCCGGTGCGCGAGCAGTCGATGCTCGCCTACCAGATCGGCATCGTGTCGAAGGCGACCCGCCGGCTCACCCCGGAGGCGGTCCAGCTGGTCGCGATGCTGCGTTCCTATGCTCGCCTGACAGGGGTCCTCGAACTGGACGGCGTCAGTCGGGCTTGAAGCCGGAATCCCTCACCACAGGCGCCCACTGCTGAAGTTCGGCGGCCTGCAGCCGGGTGAAGTCCGCCGAGTCGAGGTAGGCGGTCTGGAGCACCAGCTTGTTGAGCTTTTCCTTCACGTCCGGGTTGGCCATCGCCTTCGCCATCGCCTGGTCGATCCGGGCGACCACCGGCGCGGGCGTCTTCGCGGGCAGGAAGGCGCCGAACCAGCCTTCGACCGGGGCCATCCGGATGCCTTGCTCGGCAAGCGTCGGAATATCGGGTGCCAGCGAGTAGCGCTTGTCGCTGAAGATGCCGAGCACGCGGATCTTGCCGCCGCGCTGTTGCTCGATCTGGTCGACGAGCGCGTCGATCGCCACCGGCAGATGGCCGCCGATCAGATCGGTGACCAGGGGTGCGCCGCCCTTGTAGGCAATGTGCGTCCACTCGATGCCCGTCGTCTTGCCGAATTCCAGCCCGGCGAAGTGCGCGAGACCGCCGGCGCCCGAGGTCCCGTAGTTCGCGTCCTTCGAGCCCTTCATCGCCGCGACGAGTTGGGGTGCTGTCTTGAACGGGCTCGTGGCAGGCACCGCGAGTCCCATCGGAAAGCTCGACAGGCGCGACAAGGGGATGAAGTCTTCCATCACCTTGTAGTCGAGCTGCCCCTCGTACACGAGCGACTGGATGGTGGTCAGGGCATTGGGTGCGATGAGGATCACGCTGCCGTCCGCGGGCGATCGCTTGAGCTGCGACGCCGCGATCCGGCCGCCGGCGCCCGGCCTGTTGTCGACGACCACCGTGGCCTTCAGTTGCTCCTGCAGCGGCTGCGCGATGAGACGCGCAAGCGTATCGGCACTTCCGCCCGGCGGGTACGGAACGACGAGCTTGATCGTCGGCGGAAGCGCTTGGGCGTGCGAGGCGCCGGCCAGGGCGACGAGGGAGAGACCACAGGCAAGCAGAGCGCGCCGAGCAGAGTTGGGCATGACGACTTTCATTGAGTTGGACCTTCGAGATGCTGTCGGCAACCGGCGCAATCTCCTAACCGATATCCCGAATCGCGATTCCTTTTGGTGATCGGATGTCGGGATCGGTCAGAACGAGATGCCGGCGCGCCTGAGCATCGTGTCGAAGATGACGCGGTGGACTTCGCCCTTGCCGGCGACGCGCGTCTCGGGCACGGTGCGCAGGATGGACTCGGGGATCGACCGGTTCGGTCCACTCGCGGTATCCGACGCGAGCTGGATCTCGCAGGCACGCTGGAGTACCCACAGGCGGTTGAAGGTGGTGGGGATGTCGGGGCCGACCACCAGCAGGCCGTGGTTGCGCAGGATCAGGTGGTTGCGCTTGCCCAGCGACTTCACAAGGCGCGGCTGCTCGTCGAGATTGGTCGTCACGCCCTCGTAGTCGTGATAGGCCACGTCGTCATACAGCATGGCGCTGTAGAAGTTGTCGTGGCGCAGTCCCGATTCCTTGGAGGCCACCGCGCAGCCCGCAGTCGTGTGGACATGCATGATGCAGTGCGCATCGTCGCGCGCGGAATGGATCGCGCTGTGGATGACGAAGCCGGCGCGGTTCACCTGTCCGGTGCTCCCGGCACGCGGCGCACCATCGACATCGATGCAGACGAGGTTGTCGGGCGTGACCTCGGCGTAGTGAAGGCCGAATGGATTGATGAGGTACTCGGGCTTCCCCGCCTCTGGCGTGGGCACCCGGACCGTGATGTGGTTGAAGATCAATTCCGTCCAGCCGAGCCAGTCGAACAAGCGGTAGCAGGCGGCGAGGTCTCTGCGGATATTTGCTTCTGATTGCATCGTGATCATTCGTGGTGATTCGGGTCGGCAAAGCAGCCGCGCACGCGATCGACAAGGGCGAGGGCGTCATCCGGGCTGCGGTCGCCCCGCCATGCGACATGCTGGTCCGGCCGTGAAAGCACGAGCGCGTGGCGATAGGCGTCGGGCACCTCGTCGCTCTGCGCATCGAGCACGGTCAGCGGCAGGCCCCTGCGGGCAGCGGCCTCTCGAAGCGGACCGACGTCGGCCGTCGGGTCGAAGCGCAGCAGCGTGTATTCCGGTCCCATGGCGTCGTAGAGCGATCGACCGTCGGCCAGCCAGAAGTGCGGCGTGCGGCATCCTGGCGCGGTGGATGGCGTGAACTGGTCCATCGCATACGAGGGCGCAGCCTCGCCGTCGTAGGCGATCAGCGGTGATGCGTCGTAGTAGTAGCCGAAGTTCAGGCCAGCGCAGCAATACTGCTTGACGTTGAGGTCGTACAGCGCCCGTCCGGTGACCCTGCGGGCTTCCTCGCCGGCGGGGCCGGGTGCCTCGATGCCGGCGGGCACGCCTTCACGCTCCTTCTGGAGCGCGATGGCGTGATTCATTGCGAACCTGGAGACCTGCTCGGTGATCGGCTGGCGCTCGGCTTCGTAGGCGCTGAGCACGCCTTCTTCGGCCCATCCGTTCAGGTGCGCAGCCAATTGCCACGACAGGTTCATCGCGTCCGCGATGCCGGCATTCATGCCGTAGCCCGCCATCGGCACCCACAGGTGCGATGCGTCCCCACAGATGAAGACGCGGCGATCGCGGAACTTGTCGGCGACGAGCCGGCGGCCGATCCAGTCTTCCTTGGAGAGGATCTCGTATCTGAAGTCCTCACCCACGCCGAGGATGGTGCGGATCGCCCAGTCGCGGTCGACGGAGTCGAACTCCAGTTCGTCGGAGCGCAGGTAGTTGTGCAGCAGGAAGGTCTCGCGGCCGTCGATCGCGTAGACATTGCCGCAGCGGCGCGGATTGAGCGAGAAAGTGGCCCAGGCCGGCGTGTTCCCGGTGCGCGACAGCAGATCGGGCGCGCGGAAGTAGGTCGACTGCACACGGCCCACGACATCGGTGCCGGAGAGCTTGGCGCCGATCGCCTTGCGTACCGCGGAGCGGCCGCCGTCGCAGCCGATCATGTACTGGCTGAAGATCCGGACTTCTTCCCCGGAATCGAGGTCGACGCCCCTGGCGCTGACGCCGTGCTCGTCCTGCGTGAACTCGTCGATGCGCGTGCGGCTGAGGATCGTGACGCCCTTGGTGGCCTCGGCGTGTGCGAACAGCACTGGCTCCAGGTAGATCTGGTTGATGCGGTGCGGTGGTTCCGCGGTGGGCCACCAGCCGTCCGGGCCGCTCTTGTCGGTGTAGCGGCTCGCGCGCGAAGGGATGTGGATGCGCGAGAGTTCTTCGCCCGTGAAGGTCGTGCGGTACGACACGTCGTTGGCATGATCGGCAGGCAGGCCAGACTCGCGCATGGCCTTCGACACGCCCAGCCGGCGGAAGATCTCCATGGTGCGCGACGAGACGTGATTGCACTTGACGCTCGGCGGCTCGCCACGGTGGCGTGTTTCGGCGACGATGACGGATATGCCCCGCTGCGCCAGGTCGGTGGCCAGCGTCAGGCCGACCGGCCCGCCTCCGACGATCAGTACTTGCGCCTCGATGTTCTTGGTCATGCTCTGTTCTGCGATAGGGTGGGATTTCCGTGATTAAAGTCAAAGCGAGGACGGAAAGAAAATCAATCTTTCGCCTTTGATTCATCAGCAAGTCTTATTCACCGCAAAGCGCTGATCTTGGGGGCCGCTCGTGCCATGAAAAAAGCCCGCTCGAGGCGGGCTTTCAGGAATGTGGCCGTGGGCACTTACGCGGCCCACGTTACGGCAAATGTTCACTTGCGGAAGTCACCTGTAGTTTTTCTCGTCGTGGTGGCTTCGACGCGCCGGCGTGAGATGCGGCTTGCCTGCGCAGGCAACCGAAAGAGGCCAGGGCATTTCGGGGAAGGGCGGATTATAGCAGAGTCGGCTTCGGGTTAACCTCGGGCCTCGATCAATGGCCGGAGGCGATCCGATGGAAGAGGGCAGGCGGGACAGCGGGGACAGGCCGCAGAGCGGCTCCCGGCGCGAGCCCGGACGGCTGCTGAAACCTTTGTGGCTGGCCGCCGGCTGGCTGAGCCTGGCGGCCGGTTTCGTCGGCATCTTCCTGCCGCTGCTGCCGACCGTGCCCTTCGTGCTGCTCGCGGCCTTCTGCTTTTCGCGCGGCAGTGCCCGCTGCGAGCGCTGGTTGCTCAGGCATCCGCGCTTCGGGCCGTGGGTCGAGGACTGGCGCGCGCACCGCGCGGTGCCGCTGCGTGCCAAGCAGTTGGCCACCGCGATGATGGCCGTCGGCTCCGTGGTGGCCGGTTTCCAGTTGCCGCCGGCCTGGTGCTGGGTGCCGGCGGCGTGCTGCGCAGCGGTCGCAGCCTGGCTCTGGCGGCTGCCGACCAAGGGCGCGACCGCTCCCGCAGACGCTGCAAAGCCCCCCTGACAGCGGAAAGAAAGCGCGTTTCCAGGGGGAATGAGGAGAAGGCGCATGGAGTCCATGCAGAGGGGCTTGTAACCAAAAGTGTTATTAGTCATAATGCCTTACATGCACTCCACCCGCTCCTCCCAACTGCAATGGTCCAACAAGGGACTGCTGGGCATTCTCCGGGCCACCCGGGGGGCGCCCGCGGCGCGTCCCGCGCGAACGGTAGAAGACCCGCCGGAGCCCTTGAGCGCTGAGGAACTGAGCGAGATCGCCAAGAACTGGCGCAGCCGGTCAGGCGAGGACGAGGGTCGGGCGGACACCGTGGCCCAGGCGCTCGAATCGTTGGCACACCACCGGCGGGTTGCCGCCACGCGCAGCCGCGCCCAGATCGTCGGCCAGCGGATCTCGGCGTTCATGAAGATCTGACCTGAAGGGGTCAGCCCATTCCTTTGCCCTTCTTGCCTGGCCACGCCGCATAAAGCAACGTCGGCGCAAATAAAAAGTCCTCCTCACTGCAGATTTCCGTTCGGCGGTCGATATCCAGTTGCAACCTGGAAATCGAGCGCCGACGTGGCGTCCGGTCCTCGGGCTGTGCGGGGTGGAAGCGTTCCTCCTCGCAGAACCGTGCAACGAGGAGTAGAAGAAGATGCGCTGCAGATCACGGGCGGAATCGCCGTGGAGTGCGGCCGCCATGCTGGCGGTCGCCATGTCCCTGTCCGCCTGCGGCGGTGGCGGTGGTGGCGGTGGCGGGGGCGGTGGCGGCATCGCGGTGCCGGTCGCGGCCGCGCCGCCCGCGACGGTGAAACCCGCGGATGGCGCACCGGTTTCGACCTCCTGCAGTTCCTGCAGTCAAGTGGAAGTCGCCACCTTTTCAGGTTCGGGGACCAGCATCTGGCAAGGCGTCAACAAGTCGCAGGTCTCGGCGGACGTCCCGGTGTCGATTTCGGGCCTCGACGGCCAGACCGTGACGCTGGTGCTGACCAACGAGAGTGCGGCCGACCAGTCGATGGGCGGCCTGGTCGTGCGATCGAACAGCGAGCGCAGCATCGTGGCGAGCAAGGCGGTCGTGCAGGTTGACGATGGCGCCGAAGCGCAGAACATGGCGATCGGCGAGTTCAATCGGGCCGGCTTCGACAAGCTGCTCGGTGCGCCGTCGAAGGACCCGATGGCGCTGTCGAAGTCGGTGGCGGCTTCCCCGCCCTATGCCGTCGCCGACCAGCGCCAGATCTACCTGTACGACCATTCGCAGCGAACCGTGCAGATGGTGACCCAGCGCAGCGCGAGCGACGGCACCATGGTCAACCTCTGGGTCGAGGTCAGCGAACTGAGCCCGTCGCGCATCACGCCCGAGCTGGCCCAGCGCATGGAAGACAAGTTCGCCGCGCCGGGCGGCATCTACGACCTGCTGGTGCGCACCGGTGGTCCGCTGTGGGGGGAGCATCCCTATGGCGAGCTGATCGCGGGCAGCGGTCAGCCGGTGGACATCTTCCTGGTCAACTTCGACGGCAACGGCAAGCCGTACGGCACCATCGGCTATTTCTGGGGCATGAACAACTTCAAGAAGGACGCCGTCGACCGGACCTGGAGCAATGAATCGCTGAGCCTCTACCTCGATGCCGAGTCGCTCTATCTCGACGGCGAGGCCGGCGTGAAGCAGATCGCGACGACCATGGCGCACGAGGGCATGCACATGCAGAACTTCTATCGCCGCAGCGTGAAGATGGGTTCGAAATACGCCTTCGCCACCTGGCTGGAAGAAATGTCGGCACTGATGATGGAGGACTGGGCCAGCTTCAATATCGACCCCAGCCACAACGCGATTCGCGACTCGCGCTTCCCGTCCTACCTGGCCTACAACGGCGCCGGCAGCTACAACTGCATGCTGTCCGAGTGGACGCCGATGGGCGCCAACTGCGAGAGCTATGCGCTGACCGGGTCGTTCGGCGGCTTCCTGAATCGCCAGCTGGGCCTCGACTTCTACAAGTCGCTGCTCAACAGCACGGGCATCGAGGACTCGACCGCCATCCTCGAGGCGGCCATCAAGTCGCAGCGCCCGGCCTCCGGCATGGGGCAGGAACTGCGCCGGTTCTCGGCCACCGCGGCCGGTGTGATTCCGCTCGGTGCGGGTCTGGCCGAGTACAGCATGCCGGCCCGCAGCGAAGGCGGCTTCAGCCTGCCGGCGATCGACCCGTCGAGCCTCGGCCGCGACAAGCGGGCCCTGCCGCAGGCGGTGCCGGACTGGTTGCGCAAGACGGGCAGCTTTCCGGTGGCGCGCCCCAACGTCAAGGGCACCTACACCGAGACGGTGCGCGTGCCGGCCGGAACCACGCTGTCGGTGGTGGTCAACTAGCTTCGGGCGGCAGCGCCCGAGCGCTACGAACCCAGCAGGTTGCGGCGCACGTGCAGCAGATGGTCCCGGGTGCAGGCCACGGCCCGCGCCAGGTCGCGGTCGGTCAGCGCACCGACCAGCTGGCGGTGTTCGATCTGGTAGGAGTGGCGCCGCTCCGGCGTCAGGCTGTGGCGCTTGAGCGCACCCCAGTCGTCCTGGGCGCGCGCCTGGTTGATCAGCTGGAAGATGTGGGTGACGAGCGAGTTGTGGGCGGCCAGCGCGATGGTTTCGTGCAGTCGGCCGTCCCAGAGCTCGAACGCTTCCATGCTGTCCGCGGCTTCCGCCATGTCGCAGCAATGCGCCATCTTCGCAAAGTCGCTCTGGGAGGCGTTGCGGATGATCATCTCGACGATGCTCGGCTCGATGGCGAGCCGGGCCTCCATGAGTTCGGCGGGGCTGACCGAGCCCGAACCGTTCGCCAGCGCCGCGGCCGCTTCAAGGGGCGAACCGTGGCCCAGGCTGTCCAGCGCGAAGTCTTCGCTGACGTAGGTGCCGCTGCCGACGGTCTGGGTGATGAGCCCCGCCGCCTTGAGCTGCGCCAGCACGCGGCGCACGGTCGAACGGCCGATCCCGAATGATTCGCTGAGCTGGCGCTCGGTGTCGATCCGGTGCCCCTGGCGCCATTCGCCGGACTTGAGCTTGCCCAGGATTGCGTCCCTCAATACCGCCGCGTGGTCCATCGTTGTTCCCTTGAATCGGCGAAATCATACCAAGTCATGCATGAGCAGGGACCTTGAAAAAACCAATTGAACCCAATTATCCGGGCACATTTTCGTTGCATTCCATCGGAATGCGCGACCAAATTGGTTCTAGAATTAACCAATTGAGTCGAATTGGGTCGACTCAATGAACCATTTGGAGTGTCATGAAAATCGGACGTGTTTCCCATCAGGGTCGGGTGCGGATGGTGGTGGTCGACGAGGCCAGCAGCAAGGTCGCCTTCATCGGCGGCAGCTTGTCGAACCACCCGAATCCGGTCCAGGCCGTGATCGAGCGCCGCATCACGGCGAGCGAACTCGACGCGCTCAAGGAGGGCGAAGCCTCGTTCTCGGAAGTCGGCTTTCTGGCGCCGATCCCGGTGCCGGTGCGCAACATCTTCGCGGTCGGCAAGAACTACACCGAGCATGCGGCGGAGTTCGACAAGAGCGGCTTCAACGCCACCAGCAGCGGCGCCGCCGCCGTGCCGGCGTTCCCGCAGATCTTCACCAAGGCGACCACCTCGCTGGCCGGCCCGACCGACGACATCCGCTTCGATCCGGCCCACACGGCGTCGGTCGACTACGAGGGCGAGATCGGTGTCGTGATCGGCGCCGAGTGCCGCAACGTCGCCCCGGCCGATGCGCTCGGCAAGGTCTTCGGCTTCATCGCCCTCAACGACGTGACGGCGCGCGACCTGCAGAAGAACCATGCGCAATGGTTCCTGGGCAAGTCGCTCGACACCTTCTGCCCCCTGGGGCCATGGATCTCGACCGCGGACGAATCGCCGGTCGAATCGCTCGAAGTCCGCACCTGGGTGAACGGCGAACTGCGCCAGACCGGCGTGCTGACCGACCTGATCTTCGACGTCCCGACCTTGATCGCGACCTTGTCGAGGGCGATGACGCTGCTGCCGGGCGACATCATCGCCACCGGCACGCCGGTCGGGGTGGGCATCGGCCAGACGCCGCCCAAGTTCCTGCAGGACGGCGACCTGGTGCGGGTGGCGGTCAGCGGACTGGGTGAGCTGAACAACCGCGTGCGCACCCTCTGAGTGGCGGATTCCAAGAACAACGGAGACAACCGATGACCGATTCCAAGAAGCCCTGGGGGCTGCTCGCCCTGGCGGCGGCAGCACTGCTGGCGGCCGCGCCGGCCGGCGCCGAGGACGCCTATCCCGCCAAACCGATCACGATGATCGTGCCCTTTCCGCCTGGTGGCGCCGCCGACATCGCGGCGCGGCCGGTGGCGGAAGCCATGGGGCGCTACCTGAAGCAGCCGATCGTGATCGAGAACAAGGCCGGCGCGGGCGGCGGCATCGGCATGGCGCAGGTCGCCAAGGCCAGGCCCGACGGCTACACCGTGCTGATGGCCCTGTCCTCGATCGTGGTGCTGCCCGAGGCCGACGCCATCCTCCAGCGGCGGCCGATGTTCGAGCTGTCGCAGTTGCGGCCGGTGGCGCGCTTCACCGCGGACCCGGTGGTGCTGGTGGTCCAGGCCGACAGCCCCTGGAAGGACTTCAAGCAATTCACGGCGGCACTGCGGCAGAAACCGGGCGGCTACACCTTCGGTTCGTCCGGGAACTACGGCACCATGCATGTGCCGGTCGAGCAGATGAAGGCCGCGACCCAGACCTCCATGCTGCACATCCCCTACACCGGCGCCGGTCCCGCGGTGGTGGCGCTGCTCGGCGGGCAGGTGGATGCGGTGGCGACCGGGCCGTCGACGGTGGCGGCCCACATCCAGGCCGGCAAGCTCCGTCCGTTGGCGCAGTGGGGCGAAGGGCGCATCCCGACCCTGCCCGACGTGCCCAGCCTCAAGGAGCTGGGGGTTCCGGTGAGCTACTCGCAGTGGACGGGTGTGTTCGTTCCCGCGTCGACGCCGGATGCCGTGGTGGCCAGGCTGCGGGAGGCGGCGAGGTTCGCTGCCGGCGATGCGCGTGCGGCGCAGTCGCTGCAAGCCGCCGGGACCTACTTTCAGTACCTCGATGCGGCGGAATTCGAGCCCTTCGTGACCCGGGACGCGCAGTCGATGGCCAAGGTCGTCGAGCGGATCGGAAGGGTCGAGTAGGGGCCGATCGGCGCCCCGTCGGCCGCTGCTTATTGCGCGGAGGCGACCGAGGTCGTCCCGCCGGTCGGCGTGGTGGGCGCCGTGGCGTCCGCCACGGCGGTCACGGCCTCGACCAGGCGAAGCTCGCCTTTGGCGGCCTCACCGCTGACGATGCCTGCCGCCGATGCCAGGGTCACCGCCCCGGCCAAGATGAAGTTCCATGTCGTGTTCATTGCTGCCTCTGTAGGCATCGATTGTGCGACTGGCAAGCGGCGCTGAAACGGCACAAAGAGAACAGCAGTGTTCGCTCGATAGAAACAATGACAGGGTGTCGCCGTGCCTCACTGGGCCGTCGCCGCCGCCAGCTTGGCGCAGGTGTAGCCCGGCTCGACCGAGCGGAAGCGCTCGACCACCATCTGTTCGCGCGCCGGTCCTTCCATGGCTTCGCGCACTTCGAGCCGGCCGTCGAAATTGACCAGCAGCGGGGCCGCGGGCTCCTTGAGCCATGCGAGGTAGCTGCGCTGCAGGGCGGCCGCGTCCGCCGTCATCGCCAGCGGCCAACGCTGGCCGCTGGCGCAATCGGTGAACAAGGCGGCATCCGCGAAGTAGACCAGGTCGCCGCGCCAGTGGACGGGTTCGGCATGCAGGCCCGCCGCCAGCGACAGGAGGGCGCCGGCGGTCCAGGCCGCGATCGGGTGGGGTCGGGTCATCCGGATCTGCCTTTCAGGTTGCGTGCGCAAGGTTTTGCGCGAACAGCGCAATTTACCCCGAGCGCGGACACCGGCGATGCGCGGGAAAATTCGAAGTCGTGCCGTTGTTGCGGCGCGCCGGCAGGCGGATGATGCCGTTCAAAAGGAGCCCAGGCGATGAGACATGGATGGGACGACAGTCCGGCGCCCCGCGTGCCGTCGAGCAGGCCATGAGCGCCGCGGCAGGCGATCTCGGGGGGCTCGATGCGCCCGACCCGACCGATCGCGCCCGTGCGCTCGCCACGCTGGTGGTCGCCGGCCGGGCGTCGACGGCGGTGCTGCTCGACGCGCTTCGAAACGGCGATGCCCGGATCCGCGAGAAGGCGGCGCAGGGCCTCGCCGAGATCGCCGACCCGCGGGCCGCCGACGCCCTGCGCGCCGCGCTCGCCGACAGCGATCCGCTGGTGCGCGGTCGCGCCGCCCAGGCGCTGGCCGCGATCGGCACGCCCGATTCGCTCGACGCGCTCGCCCGGACCTTCGACGACCATCCCGACGAACTGCGGACCCCGCACACGCTCGCCACCTACGTGCTGATGGCGCGCGGCGCCGATGCGCTGCCGGTGATCGCCCCGCTGCTGGATGCGCCTGCGCCGCTGACCCGCCAGCGCGCCTTCGCGGTGCTGCAGGCGGTGGTCCCCATGCTGCCCGGCGTCGATGAATGGGGCCCGCTCTGGCGCTCGCTCGGCGCCTTCGACCCGGACGACCCCGACGCCGCCGCGCGCAGCGCCGCCGCGGCGCAGTGGCGGCGATGGATCGAGGCCCGCGAACCCTAGCGCCGCCCAAGCAGCAGGGGTGGCGGGTACATTGCGTGATCCACCATCGAAGCCGAAGGCCAACGCATGCGTCGTGTCGCGTCCCTGATCCTGGTCGTCCTGCTCGCCGCCTGCACGACCGTCGCGCTCCAGCGCTTCGACGAACTCTACGGGCCGGCCGACCCGACGCGCTTCGACCACCCGTTGGCCCCGCCGCCCGGCGAGTCCTATGCGCAGACCGTGCAGCCGATCCTCGACCGCCGCTGCGTGGTCTGCCATGCCTGCTACGACGGCCCCTGCCAACTCAAGGCGACGGCCTGGGAGGGGCTGGCGCGCGGTGCCAGCAAGACCCCGGTGTATGACGCCTCGCGTCTGCTGGCGGCGCAGCCGACGCGGCTCTTCGTCGATGCGCAGCAGCCCTCCGAGTGGCGCGACCTGGGCTTTTTCCCGGTGCTCAACGAGCACACGCCCACGCCGGAGGTCAATCGCACGGCGGGCCTGATGCACCGCCTGCTGATGCTGAAGGAAAGGCACCCGCTGCCGACCCGGGGCACGGTGGGCGGCGGGCTCGATTTCTCGATCGATCGCGCCGCGATGTGCCCGGCGGGCGCCGAGATCGACGACTACGAGCGCAAGGCGCCGCTCGGCGGCATGCCCTTCGGCCTGCCGGGGCTGAGCCCGTCCGAGCTCGGCGTGCTGACCCGCTGGATCGAGCGCGGCGCGCCCTTCGAGGGCGCGCCGGCGCTGCCGCCGCTGGCTCGGCAGGGGATCGCGATGTGGGAGCGCTTCTTGAACGGCGATTCGCTGAAGGAGCGGCTCTTCAGCCGCTACGCCTACGAGCACCTGTTTCTCGCCCACCTGTATTTCGACGACGATCCGCAACGGCAGTACTTCAAGATGGTGCGATCGGCGACGCCGCCGGGCGAGCCGGTGCAGTTGATCGGGAGCCGCCGCCCGGTCGACGCCCCGGGCGTCGAGCGCGTCTACTACCGCCTCGTGCCCGAGCGCGAGACCATCGTCGCCAAGACCCACATGCCCTACGCGCTCGGCGCGGCGCGCATGGCCCGCTGGCGCTCGCTGTTCCTCGACGCGCCCTACACGGTCGATCGGCTCCCGGGCTACAGCGCCGACACCGCTGCCAATCCCTTTTCGACCTTCGCCGCGTTGCCGGTGAACGCGCGCTATCGCTTCATGCTCGACGAGGCGGAGTTCACGATCATGGGTTTCATCAAGGGTCCGGTGTGCCGCGGCCAGATGGCGCTCGATGTGATCGAGGATCGCTTCTGGGTGACCTTCCTCGCGCCCTCGGAGGGCAACGACCAGGCACAGGCGGACCTGCTCGCGCAAGACGCCAACCTGCTGCGGCTGCCGACCGGCCGCAGCACCGAAGAGGTGGTCACGCCGTGGCTGCACTATGCGCGGCTCGAGAACGAGTACCTGCGCGCCAAGTCGGCGTTCCTGGCCCGCAGCCTGGGCAGCCCGCAGAACCTCGACCTGCGCCTGCTGTGGGATGGCGATGGCCGCAATGACAACGCCGCGCTCACCGTGTTCCGGCACTTCGACAGCGCCAGCGTGGTCAAGGGGCTGGTCGGCGAGGCGCCGAAGACCGCCTGGGTCATCGGCTATCCGCTGCTCGAACGCATCCACTACCTGCTGGTCGCCGACTACGACGTCTTCGGCAACGTCGGGCACCAGCTCAACTCGCGCCTCTACATGGATTTCCTGCGGATGGAGGGCGAGTTCAATTTCCTGGTCCTGCTGCCGCAGGCGCAGCGGATCGCGACCCGCGACCTCTGGTATCGCGCCGACAGCCAGGCCACGCGCGAACAGGTCTATGGCGGGCCGTCGACCACGCTGGCGCTTGACAGCGGCATCCGCTACCAGAGCGCCGATGCCCGGCTCGAACTGCTCGGCATGATCAAGGCGCGGCTGGCGCCGGTGCTGGACCGGGGCTTCGAACTCGACCGCGCGCCGCCGGACTGGCGGGCGCCGCTGCAGGAACTCGGCGCGGTACGCGGCGCTTCGCTGCAATGGCTGCCGGAGGACGCCGCACTGGTGGTCGAGGCGCCCGGCGGCGCGCCGGCCACCTTCAGCCTGCTGCGCGACACCGGGCATGCAAGCGTGTCGCACCTGCTCGGCGAGCGCAAGGAGCTTCGCCCCGACGAGAACGCGTTGACGCTGGTGCCCGGCGTGATCGGTGCCTATCCGAACGTGTTCCTGCGCGCCAGCCCGGCGCAGCTGCCGGCCATGGCCGAGGCGATCCGCGGCCTGAAGTCCGAGGCGGACTATGCGGCCTTCGCCGAGCGCTTCGCGGTGCGGCGCACCAACCCCGGCTTCTGGACCGTCAGCGATGGGCTGGTCGAGCGCTACCGGCGCGACCAGCCGCTGCAGGCGGGCGTGCTCGACCTCAACCGCTACGAGAACCGCTAGCGCCCAGTTCGTCGAGGATCGGGCAGTCGGGCCGATGGTCGCCATGGCAGCAGTCCGCAAGGCGCTCCAGCGTCCGCTTCATCGCCGTCATCTCCTCGATCCGCCGGTGCAGGTCGGCCGCATGGTCCAGGGCGATGCGCTTGACGTCGGCGCTGGCGCGGCCCTTGTTCTGCCACAGCTTCAGCAGCTCGGCGATCTCGGCCATGCTGAAGCCCAGGTCGCGCGCCCGCCGGATGAAGCGCAGCGTGTGCACGTTGCTGTCGGTGTACTGCCGGTAGCCGGCATCGGTGCGGGCCACGTCGGGCAGCAGGCCGAGCGATTCGTAGTGCCGCACCATCTTGGCCGACACCCCCGAGCGGGCCGCCGCCTCGCCGATGTTGAAGGGTTCCATGGCTACCCGACCTGTCCTTTCCAGCGCCGCAGCAGCAGCGCATTGCCGACCACGCTGACGCTGCTGAAGGCCATCGCGGCGCCGGCGATGACCGGGTTCAGCAGCCCGAAGGCCGCCAGCGGAATGCCGACCACGTTGTAGGCGAAGGCCCAGAACAGGTTCTGGCGGATCTTGGCGTAGGTGCGGCGCGAGATGTCGATCGCATCGCTGACCAGCGCCGGGTCGCCGCGCATCAGCGTGATGCCGGCGGCGTGCATCGCGACATCGGTGCCGGTCGACATCGCGATGCCGACGTCCGCCGCGGCCAGTGCCGGCGCGTCGTTGATGCCGTCACCCACCATGGCGACGCGCATGCCTTCGGCCTTCAACTGTTCGATGATGGCGGCCTTGTCCTCCGGCAGCACCTCGGCGCGCACCGTGTCGATCTTCAGCAGCCGGGCCACCGCCTCGGCGCTGCCGCGGTTGTCGCCCGACACCAGCGCGGTGCGGATGCCTTGCGCATGCAGCCGCGCGATGGCGGCCGCGGCGCTGGCCTTGGGTTGGTCGCCGAAGGCCAGCAGGCCGACCAGGGTGGGGCGGTCGCCCAGGTCGGCCAGCCAGGACACGGTCCGGCCTTCGGACTGCAGCTGCTGCGCCCGCTCGCCGAGCCTGCCCAGCGGCACCGAGAGCTCGCGCATGTAGCGGCCGCTGCCCAGCCGCAGTTCGCGCCCGCCGACCTCGGCCGCGACGCCGCGCCCGGCCACTGCGCGCACCGCGTTCGCGCGCCCCGGTTCGATGCCGGCCTCGCGAGCCGCCGCCAGCACCGCGCGGGCGAGCGGATGCTCGCTGCCCGACTGCAGCGCTGCGCTGGCCCGCAGCAGGCCATCGCGATCGCCGTCGACCGCCTCGCAGGCCACGAGTTCGGGTCGGCCCTCGGTCAGCGTGCCGGTCTTGTCGAAGGCGACGACGCCGACCCCGTGCGCCACTTCCAGCGCCTCGGCGTCCTTGATCAGCACGCCATGGCGGGCGGCGACGCCGGTGCCGGCCATGATCGCGGTCGGCGTCGCCAGCCCGAGCGCGCAAGGACAGGCGATGACCAGCACCGCCACCGCGTTGAGGATGGCGCTTTCCCACGCGCCGGTGCCGAGGCCCCAGGCCAGGAAGGTCAGCAGCGCGATGCCGATCACCACCGGCACGAAGACGCTGCTCACGCGGTCGACCAGGCGCTGGATCGGCGCCTTCTTCGCCTGCGCCGACTCGACCAGCCGGACGATCCGCGACAGCGTCGTCTCGGCGCCGATCGCGGTGGTTCGCACCAGCAGCAGCCCTTCGCCGTTGACCGAGCCGCCGGTCACGGTGTCGTCCACCTGCTTGGCGACCGGCAGCCCTTCGCCCGTGATCAGCGATTCGTCGACGTCGCTCCGGCCTTCGACCACGCGGGCGTCGACCGGCACGCGCTCGCCCGGCCGGATGACCACCAGGTCGTCGATGCGCACTTGCGCCAGCGCCACGTCCTGCTCGACGCCGCCGCGGCGCACGCGCGCATGCTCGGGGCGCAGCGCGTGCAGCGCGCGGATCGCCTCGGTGGTCTGGCGCTTGGCCCGCGTCTCGAGCCACTTGCCGAGCAGGACCAGGGTGACGACCACCGCCGAGGCCTCGAAGTACAGGTGCGGCGGCATGCCATGGCCGGCATGGGCGAAGAGCAGGTACACGCTGAGCCCGTAGGCGGCGCTGGTGCCGAGGGCCACCAGCAGGTCCATGTTGCCGGCGCCGGCCTTCAGCGCCTTCCAGCCGGCGCGGTAGAAGCGGGCGCCGAGCCAGAACTGGACCGGTGTCGCGAGCACCAGCTGCATCCAGGCGGGCAGCATCCAGTCGCCGCCGAAGAGCAGCCCGGCCATCGGCAGCACCAGCGGCGTCGACAGGATCGCCGCGGTGGCGACCCGCCAGCCTTCGTTGCTGCGGCGTGGCGGCGCGGCCGCGGCCGCGTCTGATGTCGGCGCTTCACCCTCGAGATGCGCCTGTCCGACGCCATAGCCGGCTTTCTCGATGGCGGCACGCAGGCTGGCGAGCGCCACCGAGCCGTCGGTGTGCACGCTCGCCTCCTCGGTCGCCAGGTTGACGCTGGCCTCGGTGACGCCGGTCACGGCGCCCAGGGCCTTCTCGACCCGTGCCACGCAGGATGCGCAGCTCATGCCCTCGATCGGCAGCGACCATGCCTGCAGGCCGGTCGCGGCGGCCGGCATCGCCAGGGTGGTGTTCATTCGGAAATCCTGTCCTTCACAAGCCGCCTTCGCGGGATGAAAGGAAGTGTCAACCTTACCATGATGGAAAGGTCAAGCGGGCGGCCGTCGCTTTCCGAGAGGGCTCAGCGGCGCATCATTTCGCGCGCGCCGACCGCCGGCGCGTCGTTGCCCCACGAGCCGCGCACGAAGGTCAGCACCGCGGCGACCTCGTCGTCGTCCAGCGCTTGGTTGAAGGGCGGCATGCCGTAGGGGCGTGGGTTGCCCGCGGTGGCCGGCAGGAAGCCGCCGTGGCGAACCACCTGGATCAGGTTGGCGGTCGATGCCATGAGCACGGCCCGGTTGCCGGCCAGCGGGGGATAGGCGCCCAGGGCGCCCTGGCCGACATCGCCGTGGCAGTAGGCGCAGCGCTGGTCGTAGATCTTGCCGCCGCGTTCCATCACGCGGGCATCGCGGCGGATGGGCGCGCCGCCCGCCGTTGCCGCCTCCGACGCCGGCAGCTCCTTCAGGTAGACGGCCATCGCCTGCAGATCCGCTTCGTCGAGGTACTGGGTGCTGCGGAAGACCACGTCGGCCATCGGCCCCATGACCGAGCCGCGCGGCGAGGTCCCGGTCTTGAGCAGCGCCACGATGTCGCGCGGATCCCAGTTGGCGACGCCGGCTTCGCGTTTCGAGGTGAGCGAGGGCGCATACCAGTTCTCGACCGGGATCAGCCCGCCAGAGAGGCCGAGCTTTTCTTCGGTTGCGCCGAGCACGTTGCGCGTGCCGTGGCAGGCGATGCAATGGCCCAGGCCCTCGACCAGGTAGGCGCCGCGGTTCCATTCGGCCGGCCGCGCCGGATCGGCGACGAAGCCGCCCGGCGTGAAGGACAGCGCCCGCCAGACCGCCAGCGCGGCCTGGGTGTCGTAGGGGAATCGCAGCTGGTGCGCCAGGTTGGGCGTCGGGGCGGGCGCGACGCTTCGGAGGTAGGCGAAGAGGGCGTCGGAATCCTCCCGCGTGACCCGTGTGAAGTTCGGGTAGGGGAAGGCGGGGTAGAGCAGGCGCCCGTCCTTCGAGCGGCCGTTGTGCATCGCGCGCCAGAAGTGCGCGGCATTCCAGCTGCCGATGCCGGCCTGGGGGTCGGGCGTGAGATTGCTCGAGAACACCGTGCCGAACGGCGTCTCGATGCCGACGCCGCCGGCATAGGCGGCGCCGCCGCGGGTCGTGTGGCAGCCGGCGCAGTTGCCGGCCAGGGCCAGGTAGCGGCCGCGCTCGACCTGCGCCGCGCTTGGCGTGACCGGGGCGGCGGCCATATCGGCGGGCAGCGGATCCTCGCCGCGCGTGTTGAGTGCCACCACGGCCACCACGCACAGCAGGGCGAGGCTCGCCAGGACGGCCAGCAGGATGAGGAGACGTCGCATGGCGGGCTTCATCGGTCCAGGGCGCTGCAAGGGATCGGCAGGGGGCCCGGGAGGGTGGCCGCCGGATGGCTGTCGGCCGGCACCGGCTGCAGCGCCAGCCAACTGGTCACGGCATTGATGTCGGCGGTCGTGAGTTTCCTGCCGACCTCGGCCATGCAATCGGGCGCCAGCGCGTGGCGGTCGTTGGTGAGCCAGGCGCCGAGCTGGGACGAAAGATAAAGGCGCGGCAGGCCGAGCAGGCCGGGGATGCCCGGCAGGACGCCGGTCAGTGCCTGGCCGTGGCATTGCGCGCAGGCCGGGATGCCGCGCGTCGCGTCGCCCTGGTAGGCCAGCGCCAGCCCGCGCGCCAGCATCGCGGGGGTGGCGTCGGTCGCGGCCGGCGTCGGCGGGTAGGGCAGGTCGAGCCCGGCGAAGTAGGCCGCGAGCTCGCGCAGGTAGGCGTCCGACAGGTGCTGCACCATGTGCGTCATGTCGGTGTTGAAACGGCGGCCGTCCCGAAAGCTGCGCAGTTGGTTGAACAGGTAGACCTCGGGCTTGCCCGACAGGCGCGGGAAATAGCCGTCGGCGCTGGCGCCCTCGCGGCCGTGGCAGGCGATGCAGGCCGCGGCCCGCTGGGCGATGGTGTCGGGAACCTGCATCGGGGGCGTGGCGGCGGATGCCGCCAGGCTCCAGGCGGCAAGCAGCAGGCTTTGCAGGAGGCGGGGGATTTTCATGCGTGGCGCTTTGATTCTCAGCCCCCGACTGTCGGCGATCGGCGCCCAAAAGAACAGGCTCAGTGCGACGCCAATCGATCGGATCAGTTGAGCCGCTACAGTCGGTGCATGCAATGGCGATACCTTCAGATGCCGGGGTGGCTGCGGCTGCTGTGCGGCGCCGCGGTGGGCGTGGCGGTCGGCTTCGGGCTCGGCCTGCTGCCGAAGCCGATCGATGGTGTCGCGCGAGGGCTGCTGGGCTGGTGCGTCGGGGCCGCGGCCTACCTGCTGCCCGCCTGGTGGCTGGCCGAGACCTGCGACCCCGATCGCACCCGCGCGCGGGCCCAGGCGCAGGACCAGCCCAGCGCCCTGATCCTGGCCATCATGGTGAGCGTGATCGGCGTCAGCATGGTGGTGATCGCCATGCTGCTGCAGAGCGTGCCGCAGCTGAGCGGCGCCCAGCGCGTCGGCCACATCGCGCTCGGCCTGGTGGCGCTGACCGGCTCGTGGCTGATGATCCATACGATCTACGCCTTTCACTACGCGCACCGCTACTACCAGGCGGAACTCACGCCGAAGCCGCAGGGGCCGGGCCTCAAGTTCCCGGGCAAGCTGCCCCCCGACTATTTCGACTTCCTCTATCACTCCTTCGTGGTCGGCATGACCTCGCAGGTGTCGGACGTGCAGGTGACCTCGCACGAGATGCGCCGCATCACGCTGGTGCACGGCGTGCTGTCGTTCGGCTTCAACATGCTGGTGCTGGCGCTGTCCATCAACGTCGTGGCCTCGTCGATGCAGGCCGGCGCGGGGTGACGCTGTCAACCGGCGGCCACGCGGCGACGGCCCAGCTTGACCAGTCCAGTCGATAGCGCGACGCCGCAGACGATCACCAGCGCGCAGACCAGCATCCACTGCGTGATCCGCTCGCCCAGGAACACCGCGCCGTAGAACAGCGCGAACACCGGCACCAGGAAGGTCACGGTCAGGGCGCGTGCCGGGCCGGCCCGCTCGATCAGCCGGAAGAACAGGACGTAGGCCAGGCCGGTGCAGGCCGTGCCGACCGCCACCAGCGCCAACCAGGCCTTGACGCTTGGCATCTGAGCCGGCCACAGCCAGGCGGCGGGCAGGGCCAGCGCCAGGGTGGCGCCGACCTGGCTGCCGGCGGCGGTCGCCATCACCGGCACGCCGCTCAGGTACTTGCGCGTCAGGTTGGCCGAGAAGGCATAGCAGATGCAGGCCGCGAGGCAGGCCGCGATGGCCCAGCGCGCGGCGCCCTCGTCGGCGCCGGAATGGAAGCCGGCGGTGCGGCCGGCCAGCATCGCCACCCCGGCGAAGCCGATCACCAAGCCGAGGATGCGCGAGCCGTCGGGCCGGTCCTTGAACCAGCCCCAGGCCACCAGCGCGCCGAACATCGGCACCGTGGCGTTGATGACCGCCGCCAGCCCGCTGTTGAGGGTCAGCAGTCCGAAGGCGAAGAAGGCGAAGGGCAGGCCGGAATTGAGGACGCCGATGCCGAGCGCGGGCTTCCAGTGCTGCTTGAAGGCCGGCCACTGGCCGCGCAGGAACATCAGCGGCAACAGGCATAGCATCGCGATACCGACCCGCACCGCGGCGGTCGGCAGCGCGCCGAACTCGGCCGCGCCGATGCGCATGAACAGGAACGATGCGCCCCACAGCGCGCCGAGCAGCAGCAGGTCGACCAGCCAGGCGCGGCTGGCGGTCGGGGGGCTGGTGGTCTGGGTGATCGTGGGAGTCGCCGCGGTCGTTCCGCCTGCCGTGCATTCGCCTTCGCTCACAAAGCCCTTTCCAGTTCCAGCAGCGCGGTCTTGCGCTCGAGCCCGCCAGCATAGCCGGTGAGCGAACCGTCGGCGCCGAGCACCCGGTGACAGGGCACGATGACGCTGATCGGGTTGCGCCCGACCGCCGCGCCGACCGCGCGCACCGCGGCCGGCTTGCCGACGCCGGCGCTCAGCGCGCCGTAGCTGGTGGTCTGGCCGGGCGGGATCGCGCGCAGCGCCTGCCACACCGACTGCTGGAAGGCGGTGCCGTGCGACAGGTCCAGCGGGAGCTCGAAATTGTCGCGGCGGCCGGCGAAATAGTCGTCGAGCTGGGCCGCGGCCTGACGCAGCGCCGGGTGGGCATCGTCGGTCACCCAGCCGCGGGTGTCGGGCCAGTGGCGCTGGTGGTCGAACCAGGCGCCGGCCAGGCCCTGGTCGGTGGCTGCCAGCGTGATGCCGCCGAGCGGGCTGTCGATGTGGGTGGTGTAAAGAGTCGATGTCTTGAACTTCATGGCAGTCAGGCGATGGCGCCGGTGCGGGTTCGGGGTTCTTCTGCGGGCGCAGCGGCTGCCGGGGCGGGCGTGGGGCGGTGCCAGGCGCGCAGCACGGCATAGCCGCGCCACGGCCGCCAGGCCTGGGAGGCGTCGGCCGCGGCGCGCGCCGAGTCGACGCCGAGGGCTTTCTGCAGCGCCACGTCGCCGGCCGGGAAAGCGTCGGGCCAGCGAAGCGCCCGCATCGCGATGTATTGCGCGGTCCAGTCGCCGATGCCCGGCAGCGCCTGCAGCGCCGCCAGCGTGGTCGGCACGTCGGCGCCGGCGTGGAGCGTGAGCCGGCCGGCGAGCATCTCTTGCGCCAGCGCGAGCAGCGCGGCCTGCCGCTGGCGCACGATGCCGAGCCGGCCGAGTGCGTCGCCGCTGGCGCCGGCGATGGCCGCCGCCGTGGGGAACAGGCGGTCGAGGCCGTCGATCGGCGTCGCGATCGGCTCGCCGAAGGCCTCGACCACGCGCGAGCCCAGCGTGCGCGCGGCAGCCACCGTGACTTGCTGCCCCAGCACCGCGCGCACCGCGAGTTCGAAGCCATCGACCGTGCCGGGGACGCGCAGTCCGTCGCCGTCGGGAAAGCAGGCGTGCAGCACGCTGTTGATCACCATCGGCTCGGCATCGAGGTCGAACAGCGCGCGGACCCGGGTGATGACCGTCGGCAGCACCGCGGCGAGCGACTCGCCGACCTGCAGCAGGACCTGCTCGCGCGCGGGGTCGAAGCGCAGCTGCAGCCAGCCCGCGTGGCTGCGGCCGCCCTGGGCGACGCGCAGGGTCCGCGCGAACTGCGGCTGGCCGGCGCGCTCGGTCATCTGCTCGACGCCGCGCAACGCCCGGCGGCCGAAAAAGCCGAGCATCGCCTCGCTGTCGCAGGGCGGCCGGTAGCCGAGCCGCACGCTGACCGAATCGCCTTCGCGCCCGCCGCTGGCGGCGCCGGCGCGGCGCAGGGCGCTCGGGTTCAGGCCGTAGTGGGCGACGAAGGCGGCGTTGAAGCGGCGCACGCTGGCAAAGCCGCTGGACATCGCCACCTGCGTCATCGGCAGGCGGGTGTCGGCGATCAGCTGCTTGGCGGCCAGCAGGCGGCGGGTCTGCAGGTATTGCAGCGGCGAGACGCCGAACTGGGTCTCGAAGATGCGGCGCAGGTGGCGATCGCTGACGCCGAGCCGGGCCGCGATGCGCGCGGCGCCCGGTCCGTCGTCGCTCCAGGCGTCAGGCTCGTCGATCAGGCGCGCGGCCTGCAGCGCCAGGATGCGCGAGGCGTCCTCGGTCGACCAGCTCGCGGCCCGCGGCGCCAGCTCGGGACGGCAGCGCAGGCAGGGCCTGAAGCCGGCCGCCTCGGCCTGCGCGGCATGCCTGAAGAAGCAGCAGTTCTCGCGTCGCGGCAGCTTGACCCGGCAGACCGGCCGGCAATAGACGCCGGTCGAGGTCACGCCGGTGAAGAAAGAACCGTCGAAGCGTGCATCGTGGGCCTTCATGGCCAGGTAGCAGGCATCGCTTTCGAGGCCGGCGGAAGAGGCGGGGGCGGCTGGCATGCGGTGATGATAGTGCTGCGCTTCCGCAAGAGTAGCCGTTTCCGGACATCTGGCTCGTTGGGGCCATGCCTACAATGTTCGACGTTTTAGGAACTTTCAGGGGATACCTTTCATGCAACTCAGCGCGTCGATCTTCAAGGCCTATGACATCCGCGGCGTCGTGCCCGCCACGCTCGACGCGGAGGTCGCCGAGGCCCTCGGCAGGGCCTTCGGCAGTGCGGCGCGCGCGGCCGGCGAGAC
Source organism: Variovorax ginsengisoli (assembly GCF_030486595.1). Lineage (GTDB taxonomy): Bacteria > Pseudomonadota > Gammaproteobacteria > Burkholderiales > Burkholderiaceae_C > Variovorax > Variovorax ginsengisoli_B. The sequence continues at coordinate 151,322 of NZ_JAUJZH010000015.1, read as the reverse complement.
GACGGTGGCGGTGGGCCGGGACGGACGCCTGTCGGGGCCGGCGCTGGCCCAGGCACTGATCCGCGGCCTGGTCGCCACGGGCATCGAAGTCATCGATGTCGGTGCGGTGACCACGCCGATGCTTTATTTCGCGGCCCATACGCTGTGCCGCAGCGGCATCCAGGTGACCGGCAGCCACAACCCGAAGGACTACAACGGCTTCAAGATGGTGCTGGCCGGCCGTGCCATCTATGGCGACGAGATCCAGGGCCTGCGCCAGGTCATGGAGGCGGGCAGCGCGGTACTGGCCGATGGCGGCAGGGTGCGCAAGGTCGACGTCACCGAGGCCTACACCCGGCGCATCGTGGGCGATATCAAGCTCGCGCGGCCGCTGAAGATCGTGGTCGATTCGGGCAACGGCATCGCCGGCGCGTCGGCACCGGCGATCCTGCGTGCCATCGGCTGCGAGGTCACCGAGTTGTTCAGCGAAGTCGACGGCAATTTCCCCAACCACCATCCCGACCCGAGCAAGCCAGAGAACCTCAAGGACCTGATCGCCGCGCTGAAGGCGGGAGACGCCGAGCTCGGCCTGGCCTTCGACGGCGACGGCGATCGCCTGGGCATCGTCACCAAGGACGGCAGCAACATCTACCCCGACCGCCAGATGATGCTGTTCGCGCAGGACGTGCTGTCGCGGGTGCCGGGCGGGACCATCGTCTACGACGTCAAGTGCTCGCAGCGCCTGGGCCCGGCGATCGCCGCCGCGGGCGGCCAGCCGCTGATCTACAAGACCGGCCACTCGCTGATCAAGGCCAAGATGAAAGAGATCGATTCGCCGCTGGGCGGCGAGATGAGCGGCCACATCTTCTTCAAGGAGCGCTGGTTCGGCTTCGACGACGGCACCTATGCCGGCTGCCGGCTGCTGGAGATCCTCAGCAAGAGCCCGAACGCGAGCGACGTGCTCAATGCGCTGGCGACCAGCTTCTCGACGCCCGAGCTCAACGTCGCCTGCGCCGAGGGCGAGCCGCATGCCGTGGTCGCCCAACTGGTCGAGAGCGCGAAGTTCGCGCCGCCGGCGCAGGTCTCGACCATCGACGGCGTGCGGGTCGACTGGCCCGACGGCTTCGGCCTGGTCCGGGCATCGAACACGACGCCGGTGCTGGTGCTGCGTTTCGAGGGCCAGACCGAGGCCGCGCTGCACCGCATCGAGGGCGAGATGCTGGCGCTGCTGCGCAGTGTCAAGCCCGACGCGAAGCTGGCCGAGGCCGCGCACTGAGGCCGGCCCGAGCGTGCGTTCGCTGCTGCTGCGCCTTTATGGCGCCTTCACCACCCTGGCCCAGCCGCTGGTGCGGCGCAAGCTGCGGCGCCGCGCCGCGGCCGAGCCCGGCTACGCGCACGCCGTCGAGGAGCGCTTCGGCCACTACGACGCCGAGGCCGTCGGCACCGGCTGGTGCTGGATCCACGCGGTGTCGCTGGGCGAGGCGCGGGCCGCCGGCATCCTGATCGAGGAACTGCGCCGCCAGTACCCGGGCATTCCGATCCTGCTCACCAACGGCACCGCCACCGGTCGCGAGGAGGCTGCCAAGCTGCTGCAGCCCGGTGACCTGCAGGTCTGGCAGCCCTGGGATTCGCCGGGCGCGGTGGCCCGCTTTCTCGATCGCTTCCGGCCGCGCATCGGCGTGCTGATGGAAACCGAGGTCTGGCCCGAGATGACCGCCGCCTGCACCGAACGCGGCATCCCGCTGGTGCTGGCCAATGCGCGCCTGAACGAGAAGTCGCTGGCCGGGGCCGAGCGGCTCGCCTGGCTGGCGCGGCCCGCCTACTCGGCGCTGGCCGCCGTGTGGGCCCAGACCGAGGCCGATTCGCATCGCCTGGTGTCGCTGGGCGCCAAGGTCGCGGGCGTCTACGGCAACCTCAAGTTCGACGCCACGCCGGACATGCGGCAGCTGGCCGCGGCGGCCAAGCTTCGCGGGCAGCTGCCCAAGCCGATCGTGGTCTTCGCAAGCTCGCGCGATGGCGAGGAGCGGCAGCTGCTCGAGGTACTCAAGCGCTTCGGCGCGCTGGCGCCGGTACCGCCCGAGCAGGAGGCCGTTCGTTCGATCGCCCGCCGCGTGCACGACGTGCAGTGGATGATCGTGCCGCGGCACCCGCAGCGCTTCGACGAAGTCGCGGCGCTGGTTGAGTCGCATGGCTTCGCGGTGGCGCGGCGCAGCGCCGCCGGCGCCCCGGCCGAGTCCGAGATCTGGCTCGGCGATTCGCTTGGCGAGATGGCGCTCTACTACGGCCTGGCCGATGTCGCGCTGCTTGGCGGCAGCTTCGAGGCGCTGGGCGGCCAGAACCTGATCGAGGCCGCGGCCTGCGGCTGCCCCGTCATCATGGGTCCGTCGACCTTCAACTTCGCGGAAGCGGCCGAGCTGTCGCTGGCGGCCGGTGCCTCGCAGCGGGTGCCCGACATGGAGCACGCCGTGACGGCGGCGCTCAAGCTGACCGAGAACCCCGAGCGCCGCGAGGCGATGTCGCAGGCCGCGCTGGCCTTCGCCAACGCGAACCGCGGGGCGGCCGAACGCACCGCCAGTGCGCTGCTGGCGATCGCGGAGGCGGCCTCGCCGGTGGGTGAGGAGCGGGCGGAGCCGCGGCTGGAGTAGGGCGCCGACGCGCCACGATCATGAATCTTTCGGCGCGGCGGGATTTTTCCGATGCGTTGACGGCGCCATCGAAGCGGCCTCCATGGCATTCTGTTGAAGGTGGCAGCGCGGCTGAATTGGGTCGCACCGACGGAACCTCAGCAAGATGACCATCGACTTTCACGGCGCAAAGATCGCCCTTCTCTTTGGCAAGGAACGCTTGCTGGCCTACCAGCGAGACGACAAGGCAGGCATTCCGTTTCCTGGCCGCTGGGACCTGCCGGGCGGCGGGCGTGAAGGCGACGAGTCGCCGGTCGAATGCGTATTGCGGGAGGTTGATGAAGAGTTCGGCCTGTCGCTGGCGCCCGAGGTCGTGCACTGGATGCGTGCGTACCCGAGCGAGCGTCGCCCGGGCGCAGCGAGCTACTTCATGGTGGGCGCGCTGACGCCTGAGCAGTGCGCCGTGATCCGCTTTGGCGAGGAGGGCCAGCAATGGGCATTGATGAAGGTCGAGGCCTTCCTGAATCACGCGAATGCGGTGCCCCACCTCCAGCGGCGACTGCGCGACTACCTCGATCAGGCCGGCGTGGTGAAATCCTGACTCCAACGCAGCGAGTCCTCATCGCTCGCCGCGATCAGCACCCCGCCGGACGCCGTCATGCGCATCGAACACATCGCCCTCTGGACCCAGGACCTCGAGCGTTTCAAGCGCTTCTACGTCGACTACTTCGGCGCCCTGGCGGGCAGCGGATATGTCAATCGGGCCAAGGGCTTCGCATCCTGCTTCCTGAGCTTCGGCGACGGTGCGCGGATCGAGGCGATGACGACCACCACGCTGAATCCGATGGTCATCGAGCCGGGCGCCCAGCGCATGGGCCTGACGCATTTCGCGGTGTCGCTGGGTTCCGAGGAAGCGGTCGACGAATTGACGCAACGCCTGAAGGCCGACGGCTATCCGGTGCTCGACGGGCCGCGCCGAACCGGCGACGGCTACTACGAGAGCGTGGTGCTGGATCCGGATGGCAACCGGGTGGAGATCACCGCCTGATTCGAGCTGGGCAATTGACAAGACTTCGCAAAAGTATATACTTTTTGTATATACAAAAGGAGCCCGCATGACCTATGCCCGTGTCTTCCAATCCGGCAACAGCCAGGCGGTGCGGTTGCCCAAGGAGTTCCGCTTCAACGCGGAGCAGGTGGAGATTTTTCGTCAGGGCAACGACGTCGTCTTGCGCGAGCGGCCCGTGAGCGCGGTCACGATCCTCGATGCTCTGGTCCGCATGCCGGCCGGTTTCATGGCCGGAGGCCGCGGTGACGGTCCACCCCAGGAACGCGAGACCTTCTGATGGCCATCCGCTTCCTGCTTGACACCAACATCTGCATCTACATTGCCAAGCACAATCCACCGGCCGTGCGGGCGCGCTTCGAGCAACTGGCGCCTGATGTGCTGGCCATGTCGGCCATCACCTTCGGTGAACTGCAAAACGGTGCCGAAAAGAGCCAGGCCCGCAGCAAGGCATTGGTGGCGTTGGAGCAACTGCAACACGCCATCCGGATCGCGCCGCTGACCGAAGCGGCGAGCCAGCACTACGGCGAAATTCGCAGCCGCCTCGAGCGCATCGGCCAGCCTATCGGCAACAACGACCTCTGGATCGCGGCGCATGCGCGCGCCGAAGGCTGGGTGCTCGTCACCAACAACGAGCGTGAGTTTCGCCGTGTGGAGGGGCTGTCGGTCGAGAACTGGTTGACAGCGCCCTGACCCTCAGCGCCCCGGAAGCTCGACCCGATGCGCCGGCGGCAACAGGTAGCCGTCGCGGTAGACCCCCTGGATCAGTCCGCTGACCCGGTCGTTCGAGCGGGCCGTGACGAACTCCCTTTCCGAGGTCTGGTAGACCACGATCGTGCAGGGGATGCGCTTGCTGAGCGTGCGGGCGACACCGGTCGCCTGGCTGGAGGTAGGGTAGGTGTTCATGAGAACCATATCGGCAGCGCATCTGAATGCTGAAGGGCTGCGCTGCCGTATCGATCTCAGGGGCCGCGACCCTTGAAGAACGCGTTCAACTCGTTCCCCGAAGCGGCCTCCGCGAAGCCGTCGAAGCGCCCCTCGTCGGCGAGGCCGCGCGCGGCCCGGATGAACCCGCCCCACGCCGCGCGCGCGAGTGCGCCGCCGACGCTGACCCGCCGCACACCCAGCGCCTCGATGTCCTTCATCGTCAGCTCGCTGCTCGAACCGACCAGCAGGTTGACCGGCTTCGGCGCCACCGCGGCGACCACGGCCGCGATCTGCTCGCGGGTGCGGATGCCCGGCGCATAGAGGCAGTCGGCGCCGGCCTCCGAATAGGCCTTCAGGCGTGCGATGGCGTCGTCCAGGTCGGGCCGGCCGGCGAAGAAGTTCTCGGCCCGCCCGACCAGCAGCACGTCGCCGCCGGCTTCGTCGATGGCGGCGCGGGCGGCGCGCATGCGCGCCACCGCAACATCGATGTCATACAGCGGATGCGCGGGATCGCCGGTCGAATCCTCGATCGACAGACCGGCCACGCCGGTGTCGATCGCCAGCCGGACGCTCTGCGCGACGCCTGTGGGATCGGCGGCAAAGCCGCTCTCGAAGTCGGCATTCACCGGCAGGTCGGTGGCCGCCACGATGGTGCGCAAGTGAGCCAGCACGGTCTCGCGCGACAGCGCGCCGTCGGGCCGCCCGAGCGACCAGGCGCAGCCCGAGCTGGTGGTGGCCAGGGCCTTGAAGCCGAGGCCTTCGAGGTAGCGCGCGCTGCCGATGTCCCAGGGGTTCGGGAGCACGAAGGAGCCCGCCGCGTGGAGCGAGCGGAAGTCGGCGCGTTTCTGAGCAACGGTGCGTGTCATGGGGGACCTCCAGGAGCCGCATTCTGCACCCTACCGCCCGGTAGGAGCGCGAGTCTCCAAGGCGACGCCGTCTCCGGAGAAACCTTAGTCGGCGCCGCCGCGCCTGCTTCCACAATGGCCCGGCGCGTTCGATGCAGCCGCGGCTGCATTGCCTGGGTCACACCGAGGAATCATGTGGAAATGTTCTTTCAGCAACTCCTGAACGGCCTGACCGTCGGGGGTGTCTACAGCCTGGTGGCGCTGGGCCTGACACTGGTCTACGGCATCCTGCACGTGCCGAACTTCGCCCATGGCGCGTTCTACATGGCGGGCGCCTTCGCGGGCTACTACCTGATGGCCAAGCTGGGCCTCAACTACTGGCTCGCGATGGCCGGCGCCGCCGCGATCGTGGCGGCGATCTCGATGCTGACGCAGCGGTTGGTGTTCCACCCGCTGCGCAACGCGCCCGAGCTGCACGACATGATTGCCGCCATCGGCGTGCTGCTGTTCCTCGAGGCCGGCGCCCAGGCGCTGTTCGGCGCCGACTTCCATCGCATGCCGACGCCCTACGGCCAGGTGGTCGAGGTCTTCGGGCTGACGGCGCCGCTGCAGCGGCTCCTGATCATCGCCGGCGCCTTCGGCCTGATGGTGCTGCTGCACCTGTTCCTGAACCATACGGTGATCGGCTCGACCATCATCGCGATGGCCCAGAACCGCGACGGCGCCGCCCTCGTGGGCATCGACGCCACGCGCGTGACCCTGCTGGTGTTCGCGATCTCGGGCGCGCTGGCGGCGGTCGCGGCGGTGCTCTATGCGCCCATCAACCTGGTCTACCCGGCGATGGGCAACCTGGTCATCACCAAGGCCTTTGTGATCATCATCCTGGGCGGCATGGGCAGTTTCCCGGGGGCGATCGTGGGCGGGCTGATCATCGGCATGGCCGAGAGCTTCGGCGGCTTCTACTTCTCGACCGACTACAAGGACATCATCGCCTTCGTGCTGCTGGTGGTGATCCTGTCGTTCCGCCCACAGGGCCTGTTCACCGCCAAGGGAGCGCGCTGATGAACTGGCTGCAAGGCAAGACCGGCTGGGCGCTGCTGGCCGCGGCGGCGCTGGTGTTCCCGCTGTTCGCGCAGAACAACTACCTGATCTCGGTGGCGACACAGGCCTTCATCATGGCCATCGCCGCGCTCGGGCTGAACCTGATCACCGGCTACACCGGGCAGTTCAACCTCGCGCACGGCGCCTTCATGGCGGTGGGGGCCTATACGGTCGGCATCCTCACGGTCGACCACCAGGTGCCGTTCTGGATCGCCTTCCTGGCGGCCGGCGTGGTGACCGCGGTGCTGGGCTACTTCATCGGCCTGCTGTCGCTGCGCCTGCGCGGCCACTACTTCTCGATCTTCACGCTGTGCGTGAGCTACATCATGTTCCTGCTGATCGAGAAGTGGGAAAGCCTGACCCACGGACCGGTCGGCATCATGGGCATCCCGGCGCCGACCGGCATCGGCCCGCTGCAGTTCGGAACGCCCCTGTCGCAGTACTACCTGGTGCTGGCCTTCCTGGTGCTCGGCCTGTGGATCATGGCGCGCATCGTGCGCTCGCTGCTGGGCCGCAGCTTCATGGCGGTGCGCAACAGCGACGACCTGGCCGAGGCGCTCGGCATCGACCTGATGCGCACCAAGACGCTGTCCTTCGTGCTGTCGGTGGTCTACGCCGGCTTCGCGGGCGCGCTCTATGCGGGACAGGTGCGCTTTCTCGGTCCCGACCTGGCGAGCGAGGCCGTGACCTTCGACCTCGTGATGTTCGTGCTGGTCGGCGGCATCGGCACCTTGCTGGGGCCGCTGCTCGGCACCTTCATCGTGACCTGGCTGACGCAGAGCCTGCAGTTCCTGCAGGACTACCGCATGGTGGTGTTCGGCCCGGTCCTGATCGCGTTGATCATCTTCCTGCCGGACGGCATCGTCGGCACCTGGCTCAAGCGGCGGGCCCAGCGCGCGGACGCGGCGCAGGCCGAGAAGGCGGCCACCCCGGGCGCCGCGGCGCAGGAGGCGCGAAACAATGCTTGAAATCGAATCGCTGACCAAGCAGTTCTTCGGCCTCACCGCGGTCGACGACATCTCGACGCGCTTCGAGCGCGGGCAGGTGAGCGCGATCATCGGGCCCAACGGCGCCGGCAAGACCACCTTCTTCAACCTCGTGGCCGGCACGCACAAGCCGAGTTCGGGGTGCATCCGCTTCAACGGGCAGGATGTCACCGGCCTCAGGCCCGACCACGTGGCCAAGCTCGGCATCGCGCGCACCTTCCAGACCACGCACCTGTTCGACAACGCCACCGTGCTCGACAACCTGATCGTCGGGCACCGCCTGCGCACCAGGTCGGGCCTGTGGGACGTGCTCGCCAACACCCGCCGGCTGCAGGAAGAAGAGCGGCTGTGCCGCGAGAAGGCGCGCGAGGCGCTCGACTTCGTCGGCCTGTCGCATGTGGCCCATCGCATTGCCGCCGACATCACGCAGGAGGAGCGCAAGCGCGTCGCCTTCGCGCTGGCGCTGGCGACCGACCCCGAGCTGCTGCTGCTCGACGAGCCGGCCGGCGGCGTAAACCCCGAAGAGACCGTGGGCCTCGCGGCCCTGATCCGCAAGCTGGTGGACCATGGCAAGACCGTCTGCCTGATCGAGCACAAGATGGACATGATCATGCGACTGGCCGACAAGATCGTCGTCCTGAACAACGGCGCCAAGATCGCCGAGGGCACGCCGGAGCAGATCCGCCGCGACCCGCAGGTGATCGAAGCCTACCTGGGAGCCGACCATGTTGCAGTTTGATGGCGTCGACCTGCACTACGGCAGCTTCCGCGCGCTCTCGGGCGTGACGCTGCATGCGGCGCCGGGCGAACTGGTGGTGCTGCTCGGCGCCAACGGCGCCGGCAAGACATCGATCTTCATGGCCGCCAGCGGCATCCACAAGCCGAGCGCCGGCAGCATCCGCTTCGGCGAGCGCGAACTGGTGGGCCAGCGGCCGGCCCAGATCGTCGCCTCCGGCCTGGTGCACTGCCCCGAGGGACGCAAGCTGTTTCCGATGATGTCGGTCAAGAAGAACCTCACGCTCGGCGCCTACGTGCACCGGCGCGATGCGGCCGGCATCCAGCGCTCGCTCGACGAGGTGTTCGCGCTGTTTCCGGTGCTGGCGCAGAAGCAGGACCATCCGGCCGGCTCGCTGTCGGGCGGCCAGCAGCAGATGGTGGCGATCGGCCGCGCCTTGCTCGGCCGGCCCAGGCTGCTGCTGCTCGACGAGCCCTCGCTCGGCCTCGCGCCGCTGATCGTCAAGCAGGTGTTCGAGGTCATCCAGCGCATCAACAAGGCCGGCACCACGGTGCTGCTGGCCGAGCAGAACGCCTATTCGGCCCTGGCGATCGCCGACCGCGCCTATGTCATCGAGCGCGGGCGCATCGCGCTCGAGGGTGACCGCGATTCGCTGCTGCACAACGAGGCGGTGCGTGCCGCCTATATCGGCGCCTGAGACCGCATTCTTTTCCTGCATCGTTCAAACCACCTGGAGACTCCCGCATGAGCATCAGAACAACAACCTTGCCTCTCGTCGCCGCGCTCGCCGCGGCCTTCGGCGCCAGCGCCGCCTTCGCACAGGAAACGGTCAAGATCGGCTTCACCGGCCCCTTGAGCGGCGGTGCTGCCCTCTACGGCAAGAACGTCGTCAACGGCATGGAGATGGCCATCAAGGAGATCAATGCCGCGGGCCTCGAGGTCGCCGGCAAGAAGGTCAAGCTCGAACTGGTGGCGCTCGACGACAAGTACGCGCCGGCCGAGGCGGCGATCAATGCGCGCCGCCTGGTGCAGCAGTACCAGAGCCCGGCGGTGTTCGTGCCGCACTCGGGCGGTATCTACGCGATGCAGGCCTTCAACGAGCAGGAGAAGTTCATCGTGATGGCGTACTCGAGCACGCCCAAGATCACCGAGACTGGCAACAAGCTCACCATCCGCATCCCGCCGACCTTCAACTCCTACATCGAGCCCTTCACCAGCTACGAGATGAAGAAGTTCGGCAAGAAGGTCGGCATGCTGCCGGGCGACCACGAGTACGCGAAGAACTGGACCCAGCTCTTCGGCCCGGCCTGGGAGAAGGCGGGCGGCACGATCGCCTCGAACAACCCGATGTCCTACAACCGCTCAGCCGACTTCTACAGCGGCGTGAGCCGGGTGCTGGCCGAGAAGCCCGACGTGCTGTTCGTCGGCGGCCCGTCGGAGCCGACCGCGCTGGTCGTCAAGCAGGCGCGCGAGCTGGGCTTCAAGGGCGGCTTCCTGATCATGGACCAGGCCAAGCTCGACGAGATGGCCAAGGTCACGGGTGGCCTGGCGCCGCTGGAAGGCTCGATCGGCGTGCTGCCGGTGTCCTATGACGAACGCCTCGGGCCCAAGACCTTCGCCGCCGCCTACCGCAAGGCCTACGGCGCCGACAAGGACCCGACCACCGAGTCTTCCTACAACTACACGCTGACGCACGCACTGGCCAGTGCGATGAAGCTCGCCGGCAGCACCACCGACGCGGCCGCGATCCGGGCCAAGATCGGCGAGGCGCTGACCAAGATGCCGAAGGAAACCAACGCCGGCGAATTCAAGGGTGTCGACGCGGTCGGCGGCACCATCGTCGATCCGCTGGTCGCCACGGTCGAAGGCGGCAAGATCAAGCCGGTCAACCTGAGCGAACTCAAGTAGGCCGGGGCCCGCGGCCTTTCAGCGGGTCGGCAGCTGCTCGATCACCGGCGGCGGGGGCGGCACCGGCATCGTCGGCGGCTGCGGATTGAAGGGCGGCGTGACCACCGGCGGCACCACCGGGGCGGCCGAGGTGCCCGGGCGCGGCAGCGAGGCCGGCGGCACCGGAACCGGGCTTTGGGTGGCGGCCGAGGGCTGGGTCGGCGACGCTTCGCTCTGGACGCTCGCGCGGCCGCCGATCGCCAGCGTGTCGTTGATGGCCTGCAGGTCGTCGGCGCTCAGCGTGCCGTTGGCCTGGCGCAGCTTCAGGTTGCCCACCAGCACGTTGTAGCGCGCCACCGCGAGGTCGCGCTTGGTCTGGAACAGCTGCGCCTGCGAGTTCAGGACGTCGATGTTGATGCGCACGCCCACCTGGTAGCCGAGTCGGTTGGCGTCGAGGGCGCTCTGGCTGGAGGCTTCGGCGGCTTCGAGCGCCTTCACCTGGCCGGCGCCCGAGATCAGTCCGAGGTAGGCCGAGCGGGTGGCCTGCGAAACGCTGCGGCGGGTCGCCTCCAGCGTCTGGCGCGAGTTCTCCTCGAGTGCCAGCGTCTCCTTGACCCGGTTCTCGGTCGCGAAGCCCGCGAACAGCGGCATGTTGAAGACCAGCGCGATGCTCGCGGCATTGACGCGTACCTTGCCGGTGGTTGTGCTGGTGGTGGTGCCGTTCGGGTTGTTCGTGACGTTGTAGCCCAGCTGCGCATCGAGCGTGGGCTTGTGGCCGGCCTGGGCCTTCTCGACCTCGAGCTTCGCGACCTCCAGACCCAGCCGTGCCTGGTCGATCGCGGGATGGATGTCGTCGGCCTGCGTGACCCAGGCGTTGATATCGGCCGGCTGGACCGGCGGCAGCGCCACCGGCGCGGCCAGCGGGATCGGCTGGGTGCCGGTGCGGCCGACCAGCTGGTCGAGCACGATCTTCTTGACCTGCAGGTCGTTCTCGGCCGCGATTTCCTGCGCCAGCACCAGGTCGTAGCGGGCCTGCGCCTCGCGCGTGTCGGTGATGGTCGAGGTGCCGACCTCGAAATTGCGCTTGGCCGAGGCCAGCTGCTCGGCCACGCCGATCTTCTGCGCCCGCACCAGCGCAAGGCTGTCCTGGCTCGACAGCACGTCGAAATACGCCTGGCTGACGCGCACCACGAGATCCTGCTCGGCGATCTTGAGGGTGTCCTCGGCAATGCCGAGCTGCCGCTTGCTCTGCTCCCAGACCGCCCAGTTGGCCGGCCGGTAGAGCGGCTGCGTGGCGTTGATGCCGGCGGCCTGTGTCGGGATGCCGCGGGTCAGCGACGCGTTGTCGGTCGAGAGCTCCTGGTGGGTGGCGGTGGCGTTGGCCGACAGCCCGACCGCCGGCAGGATGCCGGCCTTGGCCTGCGCTGCCCGCGCCAGATTGGCGTCGTACTGCGCCCGTGCACCCTGGTAGGTGGCGTCGAAGCCGCGCGCGGCATCGTAGAGTTCGATCAGGCTCTGGCCATGGGCCGGCAGCGCGATCGCCGCTGCGAACACGGTCGCGAGCGCTGCCGAAAGAGGAAGAGGCCTGGGCACGGGCATGAAGCGTCCTTGGGGATACGAAAATCGGGGAGGGCGGCGGCGCGGGCCGCTCAGTAGCGCGGCACGGAAGGGTCGTGCTGGGCCGACCAGGCATCGATGCCGCCGGCGATGTTCGCCACCTCGTCGAAACCGTTCTGGGCCAGGAAGGCGGCCACCCGCTGGCTGCGTGCGCCGTGGTGGCAGAGGCAGGCGATGCGCTGGCCCGGATCGAGTTCGCTGACGCGGGCCGGGATCTCGTTCATCGGGATCGTCGCCAGCGTGAAGCCCATCGGCGCCACGCTCGCGGTCTGCAGCTCCCAGGGTTCGCGCACGTCGAGCACCACCGGCCTCGCGTTCGGATTCCTGGCGAACCAGTCGGCAAGCTCGGTCGGGCGGATTTGATCGATCATGAAGGGCAGGGGGTCAGAAGTTGAAGCGCGAGGGCGCGGGGAAGTTCAGGAGCCGCGGCGCCACCGTGTCCCAGGGCTGCAGCACGTCCCACTTGCCTTCGCCGGTACGGGTCACGAAATGGGCGCGCATCATCGGTTCGTCGCCGACCACGGCCGCCAGCCGGCCGCCGATGTTCAGCGAGCCCAGCAGGCCCTGCGGGATGCGCGCCACCGAGCCGCTCAGCACGATGACGTCGAAGGTCGGGCCGCTGGCCAGCGGCGTGGCGCCATCGGCATGGCGCACCTCGACGTTCGTGACGCCGTTGCGGCGCAGGTTGGCGGCAGCGAAGGCGGCCAGGCCGGGGTCGATCTCCAGGCTCAGCACCTGGGCCGCGCGATGGGCCAGCAGGGCGGCCATGAAGCCGGAGCCGGCGCCGATCTCGAGCACGGTTTCGTGCTTCTTGACGTGCAGGTCCTGCAGCATGCGGGCCTCGACCTTGGGCGAGAGCATGCACTGGCCCGGCTCCCAGGCCGTGCTGACGCCCTCGAGGGGGATCTCCATGTCGAAGAAGGCCAGCGCACGGTGCGCCTCGGGCACGTAGTCCTCGCGCCGGATCTGGGCCAGCAGGTCGAGGATCTCGAGATCGAGCACGTCCCAGGGACGGATCTGCTGTTCGATCATGTTGAAGCGCAGGCGCTCGAGCGTGGGGGTGGGGTTCATGGGGTTTCTCCTCGCGGACTCAGGACAAACTTTCGATTTTAGGCGCCGCCACGGGCGTGGCTTCGGCGGCCGGCTTCGGCTGGCCGGTCCAGCGGCGGCGGGCCCAGTTGGCCAGGTCGTCCATGTAGCAATAGACCACCGGCACCACCACCAGCGTCAGCAGCGACGAGGTGATGACCCCGCCGATCACGGCCTGGCCCATCGGCGCGCGCTGCTCCGAGCCTTCGCTGATCGCGAAGGCCAGCGGCACCATGCCGAAGATCATGGCCAGGGTGGTCATCAGGATCGGGCGCAGCCGCACGCGGGCCGCCAGCAGCAGGGCCTCGGCGCGCGGCAGGCCCGGTACCGGCGTGCCGTCCTCGGCGACGCCAGGCTCGCGCGAGCGGATCGCGAAGTCGACCAGCAGGATCGCGTTCTTGGTCACCAGTCCCATCAGCATGACCACGCCGATGATCGAGAACATCGACAGCGTCGAGCGGAAGATCAGCAGCGCCAGCACGACGCCGATCAGGGTCAGCGGCAGCGCGGTCATCAGCGCCAGCGGCTGCAGGAAGCTCTTGAACTGGCTGGCCAGGATCATGTAGATGAAGATCACCGCCAGCGCCAGCGCCGAGACCGCGTAGCCGAAGGACTCCTGCATGTTCTTGGTCGAGCCGCTGAACTGCCAGCCGTAGCCCGGCGGAAAGGCGATGCCGGCCAGGGCCGCGCGGACGTCGGCCGAGACCTCGCCGGCCGAGCGGCCGTCGACGTTGGCGTTGATGCTCACCTCGCGCGCCAGGGCGCGGCGGTTGATCTGGTTCGGGCCGGTCGATTCGCGCACCTCGGCCACTTGCGCCAGCCGCACGATGCGGCTCGAGCCGTCGGCATTGGCGCCGACCGCGGTGCTCAGGAAGGGCAGGCGGGCCAGGTCGGCGGGCGAGTTGCGCACCTCGGGCGCCAGGCGCACGTTGACGTCGTAGGTCTGGTCGTCGGGCGCGCGCCAGTTGCCCACCGTGGTGCCGGCCACCAGCGTCCGCAGCGCGGCCGCGATCGGCGCCACGCCGAGGCCGAGGTCGGAGGCGGCATCGCGCCGGATCACCACGCTGACGGTCGGCTTGTCGGGCTTCAGGCTGGAGTCGAGGTCGACCAGGCCGGGGATCGGGCGGATCTTGTCCATCACGCGAACGGTCAGTCGCTCGAGTTCCTTCAGGTCGGGCCCCTGCAGCGAGAACTCGATCGGCTTGTTGCCGCCCACCGAGTCGCGCAGGCCGACGTGCGTGACCGTGATGCCCGGAATGGCGCGCAGCCGCTCGCGCAGCACGGTCGACATCTGGTCGACGCTGCGGCTGCGCGCGCGCCGGTCGACGAGCCGCACGTAGATGCTGGCGTAGATCTTGCCCTGGGCGTCGCCGCTGTTGATGGTGGTGAGCGTGTAGCGCACCTCGGGCATCTCGCGCAGGACCGCCTCGACCTGCCGCGCCTTGGCCTCGGTCACTTCGAGCGAGGAGCCGACCGGGGTGTAGAAGCTGATCGAGGTCTCGGAGAAGTCGGCCTTGGGCACGAACTCGGTGCCCAGCAGCGGCACCATGAAGATGCTGCCAACGAAGATGCCGATGGCCGCGAACACGGTGGCCAGCTTGTGCACCAGCGCCCAGCGCAGGATGCCCTGGTAGCCCTCGGCCAGCCGCTCGGTGGCGCGGTCGAACCAGCCGGTGACGCGGCCGATGGTCTTGTCGTAGAAGGTGACGGGCGCTTCGTTCTTGCCGTGCTGGTCGATCGCCGGGTCGTGCCAGATGCTCGACAGCATCGGGTCGAGCGTGAAGCTCACGAACATCGAGATCATCACGGCCGCCACGATCGTGATGCCGAACTCGTGGAAGAACTTGCCGATGATGCCTTCCATGAAGCCGATCGGCAGGAACACCGCGACGATCGACAGCGTGGTCGCCAGCACCGCCAGGCCGATCTCCTGGGTGCCGTCCAGCGAGGCCTGGTAGGGCTCCTTGCCCATCTGCACGTGGCGCACGATGTTCTCGCGCACCACGATCGCGTCGTCGATCAAGAGGCCCACGCACAGCGACAGCGCCATCAGCGTGATCATGTTGATGGTGAAGCCGAACATCGCCATGAACCAGAAGGTGCCGATCAGCGCGATCGGCAGGGTCAGGCCGGTGATCACGGTCGAGCGCCAGGAGTTCAGGAACAGGAAGACGATGAGCACCGTGAGCAGGGCGCCCTCGATCAGCGTCTGGCGCACGTTGTCGACCGCCACCCGGATCGGCCGCGAGGCATCGGCGATCGGCTCCAGCCGCACGCCCGGCGGCAGCTGCGGCTTGATCTCGGCGATCGCCTTGACCAGCCCGTCGACCACCTGGATGGTGTTCTCGTCCTGTGCCTTCTGCACCGACAGCAGCAAGGTGCGCTGGCCGTTGTAGAGCGCCAGGCTGTCGATCTCCTGGGCGCCGTCGCGCACCGTCGCGACCTGGTCGACCCGGATCGGCGCGCCGCCCTTGCGGGCCACGATGATGCGGCCGAAATCCTCGGGCCGCTCCATGCGGGCGTCGATCTGGACCACGCGGTCTTGTTCGAGCGAGCGCACCGAGCCGACCGGCAGCGCCTGGTTCTCGCTGCGCACCGCATCGACCACCTGGCTGGCGCTGACGCCGAAGGCTTCCATCGCCTGCGGATTGAGGTAGATGTTGATCTCGCGCTTGGTGCCGCCGACCAGCGTCACGGAGCCGACGCCGCGCACGTTCTCCAGCCGCTTCTTGAGCACCTGGTCGGCCCAGTTGGTGAGCTCCACCGCGCTGGGCTGCGTGAATGTGGCCCCCACGCTTGCCGCTGCGCGTGCTGCGCTGCCCCCCGAGGGGGTGCTCGCGCCTTGGGGCGGCCCGGCGGCGCTCGTGTCGCCCTCGGGCAGCACCGCCACCGACCAGACGGCGCGCGAGGCCGGGTCGAAGCGCAGCACGCGCGGGTCCTTCACTTCGTCGCGGAACAGGGGCCGCACGCCGGCCACCTTCTCGCGCACGTCGTCGGCGGCCTTGCGGCCATCGACATAGAGCTGGAACTCGATGATGACGACCGACTGGCCCTCATAGCTGCGCGAGGTCAGGGCGTTGATGCCGGCGATCGAGTTGACGCCTTCCTCGATCTTCTTGGTGACTTCGCTCTCGACGATCTCGGGCGAGGCGCCCGGGTACTCGGTGATCACCACCACCACCGGGAAGTCGATGTTCGGGAACTGGTCGACCTGCAGGCGCTGGTAGGAGAAGGCGCCCAGCACCACCAGGGCGAGCATGAGCATGGTCGCGAAGACCGGATTCTTGAGACTGACGCGGGTGAACCACATGCCGTGCCCGCCTCAGGGTGCGCTGCGTGCCGAAGCGGCGGGGGCCGGCGCGGCACTGGCCGACACCGGCGACAGGCGCACGGCCGTGCCCTGGCGCAGCGGGCCGAGGCTGCCGGCCACCACCACCGCGCCTTCTTCGATGCCGCGCACCGCGACCATCGTCTGGCCGTCGAGCTGGCCGCGCAGGCCGGTCTCGACCGGCCGATGCGCGATGCGCCCGTCGATCACCACCTGCACGTAGGGCGCCGGCTTGTCGGTGCGCACCGCGGTCAGCGGCAGGGCCAGCGTCTCGGTGCGGCCGACGTCGATCGTGCCCTGCGCGAACAGGCCCTGGCGGAAGCCGGTGCTGCGGTCGAGCCGCAGGTAGACCAGCACGCTGCGGCTGCCGGCCTGGGCGCTCGGATTGACCCGCACCACGCTGGCGCCGACCGTGCGCTCGCCGCTCTTCGGGTCGGCGACGCCGCCGCCCTCGATCTGCAGGGTGGCGCGCTGGCCCACGCGCACCGCCACCGAATCGGCCGCGGCCAGCGTGGCCTCGACTTCGATGCGGCTCAGGTCGACCACTTCGATGATCTTGGCGTCGATGGCGACGCGCTCGCCGGACTGGGCGAGGCGCTGCGCCACCTGGCCGGCGATCGGGCTCTTGAGCACGGTGTCGTCGAGCGACTTGCGGGTCATCTCGACCGCCGCCAGCGCCGCGCGGTGCGTCGACAGCGCCGAATTGAGGTTCGATTGCGAAGTTTCGAGCGCGGTGCGCGAGATGAAGCCCTGCTCGACCAGGGCCTTGTTGTTGTCGAAGGTGCGCTGCGCCACCTCGGCCTGGGCGCGGGACGATTCGGCCTGCTCCTGGGCCTGCCGCATGCGCGACTGGTATTCGACCGGATCGATGCGTGCGATGACCTGGCCGGCCGCGACCGTGTCGCCTTCGCGCACCGTGAGGCCGATCAGCTCGCCGGCGACGCGGGCCTTGACCTGCGCCGAATCGACCGCCCGCAAGGTGCCCGAGACCGGCAGCGTCTCGGCCAGCTCGCGGCGGGCGACGCGCACCACGTCGGTGGCCGACAGCTCCACCACCGTTTCGATCGCCGCCGAGCCGGTGCCGGCCGCCAGCTTGGCCTGCTGGGCCTTGCGCGCGCCGATGGCACGCAGCGCGCCGGCGGCGAGCAGCACCAGGACCAGGGCCGCGATGGCCCATTTCATCGTTCTTTTCATTCGGCAGCCTTCGGCGTGCGGCAAAGGCCGTGCAGCACGGTCTCGGCCTGGAGCGCCAGGTATTTCTCGGGGTCGATCGTGGAGGTGTGATCGAAGCAGATCGCAGGCGAATGCTTGGTCAGCATCAGGAAGATCATCGGCGCGATGACGGTGTAGATCGCCAGGTCGACCTCGACCGGCGCGAACTCGCCGCGGTCGATGCCGCGCTGGACGATGCGCCGGAGCAGTTCGTGCCCCGGCTTCACGACTTCGCGGCGATAGAACTCGGCCAACTCGGGAAAGTTGCGCCCTTCGCTCATCATCAGCTTGGTCAGGCCGGAGGCCTTGGTCGCGCCGACCCGCTCCCACCAGACCCGCATGCAATAGCGCAGCATGTCGGCGGTGCTGCCTTCGTATTCGTCGAACTCGCGGTTCCACTCGGTGAAGCGGCCGGCCAGGTTCTCGATCACCACCGCCTTGAACAGCTCTTCCTTGCTCTGGAAATACAGGAAGAGGGTGCCCTTGGAGACGCCGGCACGGGCCGCGACTTCTTCCGAACGGGTGGCGGCGAAGCCTTTCTCGACGAACAGGTCCAGCGCCGCCTCCAGCAGTTCGCCCGGACGGGCTTCCTTGCGCCGCTCGCGCTTGGCGCTCACGGGACACAGCTTGTCCTTGAGGAATCGGGAGGCGGGCATGGTATTAATGACTGGCGGGTTAGTAATGTAGTGAGGGTGTTGCAGTGCGTCAAGCCGGCACAATGTGCAGTTCGTCTCGAAACTTCGCCGGAGTTGCCATGTCATCCCCATCCTCGCCCACCGAAACCATCGTCCTCGGCGGTGGCTGCTTCTGGTGCACGGAAGCCGTGTTCGACCGCGTCCAGGGGGTGCTCGACGTCGAATCGGGCTACAGCAACGGCCAGACCGTGAATCCGAGCTACGAGCAGGTCTGCACTGGCCGCACCGGGCACGCCGAGGTGGTCAAGGTGACATTCGACCCGGCCGAGATCTCGCTGCACGAGATCCTCGAGATCTTTTTTGTCGTGCACGATCCGACGACGCTCAATCGCCAGGGCAACGATGTCGGCACCCAGTACCGCAGCGGCATCTACTACCTCGATGCGGCGCAGAAGCAGGTCGCCGAGGACGTGATCCGCGAGATCGGCGAGAGCAAGACCTACCGCTCGCCGATCGTGACCGAGGTCGAGCCGCTGGCCAACTACTCGGCCGCCGAGGCCTACCACCAGGACTACTTCCTGAACAACCCGAACCAGGGCTACTGCGCCTTCGTGGTCGGTCCCAAGGTCGAGAAGTTCCAGAAGACTTTTGCTGCTCGGGTGAAGGGCTGAGACCTTGCGCGACAGACCAAGAAACTGCGTAGCAGTTTTTGCTCTGTCCTCGACCATCCTGATACCTTGCGGGACAGACCAAGAAACTGCGTCAGCAGTTTTTGCTCTGTCCTCAACTGATTAAATGCCTTCCCCCCAGCGCTCCCCAAGCACCCGCACCCTCTTGTGCGTGCTCGCGTTCGCGCTCTGGGCCGCGACCACGCTGGGCCTGCTGCACGGCACGCTGCACGGCGCGGCGGCACATGCACATCCCCATGCCGATGCCGCCACCGCTGCGGTGGCCGGCAAGGCGGCCGCCTCGCGCGGCTTGTCGGCGCTGTTCGGCGTCCACACCGAGGCCGAGTGCAGGCTCTACGACCAGTTGTCCCACGGAGCGGCCGCGCCTTGCGTGCCGCCGGTTCTCCTGCCGGTACTTCTCCCGGCCGCCAGCTTCGTCTGGCTCGAGGGCGAGGTCTTCGCCCGCTGGATCGCGCTGTTCGACGCGCGCGGTCCGCCTTCCACTCGCTGAATCCCCCGTGTTTCCCGGTTGCCGACCCTGCCTGGCGGGGCGCGGCCGGCTGTCCATCGATTCAACGAGTGTTCCTTCATGTCTATTGTTTTTCCACGCCACCGCGTCGGCGTCGCGGTGCTGTCCGTCCTGTCCTGCGCGTCCCCGGGTGCCTGGGCGCAAGCTGCGCCTGAGGCGCCTGCCCCCTCGCTCGGCGAGATCACCGTCACCGGCAACCCGTTGGGCGCCACCGACCTGATCGCGCCGACCACCTCGCTGTCGAACGAGGCGCTGCTGCTGCGTTCGCAATCCACCCTCGGCGAGACGCTCAACGGCCTGCCGGGCGTCGGCAGCACCTATTTCGGCCCCAATGCCAGCCGGCCGACGATCCGCGGGCAGGACGGCGACCGCATCCGCATCCTGCAGAACGGCGGCAGCGCGCCCGACGCCTCGGCGCTGAGCTACGACCATGCGGTGCCGGTCGATGCGCTGGTCACCGAGCGGCTCGAGGTGCTGCGCGGGCCGGCCGCGCTGCAATACGGTGGCAGCGCGGTGGGCGGCGTGGTCAACGTGATCGACAACCGCATCCCGACCGAGCCGATCGAAGGCTTCGGCGGCCGCGCCGACCTGGGCTACGCAACCGGCAACCGCGAGAAGTCCGGCGGCGCGCTGCTCGAGGGCGGCACCGACCGCTATGCGCTGCACGTCGATGCCTTCCGGCGCGATTCGAGCGACGTCTCGGTGCCGATCGAGCTGCCCTGCGCGAACCCGAAGCGCCCGGGTTTCGCACGCAAGATGTGCAATTCGGCCAACGAGGCCGACGGCGGCGCCTTCGGCGGCACGCTGTTCTTCGACCAGGGCTGGATCGGTGCCTCGGCCAGCACCTACCGCAGCAACTACGGCACGGTGGCCGAAGACGACGTCACGATCGGCATGCGGTCCGACCGCTACGCGCTCGAGGGTGAATGGCGGCCGGGTGGATTCTTCAGCAGCGTGCATGCGAAGCTGAGCCGCACCGAGTACCGCCACACGGAGTACGAAGGCCCGGCGCCCGGCACCACCTTCACCAACGACAGCAACGACCTGCGGATCGAGGCGAGGCACCGCCCGATCGGCGGCTTCGAAGGCCTGGTCGGCTTCACGAGCGAGAGCGGGCGTTTCTCGGCCAACGGCGAGGAGGCTTTTGCCCCGAACAGCCGCACCACGTCGAATGCCTTGTTCCTGCACGAAGAGTTCGGCACCTCGTGGGGTCGGCTGAGCTTCGGTGCCCGCACCGAGGAGGTCAAGGTGCGCTCGCTGGGTGATCCGTCCGACCCGGAGATCACGCGCTTCTTCGTTGGCAAGCGCGACTTCAGTCCGAGCAGCGCCGCTTTCGGCGGGCTGGTCAACCTGTCGCCGCAGTGGCAGCTGACCTCGAACCTGGCCTACACCGAGCGGGCGCCGAAAGACTACGAACTGTTCGCCAACGGCCCGCACGTGGCGACTGCGGCCTGGGAGACCGGCGATCCGAACCTGAAGGTCGAGAAGTCGACCGGGCTGGACCTTGGCGCCCAATGGAAGTCGGGCGCCAACACGGCGAGGCTCAACGCCTACCTGACCCGCTTCAGCAACTACATCGGACTCAGCGCCACGGGCAATGTGCGCAGCGCGGACGGCGAGCTGAATCCGCCGCCGGTCGAGACGGCCGAGGGGCTGCTGTTCCCCGAAGTGTTCGCGGACTATGTCTACCACGGGGTGCGGGCGCGCTTCACCGGCCTCGAGGCCGGCGGCAACCTGCAATTGATCGGCGCCGATGGCTTTTCGCGGGCTGAGGACGGCGGCACGCTCGACCTCGAATGGCGCGGCGACCTGGTGCGGGCCACCAACACCGACACCGGGGAGCCGCTGCCGCGGATCGCGCCATGGCGCGTCGGCAGCACGCTGGCCTACGGCCGCGGCCCGTGGACCGCGCGCCTGGGCTTCGACTACAACGCGGCACAGAACCGCGTGCCACCGATGGGCGACCGCCCGACCGAGGCCTACACCCTGTGGAACGCGTCGCTCAGCTACAGGCAGCGGGTCCAGAGCGCCAACCTCACGTGGTACGCGCGGGTCGACAACATCGGAAACACGCTGGCCTACAGCGCGACTTCGATCCTGACGACGACGGTGTATCCGGCTGCGCCGCTGCCGGGGCGCAGCTTGAAGGTGGGGTTGAGGGCTACGTTCTAGGGAGCGTTCGGTTCGGCTTTATGTCGGGGTGCTGGGGGCGTCGGGGTGGCGGCGGTGGTACGTTGGGGTTGCATCGGCGTTGGTGACGTCACTGCGCCTTGAACCCCCGCACCGCTTGCCGGGCCCGCACCGAGGGCCAGCGAATGGCCCAAAAGATCACGTCGGCTATTCTCGAAAGCTCATGAATGGTCTAGTCGTTTCCTCACTGCTGCCCGTGGTCATCCTCATCGCGGTCGGCTGGCTGGCAGGGAGGATGCGCTGGATCCGGGGCGACTCGGTCGAGGACCTGTCGAACCTGGTGTTCCTGCTGCTGGCGCCGCCCTTGCTGTTCCGTTCGATGAGCACGGTGCGGATCGAGCAGCTGAGCCTGAAGCCGGTGGCGGCCTATTTCGTCGCCGCCGGCCTGATCTTCGCGGCCACGCTGGTCTGGCGCGGCTTCAATCGCACGGGCGTCGTGCTGGCGCTGGCCAACACCTACAGCAACACCGTGATGATCGGCATCGCGCTCGTGGGCCTGGCCTACGGACCGCAGGGCATGGTGGTGCTGCTGACGCTGATCTCGCTGCACTCGCTGGTGCTGCTGACCAGCGCCACCGTGTTCCTCGAGCTCGCGCTGGCGCAGGAGGATGCGCCACGCATCGAGCCCGGCGCGGCAGGGCGGCGCCCGATGGCGCGGACCGTGTTGCGCGCCCTGCGCAACGCGATCGTCCATCCGGTGCAGGCACCGATCCTGCTGGGCTTGCTGTTCGCACAGACCGGGCTCGAGATTCCGGCCGCGGTCGACAAGCCGATCGCCTTGCTCGGCCAGGCATTCAGCCCGGTGGCGCTGATGCTGGTGGGCATCACGCTGGCGTTGACGCCGGTCGGCCAGCACTGGCGCGCCGCGCTCCTCCATGCCTCGATCAAGAACCTGGTGCATCCGGCGCTGGTCGCGGCGTTCGGACTCGCCTTCGGCCTGCGCGGCCTGCCGCTGACCGTGATGGTGGTGGCGGCATCGCTGCCGATCGGCGCCAACGTGTTCCTGTTCGCGCAGCGCTACCGGACCTCGGAAGGATTGATCACCGCCAGCGTCGTGGTCTCGACGGTGATGGCGCTGGTCTCGCTGTCGATCGTGATGGCGCTCGCCGGGCGCCTTTGAAGCCGGCTCAGGGCGCCAGCCGCTCGCGCACCCAGGCGCCGCCCTCGGCGCGATAGCGCAGCCGGTCGTGCAGGCGGCTCTTGCGGCCCTGCCAGAACTCCCAGCGGTCGGGCACCAGCCGGAAGCCGCCCCAGTGCGGCGGCCGCGGCGGGGACAGCAGGTGCTTCGCGGCCTGCACCGCGGCGTTCTTCACCAGCACGTCGCGGCCGCTGATGACCTCGCTCTGCGGGCTGGCCCAGGCGCCGATGCGGGAGTCGAGGGGCCGACTGGCGAAGTAGGCGTCGCTCTCGGCGTCGTCGACCTTGAAGACCCGGCCCTCGATGCGCACCACGCGCTCGAGTTCGACCCAATGGAACTGAAGCGCCGCATAGGGGTTGCCGGCCAGCTCCTGGCCCTTGCGGCTCTGGTAGTTGGTGTACCAGACGATGCCGCGGGCGTCGTAGCCCTTGACCAGCACGATCCGCGTCGAGGGGCGCAGGTCGCCGCCCACCGTCGCCAGCGTCATCGCATTGGGTTCGGGTACCTGGGCGTCGATGGCCTCGGCCAGCCAGCGCTCGAACTGGTCGAGCGGATCGGCGGCACTGCGGGTTTCGTCGAGCTCGGCGCGCTCGTAGCTCTTGCGCAGGGCGGCCAGTGATTCATTGGGAGAAGGCATGGCGCCATTGTTGCGCAAGCCAAGCGTGGATACTCCGTCGCATGACTCCCGCCGCCGAACCGTCCCCGCCGACCGTCATCGTGCTCGCCTCCGGCCGCGGCGAGCGCTTTCGTGCCGCCGGCGGCAGCGGCCACAAGCTGCAGGCCGCGCTGGCCGGCGCCACGGTGCTCGACCACACGCTGGCCGCGGTGCGCGCCAGCGGGCTGCCCTGGCATCTCGAGGATGTCGGCCACCCGGGCATGGGCGACTCGATCGCCGCCGCCGTGCGGGCCACGCCCGGCGCCGCGGGCTGGTTGATCCTGCCGGCCGACCTGCCGCTGGTCCAGCCGGCGACCTTGCAGGCCGTGGCGTCGGCGCTGGCCGGGTCGGTG
Organism: Variovorax ginsengisoli; assembly: GCF_030486595.1. Classification (GTDB taxonomy): domain Bacteria; phylum Pseudomonadota; class Gammaproteobacteria; order Burkholderiales; family Burkholderiaceae_C; genus Variovorax; species Variovorax ginsengisoli_B. Next base: position 127,757 of record NZ_JAUJZH010000015.1, on the reverse strand, counting down.
CGGGCGGCGCAGCCGCACTACCGTGGCCAGCGCGGCCATCCGGTGGGCTTCGCCGCCGGCTGCTTCGATGCGCTTTCCCGGCTGTCGGGAAACCAGGGCGCCGCCCCCGTGCTGCGTGCGCTCAAGGAGGCCGGGCAAGTGGCCGACATCGAGGTCGACGACATCGGCATCGTGACCGACATCGACACCCCGGAGGAACTCGCGAGCGCCGAGGCCCTGATGCAGGCGCGGCTGGGTTAGGGCTAGCTCCGGGCGATGATCCCGCAGGCGATCCGCGGGCCCGAATTGCCCGCCGGCTGGGTCGTGAAGTCGTCGCGGTCGCGGTGCACCACCAGCGCGCGGCCGATGATGTTGTTGGCCGCACCCTCGGTCATCGAGATGGTGTGGACGTCGACGCTGAAGCGGGCCACTCCGTTGGCGTCGGCCACCAAGCTGGGCAGTTCGCCTGCGTGGCTTCCTGGTGCGGCGAACTTCCCGTGGGTGCCGCCAGCCGGGTTGAAATGGCCGCCCGACGCGTTGCCGTTGTCGCCGCAGTCGCCCTTCTCGTGGATGTGGAACCCATGCTCCGTGCCCGGCGCGAAGCCGCGCACTTCGCCCTTCACGCGCACACCGTGTTCGAGCGCCGTGAAGCTCACCTTGCCCACGGTCGGGTTCGGCGTGATCGCGCCGGTCGGTGTCAGTTCGGCGGTAGCGCCGGCTTTGGGCCCCAGCGTGCCGCAGGCCGCGAGCAGGCTGGCCGCGGCCATGGCGATGGCAGGGGCGATGAGGCAAGGGCGCATGGTCGAACTACTCCTTTATTTGATCGATGGATGCTGAACTCAGAGGGTATACCGAAGGCTCCGGCTCGGCGCTGTCGGCCGGGGCCGACAGCCGCGTCTGGGCCAGCTTGACCAGGCGCGCCAGCGCGGCATCGTGGATTGCATGGCGCCGCAGTTCGAGCAAGGTCTGCTCGGCATAGTCGAGCGAGCTGCCGTAGCGGCCCACCGCGTTGGCGAAGATGTGGGCATAGCGCTCGTCGCTGAGCTCGCCGGTGAAATTGGGACTGCGCCGCGACAGCGTGAAGGCCAGCGCCCGGACCTTCGAATGCGGCGTCGTGCAGTCGAGCCAGCGCGGGTCGTACACCCCGGTGGGCATTTCGCGCAGCCAGAGCCGGCCGAGGGTCTCCAGCCCTTCGGCGGCCGGCACCCTGAACACCATGCCGCGGCAGCTGCCGCCCGAGAGCAGCCCGAACACCAGCCCCGGGTTCTCGACCGTGCCGCGGTTGATCCGGCTCCACATCTTGAGCGCGCGGTGCCAGCCATGGACCCGGGCCGGATGTCTTTCGACGAAGCCGAAGTCGGGCCGCCAGATCAGCGAGCCGTAGCCGAACAGCCACAGGTCCTCGTGCCCGCCCCATTCGTCGATCACGCGATCGAGCATCGGCTTGGGGTCGCGCAGCGGCGTGGGCAGGGGGTCCAGGCCGGGCGGCCCGGGGTCGCCGCCGGGGGACCGGGCAGCGACGCCTACAATTTGGCGGTCATGGTTCACCGCACCATTATTTACCGACCCCTCAACTACGGAGCACCGCCCATGTCCGCCCATAGTGACGACGAGAGCCAGCAGAACTTCATCCTCGCCTTCGTGCTGGGCCTGATCGCGCTGGTGATCCTGTTCGTGATCGGCATCGTGCTCTACACGCGGGGACATGCGGCGGGTCCGTCGGTCGCGCCGGTGGCCGCTGCCGCGCCGGCGACCACGCTGGCGGTGGTCACCGAGACGGTCACTGTCGTGATTCCCGACGGCGCCAGCATCCGCGTCGTCGGCGGTGTCGTGAACTTCTATTTCGCCACCGCCAGCGCCGACCTGGCGCCGGGCGCGGCAGAGGCCCTGGCGGTCGTGATCAAGGGGATCGAAAGCGGGCACAAGGCGGTCATTTCCGGCTTCCACGACACCACCGGCGACGCCGCCATCAACGAGGCCCTGGCGAAGAAGCGCGCCGAGATGGTGCGCGACGTGCTGACCGGCCTGGGCGTGCCGGCCGACAAGGTCGACCTGCAGAAGCCGGCCGTGACGGCCGGCAGCGGCAACAACGCCGAGGCGCGCCGGGTCGAAGTCAAGCTGGTGGACTGAAGCCGCAGCGCGCCTCTCAGAAAAAGCCCGGCCTGTCCGGGCTTTTTCATGAGGGCTTGTTACCATGCACTTCCGAGCCGCCCCACGCTGGCTCATCGGCAGAGCGACACAGCCCATGAACACCCATCCCACCGTCCGCGCTGTCACCGAGCGCATTCGTGCGCGCAGCCTGAGCCTGCGCAGTGCCTATCTTCAAGACCTGGCCGACACCCGCGTTCGCGACCGGGGCTCCGACCGGATGGGCTGCGCCAACGTGGCGCATGCCGTCGCCGGCATCCCGGCCAACGACAAGTTCAGGGTGGTGAGCGAGCGCGCGCCCAACATCGGCATCGTCACCGCCTACAACGACATGCTCTCGGCCCACGCCCCATACCAGGGCTATCCGGACATCGTCAAGCACGAGGCCCGCCGACTCGGGGCCACGGCGCAGGTGGCGGGCGGTGTGCCGGCCATGTGCGACGGCGTCACCCAGGGCACGCCCGGCATGGAGCTGAGCCTGTTCAGCCGAGACGTGATCGCCATGGGCACCGCGGTGGCGCTCACGCACGACATGTTCGATGCGGCGCTGATGCTCGGCGTCTGCGACAAGATCGTGCCGGGCCTGCTGATCGGCGCGCTGCATTTCGGCCATCTGCCGACGGTCTTCGTGCCGGCCGGGCCGATGCCCTCGGGTCTGTCGAACACGGCCAAGTCCAAGGTCCGCGAACAGGCGGCGCAGGGCCTGGTGGGCCGCCAGGGCCTGCTCGAAGCCGAGATGCAGGCCTACCACGCGCAAGGCACCTGCACCTTCTACGGCACCGCCAACAGCAACCAGATGCTGCTCGAGGCCATGGGCCTGCATGTGCCGGGTTCGGCCTTCATCCAGCCCGGCGACGCGATGCGCGAGGCGCTCACGCGCGAGGCGGTGCGCACGGTGCTGGGCCGGGCCTCAGACGCGGCCTTCGCGGTGCCGCCGATCGGCGAACTGGTGGACGAGCGCGTGATCGTCAACGCGATGGCGGCGCTGCTGGCCACCGGCGGCTCGACCAATCACCTGATCCACTGGGTGGCGGTGGCGCGTGCCGCCGGCATCCTGATCGACTGGAACGACTTCGCCGAACTGTCGGAGGTGGTGCCGCTGCTCACGCGGGTCTATCCGAACGGCACCGCCGACGTCAACGGCTTCCAGGAGGCGGGCGGCCCGGGCTTCGTCATCGGCGAACTGCTCGATGCCGGCCTGATGCATGCCGACGTGCTCAGCGTGCGCGCCGGAGGCATCCGCGAGTTCGCCGGCGTCCCGGTGTTGGCCGGCACGCCCTCGGACGAGCGGCCTCTCACCTGGAAGTCGGCCGCGCCGTCCAAGGACGACACCATCGCCCGTCCGGTCTCGGCGCCGTTCAGCGCCACCGGGGGGCTCAAGCTGCTGCAGGGCAACCTGGGACGCAGCGTGATCAAGATCTCGTCGGTGCCCGGCGACCGCCACGTGATCGAGGCGCCGGCCCGTGTCTTCGACTCGCAAGCCGCGCTGCAGCAGGCCTTCACGGCCGGCGAGCTCGAGCGCGACGTGGTCTGCGTGGTGCGCTGGCAGGGCCCGCAGGCCAATGGCATGCCCGAGCTGCACAAGCTCACGCCGCCGCTGTCGGTACTGCAGGGCAAGGGCTTCCGGGTGGCGCTGGTGACCGACGGCCGCATGAGCGGTGCCTCGGGCAAGGTGCCGGCGGCCATCCACGTCTCGCCCGAGGCCGCGGCCGGCGGCCCGCTGGCCAAGGTGCGCGACGGCGACCTGATCCGGCTCGACGGCGTGGCCGGCACGCTCACCGTGCTGCTGCCCGAGGACGAATGGGCGGCCCGAGAAATCTCGAAGATGCCCGACGAAGCACGCGCCGCCAACGGCCGCGGGCTGGGCCGCGACCTGTTCGCCGGCATGCGGCGCAATGCATTGACTGCTGAAGAAGGAGCCTGCTCATGGCTGTGAACGACAAGATTTCCGCGCTCGACGTGATGCGCGACGCCCCGGTGATTCCGGTCATCGTGCTGCACGACGTCAAGGACGCGGTGCCGCTGGCGCGGGCGCTGGTGGCCGGCGGCATCCGGATGCTCGAAGTGACCTTGCGCACCCGCGAGGCGCTCGAATGCATCGAGCTCATCTCGAAGGAGGTGCCCGAGGCCGTGGCCGGCGCCGGCACCATCCGCAGCGCCGCCGACGCCCAGGCCTCGGCGCTGGCCGGGGCCCGTTTCGGCGTCAGCCCGGGCTATACGAGGGCGGTCGGCAAGGCCTGCCACGACCTCGGCCTGCCGCTCCTGCCCGGCGTCGCGACCGGAAGCGAGATCATGATGGCCCAGGAAGACGGCCTGACCGAGCTCAAGTTCTTCCCGGCCGTGCAGGCCGGCGGCCTGGCGATGCTGAAGGCCTGGCAAGGGCCCTTCGGCGACGTCAAATTCTGCCCTACCGGCGGCGTCCACGCCGGCAACGCGCACGAGTTTCTCGCGCTTTCCAACGTGGCCTGCGTGGGCGGCTCCTGGATCGTGCCGACCGACGCCATCGCCGCGGGCGACTGGGGCCGCATCGAGGCGCTGGCGCGCGAGGCCTGCCAACTGGCACGTTGAGAGGTCGCGGGATGGCGGAAGTCCTGGAAGGCAGCGAGCTGAAGGTCATCGCCTTCGACGTCTTCGGCACCGTGGTCGATTGGCATTCGGGCATTGCGGCCGAGGCCGAGCGCCTGCTGCCGGGCATCGATGGCGGCGCCTTCGCGCTGGCCTGGCGTGCCGGCTACCAGCCCGCGATGAAGGGCGTGATGGAGCGCCTAGCGGCCGGCGAGGGCGGCTTCACCCTGCTCGACGAACTGCACATGGGCATCCTCGGCGATGTGCTGCGTGATTTCGGCGTGGCCGATCTGGACGCGGACACCAAGCGCGAGCTCAACCGCGCCTGGCACCGGCTGCCGGCCTGGCCCGATGCGGTCGAGGGCCTGGCCCGGCTCAAGCGCAGGTACACGATCTGCACGCTGTCCAACGGCAACATCGGCCTGCTCACCGAGATGGCCAAGCGGGCCGGGCTGCCGTGGGACTGCGTGCTGTCGGCTGAGGTTTTCAAGGCCTACAAGCCCGATCCGCGCACCTACCTCGGTGTCGCGGCGGTGTTCGACGTCACGCCGGGGCAGGTGATGCTGGCGGCGGCGCACCACGACGACCTGGCGGCGGCGCGGGCCTGCGGACTGCGCACCGGCTACATCGAGCGGCCCCTGGAGTTCGGCCCCGGACGGCCGAAGGATGTCTCGCCGCAGCCCGACAACACGCTGCATGCGCGGGATATCGGGGCACTGGCGGATCTGCTGGGCTGCTGATCGCATCCGGCGCGGTCGGATCGCAGAATCGTTCAGGTTTACAAGCGCGCGCCGTCCCGGTAGAAAAGGCCCCGGTCCAGCCCGGAGCCCATCATGATCCTCATCGGACGTCTTGCTGTTGCGTGGACTACGGTGGCGCTGTTCCTCCTGTTCGGAGACGCGTGGCTTGCCGATCTCACTTCGGGCTTGCGCGCCGCGCTGTTCTTTTTGTGGCTGTTCGTCATCATCCTGTGGTGCGCCTTCGGCGTCGTCGAACAGGCCGACCATCTCGCCGACATGCTCGGCGACCCGCTGGGCTCGCTGGTGCTCACGCTGTCGATCGTCATCATCGAGGTCGTGCTGATCGCCGCCGTCGCGATCGGCAGCGATGCCACGCCGACGCTGGGCCGCGACACGATGTTCGGCGTGCTGATGATCGCGCTGAACGGCGGCGTCGGACTGGCCCTGCTGCTGGGCGGGCTGCACCATGGCGAGCAGGCCTACAACCTGCAGGGCGCCGTCGCGTATCTCGCGGTGATCATCCCGCTGTCATCGGTCGCGCTCATCCTGCCCAACTTCACGCAAGCGGTTCCGGCCGGCAGCCTGACGGTCATCCAGGCGGCCTTCTTCTCTCTCTTCACCATCCTGCTGTATGCGATCTTCCTGCTGATCCAGACGCGCCGTCACCAGGAATTCTTCGTCGACGCTCAGGCCGGCAGGTCCGCGGGGGCCGGCGCAGGCATGCATGCCGGGCACGGTCCATCCGCTGCCGCGATGGTCCGCCACACGGGGCTGCTGCTTGTCACCTTGCTGCCCATCGTGCTGCTGTCCGGGCGGCTCGCCACGCTCATCGACCACGGCACCGCAGCGCTAGCGGCGCCTTCGGCCCTGGGCGGCGTGCTCATTGCCGTCATCGTCTTCGCGCCGGAGGGAATCAGCGCGCTGGCCGCGGCGCGGGCGAATCAACTGCAGCGCTCGATCAACCTGTGCCTCGGCGCCGCGGCCTCCACCATCGGGCTCACCGTGCCGGCGATCCTCATCATCGGCCTCGTGACGGGCAAGACCGTCATCCTGGGCCTGGATCCGACCGGCATGACCTTGCTGGCCCTCACGCTGATCCTGAGCACGCTCACGTTCTCAGGGCCGCGCACGACAGTCCTCGAAGGCGCCGTGCATCTGGTCGTGTTCCTCGTCTACGTGGTCCTGATCTTCAGTCCCTGACGCAGGCATCGGGGCTCGATCAGGCGCGCAGTGGATCGCTTTTGGCGTCTGATGGGCGGCTGCCTGCGGTTGATTCTCTCTGGATCAATTCAATCTTGTACCCATCCGGATCCGTCACGAATGCGATCACCGTCGAGCCGCCCTTGACCGGCCCGGCCTCTCGCGTGACATTGCCGCCGGCCGCCTTGATCTTCTCGCAGGCCGCGCAGGCGTCGGGCACGCCGAGCGCGATGTGGCCGTAGGCGGTGCCCATCTCGTAGCTTTCGGTGCCCCAGTTGTAGGTCAGCTCGATCTCGGCTTGGGCCGGGTTGCCTTCGTAGCCGACGAAAGCCAGGCTGTACTTGTACTCGGGGTTCTCCGAAGTGCGCAGCAGCTGCATGCCCAGCACCTGGGTGTAGAAGTCGATCGAGCGCTGCAGGTTGCCGACGCGCAGCATGGTGTGGAGGAGTCGCATATCGTGGGGCGCGAAGAGTTGTCGTTCAGCTATTGTCGCGCTTCAGGCGCGCGCGGCGGTGCCGGCCAGTGTCAGCAGATGCGCTTCATGCCGGCGCAGGAAGCCCCACAGGTGCTGCGCGTACTCGGGCACCACGGCGGCGCGCACGCTCGGTCGCGCCCTCAGTGCCGCGCGCCAGTCGCGCACCCGCGGCGTCGCATCGAAGACGCGCGAGGGGCTGATTTCGTCGAAGACCTCGAAATAGCGAAAGATCGGCGCGAAGACAGCATCGACCAAGCTGAAGCGTTCGCCCGCGAAGTAAGGGCCGTTCTTCAGCACCGCCTCGACGCGCTCGAACTTGGCTGCGAGCGCGCGGCGCTTCTGCTCGAACACGTCGGCATCGCGCGTGGTCTCGTAGCCCCACAGGTCGGCGAGGATTGCGGAGCCGAACTCCATCCAGGCCCGGTGCCCGGCACGCGCGAGTGGATCTTCGGGGTGCAGGCGCACGCCGGACTGCGTCTCTTCCAGGTACTCGCAGATCACATTGCTTTCGAACAGGATCGCCTCGCCGCCGCCCTCCCGCGGCACCCGCAGGAGGGGCACCTTGCCTAGCGGCGAAATGGCGGTGAACCAGTCCGGCCTGTCGGCCAGGTCGATGACGACGCGCTCGAAGGCGACGCCCTTTTCGTGCAGGACGATCGCGGCGCGCTGCACGTAGGGGCAGAGCAGGTGGCTGACCAGGGTGAGCGGCTTGAAGTGCGACATGAGGCTTTCTCTCTCTTGTTCGGCGTGGGTCGGGAAGCGGGATTCTTCCGCGCCGTGAAAACCTTGTCTAAAAAAGCCCTCTTGGCGTCTTCAGCTAGCCGCGGCGGCTGCCGCCCCAGTCGGTCAGCCGGCCCTCGTGCATCACGCCGACGCGGTCGGCCATGGCCCGTGCCTCGGCCTCATTGTGCGTCACCAGCACCGCGGTCTGGCCGGCGGCCTTGAGGATCTCGCGCACCTCGGTGGTCAGCCGCTCGCGGGTGGCGCCGTCGAGGTTCGAGAAAGGCTCGTCGAGCAGCAGCAGCGCCGGCTCGGGCGCCAGCGCACGGGCCAATGCGATGCGCTGCTGCTGGCCGCCCGAGAGCTGGTGGGGATGGCGCTCGCCGGCATCCGGCAGGCCGACCAGCGCCAGCATCTTCGCGACGCGCCGATGCTGCTCGGCGTGGGGCAGGCGGCGCAGCCCGAAGGCCACGTTGCGCGCCGCGTCCAGGTGCGGAAACAGCGCGTACTCCTGGAACATCATGCCAACCCGGCGCCGCTCGGGCGGCAGGTGGACTTCCGGCGAGGACAAGGTGACGCCGCCCAGCCGGATGCGGCCGGCGCGCACCGGTTCGAAGCCGGCGATCGCGCGCAGCACCGTGGACTTGCCGCAGCCCGAAGGGCCGAGCAGGCAGCCGATGTCGCCGGCGTCGAGGGCCAGCGAGAAGTCCTCGACCACCGTGTGCAGCCCGCCTGGGCCTTCGTAGCCGAGGCGCAGCGCCTCGAGGGACAACGCGGCGCTCATTGGGTAACCTCCGTGCTTCGCACTGCGGTGCGAGCCCCCTTCGGAACGGCCAGGCGGGGGCTCATGCGGTGGCCTCCGACAGACCATGGCGCGCCAGCAGCACCACCGGCAGCAGCCCGGCGACCACGATCGCCAGCGCCGCGATCGCGCCTTCCTCGTAGGTGCCGCGCGCCGCCTCGGCGTAGAGCCGGGTGGCCAGCGTGTCGAAGTTGGCCGGGCGCAGCAGCAGGGTGGCCGGCAACTCCTTCATCGCGTCGACGAACACCAGCAGCGCGCTGGCTGCGATCGCCGGCCGCAGCAGCGGAAGGTGGACCCGGCGCAAGGTGCCGCCGGTGTTTTCGCCGAGCAGGCGGGCGGCCTGCTCGAGTGCCGGCGGGATGCGTGCGAGACCGGCCTCGATGCCGCCCACCGGCATCGCCAGGAAGCGGATCGCGCAGGCCACCACCAACACCACGCCGGCGCCCATCAGCGGCAGACCCGGGTGGCCGATCAGCGCGGCCAGGGCGGCATCGGCGGCCAGCGCCGGGGTCAGCAGGCCGATCGCCAGCACGGTGCCCGGCACCGCATAGCCCAGCGTGGCGGCCCGGCCTTGCCAGCGTGCACCGTCGCGCGCCGAGCCTTGGGCCCGGACCGCCCAGGCGACCACCAGTCCGGCCGCCACCGCGACCACTGTGACGCCCGTCGCGACGCCGAGCGTGTTGAGCAGGCTGTCGATCAACGCGCCGGAAATGCCATTGCCCTGGCGCAGCCGCTTGACGGTCTCCCACACCAGATGGAGCGCCGGCGCCGCGAAGCCGACCAGCACCGGCAGCGCCGCGGCGGCGCTGGCCAGCCAGGCGGCCGTGCCGTGCAGGCGCCGCGGCTGGATGGCGCGCATGCGCTGGGCCGAGCCGAAGCGCTGGCGGCGCCGTCCGTGGCGCTCCAGCAGCACCAGCGCGATCACGACCAGCAGCATCGCCGACGCGATCTGTGCCGCGCCGGCGAGGTCGGAGCGCGTGATCCAGGTCGTGTAGACCGCAACCGTGAGGGTCCGGATGCCGAGGAATTCGGAGGCGCCGATGTCGTTGAGCGTCTCCAGCAGCGCCAGGCTGAGGCCGACGGCCAGCGCCGGGCGGGCCAGCGGCAGCGCGACCCGGAAGAAGGCACCGGCGCGGCTCTCGCCGAGCGAGCGGGCCGCCTCCATCAGGTGGGCCGGCTGGGTCATGAACATGGCGCGAGCGGTCATGTAGACGTAGGGGTAGAGCACGAAGCCGAGCACGAAGATGGCGCCCGGCATCGAACGCAGGTCGGGCAGGCGGAACTGGCGCGGGCTGTCGAAACCCAGCAGCCAGCGCAGCGCGCCCTGCACCGGGCCGAGCGGGTGCAGCAGGTCGAGATAGGCGAAGGCCACGATGTAGGTCGGCATCGCGAGCGGCAGCAGCAAGGCCCAGTGCAGCACGCCGCGGCCGGGGAAGTCGCAGGTGCTCACCAGCCAGGCACAGCCGGTGCCGATCACCAGCACCAGCAGGCCGACGCCGGCCAGCAGCACGGCGGTGTCGAGCGCCGCTTGCGGCAGCACGTCGCGCACCAGCCGGGCCCAGTGGCCGAGGCCCGAACCGAAGGCCAGCCACAGCAGGCTCAGCAGCGGCGCCAGCACGCCGAGCGCGATCGTCATCGAAGCGGTCCGCCAGACCGGGCCGACCTGCCGCAGCCGGATCACTGGTCGAACGCGACCTTGTCGACCAGCGCGCTGGCCTGCTTTCGGTACTTGGCGATCTCGGCGACCGGCAGCGGATCGACCTTGAGCTCGCCGATGCTGCTGGCGATGATCGGATCGAGCGCGACGCCCTGGCGGACCGGGAACTCGTAGTTGGCTTCGGCGTAGAGCACTTGCGCCGGCGGCGAGACCAGGAACTCGAGCAGCTTGACCGCATTGGCGCGCTGCGGCGCGTGCTTCGCGACCGCGGCGCCGCTGATGTTGACGTGGGTGCCGCCGCCCTGGGCGAAGGTGGGCTTGACCACCTTGATCGCATCGCCCCACTTGCGGGCGTCCGTGCCTTCCTTGGCGCCCTTGAGCTGGCCGACGTAGTAGGAGTTGGCCAGGCCGACGTCGCAGATGCCGCCGAGGATGTCGCGCGCCACGTCGCGGTCGCCGCCGGTGGCCTTGCGTCCCAGGTTGGCCTTGACGCCGCGCAGCCACTGCTCGGCCTTGGCTTCGCCGTCGTGGGCGATCATGGCCGACACCAGCGCCACGTTATAGGGATGCTGGCCCGAGCGGATGCAGACCTTGCCCTTGTACTTGGGGTTGGCGAGGTCCTCGTAGCGGAAGGCCGTCAGCGGCAGGCTCTTGTCGGCATACAGCACGCGGGCCCGCAGCGACAGCGCGAACCACTGGCCGTCGCTGCCGCGCAGGTTCGACGGAATCGCCGTCTGGAGCGCGGCCGATTGCACCGGCTGGGTGACCCCGCCATCGACCAGGTCGACCAGGTTGCCGATGTCGACCGTCATCAGCAAGTCGGCCGGCGAGCGCGCGCCTTCGGCCTTGACTCTTTCGAGCAGGCCGTCCTTCACGAAGACGGTGTTGACCTTGATGTCGTTCTGGGCAGTGAAGGCCGCCAGCAGCGGCTGCACCAGGCCGGGCTCGCGCGTGGTGTAGAGCGTGACTTCGCCGGCAGCGTGCGCCGGCAGGGCGGCGGCCAGCAGGGTGAGGGCGGTCGCGCCCAGCGCGAGGGTCGCGCGGGCGGGCGCGCGAGGGCGTGCGGTCATGTGGCTTCTCCAGGGGGCAGTGACAAGGGGCACCGGCGGGCGGTGGGTGCGCGCCAATGCGAATAATTATCACTGCCGTCTTTGGGGGTGCTGGGCCGATTCACCCACAAATTCGAAGTGTTCTCCGCGACGCCGGCGCAGGACCCGCCAGGAGCGACCGGTCATTCGGTCCGAGGACCGGCCTTGCGTGCATAGAAGGCCGAGACGTCCTCGATTTCCGCGTCCGTCATCGTGCGGGCCACGTTGCGCATCTGCGCCTCGGAATCATTGCCGCGCTCACCCGAGCGGAATGCCTTGAGCTGCAGCGCGAGATAGCCCTTGGGCATGCCTTCCAGCCACGGCGCGCCGAACTTCTGGTCGATGCCGCCATGGCACGAGACGCAGGGTGCGATATTGCGCAACGGCGCGCCGACCCGCACCAGCGCCGGGAGTTCCTCGTCATAGGTCGTCGGCGCGGTTCGCGCCTTCGGCAGTTGGGCGTAGTAGGCCGCCAGGTCGGCGATGTCCTCGTCCGACAGGTTCCTGGACAGCGCCACCATGATGGGGCTGCCCCGCTTGCCGCCGCGGTAGTCCATCAGTTGCTTGATGATCACTTCAGGGTACTGGCCGGAGAGGTTGGGCGCATCGGACGTGCTCATTCCCTGCGCGCCATGGCACATGGTGCAGTTGAGCGCCAGCGTGGCGCCGCGTCCGACCGCCTGGCGCGAGCCCTCCTTGCCCATCGATCGATCCAGCACGACATCCGTGGCGGTCGCGGCCTGCCGGGGCGCCGTGCCGAAGGACCAGTCGGCCGGCACCCCGGCCGCCCTGCAGATGCTCGCCCACACCCCCTTGGCGCTGAAGTCGCTGTGCACCGAAGGCAGCAGCACGAAGCCCGCCAGGAATGCGCCCACGGTCAGGACGATCAGCCACAAGATGCTCTTGCGGAACCAGGGGTTGCGCCAGCCCGTCGTGTCGTGCGCCTTCATCACCGGCTCCCGATCGGTATCACCGGCACATAGGCTTCCTTCAGCGAAGCCAGCTGCACGATGGGGTAGCCGTAGTTGACGATCGTGAGGCCGATCATCATCGCGACCCAGAGGCCGAAGCCGTTCAGCGCGACCGGCGTATGCGCCGACGGATGCGCCGTGCGGCTGAAGGTGAAGGGCGCCACGACCGTGCCTTCCTTCTTGCGGGCAGTGGCGAGCGTATACACCAGCAGGATGCCGGACGCGAGGAGGATGAAGCCGCCGATCGCCGACACGGTCACGGTCCAGGCCTGCGGCTGCAACTCGGGATGCGTGAAGTCGTAGTAGGCCATGCGCCGCGGCATGCCGAGCAGGCCGACCAGGTGCCACGGCATCGACAGGATCATCATCCCGACGAACCACAGCCAGATCTGCCACTTGACGAGCGCGGCCGACAGCGGCGCGCATCCCGTGAGCTGCGGCCACAGCTCGTAGGCGATCATGAAGTACATCAGCACGATCGCACCGGCGAAGATCAGGTGGAAGTGCCCCGTCACCCACTGCGTGTTGTGGATGGTCTCGTTGAGCTGGTAGCTCATGTTGATGATGCCGCCCGCGCCGCCGAAGCCGAGCATGATGAAGGAAAACGTCACCGCCAGCATCATCGGGTTGTCCCACGGCAGCGTCCTGAGCCAGCCGAACATTCCCTGGCCGCCGCGCAGCCTGCCGGCGATCTCGACCGACGCCACGATGGTGAACACCGTGAGCAATGTCGGCACCGACACCATCGCCGTCATCACGGCATGCACGAACTTGAAGCCCGCGCCCACCTGCGGGTCCGCGAAGAGGTGATGGATGCCGATCGGCATCGAGAACACGAGGAAGAGCACGAAGGCCACGCGCCCCATGGTGTCGCTGTACAGCCTGCCACCGATGGCGCGCGGCACGATCGTGTAGAACGCGATGTACGAGGGCATCAGCCAGAAGTACACGATGGCATGCAGCGTCCACGAGAAGAAGACGCGCGCGAGTCCGGCATTGATCGTGTCGGTGAGCCCCAGCGAGGCCGGCAGGATCAACACCAGCACTTCGATCGCCGCGCCGAGCGAGGTCCACGCCCACAGGTACGCACCGGCCACGTTGCCGAACATCGCGAGCGGGACGGGCTCGCCGGGGTTCTGCGTCTTCCATGCGCGCAGGTTGATGGCCATGAGCGCGACCCAGATCCACGAGCCCACGACCACCAGCACCACACCCAGGTAGTAGAACGGGCTTGCGAGCATGGGCGGGTAGAAGGTGTAGAGCACCGACGCCTTGCCCGATGCCATCGTCACGGCCGCCACCGCCGTGCCGATCACCACGAGCCAGAAGCCGGCCCACGCCCAGCGCATGCCGATCAGCGGCTTCTTCAGCGCAAGCTCGGAGATGGCATAGCCGAAGCCCATCGCGACCAGCGTGGGCAGCACATAGGCCATGACCGTGCCGTGCGCGGTGACCGAGCGGTAGTAGTGTTCCGGGTTGTTGATCCAGGTCGAAAGCGGGCTGCGGATGTACATCTGCCAGGCACCCAGCACCAGCGCGCCCAGAAAGGCGACGAAGGCCACCCAGAAGTGGGCCAGAACGAGTTTTCTAGCGTGCAACACAACTGAGCCTTTCACCTGGCCGGGCCTTGGCCATGAATTCGTCGCGCGGCAGCACCTGCACGCGCCCCCACATCGCCTCGTGGCCTGTGCCGCAGTACTCGTGGCATGGCATCAACTGTTCGCCGGTCCGGCTGAATGATGTCGTGAAGGTCGCCACGAAGCCCGGCACGACCATCGTGTTGGCATTGGTGCGGCCGATGATGAATCCGTGGATGGCGTCCGTCGCCGTTGCGCGAAAGGTCACGGGCGTGTCGGCCGGGACCGCGATGCATTGCGGCTCGAACGAATACTGCTGCGCGATCAGGCGCACGACCACCCGGCCGTCCGACTCGATGGCCGTGCCGAGATTGCTCTCGATGAACTCGCCCCGCAGATGCAGCGTCTTCACGTCGATCGTTTCCACGCGCGATGGCGGCATGGAGGCCCAGTGCACGCCGGTGACGACCATCATCAGGATCAGCACCGCGATGATCGCGCCGACGATCCAGGTCCAGCGTCGCTCGGCCGCGACGGCAATCGCTTCGGACTCATGCGAGGGCATCATGGCGCTCATAGACGCCCCCACGCTCGGCACTTCGTGTCCTCGCTGCCCCCCGAGGGGGTGCGAGCTTGCTTGGGGCGGCCCGGCGCTGCGCTCATTGCACCGCCCCGCGCGGCAGGTACACCGCGAAATAGAAGATGAAGTAGATCGCCACGACGATGGCCGTCGCGATGCCCGCCACCGCGAACGCGCCCGTGGGCCCTCGGCGCACGATGTCGTCGACTCGGAGGTCTTCTTCTTGTTCGCTGATGCTGGACATGGCTGGCTTCCTCACTCGGGCAGCAACTTGCGCAGTTCGCTGATCTGGGATGCGTCGACCGGGGTGCCGCTGTTGTCCCATGCCACGCGGATGTAGGTGACGACGGCGGCCGCTTCTTCATCGTCGAGGATGTGGCTGAAAGGCGGCATGCCATGCGGGCGCGGGTTCTTGCGGGTGCCGGGCGCGTAGCCGCCGTTGAGCACCATGCGGATCGAGTTGACCGGCGATGCCATCGTGATGGACTGGTTCCCGGCCAGCGGCGGGAACGACGGTGGATGCCCCTTGCCCTCTTCGCCATGGCACATGGCGCATTGCGTGCTGTAGATCTTGCGCCCCGTTTCCATGACGCTGGGGCTCACGAGCCGGGCCTGGCTCGTCGGCGGCGGCTCGGAGTCGCGCTGGGGCAAGGCCCTGAGGTAGACGGCCATCGCCTTGACGTCCTCGTCGCTGAGGTACTGCAGGCTGTTGTAGACCACCTCCGCCATCGGACCGTAGGTGGTGCCGCGGTGCGAGACGCCGACTTGCAGCAGGTCGGCGATTTCCTGGATCTCCCAGTTGCCGAGCCCCGCCTCGCGGTTGGAAGTGAGCGATGGGGCGTACCAGTTCTGGTTCGGGATCATGCCGCCTTCGAAGGCCTTCGATTCGCTCGATCCGCCCAGCGCATTGATGGCCGTGTGGCACATCGCGCAGTGGCCGAGACCCTGGACAAGGTACGCGCCACGGTTCCATTCGGCATTCTGCTTCGGGTCGGGGATGAACTCGCCTTCCTTGAAGTAGAGCGTTCGCCATCCGATCAGGAGGTCCCGGTTGTTGAAAGGGAACTTGAGCTCGTGCGGCCGGTTCTGCTGGCGCACCGGCGTGACCGACATCAGGTAGGCAAAGATGGCGTCGCTGTCGGCCCGCGTGACCTTGGTGTACGAGGCGAACGGCATGGCCGGATACAGCAGCGTGCCGTCCTTGGAAACGCCCGTGTGCATCATCCGGTAGAAGTCATCGGGGTTCCATCGGCCGATGCCGGTCTCGTCGTCCGGCGTGATGTTGGGCACGAAGAGTGCGCCGAAAGGCGTGGGCATCGCGCGGCCGCCCGCGAATGGCTTGCCCGTGGGCTCCGTGTGGCATGCCACGCAGTCGCCGGCACGCGCCAGGTACTCGCCGCGGGTGATGACCTCGGTGGTCGCATCCTTCGGGGCCGTGCTGGCGCGGCCGGGCTCGGGCAATGCGGAAGGCCGCAACCACCACAGGACGGCGGCACCCGCCACCGCCAGCACCACGAGCGCGAGGAGGATCTTGAATGCCAGTTTCATGACCGTCACTTCTGGCTGCCGCATGCCAGGGGCATGCGAACGACATTGGCCGGTTCCGGCGATGGGTCCTTGGGCGCGGCCTGTTGTGACAGAAAGGCCGCGACGGCGTTCATGTCCGCATCGGACAAGCGTGTGGCCACGCGCTTCATGCAGTCGGGTTCGGCCGCGTGGCGCTCGCCGACGCGCCAGCGCGTGAGCTGGGCCACCACATAGGTCGGCCGCAGGCCGACGAGGCCGGGAATGCCTGGTTCCATCCCCGTCAGCGCGATGCCGTGGCAGGCGACGCACGCGGGGATGCCCTTGCCGGCATCTCCGCCCGCCACCAGCGCGCCGCCCCTGCGCATGGTTTCCAGGTCCGCCTTCATCGGGTCCGCCGGCGCGAACGGGGGCCGCTGGCTCGCGAAGTGCTGGGCAATCTCCTTCAGGTAGGCATCCGGCAGATAGGCGACGAGGTAGTTCATCGGCGCGTAGTGCCGCGTGCCGTCGCGAAAGGCCACCAGCTGGTTGTACAGATAGCCCGCGGGCTTGCCGGCAATGCGGGGGAAGTAGCCGTTGCTCGTGCCTTGGCCGCTCTGTCCGTGGCAGGTCACGCAGCCCTGGACTCGGGCCTCCATGGAGTCGACTTCCCGAAACGAAGGAATCGCCTCTGATTGGGCGAGCACTGGGAGGCTGGCGCAGCCCCCTGCGATCGTCGCGCAGGCGCCGATCGTTCGCCAGCGAAGGCATCGGGGCTTCATCGTGGCTTCCTTTCGTATTCCACGGCAGCTCGGGCCGTACCGCTCAACTGGCAGAGACGCGGACTTGGATCGTAGCGATGCCCACCATGCCTTGCAAGAAGATCATTTTCGGTCCCGGAATGCGGGAGCCGGGTCAGCGGTTCGGCATCTCGAACACCAGGCAGGTGGTGGTGGCGTGGGCGTAGAGCGTGCCGTCGGCGCCGACCAGGCGGGCCTCGGCGGTGGCCAGCTGGCGGCCGCAATGCAGCACCTTGCCCTCGGCGCGCACGCGCTGCACCTTCGGCGACAGCGCTTTGACCAGGTTCACGCCGAGTTCGGCAGTGGTGTAGCCCCGGCCGGCCGGCATCATGGTGTGGACCGCGCAGCCCAGCGCCGAGTCGAGCAGGGTGGCGAACCAGCCGCCGTGGATGGTGCCGAGCGGATTCAGGTGCTCGGCCAGTGGCCGGCCCTGGAACACCGCGCGCCCGGGCCCGACCTCGATGATCTGGAACGACAGCGTCTTGGCGATCGCCGCATAGGGGATTTCGGCCCGCAGCATGGCCTCCATCATTTCGAGGCCGGTCTTGCCGGCGAGCTGCTCGGGACGCGCCACGCCGGGGCCAGGCCCGGCGTTCAGGCGTTCGGAAATGGCGTCTTCCTCGGCGATCCAGGCTGCCAGTCGATCGGTGGCTGTCATTCGTATTCCTCGTCAAAGTTGCATATACAATGATTGTAGCTACAATCATCGCCATGAATGCCATCGCCAAGCCCCAGGGCTGCACCAATTTCCGGCTCAGGCACCTGGCGCGCCAGGTCTCGCGCCACTACGACGCCGAGGTCGCCCACAGCGGCCTCAAGACCTCGCAGTACTCGCTGCTGTCGCACGTGATGCACCTCGGGCCGATCCGCCCGGGCGAGCTCGCGAAGGCGATGGGCGTCGACGCCTCGACGCTGACGCGCAACCTCAAGCCGATGGTGGCGGCCGGCTGGCTCACGCAGGGCGAGGGGTCCGATGCGCGCAGCCGGCTGGTCGAGATCACCGAGGCCGGCCGCGGCAAGCGTGCCGAGGCGCAGCGCCACTGGCGCACCGCCCAGGAAAAGCTCAACGCGCTGCTGGGCATCGACAGGGTGCTGGCGCTGCATGCCGTGGTCGACGAAAGCATCGCACTGCTGAGCGGCCTGGACGAAACAACCGAGGGAGAGTGCGATGAATGACAAGACCACTGCGGGCCCGGCGCCCGTCGCCCGCTACGCCGTCTGGCTGGTGCTGCTGGCCGCGGCCGGCACTTTCGCCCTGACCATGGGGGTGCGCCAGACGATGGGGCTCTTCCTGTCGTCGCTGAACACCGCCACCGGCCTGGGCATCGGCAGCATCAGCCTCGCCTTCGCCTTCGGCCAGCTCTGGTGGGGCCTGACGCAGCCATTCGCGGGCGCGGTGGCCGACCGCATCGGCACCGGCCGCGTGATCTTCATCGGCGTGCTGCTGGTGGCACTGGGCACCTTCCTCACGCCGCTGATGACCACCACCGGCGGCCTGATCTTCGCGATCGGCGTGCTGGCCGCGGGCGGCGCGGGCATGGCCGGCCCCTCGGTGCTGATGGCCGCGACCACGCGGCTGGTGCCGGCCCACAAGCGCGGCCTGGCCACCGGCGTGGTGAACGCGGGCGGCTCCTTCGGCCAGTTCGCGATGGCGCCGATCGCGATCGGCCTGATGGCGACCGTCGGCTGGGCCAGCGCGATGCAGTGGCTGGCGATCCTGATCCTGCTGGCGCTGCCGGCGGTGTGGGTGCTGAAGGGCAACTCGAAGCAGCTGGCGGCGCAGTCGGCCGCCGCCAGCGGCACCAGGCCGTTGACCGCGCGCCAGGCCATCGGGCAGGCGCTGGCGACACCGAGCTACCGCTACCTGAGCCTGGGCTTCCTGGTCTGCGGCTTCCACGTCGCCTTCCTGGCCACCCACCTGCCCGGCGTGGTCGCGGCCTGCGGCCTGCCGCCCGAGATCGGCGGCTGGGCGCTCGGCATGATCGGCCTGTTCAACATCGTCGGCAGCCTGGCGATGGGCTGGGCCGTCGGCCGCTGGCGCATGAAGTCGCTGCTGGCACTGCTCTATGCGGTCCGCGGCCTGGCGGTGCTGGTGTTCCTGCTGGCGCCCAAGACGCCCGCCGTGATGCTGGTCTTCGCGGCCGTGATGGGCATCACCTTCCTGTCGACCGTGCCGCCGACCGCCGGCCTGGTCGCCAAGATGTTCGGCCCGGCCAACATGGCGATGCTGTTCGGCATCGTGATGCTGGCGCACCAGGTCGGCGGCTTCCTCGGCGCCTTCCTTGGCGGCTATGTGTTCCAGGCCACCGGCAGCTACGACATCGTGTGGTACATCGACATCGCGCTGGCGGCCGGCGCGGCGCTGGTCAACCTGCCGATCCGCGAGGCGCGGCCGGTGCTGGTGGCGAAGACGGCGGCGGCATGACGGCGCTCGACCCCCGCACCCGGCGCCTGCTCGAAGCGCCGATCGTGCCGACGCTGCTGCGGCTGGCCGCGCCCAACGTGGTGGTGATGGTCGCGCAGGCCTCGGTCGGGCTGATCGAGACCTTCTTCGTCGGCAAGCTCGGCACCGATGCGCTGGCCGGCATGGCGCTGGTGTTCCCGATCGTGATGCTGATGCAGATGACTTCGGCCGGCGCGATGGGCGGCGGCATCGCCTCGTCGATCGCGCGCGCGCTCGGCGCCCGGCGGCGCGACGATGCCGATGCGCTGGTGCTGCATGCGATCGCGATCGCGGTCGGCTTCGGTGTGCTGTTCATGGCCGCGATGCTGCTTGGCGGCCGCTGGCTCTTCACGCTGATGGGCGGCGACGGCGCCTCGCTCGAGGCGGCCCTGGTCTATTCCCATGTGGCGTTCTCGGGCGCGGTGCTGGTGTGGCTGTTCAACTCACTGGCCGCGGTGGTGCGCGGCACCGGCAACATGGCGGTGCCGGCCAACGTGACGGTGGTCGGCGTCGTGCTGCTCATTCCGCTGTCGCCGCTGCTGATCTTCGGCTGGGGGCCGGTCCCCGGTCTGGGCATCGCCGGCGGGGCGGTGGCGCTGCTGCTCTACTACCTGGGCGGCACGCTGGCGCTGTGGGCCTACCTGCGCTCCGGGCGCAGCCTGCTGCGGCCTTCATGGGCTGGCGTTCGCTTCCGCTGGCCGCTGTTTCGCGACATCCTGCGCATCGGACTGGTCGCCGCTGTGTCGACCGTGGCGACCAACCTGTCGATCGGCATCGCGACCGCGCTGACCGGCCATTTCGGACCCGGCGCGATCGCCGGCTACGGCACGGCCTCGCGGCTCGAGTACCTGCTGGTGCCGTTGGTGTTCGGCCTCGGCGCGCCGCTGGTCGCGATGGTCGGCACCTGCATCGGCGCCGGCCAGCGCGAGCGCGCCTTGCGCGCCACCTGGGCCGGCGCGGCCATCGCCTTCGTGCTCTCGGGCGCCATCGGCCTCGCGGCGGCCCTGTTCCCGCGCCCCTGGCTGCTGCTGTTCGGACACGACCCGGCGATGCTCGAGGCCGGCGCCCAGTACCTGCGCGCGGTCGGTCCGTTCTATGGCTTCTTCGGCGTCGGGCTGGTGCTGTACTTCGCGTCGCAGGGGGCGGGGCGCCTGCTCTGGCCGGTGATCGGCAACCTGGCGCGGCTGCTGGTGGCCGGCTTCGGCGGCTGGCTGGCGCTGCGCTGGGGCGGCGACCTGCTGCATGTCTTCGCGGTGCAGGGCGCTGCGCTGGTGGTCTATGGCGTGGTCATCGCCTCGGCCATCGCGGGCGGCGCCTGGTTCGGCCGGGTCGGCTGGCCGCGAACGACCCGCGGGCTGATGCGCCGGATCCAGCCTTCCTGAGAAGCCGATGGCGGCGCGGTCCCTACGCGGGCCGAGCGGGGCGCGGCGCCGGCAGCAGGCGCCGCAGGGCCTCGAAGAACAGGTCCGACTGCTCGCGCTCGCCCTGGATCTGGGCCGCGACCTGCGCGGCCAGCGCCCGATCGACCGGCACCAGCGGCCGGCCGGTGGACTGCGCGATCACTTGGTGCAGGCAGGCGCGCTCGAGGTAGTACAGGTCGTCGTAGGCATGGGCGATGCGCGCGCCGGCCACCACCACGCCATGGTTGGCGAGGAAGGCCACGTCCTTGCCAACCATGGCGCGGGCGATCCGCTCGCCCTCGCGGTCGTCGAGCGCCAGGCCGTTGTAGTCGGCATCGACCGCGATCCGGTCCATGAAGCGCATCGCGTTCTGACTCAAGGTGGGGTCGAGCGCGCGATCGGCCGTCAGCGTCAGCGCGGTCGCATAGGGCATGTGGCAATGCAGCACCACCGCATGGCCCGTGAGGCGATGCACCGCGCCGTGGATGAAGAGGGCGGTCGGCTCGACCCGGTGCCGGCCGGCGAGCACTTCGCCATGGACGTCGATCAGCACGATGTCATCGGCGCCGATCTCGCTCCAGTGCAGGCCGCGCGGGTTGATCAGGTAGCGGTCGCCGGCGCCGGGCAGCAGGACGCTGAAATGATTGCACACGCCTTCGGACAGGCCGTGGTGCGCGGCGGCGCGCAAGGCCAGCGCGAGGTCTTCGCGCAGGGTGCGCACGGCGGGACTGGCGTAGTCGGAATCTGCGGTCATGGCGGGGTGGCGTCGGGATTGTCAGGCGCGCTGCGTGCGGTTGAACGCGGCGACGAAGCGCAGTGCGTCCTCGTGCACCGCGGCGGCACTCTTGCCCGGCTTGTAGAGCGCCGAACCGATGCCGAAGCCGGCCGATCCTGCGGCGCGCCAGGCGTCCATGTTGTCGGGCGTGATGCCGCCGACCGGCATCAGCGGCGTGTCCTTGGGCAGCACTGCGAGCAGGGCCTTGACCACCGCCGGCGACGCCAGTTCGGCCGGGAACAGCTTGAGCCCGGTGGCGCCCGCGGCCAGCGCGCCGAAGGCCTCGGTCGGCGTCATCACGCCGGGCAGGCTCACCAGGCCCAGGCGCACGGCCTCGGCGATCACCTCGGCGTTGAAGTTCGGCGCCACGATCAGTTCGCCGCCCGCGCCCTGCACCGCCCGCACCTGCTGCGGGTCGAGTACGGTGCCGGCGCCGACCAGCGCCTGCGGGAAGCGCTGGCGCAGCAGGGCGATGCTCTCGAGCGGCTGCGGCGAATTGAGCGGCACCTCGAGCAGGCGGAAGCCGGCGTCGACGATGGCGTCACCCACCGCGGGCGCTTCGGCCGGCGTGAGCCCGCGCAGGATCGCCACCAGCGGCAGTGCCTGCATGGCGGCGGAGAATTTGGCGAGCGGAATGGTCATGTCTTTCGGTGGCTGGTGGAGTGAATGGCGTGCAGGCCGGCCCAGGTGGCCTCGGCGCCGAGCGTGCGGGCCTGGGTGCCCGCGGCCTGCAGCGCCAGCTGGTAGCGCTGCGTGAGTGCGGGGCTGCCGATCAGCACCACGTCGACCGCGGCATGGACCGACTGGGTGCGCAGTTCTTCGCCGATCAGGATGCCCGACAGGTAGCTGGCGAGTTCGCGCGTCGGCATGCGGTCGAACAGCGCCAGGGTGCGCGCGCCGAAGGCGTTGTGCAGCAGGCCCTGGCCGTTGTCGGACTGCGTCACGCCCTGCAGGAAGGCGGCTTCGTCGAGCGGCGCCGAGGTGTCGAGCGTGCGCGCCAGGATCGAATGCTGGCTCAGCAGCGAATAGAGCTCGCCGGTCATGAAGGTGCGAAAGCCCGTCACCATGCCGTTCTTGACGCGGGCCCACTTGTTGTGCGTGCCGGGCAGCACGAACAGGCCGTCGCGCAGGCCGGTCAGCGCCATGGCGCCGAAGATCTGGACCTCTTCGCCGCGCATCACGTCGGGCACGCCGTCGTGGCTGTCGTTGAGGCCCGGCACGATCGAGATTCGCCCGGGTTCGATCTCGAGCACCTTGGCGCGCACCTCGGACAGGCCGGCGGGGCAGGGGCAGTAGGGGGCCTCGACCCAGCCCTGCTTGCTGCCGGCCATGCCTGAGATCAGGCAGCGGGTGCCCAGCGGGCGCATCCAGTCGCCGAACAGGGTCTCGAAGACCTCGGTGAAGCCGCCGGGCTTGACGCTCAGGATGCCGCGCGGATGGCTTTGCTCCTCGCGCACGCGGCCGTCGGCGTCGAGCAGCGCGCCGCGCAGCGAACTGGTGCCCCAGTCGACCGCCACCAGGTGATGGGAAGACATCGGCGCGGTCTCCGTCTCAGCCGCGCGGCTTGTAGGCCGTGACGTCGATCTCGACCTTGGCGTCGATCATCAGCCGCGCCTCGACGGTCGAGCGCGCGGGCCGGTGCTCGCCCAGGCATTCCATGTAGACGCGGTTGAAGCTGCCGAAGTCGCGCGCGTCGTCGAGCCAGACGCTGACCTTGGCGATGTCGGCCAGGGTGCAGTCGGCCAGCGCCAGGGCCTGCTCGATGCGCTTGAAGACCTGGCGCGTCTGCGCCTCGATGCCGCCGACGATGACCTGGCCCTGGTCGTCGGTGGGCACCTGGCCCGAGACGAAGACGAAGTCGCCGGCGCGGGTGGCGGGGGACAGCGGACGGGCCTGGCGATCGGAGGCGATCGGCGACTGGCCGAGCATTTCAACTTTGGACATGGCGGGTAGGTGTGTAATGAAATTACAGAAAAATTAAGGGTAAACCCCCGTTTGACGCGCAATTCGCTGGGAAATACGATCGCCGATGTAATGTTATTACTCACGGAGCCGCGATGCAATCTTCCGCCAACACTGTAGCCACATCTGGTTTTCTCCGGTTGAAGCCAACGCGTGGATCGCCATGGCGTCCGCTCGCGGGGGCGTTCGCCGCCTGCGTCGCGCTCGGGCTGTGGGCCGGTGCGGCCCAGGCCGAACTGCCCAAGGGCGGGGCCGCCAATCTCGCCATGGTCGGCGAGCCGCAAGGCCTGGACCCGATGGTCAGCACCGCCGACCTGGTCGGCACGATCATGCAGCACGTCTACGAGCCGCTCTACACCTTCGACGCCAACTGGAACGTGGCGCCGATGCTGGCCGAAGGCATGCCCGTGGTCTCGAAGGACGGCCTCAGCTACAGCTTCACGATCCGCAAGGGCGTCAAGCTGCACAACGGGCGCGACCTCAACGCCGACGACGTGGTGGCCTCGCTGCAGCGCTGGATGGAACTCTCGCCGCGCGGCAAGTCGGTCGCCAAGGAAGTCGAGTCACTGAGCGCCAAGGGCCCGCTCGGCGTCGAGCTGAAGCTCAAGAACCCATATGCGCCGCTGCTGGCCCAGCTCGCCCTGCCGAGCGGCATGGCCGCCATCATGGCCAAGGAGAGCATCGCGCCGCAGCTCAAGGACTTCATCGGCACCGGCCCCTACAAGTTCAAGGAGCGCCGGCCCGACCAGTTCACGGTGCTGACCCGCTTCGACGGCTACAGCGCGCGCAAGGAAGCACCGAGCGGCTATGCCGGCCGTCGCGAAGCCGTGCTCGACGAACTGCGCTTCGTGCCGGTGCCGAATGCCAACACGCGCGTCGAAGGCTCTCTGTCGGGCCAGTTCCAGTACGCCGACCTGCTGCCGGTCGAGGCCATCGGCCGGATCGAGAAGGGCGCGCCGGCGGTGGTGCCGATCGTCACGAAGAACTTCGGCTTCCCCTACATCGTGTTCAACACCAAGGAGGGCGTGCTGACCTCGCAGCCGCTGCGCCGCGCCGTGCAGACCGCGGTCGGGCAGGGCGAGCTGATGGCGGCCGGCTTCGGCGACAACCGCTTCTTCGTGGTCGAGCCGAACTTCTTCCCGAAGGGCACGCCGTACTACGCGGCGACCGGCAGCAACGTCTACAACACGCGCAATCCGCAGGCCGCCAAGGAGGCCGCGGCCAAGGCGGGCTACAACGGCCAGCCGATCCGCATCATGGCCAGCCGCCAGTACGAGTTCCACTACAACATGGCGCTGGTGATGTCCGAGCAGCTCAAGAAGGCCGGCTTCAAGACCGACCTGCAGGTGGTCGACTGGGCGACCCTGGTGCAGCGGCGCAACGACCCGAAGCTGTGGGACGTGTACTTCACCCATTCGGGCCTGTTCCCGGAACCGATGCTGTCGCCGCCGCAACTCGGCGACGACGCGCCGGGCTGGTGGGATTCAGCGGCGAAGAAGTCCAGCCTCAAGGCCTTCAACCAGGAGACCGACAGCGGCAAGCGCGGCGCCTTGTGGGGCACGGTGCAGCAGACGGTGTATGACGAAGTGCCGTTCATCGAGGTCGGCAAGTTCAACGGACTGTCGGCGCGCTCGGCCAAGCTCGAGGGCTACACGCCCGCCATCTGGCCGTTCTTCTGGAACACCGGCCTCGCCAAGTAGGCCGGAACGGAACGCCCCATGCTGCGCTTTCTGCTGACCCGCCTGGCGGGGGCCGTGGTGGTGCTCGCCATCGTCGCGGTGCTCGTCTTCGCGCTGACCCGGCTGGCTTCCGGCGATCCGGTCGCGCTGCTGCTCGGCGACCAGGCCACGACGGCCGACATCGCCCAGGCCCGCATCCAGTACGGCCTCGACAAGCCGCTGCCGACGCAGTTCGTGCTGTGGGTCGGCGAGCTGCTGCAGGGCAACCTCGGGCAGTCGCTGTTCCTGCAGCGGCCGGTCTCGCAGGCGCTGCTCGAGCGCGCCGAGCCGACCTTGTTCCTGGCCTTGTTCGCGGTCGGCATCGCGGCGCTGATCGGCATCCCGGCCGGCATGTCGGCGGCGATCTGGCGCGGCAGCGCGGCCGACCAGGCCGTGAGCGGCGTCGCGATGCTCGGCGCCAGCATCCCGAGCTTCTGGCTCGGCCTGATCCTGATCCAGTTCTTCGCCGTCAGGCTCGGCTGGTTCCCGGCTTCGGGCTATGGCGACCCGAGCGCGTCCTTCGGCGAGCGCCTCCAGCACCTGCTGCTGCCGGCGCTGGTGCTGGGCCTGCTGAATTCGGCTTTGATCATCCGCTTCACGCGGGCCTCGATGCTCGACATCCTCGGCGAGGACTATGTGCGCACGGCCCGCGCCAAGGGGCTGCCCGAGCGCGTGATCATGGTCAAGCACGTGCTGCGCAACGCGCTGGTGCCGATCGTCACGGTGCTTGGCCTCACGCTGGCGCTGATGATCGGCGGCACGGTCGTGACCGAGACGGTCTTCAACCTGCCCGGCGTCGGCAACCTGGTGGTGCGCGCGGTGCTGCGGCGCGACTATCCGGTGATCCAGGGCACGCTGCTGGTCATCGCCGCCATCTACGTCTTCATCAACCTCGGTGTCGACTTCATCTATACGCTGGTCGATCCGCGCATCCGGCTGGAGGGCAAATGAGAGCCTCGCTTCTTTCCCGCTGGCGCGCAGCGATGCCGGTGGCGCGGCGCCTGTTCGGGCGCAAGATCGTGCTGGCGGCGGCCCTGGTGCTGCTGCTGGTGACCGGTGTCGCCGTGCTCTACCCGCTGCTGTCGGACGCCGACCCCGGCGCCATCGAGATCGGCCAGCGCCTGCATGCGCCTTCGCTCGAACACTGGGCCGGCACCGACGAGCTGGGCCGCGACGTGATGCTGCGCATCGTGCACGGCGCGCGCTACTCGCTGCTGATCGGCGTCGTGACGGCCGCCGGCGCGGTGTTGTTCGGCACCTTGATGGGCATGCTCGCGGGTTTCTTCCGCCGGCTCGACGCGCCGCTGATGCGCGTGGTCGACGCCATGATGTCCTTCCCCGACATCCTGCTGGGCATCGCGCTGGTGTCGATCCTCGGCGTCTCGCTGTGGAACGTGATGCTGGCCCTGGTGATCGTCTACACGCCGCGCGTGGCCCGCGTGGTGCGCGCCACCACGCTGGTGCTGCGCGAGCTGCTGTTCGTCGACGCGGCGCGGGCGCTCGGCGTGCGCACGCCGAAGATCCTCTGCAAGCACATCCTGCCGAACCTGATGTCGCCGATCCTGGTGCAGGTGACCTTCATCTTCGCCTACGCGATCCTGGCCGAGGCCGGACTGTCGTTCCTTGGGGTCGGCGTGCCGCCCGACATCCCGACCTGGGGCACGATGATCGCCGGCAGCCTCGACTATGCCGACCGCGCCTTCTGGACCATCTTCTGTCCCGGCCTGGCCATCGTGCTGACCGCGCTGTCGCTGCAGATGCTGGGCGACGGCGTGCGCGACCTGCTCGACCCGAAGCTGAGGAAGGCCGCATGAACCCGATCGCATCCGCATCGCCCCGCCTCGAAGTGCAGGGCCTGTCGACCTCCTTCGCCACCGAGGCCGGCCGCATCCAGAGCGTCGCCGATGTCTCGTTCGCGATCCGTCCCGGCGAGACGCTGGCGCTGGTCGGCGAATCGGGTTCCGGCAAATCCGTCACCAGCCTCACGCTGATGGGCCTGCATGCCAAGACCTCGCACGCGCAGGTCGAGGGCCAGGCCTGGTTCGTGCGGCGCGACGGCCGGCGCGTCAACCTGCTCGACCTGCCCGAGTCCGAAAAGCGCGCGCTGCGCGGCAACGAGCTCGGCATGATCTTCCAGGAGCCGATGACCAGCCTGAACCCGGTGCTGACCATCGGCGAGCAGATCGCCGAATCGGTGCGGCTGCACCTGAAGCTCGACCGCAAGGCGGCGCACGCCCATGCGCAGCGCATGCTCGAACTGGTCGAGATCCCGGCCGCGGCGCAGCGGGTCAACGAGTACCCGCACCAGCTCTCGGGCGGCATGCGCCAGCGCGTGATGATCGCGCTCGCGATGGCCTGCAACCCGACCCTGCTGATCGCCGACGAGCCGACCACCGCGCTCGATGTCACGATCCAGGCGCAGATCCTGGCGCTGATGGGCCGGCTGCAGAAGGAGACCGGCATGAGCATGCTGTTCGTCACCCACAACCTCGGCGTGGTCGCGCAGTACGCCGACGCGGTGGCCGTGATGTATGCGGGCCGGATCGTCGAGTCGGCGCCGGTCCATGACCTTTTCGCCCGGCCCGCGCACCCGTACACGCGCGGCCTGCTGGCCTGCCTGCCGGGCGTGGCGCGGCGGCGCGCCTCGCCCGTGCTGCCCGGCCGGCGCCCCCAGCTGGTCGCCATCCCCGGCCAGGTGTCGAGCCCCTTCGCGCCGCCGCCCGGCTGCGCCTTCGCGCCGCGCTGCACGCACCGCCGCGAAGCCTGCGACGCCCGCATGCCGATGCTCGATGCCGGCGGCGATCGCCGGGTGCGCTGCATCGGATTCACCGAGGAGTTGGCCGCATGACGAGCGCAACATTGGCGAGCGAGAACCTGCTCGAGATCCGCAACCTGAAGAAGTACTTCGGCAAGGGCAGCCATCCGGTGCGCGCGGTCGACGACGTGAGCTTCGATATCCGCAAGGGCGAGACGCTCGGGCTGGTCGGCGAATCGGGTTCGGGCAAGAGCACCATCGGGCGCCTGCTGACGCGGCTGGTCGATCCGACCGGCGGTGCGATGTCCTACCAGGCGCAGGGCTCGGATGCGCCGCCGCAGGACCTGGCCCAGCTGTCGCAGTCGCAGTTCCGCCCCCTGCGCTCCAAGGTGCAGATCATCTTCCAGGATCCCTACGCCAGCCTCAACCCGCGCATGCGCATCCGCGAGGTGCTGGCCGAGGCGCTCGACACGCACGGGCTGGCCAAGGGTGCGGCGCGCAAGCCGCGCATCGAGCAACTGCTCCAGCAGGTGGGCCTGCGCCCCGAACACGCCGAGCGATTTCCGCACGAGTTCTCCGGCGGGCAGCGCCAGCGCATCGGCATCGCGCGCGCACTGGCGGTCGAGCCGCAGTTCATCGTTGCCGACGAGCCGCTGTCGGCGCTCGACGTCTCGATCCAGGCCCAGGTGGTGAACCTGCTGGGCGAACTGAAGGAGCAGCTCGGGCTCACGCTGCTCTTCATCTCGCACGACCTGGACGTGGTCGAGTACCTGTGCGATCGCGTGGTGGTGCTGTATCTCGGCCGGGTGATGGAGATCGCGCCGACGCAAGCGCTCTATGCCAGCCCGCAGCATCCCTACACGCGCGCGCTGCTGGCGGCGGCACCGATCCCCGACCCGGCCCAGCGGCGCGTGGTCCCGCTGCTGCAGGGCGACCTGCCGAGCCCGGCGAATCCGCCCTCGGGCTGCGTGTTCCGCACCCGCTGCCCGCTGGCCGAGGAACGCTGCGCCAGCGCCGACATGCAGCTGCGCGAAGTGCAGCCCGGCCACTGGCACGCCTGCTGGCGCAACGATCTTTGAGTACGCTGGCGGCACGCAGCAACATCGGAGCGAACATGACTGAAGAGCTGATCCTCGACCACCGAAGCAAGAGCTATCCGCTGGGGGCCGCGCCATGCCGCGCCGCCGACATCGGCCAGAAGGGCTGGAACGTGCTGGCCGATGACCTGGCCTATCCGCTGGCCGTCATCCGCCGATCCGCGCTGGCGCACAACATCGCCTGGATGCAGGACTACGCCCGGCGCAAGGGCGTGACCCTGGCGCCGCACGGCAAGACCACCATGTCGCCCGAGCTGTTCGCGCAGCAGCTGGCCGGCGGCGCCTGGGGCCTCACCTTCGCGACCATCTTCCAGCTCGCCGTGGGCGTCGAAGCGGGGGCCCGGCGGGCCATCATCGCCAACCAGGTGCTCGCCGATGCCGATCTCGACGGGCTCGACGTGCTGCTGGCCGGGCACGGCGACCTGCGGGTCTGGTTCCTGGTCGATTCGCTGGCGCAGCTGGCGCTGATCGAGGACTGGGCGCGGCGCCGGCAAAGCCCGCGACGCTTCGACGTGCTGCTGGAGATCGGCATTCCCGGCCAGCGCACCGGGTGTCGCACGCTCGAGGAAGCGCTCGCACTGGCTGCCGCGATCTCGCGCTCGCCTGTCGTGCACCTCGGCGGCATCGAATGCTACGAAGGCGGCCTCGCCCGCTGCGACAGCGAGCACGACGCGCGCGAGGTCACGGCGCTGGTGCAGCGCGTGCTCGAGGTCGCGCGCTGCTGCGATGCGCAGAACCTGTTCGGTGACGACAGCCTGATGCTCACGGCCGGCGGCTCCGCGGTGTTCGACCTGGTCGTGCCGCTGCTGCGTGCGCAGGGGCTGTCGCGCCCGGTGCTCGGCGTGCTGCGCTCGGGCTGCTATGTCACGCACGACAACGGCAACTACGCCCGCTTCCTGAAGCAGGTGGAGCAGCGCGAAGGGCTGGACGCCTCGCTGCGCGCGGCGCTCGAGGTCTGGGCGATGGTGCAGTCGGTGCCCGAGCCCGGGCTGGCGCTGCTGACCTGCGGGCGCCGCGACATCTCCTATGACCTGGAGATGCCGGTGCCGGTGCGGCATGCGCCACGCGGTGCTCGCGTGGCGGCCGATGCGCCGCCCGGCTGGACGATCAGCGCGCTCAACGACCAGCATGCCTACCTGCGCTTCGATGCCGCGGGCACGGTGCCGCAGGTCGGCGATCGCGTCGCTCTGGGCATCTCGCACCCATGCACCACCTTCGACAAGTGGCGCTGGCTCGCGCTGGTCGACGACGACCTGGCGGTCAGCGGCGCCATCAGCACGCGCTTCTGAGGGCCGTCATGCACAACCCTTCCGTTCATCTCCTGCAGCGGCTGCGCGAGCGCATGGCGCAGCTGCCGGCAGCGCAGCGCAGCGTGGTGCAGTGCGTGCTGGAAGACCCGCGCGCGGCGGTGGCCGCCACGGTCGAGCAGCTCGCGCAGCAGGCCGGCGTGTCGATGCCGACCATCGTGAGAACCTGCCGCAGCTTCGGCTTCGAGTCGGTGCGCGAGTTCATGCTGGCGCTGGCGCAGGACCTGGCCGTCACGGGCTCCTACCTGCACCGCAGCGTGCTGGCCGAGGACAGCGCGGGCGACGTGGCGAGCAAGATCGTCCACGCCGCCGTGTCCTCGCTGACCGAGCTGGGCCGCCGCCTCGACGTCGAGGTGCTCGACAAGGTCGCGAGTCGCCTGGCCGAGGCCCGGCGCATCGACTGCTATTCGGTGGGCGCGGCCTCGACCTTCATGGCGAACGAGCTGCAGAGCCGGCTCTTCAGGCTGGGGTGCACCGCCAATGCGATCTTCGACGCCCACCAGCAGCTGGTCTCGGCCAGCACGCTGGGACCCGACGGCGTGGCCTTCGTGATCTCGCACGTCGGCCGCATGCCCTACACGCTCGAGGCCGCGCGTTTTGCGCGCTCGCAAGGCGCCACCGTGGTGGCGCTGACCCAGCCGGGCACCCAGCTGGCCGAGATCGCGGACCTGGTGCTCGCGGTGTCGGTGCCGCAGGACGCGGTGATGCGGGTCGGCACCGAAGCCTATCTGGCGCACCTGGTGGTGATCGAGATCCTGATGGTGCGGCTGGCGCAGAAGCTCGGGCCGGTCGCGACGCGCGGCCTTCAGCAATTCAAGCAGCTGCTGCACAAGCACGGCTTCGACAGCGCCGAGTATTCGGGCGCGTCGGAGCCATTCGAGGACGAACGATGACCATCCCAGGCACCGGCCCCACAGGATCCGGCCACGCGACGCTGCTCAGGGGCGGCACGGTCGTCGATGGCAGCGACAGCCCGGGATGGCAGGGCGACGTGCTGCTCGCCGGCGAGCGCATCGTGTCGGTGGCGGCGCCTGGCCGGACCTCCCCCGATCTGCTCGCCGGCCTGCGAGCGCTGGGCCCGATCGACGAGATCGATTGCACTGGCCTGGTGGTCGCGCCCGGCTTCATCGACGTCCATACGCACGACGACTCGGCCGCGATCGAGAAGGCCGACATGCTGCCGAAGATCTCGCAGGGCGTGACCACAGTCATCGTCGGCAACTGCGGCATCTCGCTCGCGCCGATGGTGACCGACACGCCGCCGGCACCGCTGTCGCTGCTGGGCCGGGGCCAGTTCCGGCACGCCACGATGCGCGCCTATGCCGAAGCGGTGAACGCGGCGCGGCCGGCGGTCAACGTCGCTGCGCTGCTGGGTCACACCGCGCTGCGGATGCGCCACATGGCAGTGCTCGACCGGGCCGCCAACGCGGCCGAGCGCGCGGCCATGGCGGCCGACATGCAGGAGGCGATGGACGCCGGCGCGCTGGGCCTGTCGTCGGGCGTGTTCTATGAAGAGGCGTTCGCCGCCGACGTCGACGAGCTGGTCGCGGTCGCCAGCGTGGCGGCGCGCAACGGCGGTGTCTACGCCACCCACATCCGCGACGAACTGGCCGGCATCCTGCCGGCGCTGCAGGAGGCCGCGCTGACCGCGCGGCAGTCGGGCCTGCCGCTCGTGATCTCGCACCACAAATGCGCCGGACCCGCCAACTGGGGCCGCACCCGCGAGACGCTGCCGCTGATCGAAGCGCTGGCGCGCGGCCAGGAGATCGCCATGGACGTCTATCCCTACACCGCCGGCTCGACCGTGCTGCGCGAGGACCTGGTCGACGGCATCATCGACATCCTGATCACCGGCAGCCAGCCGCACCCCGAGGTCGGCGGCCGCTATCTGGCCAACATCGCGGCGGAGTGGGGCGTCACGCAGCAGGAGGCGGCGCGGCGCTTGAAGCCCGGCAATGCCTGCTACTTCCAGATGCGCGAGGACGACGTGCAGCGCGTGATGGCGCATCCGCTCTCGATGATCGGATCCGACGGCCTGCCGAACGACGAACGGCCGCATCCGCGACTGTGGGGTGCGTTTCCGCGCGTGCTGGCCAGCTACTGGCGCGAGAAGGGCCTGCTGCGGCTCGAAGAGGCGGTCCACAAGATGACGGGCCTGTCGGCGGCGCGCTTTCGCATCGACGGCCGCGGCCTGCTGAAGGCCGGCCACATGGCCGACGTGGTGGTCTTCGATCCGCTGCGCGTGAAGGACGGCGCGACCTTCGAGCAGCCGCGCCAGTTCAGCGAAGGCATCGAGCGGGTCTGGGTCAACGGCGTGTTGAGCTACACCGCCGAAGGCCGCGCCACCGGCGCGCGTGCGGGCCGCTTCGTCAAGCGGGCGATGACCGCCGGCTGATCGCGGCCGATCAGGGTTTCTCCTGCCGGCCGTCGAAGTCAATCATCATATGATTTGAATCGAGGGCTCCGCGGCGGGCTCCGCAGGAGACGATTCATGGCCCATTCATCGAACGCGGGGCGCCGGCAGTTGCTACAGGGCCTCGGAGCCGCAGCCCTGCTGCCCTGGGTGCTGCCCGTGCACGCCGAGGACTATCCGACCAAGCCGGTCGAGCTCGTGGTGCCGGCCTCTGCCGGCGGCGGGACCGACGCGCTGGCGCGCGCCTTCGCGGAAGCCGCAAAGAAGCACTTCCCGCAGCCGCTGGTCGTCAACGACAGGCCCGGCGCGAGCGGCGTGGTCGGCATGAGCGACGTGCTCAACGGCAAGCCCGACGGCTACAAGGTCAGCGTCGTCATCGCCGAACTCGTGATCCTGCCGCACCTCGGCCTGTCGAAATTCACCTACGCCGACTTCCAGCCGATCGCGCGCCTCAACGCCGATCCGGCGGCGATCACCGTGAAGTCCGACGCCCCCTGGAACACCATCGAGGAATTCCTCGCTGCAGCCAAGGCCAAGCCCGGCGAGATGAAGGTCGGCAATTCGGGCAACGGCTCGATCTGGCACCTGGCTGCCGCGGGCCTCGAGGACAAGACCGGCGTCAAGTTCAACCATGTGCCCTACCAAGGTGCGGCACCCGGCGTGGTGGCGCTGCTCGGCGGCCACATCGACGCGGTGGCCGTGAGTCCCGGCGAAGTCGCGGTCCATGTGCAGGCCGGCAAGCTCAAGATGCTGACGGTGATGGCCGACCAGCGCCTGAAGGCCTTCGACAAGGTGCCGACGCTGAAGGAGCGCAAGATCGACCTCTCGATCGGCACCTGGCGTGGACTGGCGGTGCACAAGGCCACGCCGGCCGAGATCTCGACGGTGCTGCGCACCATGGCCCGCAAGGGCGCCGACGAGCCGCTGCTGCGCGAGCAGCTCGACAAGCTCAACCTCGGCTTCGCCTACCTCGACGCCGATGCCTTCGGCCAGGCGATGCAGCGCGACCACGACTATTTCAAGCAGCTGGTGCAGAAGCTGGGGATCAAGGTATGAGCCCCCGCCCGGCCGTTCCGAAGGGGGCTCGCACCGCAGTGCGAAGCACGGAGGTTTTCCAATGAGCAGCGCCACTGACCGGCCCGAGCTGCTGCTCGTCGCGCCGCTGATGCCTTTCCTGCTCGACCAGCTGCGTCAGCACTACACCCTGCACGATCGCATCCATGTCAGCGACCCGGCCGCCTTCGGCGCCGTGGCGCCGCGCATCCGCGGCGTGGTCGCCAACGGCGAGGCCAAGGTGCCGCGCGAACTGATCGCGCAATTGCCGGCGCTGGAAGTGATTTCGGTCTTCGGCGTCGGCTACGACGGCATCGACGTCGCGGCCGCGCATGCGCGTGGCGTCCCGGTCACCAACACGCCTGCGGTCCTCAACGACGATGTGGCCGACCTCGCCATCGGCCTGCTGATCGCGGCCGCGCGCCGCATCCCGCAGGCCGACCGCTTCGTGCGCGCCAACGAATGGACCCACGGCCCGATCGCGTTGAGCCGCAAGGTCACGGGCGGCCGGCTTGGGCTGGTCGGCATGGGCCGCATCGGCCAGGCGATCGCCGAGCGCGCGCTGGCCTTCAAGATGGAGGTGGCCTACACCTCGCGCTCGCCGCGTGCCGGTGTCCCTTATGCCTACCACCCCGATCCGGTCTCGCTGGCCGCGGCGGTCGACTTCCTGGTCGTGATCACCCCCGGCGGCGCCGCCACCAAGGGCCTGATCGATGCCCGCGTGCTGCAGGCGCTAGGCCCCGACGGTTACCTGGTCAACGTCGCGCGCGGCAGCGTGGTCGACGAAGCCGCACTGATCGATGCGCTGCGCCACGGCACCATCGCCGGTGCCGGGCTCGATGTCTTCGCCAACGAGCCGAACGTGCCCGAAGCCCTGCGCATGCTGCCCAACGTGGTGCTGACGCCGCACATCGGCAGCGGAACGAAGCAGACGCGCGAGGCGATGGGCCAGCTCACCTTCGACAACCTGCACGCCCATTTCACGGGCCGGCCGTTGTTGACGCCGGTCGACGCCTGAGCCGATCACGATGGCCAAGAACACCCATGGCCGCACGCTGGACCTGCTGGGCGAGGCGATCGTCTCGCGCCGCTACGCGGTCGGCACGCCGATGCCGGCCGAGCCCCAGCTGTGCGAGGCTTTCGGCGTCAGCCGCACGGTGGTGCGCGAGGCCGTGAAGTCGCTGGTGGCCAAGGGCCTGATCATCACAGGCCCCAAGGTCGGTACCCGGGTGCTGCCCGACGAGCACTGGAACTGGTTCGATCCCGACGTGATCACCTGGCAGGCTCGTGCCGGCCTCACGCCCGAGTTCCTGCGCGACCTGCAGGACCTGCGGCGCGCGGTCGAGCCGGCCGCGGTGCGGCTGGCGGCCGAGCGCGCGACGGCCGAGGACATCGAAGAGATCGAGGCCGCCTACGCCGGCATGAAGCATGCCGTGGAGTTCGGCGGCGACTACGTCAGCTTCGACCTGCGTTTCCACAACGGCCTGCTGCGCAGCGCCCGCAACCGGATGCTGGCACAGATGAGCAAGGCGCTGCACGCGTTGCTGCGCACCAGCTTCGAGATCTCGACCGTCAAGAAAGACGGCCCGGCGCAGTCGCTGCCGATGCACCGTGCCGTGCTCGACGCCGTGATCGCACGCGATCCGGCGCGGGCCGAGCAAGCCATCATCCTGTTGATCGACGGCGCGCGCGCGGACATCGACGAGGTGCTGGGCTCGCGCCGACGACTGCCCCGATTGTCGCGTCCGCCGCCGCGCCTGCGGGCGGCCGTCTGACGCGGAGCACCGTAGTTACTTCCCACCCCCGGCTCGTGCATCGAGCTGTTTAGCTGCAAGAAAAAGGAGACAGGCAACATGAAATTCAAAGCACTCGTGGTCCCGACGATGATGGCCCTGGGCCTCGCCGTCGCCGGCCAGGCCTCGGCGCAGGAGAAGCTCACCGTCTGGTGGGTCAAGGGCTTCTACAAGGCCGAGGACGATGCCTTGTTCGCGGCCATCAAGAAGTTCGAGGACAAGCACAAGGGCGTCAAGGTCGAACTGTCGCAGTACCCGGTTCAGGACATGATCCCCAAGACCGTCTCGGCGCTCGACTCCGGCAGCCCGCCCGACGTCGCCTATGCCGACGTCTATGACTTCCAGGTCACGGGCAAGTGGGCCTATGACGACAAGCTCGAGGACATCAGCAGCGTGCTGGCGCCGATCGCCTCCCGATTCGCGCCCAACACGATCGAGACCACCTTCCTCTACGACGACAAGACGAAGTCGAAGGCCTACTACGCCTTCCCGATCAAGCAGCAGACGATGCATATCGAGTACTGGATCGACATGCTCAACGAGGCCGGCTTCAAGGAGTCGGACATCCCGACGAACTGGAAGGACTACTGGTCGTTCTGGTGCGAGAAGGTGCAGCCCGCGAGCCGGCAGAAGACCGGCAAGCGCAACTTCGGCATCGGCATGCCGATGGGCGTCGATTCGAGCGATGCCTTCTATTCGTTCCTGACCTTCGCCGATGCTTACAACGTGAAGCTCGTCAGCGACAGCGGCAAGCTGCTGGTCGACGATCCGGCCGTGCGCGCCGGCCTGATCTCGGCCATGACCGATTACACCAAGCCCTACCTGACGGGCTGCACGCCGCCGTCCTCCACCAGCTGGAAAGACCCGGACAACAACGTCGCCTTCCACAACAAGACCACCGCGATGACGCACAACGCGACCATCTCGCTGCCGGCCAAGTGGCTCGATGACTCGAACAATGCCTCGCTCACGCCCGAGCAGCGCGAGGAAGCGAAGAAGAACTACACCGAACGCATCCGCACGGCCGGCTTCCCGAACAAGCCCGACGGCAGCAAGATGGTCTATCGGACCGCGGTGAAGACCGGCGTGGTCTTCAAGGAAGCCAAGAACAAGGCGCGCGCCAAGGAATTCGTGGCCTTCCTGTTGCAGGAAGAAAACCTCACGCCGTACGTCGAAGGCTCGCTGGGGCGCTGGTTCCCGGTCACGAAGGCCGGGCAGGCGAGCCCCTTCTGGCAGGCCGATTCGCACCGCAAGTCGGTCTTCAACCAGTACGCCGCCGGCACCGTGACCTTCGAATTCACCAAGAACTACAAGTTCACGGTGCTCAACAACGAGAACGTTTGGGCCAAGGCGATGAACCGCATCGTGAGCGACAAGGTGCCGGTGGACAAGGCGGTCGACGAGATGATCGAGCGCATCAAGACGGTCGCTCGCTGAGCTGAAACGGCGGCCGACCATGAGTTCCACAGCAAGCGCCGTGACCGCGGCCGGCACCGCCGCGACACCCATCAAGCTCGGACGCTGGCAGTTCTGGGGGCGGATGATGGTCATCCCCTACCTGCTGGTGTTCGCCATCTTCGTGCTTTACCCGGTGTGCTACGGCCTCTGGCTGGCGCGCCATCCGCAGAGCTACGTGCACCTGGTCGAAGACCCGATCTTCTTCCGCTCGGTGATCAACACGATCATCTTTCTGGTCGTCGCGATCAACGTCAAGATGCTCGTGGCGCTGGTGCTGTCGGGCTTCTTCGTGCAGTCGCGCTGGTGGATCAAGATCCTCGCCGGGATC
Organism: Variovorax ginsengisoli; assembly: GCF_030486595.1. Classification (GTDB taxonomy): domain Bacteria; phylum Pseudomonadota; class Gammaproteobacteria; order Burkholderiales; family Burkholderiaceae_C; genus Variovorax; species Variovorax ginsengisoli_B. The sequence continues at coordinate 90,450 of NZ_JAUJZH010000015.1, read as the reverse complement.
TTCATCCTGCCCTGGGCGGTGCCGTCGATCCCGACGATCCTGTCGGTGCGCTTCATGCTCAACCCCGAGTGGGGCGTGATCAACACCACCATCTTCCGCCTGACCGGGCTCGACGGGCCCAACTGGCTCAACGACCCGACGCTGGCGCTCAGCTTCGCGATGCTGATGCACATCTGGAAGTCGCTACCTTTCTGGACCCTGATCCTGGTCGCCGGGCGGCTCGCGATTCCGGGCGAACAGTACGAGGCAGCTTCGGTCGACGGCGCGAGTTCATGGCAGAAGTTCCGCTTCATCAGCTGGCCGGCACTGCGCACGCTCTACGTGACCTCGCTGATCCTGTCGATGATCTGGACGCTGGGCGACTTCAACAGCGTCTACCTGCTGACCGGGGGCGGTCCGGCCGACCTCACGCACGTGCTGGCGACGCTCGGCATCCGCTACCTGCGACTCGACCAGGTCGATCTGTCGATGGCCTCCATCGTCGTCGCCATGCCGCTGGTGCTGCCGCTGGTCTATTTCATGATGAAGAGGTTGTCCAAATGAGCCGCAAGCGCTGGACCGTCAAGGCCGTCGGCAACGAGGCCAAGCTGCTGCTGATCGGCATCCCGGTGCTGCTGTGGACGCTGATCCCGATCTACCACATGGTGCTGTTCGCGATCTCGCCGCGCGGCACCGCGACCAGCGGCCGCCTGTGGCCGACCTCACCGACCTTCGACAACTTCTCGACAGTCTTCCATCAGAAGCACTTCTATCTCGATCATTTCTGGGTACAACTCGGCAACTCGCTGTTCATCGCGGTGGCGGTCGGGGGGATCACGCTGTTCGTCGCCACCACCGCGGCCTTCGCGATCAGCCGGCTGCGGGTGCGGGGCGGCCGCACGGTCATGAACATGGCGCTCTTCACCTACTTCATCCCCGCCGCGTTCCTCGCCGTGCCGATGTACAAGACCATGGGCAACTACGGCCTGCTCAACAGCCAGTGGGCGCTGATCCTCGCGATGGTCACCATCGCATCGCCCTATTGCATCTGGGTGCTCAAGCAGGCCTCCGACAAGCTGCCCTACGAGCTCGACGAAGCGGCGCGCATGGACGGCGCTTCGCCGCTGCAGCTGTTCCGCCTGGTGTACCTGCCGCTGATGGTGCCTTCGCTGGTGGCGGTGGGTACCTACGCGCTGCTGCTGGCCTGGAACGAGTACCTGTACGCCTTCCTGCTGCTGTCGAACGACCGCAGCGTGACCCTGGCCGTGGCGCTCGGCAACTTCCTCGCGGCCGACGATTCGCCCTGGGAACTGCTGATGGCGACCGGCCTCATCTACGCGCTGCCGCCGGCGGCCATCTACTACACGTTCAAGCGCTACATGGTCGGCGGCATCACCGCCGGCGCCGTCAAGAGCTGATCCAGAAGGGAAAAAGACAACATGGCTTCAGTCACTTTTCGGGACGTCCAGAAGTCCTACGGCAAGACCCGGATCATCGAGCGCCTGGGCTTCGAGATCGAGGACGGCGAGTTCGTCGTGCTGGTCGGGCCTTCGGGCTGCGGCAAGTCGACGCTGCTGCGCATGCTGGCCGGCCTGGAGGACATCAGCGGCGGCCAGATCATGATCGACGGGCGGGTCGTCAACGAACTCGAATCGAAAGATCGGGACATCGCGATGGTGTTCCAGAGCTACGCGCTCTACCCGCACATGACGGTCGGCGAGAACATGGGCTTCAGCCTGCGCCTGCGCAAGGCCGAGAAGGGCCTGACCGACAAGCGGGTGGCCGATGCCGCCAAGATCCTGAACCTCGACCACCTGCTCGGGCGCTATCCGCGCGAGCTGTCGGGCGGACAGCGGCAGCGGGTCGCGATGGGGCGCGCGATCGTGCGCGACCCGAAGGTCTTCCTGTTCGACGAGCCACTGTCCAACCTGGACGCCAAGCTGCGCGTCGCGATGCGGGCCGAGATCAAAGCGCTGCACCAGCGGCTCAAGACCACCACCGTCTACGTCACCCACGACCAGATCGAGGCCATGACGATGGCCGACCGGATCGTCGTCATGCACGACGGCGCGGTCGAGCAGATCGGCACGCCGCTCGAGCTCTACGACCGGCCCGACAACCTGTTCGTCGCCCAGTTCATCGGCTCGCCCTCGATGAACGTGCTGGAGGGCACGGTGCGGCGCGCCAATGGCCAGTGCAGTGTCGAGGCGCAGGGCGCCTCGTGGCCGGCGCCGGCCGCCACGGGGGCGGTCGACGGGCAGGCCGTGCACTATGGCGTGCGGCCCGGCGACATCACGCTGTCCGAGCCGTCGCGCGGCGTGCCGGCGAGGGTGATCGTGGTCGAGCCGACCGGTGCCGAGACCGAATTGCTGGTCGAGGTCGGGGGCGTCCAGTTGACGCTCGCGGTGCACGGCCGGGTCGATGCCCAGCCGGACCAGATGGTCGGGCTGGTGATCGGCAGCGAGAGCGTGCACCTGTTCGATCGCCAGACGGCCAAGCGGCTGGGCTGAGGCCGCGGCGCGAGGCCAAAAGAAAAAGGGCGCAGCGCGCCCTTTTTGTCGGAGAAGTGGACTCGCTGCGACTCAGCGACCGAAGGAGCGGCCACCGCCGCCGCCGCCGTAGCCACCACCACCGTACCCGCCGCCCGAGCGGCCGCCGCCACCCGAACGGCCACCGCCGCCGGAACGATTGCCGCCGTAGCCGCCACCGCCGCCACGACGGCCGCGGCCGCCGAGGCTGTCGACGCTGGTGCGCAACGGATCGGGCTGGCCGTCGCCGCCGGCGACCGCTTCAGCGCGCAGATGCGCCACCGCATCGGCTTGCGTCGGGCTGTGGCTGTTGCCGTGATGGCGCGGCTGGCGCTCTTCATGCGGCAGATGATTCTGATGGTGGGTCGGCGCATGGTGCGGCGCGCGCGCCGGTCCTTGCGGTCCGCGTGCCGGACCTTGGCCGCGGCCGCCCTGGCCACGCGGCCCCTGGCCGCCGCCGCCATTGGCGCTGCGGCCGGCCGGTGCGCCCTGGCCCTGGCCGCCGCCGCGGCGCTGGCCACCGCCATTGCCACCACCGCCGCCACCACTGCGCTCGCCCTGGCCCGCCTTGTTCTCGCGGATGCGCTGCATCATCTCGGTGCGAGCCGCCTTGGCTGCGGCCTGCATCACTTCGCGGCTCGGCGGACGGCCGGCGCCGCCCCAGATCGTCTGGCGACCCATGGCGATCGGCTCGGCGCGCTCGCCGTCCTCGGGACCGAAGCCGTCGATGACCTGCACCGGAATCGTCTGCTTTGTGAAGCGCTCGATCTCCTGCATGAAGCCTTCTTCGTCGAGGCACACGAAGCTCACGGCCTCGCCGCTCGATCCGGCACGGCCGGTGCGGCCGATGCGGTGCACGTAGTCTTCGCTGACGTTCGGGATCTCGTAGTTGACGACGTGCGGCAGCTCGTCGATGTCGATGCCGCGGGCCGCGATGTCGGTCGCCACCAGGGCGCGGATGTCGCCGCTCTTGAAGCCGGCCAGCGCCTGCGTACGGGCGCTCTGGCTCTTGTTGCCGTGCAGCGCCATCGCCTCGATGCCGTTCTTGGTCAGGAACTCGGCCACGCTGTTGGCGCCGAACTTGGTGCGGGTGAAGACCAGCACCTGGCTCCACTTGTGCTCGTTGATGATGTGGGCGAGCAGCGCCTTCTTCTTGCCGCGGCCGACCGGGTGGATCACCTGCGTGATGCGCTGCACCGTGGTGTTGCGCGGCGTGACCTGGATGCTCTGCGGGTTCTTGAGCAGCGTGGCGGCGAGGTCGCGGATCTCGTCGCTGAAGGTGGCCGAGAACAGCAGGCTCTGCTTTTCGCGGGGCACCAGCGCGAGGATCTTCTTGACGTCGTGGATGAAGCCCATGTCGAGCATGCGGTCGGCTTCGTCGAGCACCAGGATCTGCACCTGCGACAGGTCGAGCATGCCTTGCTGCTGCAGGTCGAGCAGGCGGCCGGGAGTGGCGACGAGGATGTCGACGCCGCTCTTGAGCTTGCTGATCTGCGGGTTCATGCCGACACCGCCGAAGATCACGGTCGAGGTCAGCTGGAGGTACTTGCCGTAGGTGCGAACGGACTCTTCGACCTGGGCCGCGAGTTCGCGCGTGGGGGTCAGCACCAGGGCACGGATGCCGGTGCCGCCGAACTTGTTGGTGGCGCTGCGGCTCATCGTGAGCTTGTGCAGCAGGGGCAGGGTGAAGGCAGCGGTCTTGCCGGTGCCGGTCTGGGCGCCGCCCAGCAGGTCGTGGCCGTCGAGCACGGCCGGAATGGCCTGGGCCTGGATCGGCGTCGGCGTTTCGTAGCCCTGCTCATGCACGGCCTTCAAGATGGCCGGGGCCAGCTTCAGTTCATCAAAGTTCATTGAGTTCAACAAGCGCCCTACACGGCGCAGTGGTATCCACCCGCTCGGGCGTCATGTGGACGTCGAGCCAGTAAGGGCAGATGAAGGTCAGAGGTGGGAGCCCGAAAGCCTGCATAAGGCCGTCTTCGTCCCCGGCAGAGAGCCGGCGTCGCGGGCAACTGGACCCGGCAACAGGCGCTATTGTCTCATGAACCGGGATGAAGGGTGAAATGACGCGGCCGGTCGTGGAAGCACGCAGTCTGGACCTGCGGCGCTAAACTCTTACTTCGCCAGTATTACCAGGAGCGCCCATGCGACTCACCTCCAAGGGTCAGGTGACCATTCCCCAGAACATTCGCGAGCTCGCGGGCCTCAAGCCCTACGACGAGGTGGAGTTCGAGTACCGCAACAAGCAGATCATCGTGAGGCCCGTGAAGCGCGCGACTTCGCCGGCCAAGGAGGCGATCGCCCTGCTGCGCGGCAGCGCGAACTCGAATATCGGCCTGTCGGCGGACGAGTGGCTGGAGATGACGCGTGGCGAACGCTGAGGCGCTGGAAACCTTCCTGATCGACAGCAACGTCCTGATCGACGTCATCCACGAAGATCCGAGATGGATCGACTGGTCGTCCTCGGCCATCGGCGATTGCCTGAACCGTGGCAAGCTGGCCATCAATCCGTTGATCTATGCCGAGGTGTCGGTCTATTTCGTTTCGGACCGCGACTTGGACGCCGCGCTGCCCCCGCGACTCTACGAGCGGCTGGACCTGCCTTATGCGGCGGCGCGAACCGCGGCATCGGCGTTCCACCAGTATCGCAAGGCCGGCGGCACGCGAACCTCACTGCTGCCGGACTTCTATATCGGCGCCCACGCTCAACTGGCGGGTTGCACCCTCGTCTCGCGCGACAGCGCGCGCTACAAGACCTATTTCCCCAAGCTCAAGCTCATCTCGCCGAAGCACAAGTAGAGCGTCAGCCGCCGGCCCGCTCCAGATAGACGAACATTCCCTGGATCGCCTCGCGCTGGTCTTCGCGGATCGGTGCCCGGATCAGCTGGACCAGGTTCAAGCCGTGGCGCGCGGCCAGCCCGCGCAGGTAGCGCTCCGAATGGGCGTAGCGCAGGCTCGGCAGCAACTCGAAATCGACGCTTTCGGCGGCGCTGCTCTCGGCCGAGAAACAGAAGAGGCCGCCCGGCTCCAGCCGTTGCTCCAGCGCGGCGAAGACCGGCTCCAGGTCGCCCACGTAGATGAAGACGTCGGCGGCGGTGACCAGGTCGTAGCGGGCGTCCGTGCCTCGCAGGTAGGCCAGGATGTCGCCATGCGCGAGCTGGTCGTAGAGCCCGAGGGCTCGGGCCTTGTCCAGCATCTGGCTCGACAGGTCGACGCCGGTGAGCCGCTCCGCCATCGGCTTGAGTAGCGCAGCGCACAGGCCGGTTCCGCAACCGAGATCGAGGGCCGAGCGGAAGCGGCCCCGGCCCAGCTCGGCAAGGTGCCTGGCCAGGGTGCTGTGCGCCTGGTAGCCGAGCAGGCCCACCAGGTGCGCATCGAAGTCGTCGGCGTAGTCGTCGAACAGGGTTTCGACATAGTGGCCCGGCGCGGTCGCCGGCGCGGGGCCGTCGGAGACCGCGGCGAGGTAGTACCGGTGCAGCGCCGGATCGCCGCCGTGCGCCAGCGCCTGCTCGAAGGCATGGGCGGCTTCGGGGTGGCGGTTCAGTTCCCGCAGGATGCTGCCTCGATTGCTCCAGGCCTGGGCGATGCCGGGGTCGGCGGCCAGCGCGCGATCGTAGGAGGCTAGCGCCTCCGCGGGCCGGCCCAGCGCCTGCAGGGTCTGGCCATGGCGAAGCCAGAGCGCGCCGGCGGGAAACACGCCCAGCGACAGCACCTTCTCGAAGGCCGACAGCGCTTCCGGGTGCCGGTTCAGCTGCCCGAGGGCGCTGGCCTTGTGAAACCACGCATCCGGGTCCTCGGCCTCGGCCTCCAGGGCCTGCTCGGCGGCCGCCAGGGCCGCCTGCGGGCGCGACAGCTTCAACTGCGTCGCGGCGAGATTGACCAGGGTCGAGACGCGGCCCGGCAGCAGTGCGAGCGACGACAGGAAAAGCTGCTCCGCGGCCTCGAAGCGGGCCGTCTCGAGGGCCTTCAGCCCGTCGAGGAAGAACTGCCGGGCCTGGGCGAAGGCATCGGGGGTGGGGGTGGGGCGCATGGCGGCAGGGGCGGCGGCCGCCGCGGGCGGCGTCCGGAGAACTCGGATGGAGTCGGAGAATAGCAGCGCCGCGCGCGCTTCTTCAGGGAATCGAGGGGCCTGGGTTAGACTTGGCACCAAACCCCGGTCGGAAAACGCGCTGCAGCAGCAAGCGCTTGCCACGCAAGGCAGATTCGCCATCGATCCTCGCACAAGATCGTTGTCGGGTTGCCCGGCCACCCCGAACAGTCCCCATCACCGAACAGAGATAGACATGGCCCAGTACGTCTACACCATGAACAAGGTCAGCAAGACCGTGCCGCCCAAACGGCAGATCTTGAAGGACATTTCGCTCTCGTTTTTCCCCGGCGCCAAGATCGGCGTGCTCGGCCTCAACGGCTCGGGCAAGTCCTCGCTGTTGAAGATCATGGCCGGCATCGACAAGGAGATCGAAGGCGAGGCGCTGCCGATGCCCGGTCTCACGATCGGCTACCTCGAGCAGGAGCCCAAGCTGAACGCCGCCCACACGGTGCGCGAATCGGTCGAGGAAGCCATGGGCGCGGTCTACGCGGCCAAGGCGCGGCTCGAGGAGGTCTACGTGGCCTACGGCGCCGAAGACGCCGACTTCGATGCGCTCGCGGCCGAGCAGGCCGAACTCGAAGCCATCATCGCCACCGCCGGCACCGATTCCGAACACCAACTCGAGATCGCGGCCGACGCGCTGCGCCTGCCGCCATGGGACGCCAACATCGGCGTGCTGTCGGGCGGCGAGAAGCGCCGCGTCGCGCTCTGCCGGCTGTTGCTGAGCAAGCCCGACATGCTGCTGCTCGACGAGCCGACCAACCACCTGGACGCCGAATCGGTCGAGTGGCTCGAAGTCTTCCTGCAGCGCTTTCCCGGCACCGTCGTGGCGATCACCCACGATCGCTACTTCCTCGACAACGCGGCCGAGTGGATTCTCGAACTCGACCGCGGCCGCGGCATTCCCTGGAAGGGCAACTACAGCACCTGGCTCGAGCAAAAGGGCGAACGCCTGGCGCAGGAGCAGAAGAGCGAAGAAGCCCATGCCAAGGCCCTGAAGAAGGAACTCGAATGGTCGCGCCAGAACCCGAAGGCGCGCCAGGCCAAGAGCAAGTCGCGCCTGGCCCGCTTCGAGGAACTGAGCGATTTCGAATACCAGAAGCGCAACGAGACGCAGGAAATCTTCATTCCCGTGGCCGAGCGCCTGGGCAACCAGGTGATCGAGTTCAAGAACGTCACCAAGTCCTTCGGCGACCGGGTCCTGATCGACAACCTGAGCTTCGAGATCCCGGCCGGCGCGATCGTCGGCATCATCGGTCCGAACGGCGCCGGCAAGTCGACCCTGTTCAAGCTGATCGCCGGCAAGGAAACGCCGGACTCCGGCGAGGTGGTGATCGGCCAGACGGTCAAGATGGCCTTCGTCGACCAGAATCGCGACGCGCTCGGCAACGAGAAGACCGTGTGGGAAGACATCTCGAACGGCCTCGACATCATCAACGTCGGCAAGTTCCAGATGGCCAGCCGGGCGTACGCCGGGCGCTTCAACTTCAACGGCGCCGACCAGCAGAAGAAGGTCGGCACCTTGTCGGGCGGCGAGCGCGGACGGCTGCACCTGGCGAAGACGCTGATCGCTGGCGGCAACGTGCTGATGCTCGACGAACCCTCGAACGACCTCGACGTCGAAACGCTGCGCGCGCTCGAAGACGCGCTGCTGGAGTTTGCCGGGTCGGTGCTGGTCATCAGCCATGACCGCTGGTTCCTGGACCGGATCGCGACCCACATCCTGGCGGCCGAAGGCGACAGCCAGTGGACCTTCTTCAACGGCAACTACCAGGAGTACGAAGCCGACAAGAAGAAGCGCCTGGGCGAAGAAGGTGCCAAGCCGCACCGGATGCGCTTCAAGGCCCTGAAGTAACGACAGCAGGGCGAATAGACCCGGGCGCGTCGCGGCGCCCTTTCCGAAGGAGCATGCCATGGCAGCAGCGACTCGGTATCTCCTGGCGACGGCCCTGGCCGCCGTGGTCGGTTGCGGCGGTGGCGGTGGCGGCGGCAGCAGCGTCGCCGTCTCCGCTTTCGGCGTCAACGGCATGTCGACGCAGGGCGCGCCGGCCCCGGCCGGCAGCAGCGCCGCTGCACCACCCGCTGGCGCCGCACCACCTGCTGGCGCCGCGCCGGCATCGCCGTCGTTCAAGGTCACCGAACTGGCGACCGGCCTCGACACCCCCTGGGCTTTGGCCTTCCTGCCCGACGGCCGCATGCTGATCACCCAGCGCGGCGGCCAGTTGCGGCTGCGCAATGCCGATGGGTCGGCCGTCAACGGCGGTGCCGATCTGGTCGCCGGCGTGCCCGCGGTCGCGGCGGTGGGGCAGGGCGGGCTGCTCGATGTTGCGGTGGATCCGGCCTTTGCGAGCAATCGCCGCATCTATCTCAGCTTCGCCGAGCGCGACGGCACCGATCCGAGCCTCAACGGCACGGCGGTGGCCCGGGCCGAACTCGATGCGGCCAACCGCACGCTCGGCAACCTGACGGTGATCTACCGGCAGTCGCCCAAGGTCGACAGCACGGCGCACTTCGGTTCGCGGCTGGTGTTCGACCGCAACGGCTATCTGTTCGTGACCCTGGGCGAGCGCCTGCTCGACACCCAGCGCGGCTTCGCGCAAGACCTGTCGCGCGGCAACGGCAAGGTGATCCGGATCACCACGGACGGCGCTCCGGCGCCTGGCAACCCCTTCGCGGCCACCGCCGGCGCACAGCCCCACATCTGGAGCTACGGCCATCGCAATCCGCAGGGAGCGGCGCTGCATCCCGCGACCGGCGATCTCTGGACCCACGAGCATGGTCCGCAGGGCGGCGACGAGGTCAACCTGACCCTGCCGGGGCGCAACTACGGCTGGCCCGTCATCAGCTACGGGCAGGAATACGGCACGCTCGCGCAGGTGGGCGAAGGCACCGCCAAGCCGGGCCTAGAGCAGCCGCTGACCTACTGGGAAAAGATCGACGGCTCGGCCTGGACGCCGGGCACCCAGAAATCGTCGATCGCGCCGAGCGGAATGGCCTTCTATACCGGCGATGCGCTGGCCGAATGGAAGGGCAACCTCTTCGTCGGCGCGCTCGCCGGCACCGCGCTCTGGAGGCTCAAGCTCGACGGCAACGCGGTGGTCGGCCGCGAGCGATTGCTGGCCGAGCGCGGTGAACGCATCCGCGACGTCCGGCAGGGGTCCGACGGCTGGCTGTACCTGTTGACCGACAGCAGCAATGGCAAGCTGCTGCGGGTGGAGCGTCAATAATCAGAAAGTTCATGCTCTCTGTTGTTTTTCGATGTAACCATTTGATAACGTAAGATCGACGCACTTTTTTTGTGCGGGCGATGTCGGAATGCGAACAGGGATGGTGCAGCAGTGCTGCAAGTGGGGTCTCGGGCTCTTGGGGATCTTCGGATGGGGCAGCCAGGCCTTGGCGGTCACGGTTTCCCTTGCGGGATTCGCATACTCGGGCGATGCGAAAAGCATCCCGGACCGTTTTCCGTATTCGCAGCGCGTCGAGGCCTCGTTCGGAAAGCCCGGCGTCAATGGCCTGATCCGCCGGGCAGTGGCAGCGCAGCCACCAAAGGATTTCGAACTCGATACGGCCGAACTGGCCGAGCTCAAGGGGCGCGACCAGGCGATCACGGTGGCGCTGGTGATGAGCGGCGAGACGGTGTCGACCGAACGCTTCGGCAGCTACTCGAAACTCTTCGTCCAATTGCGGGCGCAGGCGATGTTCTTCGACTTCAAGACCATGACGGTCTTGCGCGCCTATCCGTTCAGCGTCGCCTATGTCGACTTGCTCGATCACGCGCCCACCGAGGACGAACTCGCGAGCCGCGTGCGAACGCTCTACCTGGGGGCCGGGACCACGCCCGGCATCGTCGCGCGATTCAACGAGGCGCTGGGCCGGGCCTCGTTGCCGACGCAGGTGCCGCGTTTCCTGCAGGTGGCGCAGGTCGTGGTCAGCGACGAGGCGCGCAAGGCGCTGCCCGCCGCGCTCGGCGCCAATCCTGGCGTGGCGGAGACCTGGGTCGCCGACATGCTCGGCGAGGCGATCTCCAGCCGCACCGGCGTGCCGATCCTTCCGTACGCCAAGGGCTATGCGATCGGCCAGGTGATGTCGATGCGCATCGCGGACGGCTCGGTGTACGAGCTGAAGCTGCCCGAGCCCGATTACGCCATCGCGGTCGATCTGCTGCGCTTCGGCCGCTTCGAGCATGCCAAGGTCGCCGCCGGCACCAGCTACATCTACGCCTCCAAGGCCCAGCTCAAGATCCAGCAGCCGCTTTCCGGCCGGGTGTACCTCGATTCGGAATTCAAGAACGGCGAAGTGAAGACCGTGCCCGCCTCGCAGCAGACGGTGGACGACTTCCCGGCCTACAGCGACAGCCTGCGCGGCCTGTTCACCAAGCTCTCGAACGTGCTGGCGGGCTCCGCCGAACCGTGGCTCAAGGATGCCGCGGCGAACACCGACATCGACAAGCAAATCACCGCCACCAAAGAGGTACTCGATCAATGCAAGTAATCCGCAACGTCTTTCTCATGCTGCTCGTGGCGACGGCGGCTTTCGCCGCGCAGGCGCAGGTTGCCAATGCGCGCGGCAAGGCCTCCGTGACCTACCAGGGCTCGGTGTTCGGCAGCAAGGCATCGGCCGACGACAAGCAGAAGGCGCTGCGCGACGCGCAGGTCAAGGCGGTCGAGTTCTACTACGCCGAAGCAGGGCAGTCCGAATCGGCCAACTTCGATGCGATCCGCGACCGCGTGGCCGCCAATCTCGACAAATTCATCCTCGACACGACAGTGCTCGACGAACAGGACCAGACCGACAAGCACGTCTACACGGTGACGGTGCGGACGTCGATCAACGTGGCGCAGCTGCGCAATGCGGTCAAGGCCGGATCGGCCACCCAGGCCGCGGCGAAGAGCGACAAGTCGAAGCTGACCTTCCTGTTCGTCTCGCGCCAGGTCGATTCTGAGAAGAGCTTCGACGACCGCGTCTACAAGCGCGTCGACCGCGGCACGAAGATCGACGTGCAGGGCGCCGACGACCGCAGCGGCGTCGAAGGCGAGTCGATCCGCGGCGGCCGCATCGGCACCAACGCCTCGGTCAAGCGCTCGACCTCGATCGAAGCCAAGCGCACCGATACGATCGAGACCGGCGGCAGCACGACCCGCAAGTCCAGCGAATCGACCTGGCGCATCTTCCCGAGCGCCAACCTCAACGCGGTGTTCACCGGCATCTTCGCCTCGGCCGGCTTCAAGGTTCTCGAAGCCGCCTACGTCGAGCCCTACACCAACGGCCTGCTGAAGATCAAGAGCGTCGAGAACGACTACAAGAGCGGCAACGACCTCGATCCGGCCACCCTGCGCGACGTGGTGCGCGGCCTGCAGGCGGCCCAGGTGCCGTACCTTGCATTCGGCACGCTCGACGTCGGCCTGGCCGACACCGATCCGGCCACCGGCCTGCAGCGCGTGGCCGTGACGGTCACCGGCAAGATCCTCGATCTCAGCAGCGGCATTCCCGAGAACCTGTCGACCGTCGGCCCGGTGCAGTACGCCGGTGTCGGCCCGACCGAAGCCGAGGCTCGCGGCAACGCGCTCAAGAAGGCGGCCGACAGTGCCGCGCGCGAACTCGTGAGCCAGGTCACCAACATCGGCCTGCGCTGAGACGCCAGCCTCCGTTTTCTCTTTTCTTTTCTGATTCGAACCTCATGAAATTCAACGCCATTGCACTCGCTTGCGTCCTCGTCTCGTCCTCGGCCCTTGCCCAGTTGTCGCTGCCTTCGATCGGCGGCCTGACCGGCGGCGCTTCGTCCTCGGCCAGCGCCGGCAATGAAGCTGCCCAGCAGGACCAGCTGGTGCGTGCCTACGTCTCGGCCAACAAGGAAGTGCTGCTGGCCCAGTCGAAGATGGCCGAAGCCGTCGGCCTCAAGGAATCGGCCGCCAAGCTCAAGTCGACCGCCGACGCGCTCGGCGACGGCGCGACCAAGGGCAACCTGTTGGACGCCGACAAGATCCAGAGCGACTCGTCGAAGGAAATCAGCGAGCGCCTGAAGGACGGCAACCTGCAGATGGATGCGCAGTCGCAGTCGCTCTATGCGTCGGGCATGGCCTCGCTCGGCACCGGCGTGATCAAGTACATCGGCCTGCGTCCGCACATCACGAACTTCGCCAGCACCCTGAAGGCATCGCCGATGCTGGCCATGACCAAGCTCAACTCGGGCGCCTACGTGGTGACGAACTTCCCGGGCAACGCCAAGAACGTCTACGACACGCTGAGCATCTCGACGGCCTACGCCAAGAGCCACGACATTCCGGTGCCGACCGACGCCACCAAGGCGCTGGGCTCGTTTTGATCCCATGAAGTTCAATCGACTTGCACTGGCCGCGCTGGTGGCACTTTCGGTCGCGGCTTGCGGCAAGGCGAGGCCGCCCGAGGCCGCGGTGGCCGACGCGCCACCGGCAGCCCCGGCGGCACCGGTCGCGCCGATGCCCGACGTGGGCAAGGTCGGCACCGTCACGGTCAACGCGAAGGGCACCGGTGCCTCCGCGGCCGAGGCCGTCGACGAGGCCATCCGCTTCGCGCTGAAGCAGGCCAACGGCCAGACCGTGGACCTGAGCTCCGAGCAGTTCAAGCTCACGCTGTCGCTGGCGCGCGGCAAGGACGCCGAAGCCCTGCGCACCAACGCCTTCGCCGAGCACATCGTGCAAAGCGCCGGCGGCGCCATCACCGGCTTCAAGGTCAACCAGCTCGACGGACCGGACAGCCGCGGCTTCTACAAGGCCGACATCGACGCCGAGGTGGCGAAGTTCACGCCCTCGGCGGCCGACAGCAAGAAGCTGAAGATCGTGATCGCGCCACTGCGCTTCGACAGCGACACCTTCGCGGTCGGCGGACGCAGCGTGGCGGCCGACAAGGTGGCCGAGGACCTGCGCCAGCAGATCCTCGCGGCGCTGACCAACACCGGCCGCTTCACCGTGCTCGATCGCGATCTCGGTGGCGAAGTGGCGCAGGAGCTCGACATGATCTCGTCGGGCCAGGCGCCGCGCGCCGAGTTCGGCAAGCTGGGGCAGGCGATGAGCGCCGACGTGGTGTGGGTCGGCAAGATCGCCTCCTTCGCGTACAACCGCCATGTGCGCAAGCTGCAGACCAGCGACCGCGAACTGGTGAGCTACTCGGGCGGCTGGGCGGTGTCGCAGAAGCTGGTCAACGTCGCGACGCGCCAGGTCATGCTGTCCGAGTCGATGCGCGGCGAGGCGCCGAGCGTGGCGGCCACGACGCTGGGCACCGGCGTCGATGGCGGCCAGATCAGCGAAGGCATGCAGAACGACATCGCCAATCGCATCGTCTCGGGCATCGTCTCGCGCACCTTCCCGGTGACCGTGATCTCGCTGGAAGGCAACGCGGCGGTGCTCAGCCAGGGCGGCCAGGCGGTGCGCGAAGGCGCACGCTACCAGCTGGTCCACATGGGCAAGGAGATGTTCGACCCTCAGACCCGCCAGTCGCTCGGCCGCGTCGAGTCCGACTGTTGCGAAGTGGTGATCGACCGCGTGACGCCGACCATGGCGCAGGGCCGCCTCGACCGCGTGCAAATGAGCCTCGACGGCCTGCAGCCCGGGGCGCTTCAACTGCGCGGGATGCTGCCTGCCCGCGTGGCCGCTGTGGCGCAGAACCAGGAAGCACCGGCGCCGGCCGGCAAGCCGAAGCCGGCTGTCGCGCGCAGTGCGGCCGCACCTGCGGCGCCGAAGGCGGCACCGGTTGACGACAAGTGGTGATCGCCGCCTGAGGGCCGGAGCTGCCGCGTCGAGCGCGCTCCAGGTCAAGCGGGTCCGGTGGAAAGTTTCTGCGCGGCGCCCGCCGCGCGCGGCGCGCCCGCGAGCACGCGCCTGCGCACCGCCTCGATGTTGTTGCGCAGCGCATAGAGCTCGTCGGCATAGGACAGCGGCACCGCGACCTTGTTGACCACGCGATCGAGCTCGCCGAGTTCCTTCAGCAGCGCGTCGGGGTCGCCGGTATGCGCCTCCAGCTTGTGCTCGACCTCGCGCAGCCGTGCATACCAGCGGAACACGCGGCGGCGGACCCGGAACTGGTAGAGCGGCGGCACGATCCGGCTCAGCGGCAGCATCAGCACCAGCAGGCCGCCCAGCACCAGCCACATCCGCTCGACCAGGTTGCTGGCCCAGAACGGCAGGTAGCGCTGCCAGAACGGCGGCGTGCCGTTGATGGCGCGATCGCCTTCGGGGCTGACCGGCAGTTCGCTGGTCCGGGTGTTGGGAAAGTCGCGCGCGCGGTTGAACCAGCCGGCGCCGCCATGCAGGCTCTGCGCGGTCTGCGCGAACAGCTGTCGCAGCGCGGGGTGGGTTTCCTCGCGCGACAGCAGCGAGGTGGTGGCGGCCAGCAGCGACACGTCGTGCGACGGCAGGTCGGCCGCCAGGTCGACCACGCCGCGCGGCAGGTCCACCGGCTGCAGGAAGGCGAAACGCCGCGAATAGGCGTCGCTCTGCTGGAAGTCCATCAACTGGATGTCGGGCGTGCGCAGCAGCCGCTGCACCAGCGGCGATTGCGGTGCCGAGGCCAGCACGATCACGTCGAGCAGGCCGGCTTGCAGCGCTTCGGTCGCGGGCGTCTGCTCGAGGTTGGACAGGTTCAGCGCGGCCGGGTCCATGTGGTTGGCGTGGAACATCCGCTCCATGATGTCGGGCACGCCGCTGCCCGGCTTGTCGACGTTGATGCGCAGGTCCTTGAGCTGGGTCAGCGAGGTGAGGGTGCCGGTCTTGCGGTCGATCCGCTTCGCCGCATCGGTCCGGTAGAAGAACCACAGCGGCTCGAAGAACAGGCTGCCCAGCGAGGTCAGGCCGGCTTCCTCGTCCTTCACCGGGTCGGCGCTGCCGCCGCGCACGAAGGCCACGTCGGCGCCGCCGCTGCGCAGCAGCTGCAGGTTGTCGAGCGAGCCATCGGTGGGCTTGAGTTCGACTTCGATGCCGTTGGCCTTGAGGGCCGCGGCGTAGCGCTTGCCGAACTCGGCATACGCGCTGCCGGCCGGCCCGGTGGCCAGGGTCACGCGCCTGGGCGGCTGCGGCTGCAGCCACCAGTAGGCGGCGACCAGCAGCGCGACGACGAGAAAGATGACGGGCCCGGCGGAAGCGATCAGGTCGCGGATCGACAGCAGGAACAGGCGGATGGCTTGGGGCATGCGGAAAGTTGGAACGAGGCTCGGGGACACCGCGGTCGCGGCAGCGGCATTTTCTGTGCTTTCCGCCCCCGGCTGGTTACAAAGCGCATGTCGGGTGCCCGCGCCCGCAGTACTCAGCCGAGGTCGCCGGCGGCCGGGAAGTGGCTGTCGCCGATGCGCACCGAGCGCGCCGCACGCACCGCGCGCACGGTCGCCAGCGCCACCACTTCGGCGGCCATGGTGCCGAGCACTGTCATGCCGGGCGCGTCGCCTTCGAGCGGCACGCGGCCGGTGGCGAGCGCGAAGAGGGTGTCGCCGTCGCTCATCGTGTGCACCGGATTGATCGCCCGCGCCAGGCCGTCGTGGGCCACGCTGGCCAGGCGATTGGCCTGCACCTTGGTCAGCACGGCGTCGGTGGCGACCACGCCCAGCGTGGTGTTGGTGCCGGCCAGCAGCGGCTTCGGCAACTCGCCGCGCAGCAGGGCGCGGCGGGTGTCGAGCAGGGCGCGGCCGTCTTCGGTGCGCGCGCCCGCCACGACTTGACCCGTATCGGGATCGATCACGTCGCCGAGCGCGTTGCAGGCGATCAGCGCACCGACCGTGACGCCCTTGACCGTGATCGACGCCGTGCCGATGCCGCCCTTCATGGCTCGTTCGACGCCGAACAGCTTGCCCACCAGCGCGCCGCTGCCGGCACCCACGTTGCCCTCGGCCGGCGCCGCACTGGACGCCGCCGCGCAGGCCGCGTAGCCGGCATCGGCATCGGGCCGGATGCGGGCGTCGCCGACCGGCAGGTCGAACAGGACGGCCGCCGGAATGATCGGCAGGGTGCCGAATCGGACGTCGAAGCCCACGCCGCGCTCCTCGAGCCAGCGCATCGCGCCGTCGGCGGCGGCCAGGCCCCAGGCGCTGCCGCCGGCGAGCATCACGGCGTGGACCTGCTGCACCAGGTTGCCGGGCGCCAGCAGATCGGTCTCGCGGGTGCCGGGCGCGGCGCCGCGCACGTCGACGCCGGCCACGGCGCCTTCGCGCGCGATGATCACGGTGCAGCCGGTGGGGCGGCGGGGGTCGCTGTAGTGGCCGACTTCGATGCCGGCGACATCGGTGATGGCGCCGGCATGGGCGGTGGGGGAGGAAGCGTTCTCAGGCATCGGCGATGATTATCGGGCGTGCTTCAGGGCCGGCGCGCGACCGGCAAGGCGACACCCCGCTCGCCGAGCAGGTCGCGCAGGATCGCGGGGTCGTCCGTGATGATGCCGTCCACGCCCCAGTCCAGCAGGCGCGCCATGTCGGCGCGCTGGTTGACGGTCCAGGGCAGCACGGCCAGGCCGAGCGCGTGCGCCTCTTGCACCAGGGCAGGGCTCAGATCGTTGTAGGCCGGCGACCACGTCACCGGCCCTTTGCCTTCGCCCGCGGCGGCCTTCACGAGCCGCGGCGCGCTGCCGAAGTCCGCGATCTTCAGGCCCGCGGTCCAGCGGCTGTCCTGCAGCGTCCGGCTGCTCGTGAGGTAGGCGCGCGGCATCAGCGGCGCCGATTGGCCGACCAGCGCCAGCGTGCGCCAGTCGAAGCTCTGCACCGTCACGCGCGGGGCCATGCCGGCCTTGTCGATCTCGGCCAGCAGCGCGCGCACCATCTGCTCGGGCGACGCCGTTTCTTCCGGCCGCCCGGGGTCGAGCTTGGTCTCGATGTTGAAGCGGACGTCGGTCGCGCCGAGTTCGTTGGCCCGCGCGAACAGCGCGGCGAGGGTCGGAATGCGCTCGCCGTCGCGCCACAACTGCTTGGGAAAGGGCTTGCCGTAGCTGCTCTCGGGATTGATCCGGCCGACATCGTAGGTCTGCAATTGCGCCAGCGACAGCGAGCGGATCGGAGGGCCCTTGGCTGGCAGGAAGTTGCCCCGGGTGTCGCGCGTGTGGTCCGGATTGAGCACCGTGTCGTGCGAGATCACGACCACGTCGTCGGCGGTCAGGCCGATGTCGAGTTCGAGCGTGGTGACGCCGATGGCGATCGCATGGGTGAAGGCGCTGAGCGTGTTCTCGGGCGCCAGGGCACGCCCGCCGCGATGGGCTTGCAGGTCGACGGCGCGCTGCTGTGTCGGCGCCGGTGCGGCGCAGCCGGCCAGCAGCAGCGCCGACGCGAGCCAAAGGGCCGGGCGGCTCATTTCAGCGCGACGGTGATGCCGTCGTCCTGAACGGTGATGTCCCCGATTTCGTAGGTCTTGCGGCCGACCGTGAGTTCTTCCGGCTTGAAGGTGCGCAGGGGCTGGTCGCGCAGCAGTTCCTGCGCGACCGCGCCGCCGATCTGCTGCAGCCGCTCGGCGTCGCGGCCGCCCAGGCCTTGCAGCTCGATCCGGTCGGCCTGCGGCCGGTCGAGCCGGACCGCACGCGCCGCGGCGTCGTACTTGAGCGCGCTGCTCACCGTGACGATGCCTTCGACTTGCGAGGGCCGCAGCAGCGGGCTGGCGATCGAGAGCACCGCGGTGATCGCCGCCCGGTTGTTGCGGGCGTCGAGACTGAGCTGGGGATCGCGCAGGCCGACCGTGAAGATCTCGGCGTAGCGCTGCTGCACCGGGAAGCGCTTGGCGACCTGCGCCTGGAGTTCCTCGCGGGTGGCGGTGTATTCGCTGGTGAAGAAGTTGAAGCCGGCCAGGGCGGCCAGCGGCGCCATGGCGGTGGCGCCCCACAGGGCGCGCAGCAGCTGTCGACGGGAATGGTGTGGCATACCCTTCCGAGCTTGCCACAGGCCGGGGGTTCCCGGCCGCGCCCCTCGATCAGTCGTGCAACGATGAAAGAAACTGTTGCAGCTCCGGCGTCTTCGGGCTGCCGAACAACTCCGCCGGCGGCCCCATCTCGTGCACGCGGCCCTGGTGCATGAAGATCACGCGGTCGCTAACCTTGCGTGCGAAGCTCATTTCGTGCGTCACCATCAGCAGAGTCATGCCCTCGACCGCCAGCGACTCCACCACGCGCAGCACCTCGCCCACCAGTTCGGGGTCGAGCGCCGAGGTGATCTCGTCGCAAAGCAGCACCGCCGGCTCCATCGCCAGGGCGCGGGCGATCGCCACGCGCTGCTGCTGGCCACCCGAGAGCTGATCGGGCATGGCGTCGAACTTTTCGGCCAGGCCGACCCGCGTGAGCAGCTTGCGGGCCTGCGAAGCCGCCTCGATGGCGCTGCGCTTCTTGACCAGGGTCGGCGCCAGCATCACGTTCCTGCCGACCGTCAGGTGCGGGAACAGGTTGAAGCTCTGGAAGATCATGCCGACGCGCTGGCGCAGCTCGCGCATCGCCATCGCGCTCTCGTGCAGCAGCGGCTTGCCGTCGACCGTGAGCGAGCCTTCCTGGAACACCTCGAGGCCGTTGATGCAGCGCAGGAGGGTGCTCTTGCCGGAGCCGCTCTTGCCGATGATCGCGATCACCTCGCCGCGCCTGACCTCCAGGTCGATGCCCTTGAGCACTTCGTTGCTGCCATAGGACTTGCGCAGCGCCGTGATGCGCACGATCGGCGCGACGGAGACCCGGGCGGCGGCAGCGGCTTCGGATGCGGGGGCTTCAGCGACGAGCGACATTGATCTTCCTCTCGAGGTTCTTGGCGTACAGGCTCACGGGAAAGCACAGCACGAAATAAAGCAGGGCGACGCAACTGAACACCACGAAGGGCTTGAAGGTGGCGTTCGAGATCATGCTGCCGGCCTTGGTGAGCTCGATGAAGCCGATCACCGAGGCCAGTGCCGTGCCCTTGATCACCTGCACCAGGAAGCCGACCGTGGGCGCCACGGCGATGCGCGTGGCCTGCGGCAGGATCACGTGGCGCATCTGTTCGCCGAAGCGGAGCGCCAGGCTGCCCGAGGCCTCCCACTGGCCTTTCGGAATGGAGGCTACGCAGCCGCGCCAGATCTCGGTCAGGAAGGCGCTGGTATAGAGCGTGAGCGCGACCGAGGCCGCGGTCCAGGCCGAGACGTCGACGCCGAACAGGGCGATGCCGAAGTAGGCCAGGAACAGCTGCATCAGCAGCGGCGTGCCCTGGAAGACCTGCACGTAGAGGCCGATGAGCCGGTCGGCGACCGGACCTCCCGACAGCCGCGCGAACAGCAGCAGGCCGCCGACCACGCCGCCGCCGACGAAGGCGATCAACGACAGCACCACGGTCCAGCGCAGCGCCAGCAGCAGGTTGCGAAGGATGTCCCACAGCGAGAAATCGGTCATGGGCTTGCTACCTTCCGAAGAAGTACTTGGGGCCGGCCCAGTTGAGCAGGCGGCGGGCACCGACCGACAACGCGAGGTAGATCACGGTGGCGATGATGAAGGCCTCGAAGGCGCGGAAGTTGCGGCTCTGGATCAGGTTGGCCGCGTAGCTCAGCTCCTCGGTCGAGATCTGGCTGCAGACCGCCGAACCCAGCATCACGATGATGATCTGGCTCACCATCGCCGGCCAGACCTTCTTCATCGCCGGCGGCAGCACCACGCGCAGGAACACCTGCACCTTGTTGAGCGCCAGGCTCACGGCGGCCTCGATCTGGCCGCGCGGCGTGGCCTCGATGCCGGCGCGGATGATCTCCGTCGCGTAGGCGCCGAGGTTCATCACCATCGCGATCACCGACGCCACTTCGGGCGACAGCTTGAAGCCGGCCGCGGGCAGGCCGAAGAAGATGAAGAACAGCTGCACGATGAAGGGCGTGTTGCGGATCAGCTCGACATAGCTGCCCACCAGCCAGCGCAGCCAGGCCGGGCCGCTGGCGCGCGACCAGGCGCAGGCGACGCCCACCACCATGCCGATGACTGTCGCGATGGCCGTCAGCCCCAGCGTCCAGAGCACGCCCCGCACCAGCAGGGGCCATTGGCCGAGGACCGCGCCGAAGTCGAATTCGATGCCCATGGCAGGCCGTCGCGATCAGACCGGAAGGTCGCCGGCCGGACGGCCGAGCCACTTCTTCGCCATCGCGTCGAGCGTGCCGTCCTTCTTGGCGTTGGCGATGATCTCGTTGACCTTGGCCTTCAGCGGGTCCTCGCCCTTGGCGATGCCGATGAAGCAGGGGCTGTCCTTGAGCAGCAGCTTGTACTCGGCGCCGAGCTGCGGGTTCTTCTGCATCATGTCGCCGGCGACCGCGGCGCTGGTGGCCAGGGTCTGGGTCTGGCCGGCCACGAAGGCGGCGATGGTGGCGTTGTTGTCCTCGAATCGCTTGTACTCGAGGCTGGCCGGCGCGACCTTGGCGAGCTCCTGGTCTTCCATCGCGCCGCGGGTCACGGCGACGGTCTTGCCGCCCATGTCGGCGAAGCTCTTGATGTTGAGGTTCTTGCCCGCGTAGACCGCCTGGAAGAAGGGCGCGTAGGCGGCCGAGAAGTCGATCACCTTTTCGCGCTCGGCATTCTTGCCCAGGGTGGAGATCACCAGGTCGGCCTTGCGGGTCTGCAGGTAGGGGATGCGGTTGGCGCTGGTCACGGGCACCAGCTCGACCTTGACGCCCAGCTTGCTCGCGATCAACTGCGCCATCTCGACGTCCAGGCCCTGCGGCGTCATGGTCTTGTCGACGGAGCCGTAGGGCGGGTAGTCGGTCGGCACCGCGATCTTGATGAGTTTGGCCTTCATGACGTTGTCGAGCGCGCTCTGGGCATGCGCGAGGCCGGTGGCGAACAGCGTGACGGCGGCGAGTGCGAGCGCGAAACTGCGCTTGGATGACTTCATAACAGGGCTCCTAGGTAGGTCGATGAATCGTCGGGTGAAGCTTCGGGTCCGGCCGCCTTGCGTCCCCTCCTGGCGGGGGTGGTACGCAAGAGCTGTGCCTCGCTCCGGGTGGGGTCGGCCGCGCCCTGCATCGGCGCCAGCGCATCGCGCAGCCGGGCCAGCGGGTCGGTCGGTGTCGGCACGCGCAGCGCCGACTGCACGGTGCCGATGTGTTCGCTCATCAGGGCCTCGGCGGCCGCGGTGTCGCCGCGCTCGAGTGCCGCGACGATGCGCACATGGTCCTCGCAGGACTGCGCGGCGTCGTGCGAAGACTGGTAGAGCATCGCGATCAGCGTCGTGCGCGCAGTGAAGTCGCGCAGCGTGTCGGCCAGCAGCGAGTTGCCGAGGCATTCGGCCAGGCAGACGTGAAAGTCGCCCAGCAGGTAGCTGCGGTTGCCGATGTCGCTGTCCTTCAGTGCGGCCTTCTCGCGCTTGAGGTGTGCCTTGAGGGCTCGAAGCGCGTCGCGGCCGATGGCGCCGGCGCTGCGGATCAGGCCGGACTCGATCACGCGGCGGGCTTCGAAGGCTTCGCGCGCCTCGTCCTGCGAGGGTTCGATCACGAACCAGCCGCGGCGCGCGCTCACGGTGACGATGCCGCGGGCCGCGAGCCGTGTCAGCGCCTCGCGCACGATGGTGCGGCTGCAGTCGAACAGCATCGCCAACTGCTGCTCGCCCAGGCGGGCGCCGGGCGCGAGCTTCTGCGCCATCACCGCTTCGACGATGCGTGCACTGATTTCGGGAGCGCTGATGGACATGCCTGCGCATCAGCAGCTTTCATGCCTGCTTGTATGCAAGAAGGTGGTGCATGCATGCATGCGTGCGCGTACGCGGGCGAAAAAAAGGCCCGCACGAGGCGGGCCTAACCTTGATTGCACTTGCAGCAATGACTAACACCCCGATTTTCGCGCTGTCCGGCGCGTTTGGGTGTGAAAAATTCGACAGTCGCGGACTGTTACCTGATTTGCTTTACAAGCCCATGAACTCCGAAATCCTCCGGACGACGGATTTCGGCGGCGGCGTCGAGAAGAGCGTTTCAACGGGCGGTGGCGCGCGCCGGGCGGCCACGGTCTCCAGCGCCTCGGCGACCAGCATCGACGAACCATCGGCTCGCCGCCGCCATGCCCGGGCCACCTGGGCCAGTTCGGCGGGGGTCAGCGGCTTCGGCGGACTGTCCGGGGCGGGCCGCCGCTCCAATTGCTCCGGCGCCAGCCTGGGCCGCCGGCCGCCGAACAGGCCGTCGGGTGCGGGGTCGGGGCGGCGAGAAAAATAAAGATGATCCATGTAAGACATTGTGACTACACGGATTGCGCGTTTGAAGCCGTCCGAAAGTTGTAGGGCGAGCTTTGCCCGGCCCTCAGTCCATCTTCGCGTCCGACGCCTTCACCGCCTTGTCCCAGCGCGGGGTTTCGGCGGCCAGGAACTTCGCGAAGTCTTCGCTGCCCAGGAAGGCCGGATCGGCGCCCTGGCTCACCATGCGCTCGCGCACCTCGGGGCTGGTCAGCACCTGCCTGAAGGCGTCGCTGAGCTTGGCGACGACGTCCTTGGGCGTGCCCGCCGGCGCCAGGAAGCCATAGAAGCCGACCACTTCGAAGCCCTTGATGCCGGCCTCGATCACGGTCGGCACCTCGGGCAGCGCCGGATTGCGGGCGGCGCTGGTCACGGCCAGTGCCCGCACCTTGCCCTGCTTGTGGTAATTGGCCGCCTGCGGGATCGACTCGGCCATGAACTGCACCTGGCCGCCCATCAGGTCGGTGAAGGCCGGCGCGCTGCCCCGGTAGGGGATATGGACCATGAAGATGCCGGTCGCGCTCTTGAACATCTCGGGCACCAGGTGGCTGATGCCGCCGTTGCCGGCCGAGCCGTAGTTGAGCTGGCCGGGCCGGGCGCGGGCGTAGTCGACGAACTGCCGCAGGTTCTGGACCGGCAGCTTGGGCGTGACCAGCAGCGCGAGCGGCTGCATCGCGGTGCGGGCGATCGGCGTGAAGTCGCGCAGCGTGTCGTAGGGCAGCTTGGCGTAAAGCGCGCCGTTGATCACCGCGACGCCGGTGTTCGCCAGCATCAGGGTGTAGCCGTCGGGTGCGCTCTTGGCGACCGCCTCGGCGCCGACCGAGCCGCCGGCGCCGGGCTTGTAGTCGACGATCAGGGGCTGGCCCAGCACCGCCTGCAGCCGGTCGGTGAGCAGCCGCGCATGCTGGTCGAGCGGGCCGCCGGCCGGGAAGCCGATGACGATCTTGATCGGCTTGTCGGGAAAGGCGGCCAGGGCGGCCGTCGAAACCGCCAGCCACAGCAGTGCGGCGATGCCTTTGCGGGCCATGTTCATGCGTGTCTCCTCGTTGTGAGGGCGATCATAAACAGCGGCCCGGCGGCCTCGGGCGTCAGGACTTGAGCGTGGCTTTCAGCGTGATCTCCGGCACGCTCGCCAGCGCCTTCGACAGCGGGCAGCCGGCCTTGGCGCCGGCCGCGAGTTCCTGGAATTTCGCCTCGTCGAGGCCCGGCACCACGGCTTCGAGTTCGAGCTGGATGCGATCGATCTTGAAGCCCGGACCGTCCTTGGCCAGCCGCACGGCGGCTTTGGTGTCGATCGAGGTGGCGGTCAGGCCCGCGCCTTCGAGTGCGAAGGCGAAGGCCATCGTCAGGCAGCCGGCGTGCGCCGCGCCCAGGATCTCTTCGGGGTTGGTGCCGCGCTTGTCGTCCTCGAAGCGGCTGGCGAAGCCGTAGGGGTAGTCCTTGATCGCCCCGGTCTCGGTGCTGATCAGGCCCTTGCCGGTCTTGCCGGCGCCTTCCCAGTGAACGCTCGCGTGCTTGTCTGCAGCCATGGAAGCTCCTCGTCGAAATGGGTTGAGAGGCTGCTCTTTTACGGCAGATCGGGCGCCGCGTCTGTCGGTCGATGGCGGTAGCCGGCTTTTTCCTGGCGGCAAGAGGGAGTCGCCCAGGTGACGTCTGTCGGGGCTTCCCCGATGCGTCGGCGCGGCCGGGCATCGTAGGCTCACGCTCTCTGGAGACTGTATGGATCGACCGCACTACAAGTTCTGGCCCCAGCGCCTGCCCCATTCGATCACCGTGCCCGCGACATCGCTCTGGCACAACCTGGCGGTCAATGCCGCGCGCTATCCGCGCAAGCCCGCGCTGGTCTTCTTCGGCAGCGAGATCAGCTATGCCGAGTTCGCGGCCCAGGCCGAGCGGCTGGCCGGCACCTTGCACGCGCTGGGCGTGCAGCGCGGCGACCGCGTCATTCTGGACATGCAGAACTGCCCCCAGCTGGTGATCGCGCATTTCGCGATCCTGCGGGCCAATGCGGTCGTGGTGCCGGTCAACCCGATGAACCGGGCCGAGGAGCTCAAGCACTACATCACCGACCCGGATGCCAAGTTCGCGATCACCACCGGCGACCTGGCACCCGAACTGGCCAAGGCCAGCAATGCGCTCGATCCCAAGGACCGGCTGGCGCACATGATCGTCACCCAGTTCACCGACACCTTCGACCCCGAAGTGACCGGCGACGAGGCCCCGGCGCCGGCGTGGCGCGACTGGCTGCTGACGCAGCATCCGCTGCCGGCCCTGGAGGGCGGCGCCGTGATGCGCTGGACCGAGGCGCTCGCTGCCGGCCATCCGCCGCCCGAGCATGTGGTGGGTGCCGACGACATGGCGCTGCTGCCCTACACCAGCGGCACCACCGGCCTGCCCAAGGGCTGCATCCACCATCATTCGAGCCTGATGCACAACGCCTGCGCCGGCCAGATCTGGGGCCTTGGCTCGGCCGAGGTGGTGGTGCTGGCCGTGGTGCCGATGTTCCACATCACCGGCGTGGTCAGCATGATGCACACGACGGTGCTGATCGGCGGCACGCTGGTCATCATGCCGCGCTGGGACCGCGACGTCGCCGGGCGCCTGATCTCGCGCCGCAAGGTCACCAGCTGGACCAACATCCCGACCATGGTCATCGACCTGATGGCCAGCCCGAATTTCGCCAGCTACGACCTCAGCAGCCTGAGCTACATCGGCGGCGGCGGTGCCGCGATGCCGCAGGCCGTGGCCCAGCGCCTGTTCGAGCAGTTCGGCCTCAAGTACCAGGAAGGCTACGGCCTCACCGAGACCGCCGCGCCCTCGCACGCCAACCCGTTCGAGAACCCGAAGCAGCAGTGCCTGGGCATCCCCTACATGAGCACCGATGCGCGGGTGGTCGACCCCGACACCCTGGTCGAGATGCCGGTCGGCGAATCGGGCGAGATCATCATGCGCGGCCCGGGCGTGTTCGAGGGCTACTGGAAGCGGCCCGACGCCACGGCCGCGGCCTTCATCGAGTTCGAGGGCCAGCGCTTCTTCCGCTCGGGCGACATGGGGCGCATGGACGAGGACGGCTACTTCTTCATCACCGACCGCCTCAAGCGGATGATCAACGCCAGCGGCTTCAAGGTCTGGCCGGCGGAGGTCGAGCTGCTGATGTTCCGCCATCCCGCGATCCAGGAGGCCTGCGTGATCGGCACCAAGGACGCCTACCGCGGCGAGTCGGTCAAGGCGGTGGTGGTGCTGCGCCCCACGCACAAGGACACGACGGAGCAGGAGATCATCGACTGGTGCCGCGAGAACATGGCGGTCTACAAGATCCCGCGCGCGGTGCAGTTCGTCGACGCGCTGCCCAAGAGCGGCAGCGGCAAGGTGATGTGGCGGCTGCTGCAGGAAGCCGAAAGCGGCTCCAGATAACGATCTTTTGCTATCTATTTGATAGCTGATATCAAATAGTTGGCTGCATACGGAATTTGTACGAAAAACAACAGCGCACGCAAGCGAATGGGTGCACTTAAACTTCTCAGCTTCGTCGTCTGCGAGGGCTGGAGAAGGCAGCGCAAGCGGGAGGACTAGATACCAGCCGCACACCGGGCCCCTAGCGGCCCGTTTTGCTTTTGGTTCCCACAAAAGACATAAGAAGGTTCGATCGCGAAACATGAAGTTCCAGCCGGCGCACATGCTCATACAACTGCTCGGCCCCGAGGATTTTGTGACTCCCTACGGTTGGACCAACGATCAGCAGGGAAACGCTTGCCCCGTCCTTCACGGGCGTTTCGACATCCCCTCGCGCGGCATAGTCGACTGTTATGCCAAGGCCTTTGACCCCGACGAAATGGCCAGCAGCGTCATGTGTTTAAACGAGATCACTGGATGGTTGCTCGGCCAAGCCTATGGCCTGCCGGTCGCCGAATGTGCGTTTGTCGCGCGCATCTCCGCTTCGGAACTACCTCCGTATGCCGGCTCTTCGCCGTTGCCGACACCTTGCGCAGACGGGACGATTTTTTTCTTCTGCACCCAAGAAATCACTAGGTCCCAGGTCAGAGCCATCCTTCCAACCCTCGAACTGGTGGCAGAACAAGCCCGATGGAGCCATTCGCATGCGACCATCGCGCTGGATGAATGCATCGCGAACGCAGACCGCCACCTGAACAACCTGATACGCCGGTCGGTTGAGGACTTCGCGCTCATCGATCATGGAAGGTTGCTCTTCCGCGGAAGCGAACCATGTTGGGTGCCGGACCAACTCGAAAGCCTCTCGGGCGTTGAAGTCGCAAACATCCTCCACTACAACACCTATAAGGCACGAGGAGTGTTTGGTCCGGCGGAAACGTCAAACGGGTACAGGTTAGCCCGTGACAGTGCTGACCGACATGGGCAGAATATCAACAAGGCGTTCTATGAGATTTCCCTCTGGTGCGCCCAACTCATTCCTGGTGTGAGTGCTCATTGGCTGCGGTTTCTACACCGTCGGCAGCAGGCTGCCGATGACCTTTTGTCGAGGCGTTTCGCAGTCCTACGTTTGGTCCAGAACAATGCTAGCCCTACTTCAACCCCGTAGAACCGGTCACACCCGCGCCGGAGTCCAAGGTACTTGGCGCCTTGCTCGCCTGTGCTTGGACGTGGCAACTGGGGAGCAAGTAAATGTAGGGATCGTCTTTAGCGAGCAGGGGACTGGCGAGATCGTTGTTAGATGCTTGCAAAACGTCGCGGGCCTGCGCTGCCTCTACAACGACGATCTCGCGAATGATGCGGCCTTTTTGATCGATCAAGCTGAGCAAGTTCTGGAGGCAGGCGGGTCCTTGCCGCTCGGCTGGAACATCACGCTGAGCGAACCGAAATTTGTTCGCGGCGCGACCGCTGCAGGCATTGTCGAGGACCTTTTCCGTCGACTCGTACCGTTGGCCCTTCGAGAGACTGTCGGTGAGCGGTTGGACAGCGATGACCACTCACATACCACTCGAAACGTGCGCCGCACCGTTCGCGAGTTGATGCGCAAGCACATGAACCTCAAGACGGCCCCTGATTTTTGGAGATCGAAGCCCACTCAAAGTGTTCAGGACGGGGGTAAGGTGTCTCTAGACCTTCAAATCGTCGGAACTGGGCACGACGCTGGAGAGATTCGTGGAGCAATCGCTTCGGCTTGGTACAAGACGCAATACCATCGAAGCGCGTATCTGGATCGAGCTGCCACGGCAGTTCTGCGGGCCCACGAGGTTTATCCCAACGCGCTCAATGTTTTGTATCTCCTGCAACCCCAGGCTGGGGGCGATTTTTCCGGGAGAGAGCTTGCCGAGATTCAGGACGAGGTCGATGGGACCCAATGGCTGCTCAAGCGGAACGGCGCTCGGTTGAACGTATTCGAGTCGGAGCGCGCAATGGCGCACACGATTCTCGAAGACCTTGCGATCGTGGGCGGTTAGCCCGGTTCAACACCATCAGTCGAGTCTGGCCCTTGGCGTTGGCGTCCAGGCCGGCGATGCGCCCGCTAACCTCGAGGCGGCGATTTGAACTTATTGCTGCTGCGAATCAAGTTTGCGCATGGAAATATGACGGCCAAGTAGGAACGCTCCGAAGGCACTTGCTCGTGCAGCAGCGTGCACGCGTCGTAAAGATCCATGAAACTCATCTCGTCACATACAAAGTGGTGGCAGATTTTTTCCCGGATCGCAAACTCTCGCGGTGAATAGGGCTGTCGTTGCGGGTCGATGCTCGTTCCGTGAGGCAAGTCGGGAAGTGCATGGCCGTCCGCTCTGTAGTAGTAGTCGACTACGTGTTTCACGGCAGCGAGCTTCGCGCGGACCTCTTCCTCGGCCGTACGGTAGTCTTCGCTATCCGCATTCAAGTGCGAGTACCAGGGGCTGTAGCAAGGCATTTCGTGGGCACAAGTTGGTCAAGGCGCAGATGGTACGGACTTCATCCGCCGGGGCAAGCACTCAATCTAGCCGGTCGTCGATGCCGATATGCCCGCTTGGTGCTCAAGCAACACGAGGGTCGCGTACTCATCGACTGTCATTGGCCGGCATCGTGGGTCAGCATGCCGACGCTCGTTGCAACGCCGACATGCGGCGACGATGTTTGATGCAGTCGTCGGACCACCGTGCTGGCGGGGGATTAGGTGCTCTGCGGTTGGATTGGTCATCTGCAGGCGGCAATAGAAGCACAGGCCGTCCTGAGCACGGCACGCGCGACGACGAAGTTTCGGAATAAGAGAAAGGTCCACGAGGAACTCCAAAGTGAATTTCTGGAATCCCCGAGCGCGTGTATCGGCAGATCGGGAGCCACCGAAAGGTCGGATTGGCTGTGCAGAGGGCTGAGCCTCATGCGGTCGGTGCTATGCCCGAGCGGGGGGAAGTCTATCCGAACGTCGCATCTGATTGCAACCGGTCACCCCCCCGGTGCTTTGCTTGAATCCAGGGCATCAGTGCACTTGGCCGGACAACATGGCCTCCACCGTCGCCACGTCGATAGCGACCAGGGTCTGCAGCGCATCGGAGCGCATGAAAGCCTTGTGAACGCTGACAGCCTCTGCTTCGGTCATCTCGCCAGCCTCGACGAAAGCCGTCAGGCGGGTGAGATTCTGGAAGCGGTGCATATCGATGATGGCGTCGCGGTCAACTTCGAGATCGTCAATCATGATTCTGGCCCTTTGAAAAAATCTTCACCCAGCCGTCTGCGCCATCGCGGAGATGCTCGCCCGGTTCAATAGCCTTCGCGGCGACGTACAACCGATCGTTGAGCGTGACCAAATCGCCCGGCTGATAGCTCATGGTGCGGTTGAACGCGCCTTTGAAGACCATCGAAGCAGCCTTGCGCTCCTCCAGCTCGGCAATGCGATCCACCAAAGTTTCGAAAGTGTTGGTGACGTTGTTCGCAGCGTTGTAGGAGGCGCTTCTCACTGCTCCATCGAGCTTCTTGATGCGGTCGCTGAGGCCCGCAACTACCTCTTCCATCGCAACGGCAAGATCCCGCACCATCTCGTGCGCGCTCGGCGTGGCTGAGGATTCGCTTTCGGTCATGGCTTTTGCCTCGCGCTAATCAGTGGGATGCCAGCGGAAATCAGCTTGACCGCGCCGTCTGTGCTGCGCTGGATACGTGCTTCCGGTTGCGCCGGGATCGTGACAACGCTGATCTCGTACAAGGACCAGGAAACGAACTTCAGCCCACCAGTCGGCAGCGGCTCGGATTTGAGCGCCTGGAAGCCGATGCTGAACGCGCCCAGCAAGCCGGCTTCGATCATGGCCCATGCTTCGTCAGCCTTGCCGATGCCCTCGACCAGCTCAGCCTCGATCCAAAGGCCATCGCCGCGCACCTCGATGGAACGGACCAGGCCAATCGGGTCTGAATGCACGTGCTGTAGCAAAAGTGGTAGGGGTAGAGTCCACGTGCCTCCGCGCGGCAAAACCACGTCGCCGACTCTGTCGACCGACGCGGTAGAGGCATAGCCGCGAACCTTGCGCTTGCCGCTGGAGATGAACTTGGTAACGCCGCTCGCGGCGAGGGTGAGGCGCTTCTCGACGATCACAGCAGCCCTTCCAGCGCGACAACAGAGCCGGGACGCTGGCGGCTCCAGTTCGCGTCAATTTCCGCCTTGTAGGCGTGCCCGTTCGTCTGATAGAGCGACACGTTGAAGACAGGCGATCCCGCATCGTTCGGGTCGTCGCTCATCTGCAGCGTTGCTTGATCGCTCGAATCGAGGGTCATGCTGCCGACCGCCGCAGCGATGCCGGTCGGATCGATCAGCAGGAGCGAGCTTCCGGAAGTGGTCGTGACGTTGGAGCGCGTGGTCAGCACCGGGATGCCCAGCAGTTCGCCGCCGCGTGCACCGATGCCGGGGAACAGGTAGTGCCCTTGGCTGTCGGTCATGGTGGCGATGCCGACCGCGACATCGGGGCTCGTGACGAAGGCCGCATAGCCGAGGTCGCCCTTGAAGGCCGCGATCATGGCGCGCAGATCAGCGCCGAAGTCGGAGGTAGCCTGGATCTGGGTTGCGCCGTACGCGATGCTCGCCGGCATCTCGTTCGCGACGCCTGCGTTGTCGGGGTCCATGAACGCCTCATCGAGAACCACGGTCACGGCGCGCACGAGGTCATCCTGCAGCGTGGCCTCGGCGGCTTCGTCGTTGGCCCGGAGCATTTCCTTCGTCACGACGAGGATTGCCGCGACCTTGAGCGGATCCAGTGTGCTGCCAGCGAGGGCGACGCGGGAGAGGGGCTTGTTCTGGCCCTGGCGGACCCAGTAGCCGCGCGAGCCTGCGGTAACGGCCAGCATGCGGGTGCTGAACGGAACGCGTCGGAGGCCAGTGAGCCGGCCGAGAATCGACTGTTCGCGAACCAGACCGAAGAATGCGCGCGCCACATCGACGCCACCGGTATCGGCCGACGAGATCGCGGCAACCGCAGCCTTCGTCACCTCGGTCCCTTGGTACTCGCCCCATCGGTTTCGAGCGTAGGCGTGGATATGTTCGTCGGAGTTGCCGACGACGGAGCGGGCAATCAGCCCGCGCACAAAGGTGCGGGCCGGCGAGATGAGGGAAAGTGGATTGGTCATGGCTCAATCATGGAAAAGCAGCGCCCTTCGGTCGATCAGAGGTCATGACATCGCGTGGCGATTCGTGGGCATCCGTGCAGCGATCACCAGCCCGGGACGCATCGGCCACGCTCGATCGTTTCGGCCAGGTCGCGCAGTCGGTAAGTGGGCCGACCACTGACCCGATAGAACGCAGGTCCGGTGCCTGCCCGTCGCTGATTCGCCAGGGTTCCCGGTGCGATGCCCAGCAGCGGCGCGGCGACTTCCTCATGCACCCGGCCATCCCCGCTGACAAACGCGCCGGCACGCTCCACCGCCGCGCGCAATGCCTGTTCGGTCGCCTGGATGCGGGCTTCGAGGTCGTCAGTCATCCTCGCCCTCGATGTTTGCGGCAATGCCGAGCACCACGCCTAGCACCTCATCGATGGCGCCGAGAACGTCATCCAGTCGCGAGGCAATGTGCGAAACATCGGCGCGCAGTGCGTCCAGTTCGTCGGCAAGGTCGGCGTTTGTGGTTCGCGCCGTCATTGAGCAGACCTGAAGTAACGCTCGCCAGGGTCCTCATCTTCGCCGGCCAGCAGACCATGGATGTCCTGTTCCCACGGCTTGGGCGTGTTGAGTTGCTGCCGACTGTTGGCGCCGGCAACCAGCCTGTCGAACCGGCTTTGCGGAGCGATTCGCAGGCGCGCAGACAGGGCTGTGAGCGCCTTTACGGCCTTCTCCTGCACGGTGAGCCATGGAGAGGGCTTCCCGGCGACTACAGCGCCCTCTGCGTCGATCTGCTGGGCTGCATGGGTCGCCATCGCGGCATGGTTCGCGTACGACTCAAGCAAAGGCAGATCGACCGCGCTGAAATGTGAAGGGTCGACGGACGCGACGATGTGTTTGAAGACGGCGAGCGCCGGAGGGCTCAGCGTGGTCATGGGTTGGACGCGGCGTCCGGTGGAAATGGTCGAGCCTTTGCGGTGGGCTGGCATCAGGGTGCTCCAGGGTTCAAGGTCACATGGATAAAGAGAGGGGAGGCGGCGGTTTCCAAATCGACCGCTCAAAAAATGGGCGACCGCCGCCCCCTGGGTAGAGGTGCGCCAGCCAACAGGGCTTGGGTGGTCGCGTGGGCATCGGTGAGGAGGGCGACTACCTCGGCTCTATGCAGCGTGAGGAGGTTGCGCATGGGGCGATCAAGGCGGGTAATGGGGGCGACGAGAAGGGATTGCTTCTCGACGCGAAGACTGAGGCCTGCAACTCTCGCGACCTCCAGCACTTCAATGGCCTTCATGACGAAGCCTCCTCGTTCGATAGCCGCCGGAAACTCCACCGTTTTCCTCCTCCCCCCTATAGGGGGAGCGGAGGATTTCGGCGCCGGCGTTCACCGAAAACGGAGAAAACGGCGAATTTCGGCGTGTCAGGTGAGCCATAGCCAACCCTCGTGAAGACCGATCACGCCACGGGCAGCAAGACCGGTGATCGCCTCTCGTGTGCGACTGGTGCGCCTGTCGGTGGGACAAGTGAGCTTTGCGGCGCCAGCAGCGATTGCGGCGTCCAGTTCGATGCAAGGGCGCAGCGGTGGTGCGCCTGGCAGGCCTGCTCTACCGTTCTTGAATAGCGGCCGCAGGGCATCGAACACCAGCCGTTGATTGCCTCCTTGCGGCAGCTTCGCGGTGCGCACGTCCTGCGCAGCGGTGTCGCGGTCCACCACGCAAGAGGTGATCGGGTCGCCATGCTCATCAATGCCGAGGGTTTCGACGCGCAACTTGAACGAGTGCACCTCGCCGTCTTGGCCGTCCTTGGACTTCGCGACGCGCCATTCCCTCCGGTCGCCGTCGCGTGAAACCTCGATGGCCGCATCCATGGCCGCCAATAGCGAGCTGTGTCCGCGCAGGCCGCGTGTGCTGTCCTTGCCTGTGTGGTGCACCAGCACGACAAGCCCGCCTGTCATGGACTGCAGCAGCTTGGCCGCTTCGAGGATGGCGCCCATATCCCGCGAACTGTTCTCGTCAGCGGCCGGTGCGGCTCGATTCAAGGTGTCGATGAACAGCACTGCGCCCGCTGGCAGGACGGAGGCGAGATCGTGCACGTCCTGAGGATCGGTCAGCTTGAACGGCTGCAGTACCATCTGGAAGCCTTCTGGCAACGGTCGGCCTCGGCTGGCCTCCCATGCTTGGGCGCGCAGCTTGAAGCCTGCTTCGCCCTCCAGCGCAAGGTAGACAACCGGCGCTGGATTGACGCGGCAGTCAAACCACCGGTTTCCGGCAGGAATCGCCGCGCCGAGATCGAAGCCCAGGAACGACTTTCCCGACCCCGAG
Source organism: Variovorax ginsengisoli (assembly GCF_030486595.1). Classification (GTDB taxonomy): domain Bacteria; phylum Pseudomonadota; class Gammaproteobacteria; order Burkholderiales; family Burkholderiaceae_C; genus Variovorax; species Variovorax ginsengisoli_B. The sequence continues at coordinate 56,886 of NZ_JAUJZH010000015.1, read as the reverse complement.
GGGCCAAACAACGCTGCGAGGCCCACGGCAGGAAGCACGCCGCGAACGCAATACGCGGGCGATGGCAGGTCGTGCAGGTCCTCGCCGCTCAGGAGCTTGTAGCGCGTCGCTACTTGGTCGATGACGCCAACATCGTTTGATGGCTCGAACTCCTCGATGAAGTTCGGTGGCGGCATCGGCGCCGGGCGTGGGGCAGGGCGCTCCGCTGCCGCCGCGTCAAGAACCGCATAGGGGTCGTGCCTCATGCGTGCGCCTCCCGTTCGATGGTCTGGATTCGCCCGGCGGCCGTCAGGAGGCGGGCGCGGTCTTCGTCGGTCAGGCTGACGCCGTGCGCCAAGTTCGCGGCGGCGATGGCAACCAGATTCGATTCGCTGGCGAGGATGCGTAGAGCGTCCGTGGTGGAGATCAGCGAGCGACGGCGTGGCCGTTCAGTGACCGTCAGAGGCTCGGGGAATAGGTCGTGTGTTTCCAGGCCCAAGCCGCAAAGCAGCGACTCCAAGTCATCACCTCCGAAATCGTGCAGGAGGATCTTGCCGTCCGGCAGCTCGCGCATGCTCACGCTGGCGGTGCGGTCGTCCCGATTGGGGCTCTTGAACATCCAGCGATCCGGGCCGGCTTTGCGCACGCCAGAAGCGCGGGACAAGACTTTCTCGGCGGGCGTCATGGCTGACCTCCGACACGCAGGAGGAATGCTTCCAGGTCTGCGAGCTTTGCCGCGAACAGGGTGCGATCCCAGCGGCCAATGACCCAACCGCCAGAACTCACGTCGTGAACCGTGAAGCCCCGTAGGGCAAGCTGGGCCTTCAGGTTGGCAAGCTGCTTGGCTTGGTCTTCGGATGTCGGAAGCGCCCCGACCGCCGCCTTGCTGCGCGCCATCTCAGGCGCCTCGCTTGCGATTGAGGTGATCGAGGACATCGCCGGCACGCCAGCGGCTGCAGCGCGGCCCGTCGCGCTCAGGTTGCGGAAATCGACCCGCCTTCATGTCGGCATAGATTGCCGTGCGACCCTTGCCGGTGAGGATCGAGACTTGGGCGAGTTTGAGCCTTTGCTCTGGGTTGAGGATCTGGGGAAGTTCCGCCTGCTGCGCCATCGTTTCGCTCCTGTGCGACTTTGTTCAAGATGGAGCAATTACAAGAGCGGCTTACTCGCTGTTTGGGGACAATAAATTGATGTGCCGAGCCTCGTCCAAGAACCACTGAGGCGAGGTGCCATCAATGCCTTTCGCTCTCAGGAATTGGAGAAGCTGTGCCGCATTGACGCTACCCAGTCTTTCGATCACGTCATCTGGCATGGCGAGTAGGCGACGCTGCAACTCGTGCCTGAGCTCGTCCTCCGAGTGTTTCAACTCCCCCAACAATCGGCCTAGCGGATGTCGCTGATAAGCCTTTTTCACCCATGCCACATCTTGTCGAAGTTCGGCGGCCACTTTTCGAATGGCGCGGGTCTGCGCACCACGCGCATTGTTTTGGGCCGCAATCAAATAGGCAACTCTGGAAGCTGCATCAATCAACAGGTTGTTGAGGTCCCCGATGGTTTGCTTACGCGGCCGACCGCGCTTGCCTGTAGGTGGAGACGGGCCCACGCCGCCGATCTCCCGCAGCATTGCGAAGGTCAGCGGACCAAGGTTGCGCCGACTAGAGGGTTGCTCGGCTGCCACCCGCCTCATAACGCGAGCCTCTCCAGCGCATCGGCGCTGTGTTCTGGTGCGTGGTGGTGATAGTTGGCCTCGATCTGAGCAACAGATGTTCCGGCCCACGTCGCCACGGTGATGGTTGGCACGCCGGCCGTGACCAGATCGGTAATGCCGCTGTGCCTCAGGTCATAGGTTGATGCTTCGGACGGGATCTCGGCCAGGTCGGCGGCGTTCCTGAACTGATGCGACCACGAGTCGCGATCCCAAGCGGTGTTGCGGGTGTTGCTGAACATGAGGGCGCCGGGCAACTTGTCGCGTACTTGCGCGGTGAAGAATGCGGCCGCCTTGCCTTGCAGCTTGATCCTGCGATTGCCGTGGGCCTTGTCCTCGTTGATGTGGAGCACGCCCGTGCGCTTGTCGAAGTTGCCGGCGGTCAGGGCGGCGATAGCGCCGGGGCGCGCGGGCAGCAGCGTGAGCGCTTCGAAGAACGGGCGAATCTCGGCCTTCGCATGTTGGAGTAGGGCACGGCGCTGGTCGCGGTCCAGATAGACGCCGCCGGAGCGCTCGGCCGAGCCATCCTTGGCAAGCGCATCCTTCCATGCGCGGCTGGTGGTCACGTAGCCATCCTTTACGGCCTGATTGAGCACTGCGCGTAGCAGATTGGACACCCGGTTGAGGGTGGAGCCGGCGCGCGGAGTGCCCTGCGGCGTGGGCTTGTCCCGCATATCGCGCCGCCAGTTCACAATGTCCTTGTCGCGCAGCTTTCCGAGCCCAATGCGGGCGATGCGGTGCGAGAGCACGTGCAGCTCAAGCTGCCCCTCGGCATGTGCAGCCACTTTGTCCCGTTTGTCGGCGCGAAGCTCGGCCAGATACGCGCGCGCGGCGTCGGCCACGGTCGCAACCTCGGTGCGGCCGCCATCGCCCAGGTGATCGAACCATTCACCAGCGGCTTTGCTGGCCGCATCAAAACGCTCGTTGTCGCTGAGGTCGGGAAAGTCCCCGAGCGCCTTGTATGCCTGCTTGCCCTCGTCGGTGCGATGCCGCGCGATCCAAGTTCCGCTCGCGCCTTCCAGGCGTCGGTAGCCGAGGAAGTCGCCAGCGCGAATCTTGAGCCAGTAGGGCTCTCGCCGGGGCTTGAGCCGGCTGCGTCCGGCAACGGTGTTGATGATGGTGGCCAAGGTAGGAATCTCCGTACGAACGACGTACGGAAATCTCTAGCGAATCCGTACGAACAATGACGGCCTCGATCCTATAGCTAACAGAGGAAAAAGTCCTCCGTTTGTGTTCGCTTGGATGCTCAATTTCTGCCCAAGAGCGGCAGCGGCAAGGTGATGTGGCGGCTGCTGCAGGAAGCAGAGAGCGGCTCGAACTAGCGGCACTGACGCCGGTTCTTCTTTAGCCAGGGCGCGCGCTCGGCGCGCGGGTGTTCGGGGGGACGTGCGGGGCGCGCGACGAGGCCACCGGGTGGCCCCCTCCGCGAATGTCCCCCGGCTTCGCCTCCTCCTTTATTTTCCTGCGGGAGCACCCGGTCGCCTCGTCACGGGGGAGGCCGCGCGCGGTTCCGGCCGAGGCGAAGACGCCCGTGACCGGTGCAAACCCGGTGGCTTTTCGCACCAAAATTAAGTATGTTCTCCATTCAAATGGAGAAGTTACTTACTTAATGCTGGCACGGTTTCTGCGTATTTCCCTCCAGACAACCTGTTGGCACCCCTGCGAGGACCGTTCATGACTGCTTACGCCTACAACGCCTGGTATCCGCTCGCCTGGTCGAGGGACATCGGGCGCGCCATCGTCACCCGGCGCGTGCTCGAGGAGGACCTCGCGGTCTACCGCACCGAGGAGGGCAGCGTCGCCGTGCTGGAAGACGCCTGCCCGCACCGGTTGGCGCCCCTGTCGATCGGTCGGCTGCAGGGCGATGCCATCCAGTGCGGCTATCACGGTCTGACCTTCGATTGCAGCGGCCGTTGCGTCATCGCCCCTGGCATGGCGCGCCCGCCCGAGAGCTTCCGCGTACGCAGCTACCCGACGGCCGAGAGCATGGGAATGGCTTGGGTGTGGATGGGCGATCCGGCGCGGGCCGATCGGAGCCAGGTGTTCCGCCTGCCCGAGTACGACGATGCGCGTTACAGCGTGGTCGAGGGCGATGCGCTGCTGGTGCAGTCGAACTACCTGAGTCTGGCGGACAACCTGTGCGATCCGACGCACGTCGTCTATGTGCACCAGACCACGCTCGCCAGCGCGGGCCGCGAGGAGACGCGGGTGCAGCACGAGCGCCAGGGCAACAAGGTCGTGACCTGGCGCTGGGTCATCGACGGGCCACTGATCCCGATCTTCGAAGGCCTCAAGGACTTCGGGGGCAATGTGGACCGCTGGCATTACTACCACTATCACGCGCCGAGCATCGCGGTCATCGACTTCGGTTCGGCTCGCACGGGCACCGGCGCGCCGGAGGGGAATCGCGAGGACTGCATCCAGATGTACGCCTGCCACTTCATCACGCCGATCGACCGGCGCAGCTGCGTGCAGCACTGGCTCTGCATCAAGAACTCGCCCGCCGATCCGGCGATCGACGAGCGCCTGCGCAGCAACCTTCGCCTGGCGTTCAATGAAGACAAGCGCGTGCTCGAGGCGATACAGCGCAACGAGGACAAGCCGCGCCAGTGGCATCGCATCCACCTCGGACTCGACGGCTCATCGATCAAGATGCGGCGCATCGTCGAGGAGATGGCCGCCGACGAGCACTGAATCGCGCCGCGACGCTTCCACGCCCCGAATCCCAGCTCCCGCCAGAAAGGAAATCCCCGCCATGAAGACCGCGCTTTCCGCATCCGCCCGCATGCTGGCGGCCTCTCTCTGCATCGCCGGCGGCAGCGCCGTCGCGCAGGCGCCGATCAAGATCGGCGAGATCAACAGCTACAAGGCCCTGCCGCAGAACCTGGTGCCCTACAAGCAGGGCTGGCTGCTGGCCCAGGAGGAAGTGAACGCCGCGGGCGGCGTGCTCGGCAGGAAGCTCGAAACGGTGTTTCGCGACGACAACGGCAATCCCGGCGATGCCGTGCGCATGGCGGAAGAGCTGCTGTCGCGCGAGAACGTCGACATCCTGGCCGGCGTCACGCTGTCCCACGTCGGGCTGGCGCTGGCCGACTTCGCCAAGCAGAAGAAGGTCTTTTTCCTGGCCTCGGGCCCCCTGAGCGACAAAGTCGTGTGGGACAACGGCAACCGCTACACGTACCGGCTGCGCTCGGGCACCTATGCGCTGGCCTCGTCGGTGATCGGCGAGGCCGCCAAGCTCGGCAAGAAGCGCTGGGCGGTGGTCTACCCCAACTACGAGTATGGGCAGGCGGCCGTGGCCGCCTTCAAGGAGGGCATGAAGAAGGCGCAGCCGGACATCGAGTTCGTGGCCGAGCAGGCGCCCCCGCTCGGCAAGATCGACGCCGGCGCGGTGGTGCAGGCCCTGGCCGACGCCAAGCCGGACGCGATCTTCAACGTGATGTTCGGCAGCGACCTCACCAAGCTCGCGCGTGAAGGCAAGACCCGCGGCCTGTTCGAAGGCCGGGAGGTCGTGAGCCTGCTGACCGGCGAGCCCGAGTACCTCGACCCGCTCAAGGGCGATTCCCCCGTCAACTGGATCGTCACGGGCTATCCCTACGCCAACATCGATACGCCGGAGCACAAGGCCTTCCTGGCCGCCTACCAGAAGAAGTACAACGACTATCCGCGCCTCAACTCGATCGTCGGCTACGCCACGGTGAAGGCCATCGCCGCCGGCATCCAGAAGGCCGGCTCGACCGATACCGAAAAGCTCATCGCCGCCTTCAAGGGGCTGCAGTTCGACTCCCCCTTCGGCCCGGTGGTGTTCCGGCCGCAGGACAACCAGTCGACGCTGGGCATCTTCGTCGGACGCACGGCGGTGCAGGACGGCAAGGGCGTGATGCCTTCGGGCAGCTATATCGACGGCGCGAAACTGCAGCCGCCCGAGGAGCAGATCCGCAAGCTGCGCAGCGCGCCATGAGTGCAGCCGCACGGACCCTGCCGCCGATCGGCTGCAATGGCCGGGGCGCGCAGGCCTCGTCGCTGGCGGCGGCGGTGTCGCTGGTCGAGCCGCCGATCGAGGCGCAGTTCAGCCTGGTGCGGGAGGCCGGCGTTTTCGACTTCTTCGATCGCCTGCCGCTGCCGGACCAGGTCGACGCCTACCTGCGCTGCATCGAGCGCTTCGGGCTTCCGGTGCACACCGCGAGCTGGTTCTATGCGCTGGGCCGCGACGAGCCCCTGCTGGCCGAGAAGCTTCGCCTGGCCTCGGCGATCGGTGCGGCGACACACAACATCATGCTGTACTGGCACGACGCGAGCGGCCGTCCGATCACCGACGACGAGGTGGTGGACTTCTACCTGCGCGCCTACGACCAGGGCATGGCGCTCGGCGTCGAACCGGCCTTCGAGCTGCACGTCAACATGTGGAGCGAGGACCCGCGCCGCATTGCTCCGGTGGCGCAGGCGGTGCAGCGCCGGGGCATTCCGTTCCACTTCACGCTCGACTACAGCCACGCGATCTTCAAGATCGGCAATCCGCGCGAGCTCGCGATCTGCGGGCTGACGCAGGATGTCGCCGACGGCCGTGCCGTGCTGGACCCTTTCCAGCGCGGCAACTTCGTCGACCAGTGGCTCGAAATGGGCATCGTGCGCTGGCTGCAGGTGCGCAGCGTGGCGCCGAACGGGCCGCGCAATCTCTGGTCGATCAACGACCCGGGGAACTCGGTCGCGGCCGTGCCCGTGCATTCGATCTTTCCTTACGCTGCCGGCGAACCGGGTCGCGGCATCCTCTACCCGTTCGCCGAGCCGGCGGCCGGCGAATGGCACTCGGACTGGCAGCCGGAGGCGCTGGCATGCACGCGCGAGGTGGTTCGCAAGGTGCTCGACCACCACCGCGCCCACGCTGATTCGCCGTTGCGCTGGATCACGACGGAGATGATCAACCTGCCCGACTACGCGCACAACGCGCGCTTCTCGCTGATCGGCCAGAACGCGGCCATCGCAGGCTTCGTTCGCGACACCTGGGCGGCGTCGGCGCCGGGCTGCTGATCACTTCTTGTCGGCTGCGGCGGGCTTGCGCCGGGTCTTGGGCGCTGCAGTCGCCGGCAGTGGGGCGTCGCGCTTCGCGAGCATGCTGAGCACCACGTCACAGATGTGCTTGCGCCATGCTGCGCGCCGCGGCCGGCTCATCAGGTCGGCGCCGATCCAGCTCGAGCAGGTGTACTGGTTCGACACGTAGAAGAAACCGAGCGACATGATGGTCATGAGCACGTGCTCGGACGACACGTCGTGCCTGAACACGCCCTGGGCCTGGCCGCTCCTGAGCAGCGTCTCGACCATCTCCACGAGCGGGAGCGTGGTGCGCTCCAGGTGCGCCGACTGGCGGATGTGCCTGCCGTGCAGCAGGTTCTCATTCATGAGGAGGCGCACCAGGTGGGGGTGGGACTGGTAGTGGTCCCAGGAATGCATCACCAGCTGTCGCATGCCTTCGACCGGATCGTCCGGCGTCACGAACTCGCGTTGGGCAGCGATCATGTCTTCGTAGATCTTCGCCAGCACGGCCTGGTAGAGCCTTTCCTTGTTGCCGTAGTAGTAGTACAACATCCGGTCGACGGTTCCGGCTGCGGCGCTGACGCGCTCGATGCGAGCGCCGGCGAAGCCGTGTTCGGAAAACTCCTCGATCGCGGCCGCGAGGATGCGGGTCTCGAGCAGATCCGAGTGCTCGCGCCGAGCGCGCCGGCGCGTCGGGCCGCCTTCGGCCGGTGTCGGCGGGTCGTCCGCCGGTGCCGCGGACCGGGCGTTGCGGGCGGTGGAAGAAGATCGTTCTGGCACGTGGAAGACGCTCCGTTTATTCGAAATCGACCTCGGCCTCGATCTCGACCGGGATGTCGAAAGGCAGTTCGGCCAGGCCGACCGCGCTGCGGGCGTGGGCCCCGGCCTCGGGGCCGTAGAGATCGAGGATCAGGTCCGAGAAGCCGTTGATCACGGCCGGCATGCGGTTGAAGCCGGCCGCGGCGTTGACCATGCCGAACACCCGCACCCAGGCGGTGACGCGGTCGAGGTCGCCCAGGGCGCGCTGCAGGCTGGCAAGGATGCCGAGCCCTGTCAGGCGTGCCGCTTCATAGCCCTGCTCGACGCTCAGTTCGCGCCCGACCTTGCCCAGCGGCAGGGCCAGTCCGCCGTCGCTGGCGGTCGGGCCGTGGCCCGATATCAGCGCCCGCCGGCCGACCAGCCGGACCCACGGGAAGGGCAGCACCATCCCGGGCGGCAGCCGGGCGGGCGGCGGCAGCGACAGGCCGAGGTCCTGGAGTTTCTGCTCGATGCGTGCCATCAGTCTTTCCCCTTGGCGCGGACGTCCGCCACGACCCGCGCATAGCGCTGGAAGCTCCAGTAGGCGCTGGCCCAGTCCATCAGCACCACGAAGCGGTTGCGGAAACCGATCAGGAAGTAGATGTGCGCGAACAGCCAGAACAGCCACGCCAGCTTGCCCGAAAAGCGCAGCGGCCCGAACGGGCTGCCGAGGTCGACCACGGCCGAGTTGCGGCCGATGGTGGCGAGATTGCCGTAGTCGCTGTATCGGAAGGGCTCGGTCGGCTGGCCTGCGATCCGGCGCAGGATGTTCGAGGCCGCGGCGCGTCCCATCTGCTTGGCGCCGGGCGAGACGCCGGGCACGGGCGTCGGCTCTTTGCCGGGCTGGTGGCTCATCGCGGCCGCCAAGTCGCCGACCACGCTGATGTCGGGCCGGCCCGGCAGGCTCAGGTCGGGCAGGACCTTGACCCGGCCGGCGCGGTCGGTCTCGGCGCCAGTGGCCGCGGCCAGCATCCGGCCGAGCGGCGAGGCGGCGACGCCGGCGGCCCAGATCACGCAGCCGCAGTCGATGCGGTGGCTGCCGAGGCCGGCGCCGCCATCGCTGAACGGGGAGGCGATCTGCAGCCCGGTGCCGTCGATCGCGGTGACGCGGGCGTTGAGGCGGACCTGGACGCCGAGCTTCTGTAGCTGTTCCAGCGCGCGCTGGCTCAGCGACTCGGGCATCGCCTGCAGCACCCGCGCGCCACCCTCGATCAGCAGCACCTCGGCGCTGCTCGGGTCGATGTGGCGGAACTCGCCTTCGAGGGTATGGCGGGCGATCTCGGCCAGCGTGCCGGCCATCTCGACGCCGGTCGGGCCGGCGCCGATGACCGCGAAGGTCAGCAGCGCGCGCCGCCGCACCGGATCGGTCTCGACCTCGGCCGCCTCGAAGCTCACCAGCACGCGGCGGCGGATCTCGAAGGCGTCGGCCAGGGTCTTGAGGCCCGGTGCCATCGGTTCCCAGGCGTCGTTGCCGAAGTAGCTGTGGGTGGATCCGGCGGCAACGATCAGGTGGTTCCAGCCCAGCTGGCTGCCGTCGGCCAGTTGCACCTTGCGGGCCGCGGGATCGATCTGCGTCACCTCGCCGAGCAGCGTCGTCACGTTGGAATGGCCGCGAAACAGCACCCGGATCGGTGCCGCGATGGACGGCGCCGCCAGGCCCGCGGTGGCCACCTGGTAGAGCAGCGGCTGGAACAGATGGTGGTTGGTCTTGTCGACGATCGTGATGTCGACGTCGGCCTTCTGCAGCTTGCGCGCCGCCTCGAGGCCGCCGAAGCCGCAACCGACGATGAGGACATGGGGGCGACCGGAAGCCGGGGCCGTCGGCAGGGGGATGCTCATCCACCGGATGATACGCAGGGACCGGGTCGGAACCGGGCTGGCAGGCGGGAGCGAGTTGTGCCAAAGTGGCGCGTTCCGGTCAGCGCGCAGGCGCGACCTCGTCCTACGGCGTCTCCCCGCCTGCATCGGCTAGAAACACCCAAGTCAAACTGGAGACCCCATGAACCTGATCCGGCCCAAGCTGCCGGCGGCAGAGGCGTTGCGCGAACTTTTCGAGGCCGTGCGCGCGCACAGCCTCGAACTGGCCGCCCCCCTGTCGGCCGAGGACCAGTGCATCCAGTCGATGCCCGATGCCAGCCCGACCAAGTGGCACCTGGCACACACCACCTGGTTCTTCGAGACCGTCCTGCTGCAGCCGCACGCGAGCGGCTACCAGGCGTTCGACCCGCGTTTCCACTATCTGTTCAATTCCTACTACGAGGCGCTGGGACCGCGCCACCCCCGGCCCCAGCGCGGCCTCCTGACGCGGCCCTCGCTCGACGAGGTGCATGCGTACCGGCGCCACGTCGACCGCGCGGTGCTGGCCCTGCTCGCGCACGCCGGGGAAGCCGACTGGGCGACCATCGAGCCGATCCTCACGCTCGGCCTGCACCACGAGCAGCAGCACCAGGAACTGATCCTCACCGACATCCTCCATGCGCTGTGGTGCAACCCGCTGCTGCCGGCCTACCGCGCGCCGGGCGGACCGGGGCTGCGGCTGGCATCGTCCCCGCCGCCGCTGAACTGGCTGGCGCGCCCCGGCGGCGTCGCCGAGGTCGGCCACGTCCAGGGCGGCTTTGCCTTCGACAACGAGATGCCGCGCCACCAGGTCCTGCTGCGCCCCCATGCGATCGCCGACCGGCTGGTGAACTGCGGCGAGTTCGCACAGTTCGTCGCCGACGGCGGCTACCAGCGGCCCGAGCTCTGGCTGTCCGACGGCTGGGCCGCGGTGCAGGCACAAGGCTGGCGCGCACCGGCCTACTGGCTGGCGGCCGACGACCCGCGGCTGGCGCACGAAGGCGTGCCGGGCGGCTGGCAGGTGTTCGGCCTGCACGGGGTGCGGCCGCTGGAACCCGAGGCGCCGGTGGCGCAACTGAGCTTCTTCGAGGCCGCGGCCTACGCCGAATGGGCTGGCGCGCGGCTGCCCACCGAGTTCGAATGGGAAGCCGCGCACGACGCGCCCGACATCACGCAGATGAGCGGCCAGGTCTGGCAATGGACCCGTTCTTCGTACGATCCCTACCCGGGCTTCCGGCCGCTCGCAGGCGTCGCGGCCGAATACAACGGCAAGTTCATGGTCGGCCAGCTGGTGCTTCGCGGCGGCAGCGTCGCGACACCCCCGGGGCACACGCGGCCCAGCTACCGCAACTTCTTCCCGCCGGCCGCACGCTGGCAGTTCTCAGGGCTGCGGCTCGCGAAAGACCTCTGATGGGCACTCCGGCATTCAACCTTCATGCGTTCCGCGCCGCGCAACGCGCCGCGCCCCTGTCCGACTTCGCGCGCGAGCTGTTCGCCGGCCTGAGCCTCGACGCCCGCAGCATCTCGCCGAAGTTCTTCTACGACGTCGCGGGCTCGGCCCTGTTCGATCGCATCTGCGAACTGCCCGAGTATTACCCGACGCGCACCGAGCTGCGCATCCTCACCGAATGCGCCTCGGAGATCGCCGCCCAGATCGGTCCCGATGCCGAGATCATCGAGTTCGGCGCCGGGTCGCTGACCAAGGTGCGGCTGCTGCTCGACGCGCTCGAGTCGCCGCGGCGCTATGTGCCGATCGACATCTCGGGTGCCCATCTCGAGGCCGCGGCCGAGCGGCTGCGCACCGACTATCCGCGGCTGGCGGTGCAGCCGGTGGTGGCCGACTACACCATGCCGCTGGTGCTGCCGCCGGGGCGCGGTAATGGCGCCGGCCAGCGCGTCGGTTTCTTCCCGGGCTCGACGCTGGGCAATTTCTCGCCCGACGAGGCGCTGGCCTTCCTGCAGCTCGCGCACCGGCTGCTGCGCGGCGGCGGCCTGCTGCTGGGCGTCGACCTGGTCAAGGATCCGGCGCTGCTGCACGCCGCCTACAACGACGCCCAGGGCGTCACGGCGGCCTTCAACCTCAACCTGCTGCGGCGCGCCAACACCGAGCTCGGCTGCGACTTCGATCTCGACGGCTTCACGCATGCGGCCTTCTACAACTCGCCGCTGCGGCGCGTCGAGATGCACCTGGTGAGCCGCCGGGCGCAGGCGGTGATGCTCGACGGCCAGCGATTCCAGTTCGACGAGGGCCAGACGCTGCACACCGAGAACTCGCACAAGTTCACCGTCGAGGGCCTGCGCGCGCTGGCCGTCAAGGCGGGCTTCCGGCCGGCGGCGGTGTGGACCGATCCCGAGCGGCTGTTCAGCGTCCACTGGTTGCAGGCGCCCGCGGCACAATAGGGCGCTGCCCCCGTTGTGGCGGGCACCGGAGAAACTTGATGAAAGCAGTTTGGAACGGCGTCACCGTGGCGCAGAGCGACGACACGGTGCTGGTCGAAGGCAATCACTACTTCCCCATGGATTCGCTCAACCGCGACCATGTGACCTTCAGCAATCACAAGACCACCTGCGCCTGGAAGGGCACGGCGAGCTATTTCTCGCTGCTGGTCAACGGCGAGCTGCATGCCGATGCGGCCTGGTACTACGCAGATCCCAAGCCCGAGGCCGAAATGGTCAAGAACCGCGTCGCCTTCTGGAAGGACGTGAAGGTGACGGAGTGAGCCTTGCGTTCAGTCCCCCCTTCACACCGCCCGACCGACTCGTTCCCACCCTGCGCCAGGACGGCTATGCGGTGCTGAGCCCGCAGGGCGTCGCCGACTGGCTGGGTACGCCGCTGGCACAGCTCGAAGCCCTGCACGACGACTGGTCCCATCTGCCGCCTGACGACTACCTGAAGGACGGCGGCCGCTATCGCACGCGCCGCCATGCCTGCTTCACGGTCGACGGCGCGACGCTCGAGCAGGCGCCCCACCGCGCCCACTGGCAACCAGTCGAATACAACGCCTTGCACGGCGGCATGCAGCGCTGGTTCGCGCCGATGGAGGCCGCGACCGTGGCGCAGCCGGCCTGGCAGCAGCTGATGCGCAGCCTCGGCGAGGTGGCCAGCGGCGTGCGCGGCACGCAGCGCTGGTATGTCGAGGCGCACCAGTTTCGCATCGATACCGCCGACGGCATCGGCCGCCCGACGCCCGAGGGCGCCCACCGCGACGGCGTCGACCTGGTGGCGGTGGCGCTGGTCGGGCGCCACAACATCAAGGGCGGCGAGACCCGCGTGTTCGAGGCCAGCGGGCGGCGCGGCGAACGCTTCACGCTGACCGAGCCGTGGACGCTGCTGCTGCTCGACGATGCCCGGGTGATCCACGAGTCGACGCCGATCCAGCCCTTGATCGAGGGCGAGGCCGGCTGGCGCGACACGCTGGTCGTCACCTGTCGCAGCGGCGGTTTCCAGGGCGATTGACGCCAGCGTTCCCGCTCCGCAGTCGTCCTACAACCGATGGCCGTGCCTTGGATGTAAATTCGAGGCCCGGTTCGAGCGAACGAGCCCTGTAGAGAACCAAAGAGGTCCGCCATGTTCAATCACATCCTGGTCCCGATCGACGGGTCCGACACCTCCATGCTCGCGGTCAGCAAGGCCAGCGGGCTGGCGCTGGCGTTCGGCAGTCGCATCACGCTCATCCATGTGGTGGACAACTACCCCTTCATCGGCGTCGGCGCGGACTATGCGCTGGGCCAGAACGAATACCTCGCGGCCGCCACCAGCAGCGCCAACGCGGCGCTGGCACGCGGCGTCGCGGCGCTGGCCGCCGAAGGCCTGCACAGCGACCAGCGCGTAATCGACGGCCATGTGGTGCACGAAGGCATCGTCGACACCGCGATCGCGATCGGTGCCGACCTGATCGTCATGGGTTCGCATGGGCGCACGGGCATCGAGAAGCTCCTGCTGGGCAGCGTCACGCAGCGCGTGCTGCAAGACGCCAAGTGCCCCGTGCTGGTGGTCCGCGGCGACCTCCACTGAAGGCCCTCAGGCGAACGGCAACGGACTTTCGAATCGGAGCGCCCGGCCGTCGGCCGGGTGGTGCAGCGCGAGCGTGGCCGCGTGCAGCAGCAGGCGGGGCGCGCGCTGCCGGATCTCCTCGCTGCCGTAGAGCGCGTCGCCCAGGATCGGGTGCCCGATCGACAGCAGGTGCACACGCAACTGGTGACTGCGCCCGGTCAGGGGCTCCAGCCACAGGTGGCTGGCCCGGCGTTCGGGAAGCAGCCGCTTCACGCGCCAGCGCGTCTGGCTCGGCTTGCCCGACGGATCGATCTTCTGCAGCGGCCGGCGCGGCCAATCGGCCGCCAGCGGCGCGTCGATCAGCGACCATTCCGGCGACGCCGGCAGCAGGCCGTCGACGATCGCTTCATAGCCCTTGCGCACCTGCCGGGCCGCGAACGCATCGCCGAGCAGGCGCTGCATCTGCGCACTGCGCGCCATCAGCACCAGGCCGCTGGTCGCCATGTCGAGCCGGTGAACCACCCGCGCGTCGGGCCATTGGCGCTGGGCCCGGGCACTGAGGCAGTCCTGCTTGTCCTCGCCGCGGCCGGGCACGCACAGCAGTCCGGCGGGCTTGTCGAGCACCAGCAGGTGCGGGTCTTCGTGGATCGGCTGCAGTTCGGTCATCGGGAGGCCGAGTCTAGGCTCGGCGACGAGGAGGCCGAGTCTAGGCTCGGATATCCTCGACCCCGATGTCCGCCGCCTCCGAACCCGTCCTCCGACCGAGCTTTTCCGACCTGACGAGCGAGCGGCCCTTCATGCGGCTGTGGTCGGCGCGGCTGTTCGGCACGGCCGCCAGCCAGATGCTGCTGGTGGCGATCGGCTGGCACATGTACGACCTCACCGGCAGTGCCTGGGATCTGGGGTTGGTCGGTCTCTACCAGTTCGTGCCGGCCCTGCTGCTGGCGCTGCTCGCCGGCCATGTGGTCGACCGGCACCATCGCGGCCGCATCGTGGCCGCCTGCTTCGGGGTCCAGGGCGCGGTGGCGCTGGTGCTGCTGCTCGCGGTGCAGGCCCGGCACGACACGCGCGGCCTGCTGCTCGCCCTGTCGCTCGTGCTCGGCGCCGTCCGTGCCTTCCAGATGCCGGCGCAGCAGGCGCTGACGCCGCTGCTGGTGTCACCCATGATGCTGCCGCGCGCGATGGCCTTCAGCTCGGCCGGCATGCAGGGCGCCATCATCGGCGGGCCGGCGCTGGGCGGGCTGCTGTTCGTGGCCGGCATGGGCGTCGTCTACGGGGTCGCTGTGGCCTTCTTCGTGGTGGCGGCCGCGCTGGTGCTGCGGCTGCGCTATGCCCACCTGCCACCGGCGCGCGAGCCCGTCACCCTGCGCACCGTGCTGGCCGGCGTCGACTTCATCTGGAAGCGCAAGCCGGTGCTGGGCGCGGTCTCGCTCGACCTGTTCGCGGTGCTGCTCGGCGGCGCGGTCGCGCTGCTGCCGATCTATGCCAAGGACATCCTTCACACCGGGCCGTGGGGCCTCGGGCTGCTGCGCGGTGCGCCGGCGGTGGGTGCGCTGGCCATGTCGATCCTGCTGACGCGGCGGCCGGTCGAGCGGCACGTGGGCCGCACGCTGCTGCTGGCGGTGGGGCTGTTCGGCGTCTGCATGGTGGTGTTCGGCCTCTCGCGCAGCTTCACCGTGTCGCTGGTCGCGCTGGCGGTCTCCGGCGGCGCCGACATGGTCAATGTCGTGATCCGGCAGACCCTGGTGCAGCTCGAGACGCCCGATGCCATGCGTGGCCGCGTCAGCGCGGTCAACTCGATCTTCATCGGCGCCAGCAACCAGCTCGGCGAGTTCGAATCGGGCGCCACCGCGGCCTTGCTGGGGCCCGTGGGCTCGGTGGTGGCGGGCGGCGTCGGCACCGTGCTGGTGGCGCTGGCCTGGTTCAGGCTCTTTCCGTCGCTGGCGCAGCGCGACCGGATCGTCCGTCAGTCGGGGGCGGCGTGAAGCTTAGAAGACGGAGAACGCGTACGGCACGTCGAGCACGACATTCCCCACCGGCTCAGCCACGCACGGCAGGATCCAGCCCTCGGCCTTCTCGTCGACGCTGACGCCGGGCCACTCGATGCGATAGCGGATCTCGCCGCTCACGAGCCGGCACAGGCAGGTGCGGCAGGTGCCGTTGCGGCACGAACTCGGCAATTCGATGCCGGCGGCATCGGCGGCCTGCAGCAGCGTCTGGCCGGCGTCGCAGTCGAAGCTGAAGCCGCCAGGCTGGATCTCGGCCTTCATTCGGGCCGCTGCGCCGCCGACTGCTGGCGGCGCTGGTCGCGCAGCATGAAGAGGTACAGGCTCTCGACCTTCTCGCGCGCCCAAGGCGTCTTGCGCAGGAACTTCAGGCTCGAGGCCACGCTCGGGTCGCTGGTGAAGCAGCGCAGCGGAATGCGCTCGCCCAGGCCGGCCCAGCCGTAGTGCGCCGCCAGCGCGGTCACGATGGCTTCCAGCGTGAGGCCGTGCAGGGGATTGCGCGGCTGCTTCGACGCGGCCGCGCCCGGAGCGGGCGCCTGGCTCACTTGTTCTTGAGCTTGCCGCGCGGAATCACGGCCGTGGTGATGGTGCGCACCGGCTCGATGGCGGCGCCCGGCGGCTTCGGCGGCGAAGTGTCCTTCTTCGGTTTCTTGGCTTCCTTGGTGCTGCGCTGCTGACTCTTTGCCATGGTTTTCTCTCCGGAATAGATGCGAATTGCGTCGGTCAGTTTAGCGGGGCGGCGACAATAGGCTGCTTCACCGTTCCGTTTCCCGCATTCATGTCCGACTACGAAGTTCGCCCCGCCACCCTGCGCGATGCCAAAGCCATCGCCGAAGTCCACGCCGCCGCCGCCCGGGCCGCCTATGAAGGCATCCTGCCCGAGGACGAATTGCGCGCGCTGGCGCCTGCCACCCGCGAAGCCAAGTGGCGCGAGGCCATCGAATTCAGCGAGCCGCAGGTGCAGGTCGCGGTGCTCGATGGCGAAGTGGTCGGCTTCGTCGGCTTCGACCGCTCGCGCGATGCCAAGACGCCTTCGACCACCGGCGAGATCTGGGCCATCTACGTCCTGCCCGAGCACTGGGACAAGGGCGTCGGCGTCGCCCTCTGGGACGCCGCGCGCGACGGCCTCGAGGAAGAGGGCTGCACCGTGGTCACGGTCTGGGTGCCGCTGCGCAACGATCGCGCGATGCGTTTCCACGAACTGGCCGGCTTCAAGCGCGAGATGAAGACCGCCAAGACCACGGCCATCGGGAGCGTGAAGATCGAGGAGATCCGCCTCAAGCGCAACGTCTAGCGCCCGCGCGATGGCCTCCAGCCTGCTGCTGCTGCTCGACGACATCGCGACGGTGCTCGACGATGTCTCGGTCCTGACCAAAGTCGCTGCCAAGAAGACCGCCGGCGTGCTCGGCGACGACCTGGCGCTCAATGCGCAGCAGGTATCGGGCGTCAAGGCCAACCGGGAACTGCCCGTGGTCTGGGCGGTCTGCAAGGGATCCTTCGTCAACAAGGCGATCCTGGTGCCGGCGGCCCTGGCCATCGGCAGCTGGCTGCCATGGCTGGTGACGCCGTTGCTGATGGTCGGCGGCGCCTTCCTGTGCTTCGAGGGTTGCGAGAAGCTCGCCCACAAGTTCCTGCACAAGGATGAGCACGCGCAGGACACGGCACGGCACGAGCGGGCCGTGGCCGACGAGAGCGTCGACATCGCCGCGGTCGAGAAGCAGAAGGTCAAGGGCGCGGTGCGCACCGATTTCATTCTTTCGGCCGAGATCATCGCGATCACGCTGGGGACGGTGCAGGGTCAGCCCTTCCTGACCCAGCTCACGGTGCTGGTCGGCATCGCGCTGATCATGACCGTCGGGGTCTACGGGCTGGTCGCCGGCATCGTCAAGCTCGACGATGCCGGCCTGTACCTGAGCCAGCGCCAGGGCGCGGGCTCGCGCGCCATCGGCCGCGCCATCCTGGCTGCGGCCCCCTGGCTCATGAAAGGGCTATCGATCGCCGGCACCGCGGCGATGTTCCTGGTCGGCGGAGGCATCCTGGTGCACGGCGTGCCGGCGCTGGGCCATGCGCTCGAGGCCTGGGCGGTGCAGTTCGGCGGCTTGCTGGGCGGCCTGGCCTCGATGGGCGCCAATGCCGCGGTCGGAATCGTCGCCGGCAGCATCGTGCTGGCCGGGGTCGAAGGGGTGAAGAGGGTGCGCCGGACCCGCTGAGCCAGGCCGCCCGCGAGCTTTCTTTCAGCGGTCCTGGCCCCGGGCCCGCTGCACCAGGGCCACAACCACCAGCGCGACGCCTAGCACCAGCGCGAACCAGCCCACCACAGAGGCCCCGCCGACCGTCTCGCGCCAGCCGGGCGAACTCAGGAAGTGGGGCGCGATCAGCACCGCGGCGCCAATGAGGATGCACAGCACGCCGCGCTCGATCATGCGCGGGTTGCGGGAGGGTCGTCTGGAAGCCATCGTACAAGTGTAGGCCGCCGGCGGGCTGTCACGGCGATGTGACAGCGGCCGGCCCAGCGCCGGCGCAGCCCCGATTCAGTGCCAGTTCGCTGTTAGGCACGGTGAATGCTGGGATCACTGCTATCTGAACCATAGCGTTGTTAATCGAAAGTGCACCATTTGTGCGCAATCCGTGAACTTGTTCCGACGAAAAAGAGTACCTAACTACTACAGTCGTAAGTATTAGTTTTGGCCTTCGGGTCTCTCATTTTCGGAAGAGCAACCGCATGAACCGCGTTTTCAGTGTCGTCTGGAATTCCTCCCTTCAGGTCTGGGCCGTGGCCTCCGAACTGGCACCGCGTGCCGGCAAGACGACGACGCGCAGCGTTGCGGTGGGCGGGATCGCCGCCGCGCTGCTGAGCTTCGGCGGGGCCGCGGCGGCCGCCTGCACGACCAGCGGCAACGTGATCACCTGCGACACCGGCAGCACGCAGGCCGCGACAGTGGGCACGGGGCCCGGCATGCCGCCGAACATCTCGGTGATCGTGAACGCCAACGCCCAGGTCAGCACCGGCAACCATGCCGCCATCAGCATCGGCGACAGCTCCAGCATCGTGATCCATGACAAGGCCACGGTCGAAAACGTGGCGCTGAGCGGTACCGACGGCTTCTTTGGCGCTTTCACGGGGGCCAATACGATCGAGCTGGGCTCGAACAACACGCTCACCATCGCCCAGGGCGCCAGGGTGCTGTCGAGCGGCTCATCGACCACGGCCGAGGCGATCAATCTGTTCGGCAGCGGCAACCTGATCACCAACAACGGCGAGATCCGCTCGAGCGCGGGCGGCGCCGCCATCTGGTTCCAGGCGAACACGGGCCAGAACACCGTCGTCAATGGCGCCACCGGCATCATCGCTTTCGCCGGCGGCTCGGACAACATCATGGGCGTGTCCGGCACGATGGCGATAGATTTCACCAACAAGGGCCAGGTGCTGGGCTCGCTGACCTTCGCCGACGGCGACGACCGGCTGACCATCCACGACGGCTCGACAATCACCGGCAGCATCGACGGCGGCGGGGGCAGCAACACGCTGGCCCTCGGCGGCACCGGGGTCGGCACCTTCGACAAGGCGTTCTCCAACTTCCAGACCCTGGTCAAGGAAGACAGCGGCACCTGGACCTACCAGAACGTGCTGCCGGGTTCGGGCGTCACCAGTACGCGCGTGGCGGGCGGCACTCTGGTGCTTGGTTCCGATTCTGACGCCAGCCACTACACCGGCAGCATGACGGTCGACGGCGCGGGCACGCTCGAGACCCCCGCCGCCCTCGCGCCCCTGGCGATCACCGACAACGGCCTGGTGCGCTTCGCGCAGCCGACCAATGCCAGCTATACCGGCCTGCTGAGCGGATCGGGCGGCATCGAGAAGACCGGCGCCGGCACGCTGACCTTGACCCGCGACCAGGCCATCACCGGGACCACCACGATCAGCGCCGGCACCTTGAAGCTGGGCACGGGCGGCCCAGGCGGCAAGGTCGACGGGCCGATCGTCGACAACGGCGCCCTGGTGATCCACCGGTCGGACGCCGTCACCTTCGGCGCGCCGATCAGCGGCAGCGGCAGCGTGACCCAGCTCGGCGGCGGCGTCACCACCTTCACGGCCGACAACAGCTACCTGGGCGGCACCACCATCGCGGCCGGCACGCTGCAGCTCGGCAACGGCGGCTTCACCGGCGGCGTGGTCGGCGCGATCGTCAACGACGCGGCCCTGGTCATCAACCGTTCGAATGCCCTGACCCTGGCCGGCCCGATCAGCGGCAGCGGCCGCGTGACGCAGCTCGGCACCGGCAGCACGACCTTCACCGCCGACAACAGCTACACCGGCGGCACGACCATCGTTGCCGGCGCGCTGCACCTCGGCGACGGCGGCACCACCGGCAGCGTGGCGGGCAACATCCGGAACGACTCGATGCTGGTCCTGAACCGCTCGAACACGCTGCCGCTGGCGGGCGCGATCAGCGGCAGCGGCGACTTGCTGCAGATGGGCGGCGGCGCCTCGGTGCTGTCGGGCGCCAACAACTACAGCGGCGCGACCACGGTCGCCGCGGGTACGCTGAAGGCCGGTGCGGCCGGTGCCTTGAGCGCCGCGTCGGCTCACACGTTGGCGGCGGGCGCGACGCTCGACACCGGCGGCTTCGACCAGCGCGTCGCGTCGCTTCGCAACGCCGGCACGGTCAGCCTGCTCGGCGCCGCCGC
The DNA here is from genome assembly GCF_030486595.1 of Variovorax ginsengisoli. Taxonomy (GTDB): domain Bacteria; phylum Pseudomonadota; class Gammaproteobacteria; order Burkholderiales; family Burkholderiaceae_C; genus Variovorax; species Variovorax ginsengisoli_B. The sequence continues at coordinate 36,848 of NZ_JAUJZH010000015.1, read as the reverse complement.
GGGCAGCAGCCTGACGGTGAACGGCGCCTACATCGGCAGCGGCGGCGTGCTGAGCCTCGGCACCGTGCTGGGCGGCAGCGGCAGCCTCAGCGACCGCCTGGTGCTCGATGGCGCCGGCGCCAGCGCCAGCGGCAAGACCACGGTGCGCATCACCAACCTCGGCGGCCTCGGCGGCCTGACCGCCGGCAACGGCATCGAGGTGGTGAGCGCCGTCGGTGGCGCCACCACCACGGCGCAGACCACGCGCGACGCCTTCGCCCTGGCCAATGGCCATGTCGACGCGGGTGCCTTCGAATACCGCCTCTATGCGGCCGACGTCTCGGGGGCGGGGGAGAACTGGTATTTGCGCTCGACGACGACGGTGTCGCCGACGCCGCCGACGATCCCGCCGGTGCTCGAGAACACCAACACGGGCAAGACCGGGTCGCCGGCCATCAGCGTGCCGACCTACCGCGCCGAGGTGCCGTTGTTCGCCGCGCTGCCGGCCCAGCTGCGCCAGTCCGACCTGGCGATGCTGGGCAACCTGCATCGGCGCGTGGGCGATGAACTGGCGCCGGCGGCCGGTGCGGCGGCCGGCGACCCGTCCGGCGGCCGACAGGCCTGGGCGCGCGCGGTCTACAGCGACCTCGACATCCGGCAGGAAAGCCCCGCATCGGCCCAGAGCCAGGGCCACGTGAGCGGCATCCAGGCCGGCACCGATCTGCTGGCCAGCGGCGCCTGGCGTGCCGGCATCTACGTCGGCACGCTCGACGGCAATGCCAATGTGATCGGCAATGCGCGCGGGCTGATCGCCTCGGTCGGGAGCAACGATCTGAAGTCGCGCTTTCTCGGCGGCTATGCGACCTGGATGGACGGCGACGGCCTCTACGCCGACGCGGTGCTGCAGGGCGGGCGCCACAGCTACACCGTGCAGCCCTACGGCAACCTGAACATCGACGGCAAGGCGAGCAGCCTCACGGCCTCGATCGAGACCGGCAAGGCCTTCGCCTTGGGCGAGGGCTGGACGATCGAGCCGCAGGCCCAGCTGATCCACCAGAGCATGCGCTTCGACAATGTGCTGATCGGCGGCGCGCTGGTGGCGCAGGATGCCGGCGGCGGCTGGATCGGCCGCCTGGGCGTGCGCGTCAAGGGCGACGTCATGACCGCGGCCGGCCGGCTCCAGCCCTATGGCCGCCTCAACGTCTACCGTGCCGGTTCGGGGACCGACGTCGCGACCTTCATCGGGCCGGCGGCGAGCACCCCGATCGCCAGCCCGGTCGGCTATACCTCGACCGAAGTGGCCGCCGGCATGACGCTGGCGCTGACGTCCACCACCACGCTCTACGGCGAAGTCGGGCAGATCTACAGCGCCGGCGGCGCCGCCAAGGTGCAGTCGACGCTGCAGGGCTCGATCGGCATGCGGCTGCGCTGGTAGGCGGGCGGTCCGGAGGGCCGGGTTTGGGTTCAAATACGCTTCCAGCGGCCGCCCCCGTGCCGGGCGACCACCCGAAGCCTTCGCCAGACCGGAATCCATGGACCTTTCTCGTACCCGACTTCCCGCTTCCCTCGGGCGCATCGTTGCGCCGCTGCTGCTCGCCTTCGCCGCCTCGGGCGCGCCCGCGCAGCAGGACGCCGACCGCTTTCCCGCCGCGGCGATGAGCTTCCTGGGCGGCGAGCTGCCGGCCATGGAAGCCGCCATCACTGCGCGCGACCGCGACTATTTCGAGGACGCGATGGGCCGGATGCTCGACTTCTCCGACAGCTGGGGCTTCAAGACGCGCGACAACCCGGCGCTGGCGCGCTTTCCGATGTGCACCGACGCGGTGTCGGATTTCCTGGTGGTCGGCATGTGCCGCATCATGACCACCAATTCGGCCTGCGAGCCCGGCATGGCAGCCAAGTTCAACAGCAACCTGCAGAAGTGCCGCGAGCTCGCGGCCAAGCTCTGACGACCCGAGGGACTGCACCATGGACTACGGCCACTACCGCACCCTGTCGATCACCCGCCGCGGCGACGCCGGCGCTGTGCTCGACATCCAGATGCGCGCCGCCAACGGCAAACTGCCCACGGCCGGGCCTGACGGCCACCGCGAGCTGGCCGAGATCTGGCGCGACGTAGCGGCCGACGACAGCGTGCGCTGCGCCGTGCTGCGCGGCGAGGGCATGGGCTTCTCGGGCGGCGGCGACCTGGCCATGGTCGAGCAGATGTCGGTCGACGACGCGGTCCGCACCCGGGTCTGGAAAGAGGCGCGCGACCTGGTCTACAACCTCATCAACTGCGACAAGCCGATCGTCAGCGCGATGCATGGACCGGCGGTCGGCGCCGGGCTGGTGGCCGGGCTGCTGGCCGACATCTCGATCGCCAGCAAGACCGCGAAGATCGTCGACGGCCACACCCGCCTGGGCGTCGCGGCGGGCGACCATGCGGCGATCGTCTGGCCGCTGCTGTGCGGCATGGCCAAGGCCAAGTACCACCTGCTGCTGTGCGAGCCGGTGAGCGGCGAGGAAGCCGAGCGCATCGGCCTGGTCTCGCTGGCGGTCGACGAGCCCGATCTGCTGCCGCGCGCCTACGAACTGGCCGACCAGCTGACGGCCGGCAGCCAGAGCGCGATCCGCTTCACCAAGTACGCGCTCAACAACTGGCTGCGCCAGGCCGGGCCGACATTCGACGCCTCGCTGGCGCTCGAGTTCATGGGCTTCGCCGGGCCCGACGTGCGCGAAGGCGTGGCCTCGCTGCGCGAGCGGCGGGCGCCGAAGTTCGGCTGACCGGTCGGCCGTTCAAGCGGCCTTCAGACCTTGCAGGGTCTGCAGCAGCACCACGCGGGTCTGCCCGAGCACCATGCCCTTCCATTCGTCGTTGTCGCAGTAGAAGGCGTCGCGCAGGTCCTGGCGGATCGCGCGTTGCTGGGCTGCCGGCGCTTCCGGATGGCGGCGCAGCCAGGTGTCGGCGCGCAGCCGGTTCAGCACCTCAAGGTCGGGCAGGGTGCCGAACTCGAGGCCCATCAACGAGGCCCGGGCCCGCGGGCACTCGTCGTACACCGTCGACACCACGGGACCCGAGACGTCGGCCGAGGCCGAATTGCCCTCGAAGGGCGCGAACACGTCGGCGCCCCACCAGGCGCGCGCGCGGGCCAGGTCGGCCGCCGCGTCGCGGCCTGGGTAGATCTTCTCGCCGTGGCCGTAGGGACCGAGGCCGGTGTGGATGTCGATCCAGGCGATGTCGGTGGCGTTCGCCGCGTACTTGCGCAGGATCCCACGCACCGTCCGGTTGCTCCACGAGGGCCCGGTGCCGCCGTAGAACACGCCGTCGGGCGAGGCGTACTGGCCAGCGGTCACCGCGGCGCGGTAGGCGCGCAGGCCGTGCTGCGCGATGTAGGCGGCCATCGCGGCCTCGTCGGCGGCGCCCGGCGGCCAGCTGGCCGGCAGCACGAAAGGCTCGACCTCGGCGTAGGCCGCGTTGACCGGCAGCGGCGCATCGAAGGAGATGTGGTTGCGGTTGAGGTCGATGTTGTCCTCGTTGGTCCGATGCAGGTGCGAGAAGCCGTGCGGGTTCACCGCGTGCACCAGCAGCAGCGCGACGCCCGCCTGCGCCAGCCGGGCCAGCAGGTCGGCATCGTGCAGTGTCGCCACCTGGCAGCCGGACCCGCTGAACCCCTCGGGGCCATGGGTGCCGGAGCTCACGATCAGCAGCCTGGCGGCGCCGGGCGCGCCGAGCAGCGCAACGTCGGTGGCCAGCGTCTCGCCGAGTGCGCCGCGATGGGCCTCGAGCACGAAGGATTCGACCGTGGCGCCGCTTGCGGCGGCGGCGTCGAGGAACTTGCGCCGGGCCTCGGCGTAGGTGCCTGAAAAATGGCGGGTGGCTGCGGAAGTGTGCATCGTGGGTCCTTGGGATGTCATTCGGGTTCAGGCGGGCTGATGGGCGCCCGCCGCGTCGATGTCCTTGCCGGTGAAGTCCTTGAGCCACAGAAGGCCCAGCAGCGACACCAGTGTCATGGCAAGAAGGTACCAGGCCGGCGCCAGCCGGTTGCCGGTGACGGCGAGCAGCCAGGTGCTGATGAAGGGCGAGAAGCCGCCGAACAGCGCCACGCCGACGCTGTAGACCAGCGACATGCCGCTGGCGCGCACATGCTTCGGGAACATCTCGGGCAGCATCGTGATCCCCGGCACGGTCTGGATCACCAGTGTGATGCTGAGCAGGCCGACCACGGTGAACAGCACCGCCGGCGTTGGCGACTGGTTGAGCCAGAGAAAGCCCGGATAGATCATCAGCACCAGCGCGATCCGGCTCCAGACGATCAGCGGCTTGCGCCCGATCCGGTCCGACCAGCGGCCGATGAAGGGCGCCAGGCCGAAGGACAGCAGCCCCGTGAGCGCAGCGCCGAACAGCGCCACCGTGGGCGGCAGGCCGAGTTCGCGGACCGCGTAGGTCGGCATGTAGAAGGTCACGACGTAGGCCGCCGCGGTGCCGCCGACGATGCTCAGGATGGCCGCCAGCACGGTGCGGCCGTGTTCGGAGCAAACCTCCGACAGGCTGCTGCGGCGTGCCTTCGCCCGTGCCGCCGGCGTCTCGACGTCCAGCGATTCTTCGAGGTGCCGGCGGATGTACATGCCGACCGGCGCGATCAGCATGCCGAGGAAGAAGGGCACCCGCCAGCCCCAGCTTTCGAGTGCGGCCGGCGAGAGGGTGGCCGTGAGCAGGCCGACCGCCACGGCGCCGAGCAGGATGCCCAGGCCCTGGCTGGCGAACTGCCAGCTGGCCATGTAGCCGCGATCGGCCGGCGTGGCGTGCTCGACCAGCAGGGTGGTCGAGGCACCGACCTCGCCCCCGGCCGAGAAGCCCTGGATCAGCCGCGCCAGCACGATCAGCATCGGCGCGGCGACGCCGATCCGCGCATAGGTGGGCGCCAGCGCGATCATCGCGCAGCCCAGCGCCATCAGGAAGATGGTCAGGGTCATCGCCTTCTTGCGGCCGGCCCGGTCGGCATAGGCGCCGATCACGATGCCGCCGAGCGGCCGCATGATGAAGCCGACGCCGAAGGTGGCGGCGGTCAGCAGCAGCTGGCCGTAGGCGGTCGAGGTCGGGAAGAAGAGCTTGCCGATCAGGAGCGCCATGAAACCGTAGACCGTGAAGTCGAAGAACTCCAGCGCATTGCCGATGGTGGTGGCGACGATGGTCTTGCGCCGTGTCATCGGGCGGTTGAGAGCGGGAGTTTTCATCTGAACATGTTTCGTGATGTTGTCGCGGGCGGATGCTAGGCAAACATGGTGCTCATGAAAAGACAATAATTGGTCTTCGTCGATAACTTTTGGTTTTCATGAAGCCCAACCAGCTGCTGGCTTTCGTCGCCGTGGCGGAACAGATGAGCATCCGGGGCGCGGCGCGGACGCTCGGGCTTTCGCAGCCCGCGGTCACCAAGATCGTGCGCGAGCTCGAGCGCGAGGTCGGCGCGCCGCTGGTCGAGCGCAGCGTCAAGGGCGTGAGCTTGACCCCCTACGGCGAGGCCTTCGCGCCGCGCGCGCGGCTCCTGCTGGCCGACATGCGCCGGGCCCGCGACGAGATCGCGCAGATCCGCGACGGCGCCACCGGCAAGGTCGCGGTCGCGGTCAGCACATCGGTGGCGCTCACGATCCTGCCCGCCGCCTTCAAGGCCTACCACGCGCGCCTGCCCGCGGTCGATGTCCACTTCAGCGAGGCGGTGCTGCCCTGGATGCTGGCGCGGCTGCGCGACGGCCAGCTCGACCTCGCGGTGGCCCACGTCATTCCCGGCACCCTCGATGCCGAGTTCGAGACCATCGACCTGTTCCCGGTCCATCTGGCCGTCGGCGTGCGCGACGGCCATCCGCTCGGCGGCGCGAAGTCATTGCGGGAGCTGCATGCGGCCGAATGGGTGCTGCCCGGCGACGGCGAACTGGGCCGCGAGGTGGTGGCGCCGCTGTTCTCCCCGATCGGCCTGACCGCGCCCCCCCGCGTGATCCTCGGCGCGTCGGTCACGGTGGCGCTCGGGCTGGTGGGCCACATGGACCTGGTCGGCCTGTTCGTCGAGCCGTTGGTCGAGCTCGCCTTCAGGCACCACAGCATCCGGCGCGTCGCCATCAGGGAGCAGTTGCCGCCGCTGCACGTCTGCGTGGTCAAGCTGCGCAGCCACCGGCTGACCCCGGCCGCCCAGCACTTCGTCGAGTGCGTGCAGCTGGCTGCGAGGGCAAAAGCAGCTTCTCAGGCGTAGCGCGCCAGCATGGCGTCGGTGTTGGTCTTGCGGTCGGCGTTGACCGTGGCCACGTGCGGCCGCTGGCCCATGCGCTTGAGGTAGTCGCGCGAGGCCGGCAGCAGCTCGGCCAGCAGGTCGCGCCCGTAGATCAGCCGGGTCGCACCGGCGACCAGCGGCAGGTGCGTGATCGCGGCGCAGTCGGCCAGGGTGAACCGGTCACCGGCGATGAAGGGCGTGTCGAAGCGCGCCAGCTTGCCGAAGGCCGGGATGTTCTTTTCGAGCTGCTGGCCGATCTTCTGCTTGAGGCCGTCGCTGACCTTGCCGCCGAAGAAGGCCTCGGGGTAGAGGTTGCGGGCCACCAGTTCGAGGTGCAGCTCGAGGTAGAGATTCAGCTCGCGCACCTTGGCGGCGGCGTAGGGGTCCGCCGGCAGCAGCGGAATGTCGGGGTAGGCGGCCTCGATGTACTCGTTGATCGCGGCCGACTCGCACAGCATGCCCTGGTCGGTCCGCAGGTAAGGCACCTTGCCGAGCGGCGAGGCCGTGAGGTCGGTTTCGCCGATCCAGGCCAGCTCTTCGTCGAAGCGAACGTTCTTCTCGAGCAGCGCCAGCTTGACCTTGTTGTAGTAGTTGCTGGCGGCGAAGCCGATGAGTGTCAGCATGGGATGTCTCCTTGGTTGGTTCGGCCGCCATTCTTGCCGGCTTGCCGGAACCCGGGCCGATTTCTGCGGTAACTTCGGTGCCATGTCAAATCCGCCCATCGAAATCGAAACCGGCCCGAACCCCACGGCCACCGTCCTCCTCATGCACGGCCTCGGCGCCGACGGCAACGACTTCGTGCCGATCGCCAACGAACTGGACCTGTCGTCGGTCGGGCCGGTGCGTTTCGTGTTCCCGAACGCGCCGGTGATCCCGGTCACCATCAATGGCGGCTATCGCATGCCGGCCTGGTATGACATCCTGGGCGCCGACCTCGCCAAGCGCGAGGACGAGGCCGGCCTGCGCCGCTCGCAAGAGACCCTCGAGGTGCTGATCGCCAACGAGAAGGCCCGCGGCATCCCGGCCTCCCGGATCGTGATCGCCGGTTTCTCCCAGGGTTGCGCGATGGCCTTCATGACCGGCCTGCGCCATCCGGAGCGGCTGGCCGGCATCGTCGGCCTGTCCGGCTACCTGCCGCTGGCCGACCTGACGGCGGCCGAGCGCCACCCGGCCAACCAGCAGACGCCGATCTTCCAGGCCCACGGCCAGCGCGACGGCGTGGTGGTGATCGCCCGGGCGATCCAGGGCCGCGACACCCTGAAGGCGCTGGGCTACGACCTCGAGTGGCACGAGTACCCCATGGAGCACTCGGTCTGCATGGAGGAAATCGCCGACCTGAACCGTTTCCTGGTCCGGGTGCTGGGCTGAAAAAGGGGGCGCCGGCGGCGGATTTCAGTCCGCCTGCGCGCCTTTTCCGGTCATGCTACCTTCCGTCCCCACGAAAGAACGATGGGTGATAACTAAATGAGTAACTTCAAGGAGCGCCTGGACGCGCTCTCGCCCGCGCGGCTCCGGGGGGTGCGGCGCGGGATCGAGAAGGAAAGCCTGCGGGCGCAACCCGATGGCAAGCTGGCCCTGACGCCGCATCCCGCGGCGCTGGGCTCGGCGCTCACGCACCCCCACATCACGACCGATTTCAGCGAATCCCAGTTGGAGTTGATCACCGGCGCCCATGCGGACGTCGATACGGCATTGGACGAACTGGTGCGCGTGCACCAGTTCACCTACCGCGTGCTCGACGAAGCCGGCGACGAGCGCCTGTGGGTGTCGAGCATGCCCTGCGGCCTGCCGACCGACGAAACCATCCCGATCGGGCGCTACGGGTCGTCCAATGTCGGCCGCGCCAAGAGCGTCTACCGCATGGGCCTGAGCCATCGCTACGGGCGGCGCATGCAGACCATCTCGGGCATCCACTACAACTGGTCGCTGCCGGACGTGTCGAGCGAGCAGTACTTTGCGCTGATCCGCAACTTCCGCCGCCACGCCTTCCTGCTGCTGTATCTGTTCGGCGCCTCGCCGGCACTGTGTTCGAGCTTCGTCGACGGCCGGCCGCACGAGTTGCAGCCGCTGGGCGAGGGCAGCATGCACATGCCGCACGGCACCTCGCTGCGGATGGGCCGCCTGGGCTACCAGAGCGACGCGCAAGCCTCGCTGGCGGTGAGCTACAACAGCCTCGACGGCTACGGCGCCTCGCTGCAAGATGCGCTGACCCGGCCCTGGCCGGCCTACGAGGCGATCGGCATCCGCAACCTGGGCGGCGACTACAACCAGCTCGCCACCAGCCTGCTGCAGATCGAGAACGAGTTCTACGGCACGATCCGCCCGAAGCGCGTGATCTACCCGGGCGAGCGCCCGCTGCACGCACTGCGCGAACGCGGCGTCGAGTACGTCGAGGTCCGCCTGATGGACCTCGACCCCTTCGAGCCGGTCGGCATCAATGCCCAGACCATGCGCTTCCTCGATGTCTTCCTGCTGCACTGCCTGCTGTCCGACAGTCCGCCGGACACGCGCGAGGAGATTGCCGACCTGGCGCACAACCAGCACCTGACCGCCGCCCGCGGGCGCGAGCCCGGCCTGCGGCTGCGGCGCGGCGGCCGCGAGGCCGGCCTGACCGAGTGGGGTGCCGAGCTGCTGGAGCAGTTCGGCCCGATCGCCGCCGCGCTCGACGCTGCGCACGGCGGAACGCTGCATGCCGATGCGGTGCGTGCGGCCGGCGTGGCGCTCGGCGACCCGGCCGTGCTGCCGTCGGCCCGCGTGCTCGAGGCCACGAAGGCCCACGGCGACTCCTTTGTCGGCTTCGTGCGTGCCCGTTCCGAGGCCACCCGCGAGGCGCTGCTCGCGCTGCCGTTCGCGGACGACCAGCGGACCCTCTTCGAGCGCATGACGCAGACCTCGATCGAGGCCCAGAAGCGGATCGAGGCCAGCGACAGCATGCCCTTCGAAATCTACCGCGAGCAGTACGTGTCGCCGGCGCGGCTCGGCTTCAAGAACCACTGGGCCGAGACGCCTGCCGAACCCGTGAGCCAGCGCGCCGCCCTCTGAGCGGGGGCATGGGGTAGGCGGCTGCCTACCCGCATTGGCCGCCATGGCCCACCCGCGGGAGCGCGGCGATGGGGATGATGGCAATAGAGACACATACCGTCCTTTGTTGACATCCCACCATGACTTTCAAGACCTACCTGGTCGAAGACAACCCCGTCATCCGCGAGAACCTGGTCGGCTTTCTCGAAGAGATCGTCGACGCCACCGTGGTCGCGCACGCCAGCGGCGAAGACGAGGCCGTGGCTTGGCTGCGCCAGCACGGCGAGAGCTGGGACGTGGCCATCGTCGATCTCTTCCTCGACCAGGGCAACGGGCTCGGCGTGGTCGACGCCTGCCGCCAGCGGGCCGCCCACCAGAAGGTGCTGGTGGTCAGCAACTACGCCACTCCGGACGTGCGCGCCCGCTCCAAGGCGCTGGGTGCCGACGCCTTCTTCGACAAGTCGGGCGAAATCGACCTGCTGCTCGACTACTGCGAGCGCCTGAGTCGCCAAAACGACTGATCTTCCCGCTTCGCCGGCCGGACGGCCCGCTTTCTGGGGTAAAACGCGTCGCGTCAACGACTCCTACGAAAGCACTGAAAGCATGAGCAGCATCGATTTCAAGGGCCGCGTGGCCATCGTCACCGGCGCCGGCGGCGGGTTGGGCCGCCAGCACGCGCTGGCATTGGCGGCGCGCGGCGCCAAGGTGTTGGTCAACGACCTCGGCGGTGCCCGCGACGGCTCCGGCGGCTCGGTCAGCGCCGCCCAGGCGGTGGTCGACGAGATCCTGGCCGCCGGCGGCGAAGCGATCGCCAATGGCGCCTCGGTGACCGATTTCGAGGCCGTGCAGGCGATGGTCGCGCAGGCGGTGGCCACCTGGGGCCGGGTCGACATCCTGGTCAACAACGCCGGCATCCTGCGCGACAAGAGCTTCGCCAAGATGGACCTGGCCGACTTCCGGCTGGTGATGGACGTTCACCTGATGGGCGCCGTGCATTGCACCAAGGCGGTCTGGGCGCTCATGAACGAGCAGAAATACGGCCGCATCGTGATGACCACCTCGTCCTCGGGCCTGTACGGCAACTTCGGCCAGAGCAACTACGGCGCCGCCAAGCTGGCGCTGGTGGGCCTGATGCAGACGCTGTCGATCGAGGGCGCGAAGAACGACATCCGCGTCAACTGCCTGGCGCCGACCGCCGCCACCCGGATGACCGAGGACCTGATGCCAGAAGCCGTGCTCGAGGCCTTGAAGCCCGAGGCCGTGGTGCCGGCGATGCTGGTGCTGGCCGGCCAGGAGGCGCCGAACCGCACCATCCTGTGCGCCGGCGCGGGCAGTTTCGAGGCGGCCCACATCACCTTGACGAACGGCGCCTGGATTGGCCTCGGCGGCGATGCACCGGAGCGGCTCGCCGACCGGCTGGCCGAAGTGACCGACCGCAGCGGCGAGATCGTCCCGCAGAGCGGCGCCGCGCAGGGCAGCAACGAGGTCGGCAAGGCGATGGCGAACGCCGGCCGGCACTGATGATGCGGCCCGGGCACGCGCGGGCCCTCCTTATTCGACCACCGCGTCGCCGTCCTTGCGGATCGAGTCGCGGTCGCGGCGGCCATAGAGCCGGCCCAGGGTGCTGTCGAGGGCGCGCTTGAGCTTTTCGGCGGCGCCGCGGAAGGCCTCGTCGAGGCCGGCCGCGTGGTGGCTCACGGCGAGCGGCTGATGGCCCGCGATGCGGGCCTCCATCGCGCAGCGCTTGTCCGCACCGCCGCTGGCGGTGTGGTTCTCGTCGCTCAGGTGGATCTCGACGCGCGTGACCTCGGCCGCGAAGCGGGCCAGGGTCTGGCGCATCTCGGTGTCGGCCCAGCGCTCCAGGGCTTCCTTGTTCTCGATGCCGTTGCTGGTGTTGATCTGGATCTGCATGGTGAGCGGTCCTTTCCTCGCAAAACCCTACTGTGCCCTGATCGGCGCGCGCAAGACGTAAGCATTTCGGCAACGTGGTCGAGGTCGGAACGACCACCTGCGCGGCGCGGCGACAATGGCGGGCCCGCATCCCGCAGACAGAGAAAGAATTCCCCGATGGCCATCCAGTGGTTCCCCGGTCACATGCACCTGACCCAGAAGGCCATTGCCGAACGGATCAAGGACATCGACGTCGTCATCGAGCTGCTCGACGCCCGCCTGCCCGGATCGAGCGCCAACCCGATGCTGGCCGAGCTCACCGGCCACAAGCCGGGACTCAAGGTGCTCAACAAGCAGGACCTGGCCGACCCGGCCTGCACCGCGCTCTGGCTGGCCCACTACAACGCGCTGCCCGAGACCCGCGCGATCGGCCTCGACGCCAGCCAGACCACGCCGGCGCGCCAGCTGATCGATGCCTGCCATGCGCTCTCGCCGGCCCGCGGCGGCATGGCCAAGCCGATGCGGGTGCTGATCTGCGGCATTCCCAATGTCGGCAAGTCGACACTGATCAACACCCTCACCGGCAGCCGCAAGGCCAAGACCGGCGACGAGGCCGGCATCACCAAGCTGGAGCAGCGCATCACGCTGGCCGACGACTTCTACCTGTGGGACACCCCGGGCATGCTGTGGCCGCGCATCATCGTCGCCAAGAGCGGCTACAACCTGGCGGCCAGCGGCGCCATCGGGCGCAACGCCTTCGACGAGGAAGAGGTGGCGCTCGAACTGCTCGACTACCTCAAGGGCCACTACGCGGGCCTGGTCGAGGCCCGTTTCAAGATCGATCCGATCGGCGCGCTGAGCGACGAAGAGGTGCTCGAGGCGATCGGCCGCAAGCGCGGCGCGCTGCTCGGCAAGGGCCGGGTCAACCTGCAGAAGGCGGCCGAGATCGTGATGAATGAATTCCGCAGCGGCAACATCGGCCGCATCACGCTGGAGACGCCCGAGGAGTTCGCGCAGTGGCTGGCGGCCGGACAGCTGCTCGATGCCGAGCGCGCCGCGAAGAAAGCGGCCCGGGGGCGCAAGAAGGGTTCGGGCCGGCGCGAAGACGCGCAGCCGGACCCGGCGGACGATCCGGCCTGAGCACCGCCCATCTCAGGGCGCGAGCACGAGATCGGCGTCGCGCGCGATGTAGGGCACGTGGCGGAAGTCGCGGATCAGGCGGAGTCGCCCGTCGCGCCACTGCAGCTCGATGAAGTAGCCGGGCGGACCGTCGCCGCGGCCCGGCAGCACGGCCAGCACCGCGCGGCCGTCCAGCCATGCGGGCACGAGCCGCCAGTCGTCGAGGCGCTCGTAGTTCGAGAAGTACACGCCGACCTCGCGCCGCCCCGCGGCCTTGCGGCGCGACACCAGGTCCAGCCGCACGTCGTCGGCCAGCAGGGCGCGCACGCCGTCCCAGTCGCGGGCGTTGAACAGGCGGGCGTAGCGCAGCAGCTCGGGGGTCGGGGCGCGCGCCGGCGCCGTGTCCGGCGTGGTGGCCGGCGACTGCCGCAGCAGGCCGCGTCCGCGATGCAGCGCCGCCTTCACGGCTGGCACGCTGAGCTCGAGTTCGGCGGCGATCTCTTCGAGCGAATGGTCGAGCACGTCCTTCAGGATGACGCATCCGCGCTGCGCCGGCGCCAGCTGCAGGAAGCTGCGCAGCGCTGCCCGCACGGCCTGCTCTCGCGCCAGCGCATGGTCGGGCTCGAGCGCCGCATCGTCGGCGAGCTCGAGCGCCGTTTCGAGCGGCTCGGCCCGCCGATGCGCCTCGCGCCGCCAATGGTCGATCGCGCGGTTGTGGGCGATCCGAAACAGCCAGGGCCGCAGCGGCGGCATCGCCTTGTGCTGGGCGAGCTCGAAGCAGGCCCGCGCCAGCGTGTCCTGCACCACGTCCTCGCCATCGGCGACCGATCCGGTCATGCGCGTGGCGTAGCGGTGCAGGTCGGGCCGGATGTCGTCGACCAGCGCGAGGAACTGGCGCCGCGCCTCTTCGAGGTGGCGATCAGCGCCTCGGGCGCCTCAGCCTCAGGACCCGAAGAAGCCATAGGAGCCGATTTCGCTGATCCCGACCGTGACGGGCGGCTCTTCGCAGCGCTCGCGCACGCCCGCCACGAAGGCCTTGAAGGCGGGCAGGGCGGTCAGCAGGTTGCTGCCGTCCGGCGCCTCGTGCGAGGCGATGTGGACGAAGCTCACGCCGTCCTCGAGCTTGAAGGTGGCGTAGCGCAGGCCGGTCGGCCTGCGCTCGGCGAGTTCTTCGTACACCGCCCGGGCCAGGCGCTCGTTCTCGTCGACCCGATCGGCCTTGAGCTTGTAGCGGACCATGTGTTTCATGATGGAGCCTTTCACCGGCGAGGCCGGCCTCATTGTTCACCAGGCAAAGACGTTCCGGGCTGCCCGAAGGATGCGGTGCAGGGCCGCCAGCACGATCGGCCGGACGCGCCTATGCTCTGCCGCTTCGACACAAGGAGTGTTTTCGATGCGCAACCATCCCCTGGGCCGCACCGGCCTTTTCGTCTCCGAACTCTGCCTCGGCACCATGACCTTCGGCGGCAGCGAGGGCATCTGGAGCCAGATCGGCGACCTGCAGCAGGCCGACGCCGAGCGCTTGGTCGGCCAGGCGCTCGACGCCGGCATCAACTTCATCGACACCGCCGACGTCTATTCGGGCGGGCTGTCCGAGCAGATCACCGGCCAGGCCCTCAAGAACCTCCAGGTACCGCGCGACAGCGTCGTGGTTGCCACCAAGGTCTTCGGCGAGACCGGCCCCGGGCCGAACGCCCGAGGCGCCTCGCGCAGCCACATCATGGATGGCCTCAAGGCCAGCCTGAAGCGGCTGCAGCTCGACCACGTCGACCTCTACCAGATCCACGGTTTCGACCCCGCCACGCCGATCGAGGAGACCGTTCGGGCCCTCGACCAGCTGGTGCGCCAGGGCCATGTGCGCTACGTGGGCGTCTCCAACTGGGCCGCCTGGCAGATCGTCAAGGCGCTCGGCATCGCCGAGCGCTGGGGACTGGCGCGCTTCGAATCGCTGCAGGCCTACTACACCGTGGCCGGCCGCGACCTCGAGCGCGAACTGGTGCCGATGCTGCAGAGCGAAGGCGTCGGGCTGATGGTCTGGAGCCCGCTGGCCGGCGGCCTGCTGAGCGGCAAGTACGGGCGCGAGCAGCAGGCCGAGCAGGGCAGCCGGCGCGTGAGCTTCGACTTTCCGCCGGTCGACAAAGACCGGGCCTGGGACTGCGTCGATGCGATGCGCCCGATCGCCGCGGCGCACGGCGTCTCGGTGGCCCAGGTGGCGCTGGCCTGGCTGCTGCACCAGCCCCAGGTCACCAGCGTGATCGTCGGCGCCCGCCGTGCCGAACAGCTGGCCGACAACCTGGCGGCGACCCAGGTGGCGCTGAGCGCGTCCGAGCTGGCGCAGCTCGACCAGGTCAGCCGGCTGCCGGCCGAATACCCCGGCTGGATGTTCGCGCGGCAGGGCGAGAACCGCCGCAAGCAACTGGCCGGCGAGCCGCGCTGAGGCGCTCTCCGGCAGGTCCGGAGAAAGATATTTCCTATAGCGTTTTTAGGGTTGTCACTCTCTCTGAAGAACGCGTGTAACGGTATGTTCTACGGACGACTTTTTCTCGACCCCTTTTGGAGACTTTCCTGATGCTGTTTCGATTCAAGCTTCTGGCCGTGGCGGGCGCCGTGGCCTTCTCTGCTGGCGCGTTCGCGGCCGACCCGATCAAGATCGGCGTCGACGGTCCGTTCACCGGCGGCTCTTCTTCGATGGGCGTCAGCATGCGCGACGGCGTGCGCCTGGCCACCGAGGAAATCAACAAGAGCGGCGGTGTCCTGGGTCGCCAGATCCAGCTGGTCGAACGCGACGACGAGGCCAAGAACGAGCGCGGCGTGCAGATCGCCCAGGAGTTCATCAACAAGGAAAAGGTCGTGGCCGTGGTCGGCTACATCAACACCGGCGTGGCCCTGGCGTCGCAGCGCTTCTTCCAGGAAGCCAAGATCCCGGTGCTGAACAACGTCGCGACCGGCTCGATCATCACGCACCAGTTCGACAAGGAGCCCGAGAACTACGTGTTCCGCAATGCGGCGCACGACAGCATCCAGGCGCCGATGATCGTCGAAGAAGCGGTCACCCGCCGCGGCTTCAAGAAGGTCGCGATCCTGGCCGACTCCACCAACTACGGCCAGCTGGGCCGCGAAGACCTCGAGAAGGCGCTCAAGGCCAAGGGCATCACGCCGGTGGCGGTCGAGAAGTTCAACATCAAGGACGTCGACATGACGGCCCAGCTGCTGAAGGCCAAGGAAGCCGGCGCCGAGGCGGTGCTGACCTACGGCATCGGCCCCGAGCTGGCGCAGATCGCCAACGGCATGACCAAGCTGGGCTGGAAGGTTCCGATGGTCGGCAGCTGGACCCTGTCGATGGCCAACTTCATCGACAACGCAGGCCCGGGCGGCGACGGCGCGCGCATGCCGCAGACCTTCATCCAGGAGCCGACCACGCCCAAGCGCAAGGCCTTCATCACCAGCTACCTGGGCACCTTCAAGCCGAAGAACAACCGCATCGATTCGCCGGTCTCGGCCGCCCAGGGCTACGACTCGATCTACCTGCTGGCCGCCGCCATCAAGCAGGCCAACAGCACCGAGGGCCCGAAGATCCTGGCCGCACTGGAAGATCTGAAGACGCCGGTCGAGGGCGTGGTGACCACCTACACCAAGCCATTCGCCAAGGGCGACCACGACGCCATCACCGCCAACATCCCGGTGTTCGGCGAGGTCAAGGGCGGCCGCGTCAACTACGCCAACGCCGACGACATGAAGAAGGCGGCCATGGTTCAGCTGAAAAACAACGCGGCCAACGACGCCCTGCTGAAGCCCTGATCCGCGCCTGCCTGACGGCGCCGCCCCGGGTCGCTCCCGCGGCGGCGCCTTTTTGTGCCAACGCCTCCCGAAAGCCGTCATGCAAATCCTGACCCAACTCATCTTCAGCGGCATCGCGCTGGGCATGATCTATGCCGTCATCGCCTTCGGCTACCAGCTCACCTTCGCCACCTCGGACACCCTCAACTTCGGCCAGGGCGACGCGCTGATGCTCGGCGCCCTGGTGGGCCTCACCCTGGTCACCCTGGGCGTCAACTATTGGCTCATGATCCCGCTGGTGTGCCTGTTCGGCGCGGTGCAGGGCGCCGTGGTCGAACGCATCGGCGTGCGGCCGGCGATCAAGATCAAGTCGGAATTCGGCTGGATCATGTCGACCATCGCGCTCGGCATCATCTTCAAGAACGTGGCCGAGAACGTCTGGGGCCGCGACGACCTCAAGTTCCCGTCGCCGCTGCCCGAGGCGCCGATCAAGTTCCTCAACGCCAACGTGCTGCCGATGGAGATCCTGGTGGTGGTGGGCGCCATCCTCATGATGCTGGCGGTCGAGCTGTTCAACCGCCGCTCGATCTACGGCAAGGCGGTGGTCGCGACCTTCAACGACCGCGATGCAGCCAAGCTGATGGGCATCAACACCGGCCTGGTCATCACTTTCTCGTATGCGCTGTCGTCGCTGACCGCGGCCTTCGCGGGCGTGCTGATCGCGCCGCTGACCTTGACCGGCGCCACCATGGGCGCGGTGCTGGGCCTGAAGGCCTTCGCGGTGGCGATCATCGGCGGGCTGACCAGTGGCATGGGCATCATCCTCGGCGGCATCATCCTGGGCATCGCCGAGACCACCACCGGCTTCTACCTGAGCACCGGCTACAAGGACGTTCCGGGCCTGGTGCTGCTGCTGATCGTGCTGGCGGTGCGCCCGGCCGGCCTGTTCGGCAAGACCGCGATCAAGAAGGTCTGACGCTCACATGAATACCAAAATCGGACGCTTCCTCCTCGCTCTCGTCGGCTTCGCGGCGCTGCTGCTGTTCCCGATCGGCATCGACAACCCGTACTACATCCACCTGCTCGAGACCATCATGATCTACGCGATCCTGCTGTTCGGGCTGGACATCGTGGTCGGCTACACCGGCCAGGTCTCGCTGGGCCATGCGGGCCTGTTCGGGCTCGGCGCCTACACGGCGGGCGTGCTGGTCTACAAGCTCGGCGCACCGCTGATGGTGGCGCTGATCGCCTCGATCGGCGTCACGGCGCTGTTCGGTGCGCTGCTGGCATTGCCGGCCCTGCGTGTCACGGGGCCGTACCTGGCAATGGTTACGCTGGCCTTTGGCACCATCATCCAGATCCTCATCAACGAGATGAGCTTCATCACCGAAGGGCCGATGGGCATCAAGCTCACCAAGCCGCCGCTGTTCGGCCACAAGCTCGACGAGCGCGAGTTCTACTGGCTGGTGGTCGTGATGCTGGTGCTGTCGCTGGTCGTGGTTCATCGCATCCTGCGCTCGCATCTCGGGCGCGCCTTCGAGGCGCTGCGCGGCAGCCCGGTGGCGTCGGACTGCATGGGCGTGTCGGTGTACCGCTACAAGGTCTATGCCTTCGTGATCAGCGCCGGCTTCGCCGGACTGGCCGGCAGCCTGTATGCGTATTCGGAGCAGTACATCTCGCCGAACACCTACAACTTCGAGCTCACCGTGCTGTTCCTGCTGGCCGTGATCATGGGCGGGCGCAAGAGCCGCATCGGTGCCATGCTGGGCGCGACCATCATCGTGCTGCTGCCCAAGCTGCTCGACGACGTGGAGTTGTTCCGCTACGTGTCGGTGGCGCTGGCGGTGCTGGTCATGGTGGTGGCGGTGGTGGGCGTGCAGATGAAGCGCGTCACGCCCAAGCAGATGGCCATTCCGGTGGTCGGCAGCATCGCGCTCGCGGGCCTGTCGTTCTGGCTCCAGACCATGACCGACTGGCGGCTCTCGATCTTCGGCGTGATCATGCTGTTCGTCGTCTACTACCTGCAGGACGGCATCGTGGGCTTCGTGCGCAACGCGCTGAACCTGCGCCGGCCCAAGGCCCGGCTCGAGGTCGAGGGCGCCGGCATCGCGCCGGCCGATGCCGTGGCGACCGCCGCCATGGCCGGCGGCCAGCCCGAGGTGCTGCAGGCGTCGGGCGTGCTGATGCAGTTCGGCGGCCTGAAGGCGCTCAACAATGTCGACCTGACTGTCAGGCGCGGCACCATCCACGGCCTGATCGGGCCCAACGGATCCGGCAAGAGCACGATGATGAACGTGCTGACCGGCATCTACGTGCCGACCGCCGGCGCGATCAGCTTCGGCGGGCGTTCGCTGGTCGGTCGCACATCGTCCGACATCGCGCTGTCGGGCATCGCGCGCACCTTCCAGAACGTGCAGCTGTTCGGCGAGATGACGGCGCAGCAGAACGTGCAGGTCGGGCTGCATCACACCTTCCGCAGCAACCTGTTCGACGTCGCGGTCCACACGCCGCGCTACAAGCGCGAGAGTGCGGCGGCGGCCAACCGGGCGCTGGGCCTGCTCAAGTTCGTCGGCCTCGAGGCCTTCGCCGCCGAGGAGGCGCGCAACCTGCCGTACGGCAAGCAGCGGCTGCTCGAGATCGCCCGCGCGCTGGCGCTCGACCCGCAGCTGCTGCTGCTCGACGAACCGGCCGCCGGCCTGACGGCGCCGGACATCAAGGAGCTGATCGCCATCATCCGCAAGATCCGCGAGCACGGCGTGACCGTGATCCTGATCGAGCACCACATGGACGTCGTGATGAGCATGTGCGACACGGTCTCGGTGCTCGACTTCGGACAGAAGATCGCCGAAGGCGAGCCTGCCGCGGTGCAGGCCGACGCCAAGGTGATCGAAGCCTATCTGGGCGGCCAGGAAGCCGAGCCGCAGCCTGCGTAAGGAAACGGGACCCAATGCTCACCATCCAGAATCTATCGGCCGGCTACGGCAAGGTGCAGGTGCTGCACGGCGTCTCGATCGAGGTGCCCAAGGGCAAGGTCGTGACCCTGATCGGCTCCAACGGCGCCGGCAAGACCACGACCATGCGCGCCGTCTCCGGAATGATCCAGCCGACAGCCGGCGAGATCACGCTCAACGGCAAGCGCATCGACGGCCTCGAGTCCTACCACATCGCCAAGCTCGGGCTCGCGCATTCGCCCGAAGGCCGGCGCGTGTTCGCCACCATGACCGTGACCGACAACCTCACGCTGGGTGCCTTCCCCCGGCTCACGGGCAGTCGGCCGCGCGGCGATGTCGCGGGCGACCTCGAGCGCGCGCTCGACCTGTTCCCGCGGCTCAAGGAGCGGCGCACCCAGCTGGCCGGCACCTTGTCGGGGGGCGAGCAGCAGATGCTCGCGATGGCCCGCGCGGTCATGCTGAATCCCGAGGTGGTGCTGCTCGACGAGCCCTCGATGGGCCTGGCGCCGATCCTGGTGGCCGAGGTGTTCCGCATCATCGAGCGGCTCAAGCAGGAAGGCGTGACCATGCTGCTGGTCGAGCAGTTCGCGGCCGCCGCGCTCGGCGTGGCCGACTACGGCTACGTGCTCGAGAACGGCCGGATCTCGTTGCACGGGCCGGCCGAGAAACTGCGCAACGATCCGGGGGTGAAGGCGGCGTACCTGGGCAGCGGACACTAGGTTTGCGGCCATAGATTCCGTCAATGAACGGGGCCGGCTCATTCGAGACTAATTTCTTGTAATGAGATTATTGTCTCATTAGAGTTGGCGGGAACCCCATCCCCTGGAGGACCCGGACATGGCGCTCACCCGAACCGAGATGGACCGCAGGATCGACCAGCATTTCCGCTTCGAGGCCACGGACGACGTCGAAGGCGTGCTGGCGACGCTGTCGCCCGACGTCGAGCACGACATCGTCGGCGCGCCCTCCGGGCCGACGCGGGGGCGCGACGGCGCGCGGCCTTTCTACGAGGCGCTGTTCAGCGATCTGTCCGACAGCCGCGTCGAATCCCAGCGGCGGCTCTACGGTGCCGATTTCCTGGTCGACGAATCGATCTGGCGGGGCAAGGCACCCGGGCGTCCCTTCGGCCTGGAGGGCCGTGGCAGGCCGCTGGAGTTCAGGCTGCTCCATGTGGTCGAGTTCACCGACGCCGGGGATATCCGGCGCGAGAACGTGTGGCTCGATCTCGCGGCCATCATCCAGCAGCTGCCACAGGATTCATGAGCGGAGCCTGCAGCGAGAAAGCCGGCCGTCCCAACCAGCGCCGGCGCACGCGCAAGGACCTGCTGCAGGCGGCTGCGCGGCTCATGCAGGAGGGTCGCCAGCCCAGCCTCGAGGAGGTCGCCGAGGCGGCGGCCGTGTCGCGGGCCACTGCCTACCGCTACTTTCCGAGCATCGAGGCGCTGCACCGCGAGGCCTCGCTCGACATCGCGGTTCCCGAGGCCGCCGCGGTGCTCGGCGACACCCGCTCGCATGACCCGGTGCAGCGGTTGGAGCTGGTCGATGCTGCGCTGAGCGGAATGATCGCCGCCAACGAGGCGTCGCTGCGCATGCTGCTGGCGCAGTCGATGGAGCGCGTGGTCCGGGGCGGGCACGACGCCAAAGTGCCGGCGCGCCAGAACCGGCGCAGTCCGCTGATCGAGGCCGCGCTGGCGCCGGCCCGCAGCCAGTTCAGGCCGGCGGCTGTGAAGACACTCGAGCAGGCGCTGGCGCTGGTGATCGGCACCGAATCGATGGTGGTCTGCAAGGATGTGCTGCAACTCGACGACGCGCAGGCGTCGAAGGTCCGGCGCTGGGCGATCCGGGCGCTGGTGGCGGCGGCGAGGAAGCCCGACTGACGCTCACCTGCCGTGCCGGGTCAGCGCGCTTGTAGCAAACTGCTGGAATTCCGTCCCCCACCGAACAATCCCCCATGACCGACACCCAACCCGCCCTCGAAGTCCTGCCGCGCGACATTTCCGCCTACCGCGAGGGCAACACGGGCGTCGACTACGTGCATCGATTCGAATCCGGCAAGCCCGGCCCGCACGTGCTGATCAACGCGCTGACCCACGGCAACGAGATCTGCGGCATGGTGGCCGCGACCCATCTGCTGGACAGCGGCGTGCGGCCCAAGCTCGGCACGCTGACTGTCAGCTTCGCCCATGTCGAGGCCTACAACGCCTTCGATCCGGCCAAGCCTTTCGAAAACCGGCAGATCGTCCACAACCTCAATCGCGTCTGGTCCGATGAATGGCTAGACGGCCCCGAGGACAGCCCCGAACTGCGGCGCGCCCGCGCGCTGCGGCCGGTGGTGGCTGCCGCCGACCACATCCTCGACATCCATTCGACCAGCCAGGACGTGGTGCCGTTCTGGGTCTACCCGGACTTCGAGCGCAATGCGAGGGTGGCGACCGCGATCGGCCTGCCGCCGGTGCACCTGGTGATGCCGAGCGGCCTGGGTTCGGGCACGCCGCTGATCCAGCACGGCCTGCATGCCGGCGCCGATGCGCCGGGCGCCGCGATGGTGGTCGAGTGCGGCCAGCACTTCAAGCAGAGCGCGGCCGATCTCGCGACCGAGGTGACGCTGCGCTTCCTGGCGCACTTCGGATTGATCGACAGGGAAGGGGCGACGCCCGAGGTCGCAGCGCAGCGCCGCTTCGAACTGCTGCAGACGCACCTGATCAAGTCGGAGGATTTCCGCTTCGTGCGGCCGCTGATCGGCTTCGAGACCTTTGCCGAGGGCGAACTGATCGCCACGCAGGGGACTGACGAGATCCGCGCGCCCTGCGACGACTGCACGGTGTTCATGCCGGCGCAGCGGGTGATCGTGGGACGCGAGGCGGTGTATCTGACGAAGCCGCTGTAGGCTGCCTCAAGCCGCCATGAACAGCGCCGGATCCACCATCGTCCGGTTCAGCATCACCCCCCAGTGCAGGTGCGGCCCGGTCACGCGGCCGGTGGCGCCCACGGCGGCCAGTCGCTCGCCGCTCTGCAGCGCGTCGCCGGTCTTCACGTCGATGCGGCTCAGGTGGCAGTACATCGTGAGCAGGCCGCCGCCGTGGTCGAGCCAGACGGTGCCGCCGTTGAAGAAGTAGTCGCCGGTGTCGATCACCCGGCCCGGCAGCGGCGCCAGCACCGGCGTGCCGGTGGCGGCTGCGATGTCCATGCCGCTGTGCGGATTGCGCGACTGGCCGTTGAAGACGCGGCGCAGGCCGAAGGAACTCGAGCGTCGGCCCGGCACCGGCACCCGCATCTGCAGCTCGTGCGGCGCGGGTTCGCTGAAGGTGGCCATCACCGTCGCCTGGTGATCGCGCTCGCGCTCGTAGCGGGCCTGGTCGGCAGCCGACAGGTCGACCGTGCCCGGTGCCACCTTCAGGCGCTGTTCGCTGTATTGCTTGGGCGCGATCGTGTAGGCGATCGGACGCTCGGCGCCATCCCCCGTGCGCACCATGATGCGGGCCTTGCCCGGGGCTGTCGCGAGGGGAATACCGACCAGCGCGGTCCATTCGATCGGGTCACCCAGCACCAGCAGCGGGATGCCGCCCTCGGTGCGCGCCTCCGGCCGCGCCGCGGCAGGACCGAGCGACAGGCGCGCCACGCCGCCCGGGACCTGGGCGCCATGCGGCCAGAGCGCAGGGGCGGGCGTGGCCGGCGAGGGCGTTGCAGCGGCCTGCGCGGCCGGCAGCGACAACAGGCCCATCGATGCAAGCAGGAGCGAGCGGCGCTGCATGGCGTGCCTCACTTGCCCCAGCTGTCGCGCATGCCCGCTGCGCGGTTGAACACGCGCTGGCCGGCGGCCGCCGCCTTGGCATCGACCACGAAGTAGCCGTGGCGTTCGAACTGGAATCCGGCTCCGCCCTCGGCGGCGCCGGCGAGCGAGGGCTCGACGAAGGCCTGGCAGGTGACCAGGCTGTCGCGATTCAGTTCTTCCAGCAATTCGCCGCTGCCCGGCTGGGCCGCCGCGAACAGGCGTTCGTACAGGCGCACCTCGGCCTGCAGCGCATCCGCCGCCGCCACCCAGGTGATGTTGCCCTTGACCTTGATCGCGTCCGCACCCGGCGTGCCGCTCTTGGTGTCGGGCACCAGCGTGGCCTGCACCTCCTGCAGCTTGCCCGTGGCGTCGCGGGTGCCGCCCGTGCAGACGATCGTGTGGCCGTACTTCAGCCGCACCTTGTTGCCCGGGAACAGGCGGAAGAAGCCCTTGGGCTGCACGTCCTCGTAGTCGGTGCGCTCGATCCAGACCTCGCGGCCGATCTTGAAGCTGCGCTGGCCGCGCTCGGGGTGGTGCGGGTGCACCGGCGCCGTGCAGTCGTCGAGGAAGCCGGCGCCCATCAATTCGTCCCAGTTGGTGATCACCAGCTTGACCGGGTCGAGCACTGCCATCGCGCGCGGCGCGATCGGGTCGAGTGTGTCGCGCAGCGCGGCCTCGAGGCTCGCGTAGTCGATCCAGCCGCCGGACTTGGTGACGCCCGAGCGCTCGCAGAACAGCTTCAGCGCCTCGGGCGTGTAGCCGCGGCGCCGCAGGCCGGCCAGGGTCGGCATGCGCGGATCGTCCCAGCCGTCGACGTGGTTCTCCTCGACCAGCTGGCGCAGGCGGCGCTTGCTGGTGATGACGTGGGTCACGTTGAGCCGCGCGAACTCGTACTGGCGCGGATGCGGGCTGGCGATCAGGCCGCCTTCGGCCAGCCGGTCGAGCAGCCAGTCGTAGAAGGGCCGCTGGTCTTCGAACTCGAGCGTGCAGAAGCTGTGGGTGATCTGCTCCAGCGCGTCCTCGATCGGATGCGCGAAGGTGTACATCGGATAGATGCACCACTTGTCGCCGGTGTTGTGGTGGGTGGCGCGGCGGATCCGGTACAGCGCCGGGTCGCGCATGTTGATGTTGGGGCTCGCCATGTCGATGCGGGCCCGCAGCACGGCGGCGCCATCTTCCAGCTGGCCGTCGCGCATGGCGCGGAAGCGCGCCAGGTTTTCCTCGGGCGTGCGGCCGCGGAACGGGCTGTCGGTGCCGGGCGTGTTGAAGTCGCCTCGGTTGGCGCGGATCTGCTCGGCGCTTTGCTCGTCGACATAGGCCAGGCCGGCGCCGATCAGGTATTCCGCGGCCTGGTACATGAAATCGAAGTAGTTACTCGCGAAGTACACATGGTCGTTGGCCTCGCCCGACTTGGCAGGGTTGTCGGCCAGATGGGTGTCGTAACCCAGCCATTGCACGGCGTCGCGGATGGCGTCGACGTATTCCTGCTCTTCCTTTTCGGGATTGGTGTCGTCGAAGCGCAAATGGCAGACGCCGCCGTATTCCTTCGCCAGCTCGAAGTTGAGCCAGATGCTCTTGGCGTGGCCGATGTGCAGGTAGCCGTTGGGCTCCGGCGGAAAGCGCATGCGAACCTTGGCCGGATCCTGCATGCCCCCGGCGTGATGGGCCGCGTCGCCCGGGGATCCGCCCCACTTGCGGGTGGAATAATTGCCCTGTTCGAGGTCGCTTTCGATCACGTGGCGCAGGAAATTGCTCGGCTTGGTGCTGTCGTTGTCTGCAGGGGAAGTCATCCATCCATTCTAGGTGGCCCCTCAGGCGCGTTACCTTTGGCAACGATCTTCACGCAAGGCCGTGCACCAGGTTCACACCTCGCGCGTTCAATACATGACATGGGCGGCCAATACCCGCCTTCACAGGAGTTTCACGATGAGCCTTACCCGCACCACCTTTTTCAAATGGGCTGCCGCCGGCGTCGTTGCCGCCGGAGCCTTGTTCGCCACGGCATCGGCCAGCGCGGCCGTCGGCTGGTCGGTGGGCGTCAACGTGCCCGGCGTGGCGATCGGTGTCGCCACTCCGCAGCCCTACTACGCACCCGCCCCGGTGTACGTTGCGCCGGCGCCGGTCTATTACCCGCCGCCTCCGGTCTACTACCGCCCGGCACCGGTGTACTACGCGCCGCCTGCCGCCTACTACCGGCCGGCTCCCGGCTACTACCGTCCGGGCCCGGGCTACTACCGCCATCACGGACACGGGTACTACCGCTGAGCGGCCGATAGCCTCTTTGTTTTGCTGTCACCATGGAAAACCGGCCCCGTCGAACGGGCCGGTTTTTTCATGTCGGTTCACATGGCACGGAACAGGTGCGCGTAGAGCCGGCTGACCGGTATCCGGTCGTCCCGGCCCCGCAGGCTCAGGTGCTGGCGGCCGGTCTCGTCGCGGTGCACCGCCTCGATCGCGCTGCTGCGCACGACCACCGCGCGATGCACCTGCCAGAAGATGTCGGGGTCCAGCTGCGGCAGCAGCTGCTTCAGCGGCGTGCGGATCAGGTATTCGTGGCCGGCGGTCAGGACGCGGACGTACTTGTCGGCCGCCTCGAAATACAGCACCTCGTCGACCGGGACCATGCGCACCGTGGCGCCGCCGGCCTCGCTGGCGGCGATGAACCTGAGCGGCCCGCCGTTGGGGGCCGGCGCCGCCGCGGCACCGGCCAGCAACTGGCGCCACTGGGCCAGCGTCCGCTCCAGCGCGGCGGGCTCGGCGGCCGCCGCGGGCGCCTGGGCCGCCAGCGCCTGCTGGAGGCGCGCGACCGTCTTGCGCAGCCGTTCGGGCTGGACCGGCTTGAGGACGTAGTCGATCGCCTGGGTCTCGAAGGCGCGCGCCGCGTATTCGTCGTAGGCGGTGACGAACACCAACTGCGGCATCGGCGCCTCGTCGGCCGGCCAGGTGTCGGCCAGTTCGGCGGCCGCGCCCAGGCCGTCCTGGCCTGGCATCCGGACGTCGAGGAACAGCACCTGCGGCAGCCGTTGCAAGGCCTCCCGCACGGCGCTGGCACCGTCGCCGACGCAAGCGACGACCTCCAGGTCGGGCCAGGCGGCGGCCAGTTCGGCGCGCAATGCCTGCGCCAGCAGCGGTTCGTCTTCGGCGATGAGGGCGGTGGCTTTCATGATCAGGTGGGAAAG
Organism: Variovorax ginsengisoli; assembly: GCF_030486595.1. Classification (GTDB taxonomy): domain Bacteria; phylum Pseudomonadota; class Gammaproteobacteria; order Burkholderiales; family Burkholderiaceae_C; genus Variovorax; species Variovorax ginsengisoli_B. Next base: position 10,918 of record NZ_JAUJZH010000015.1, on the reverse strand, counting down.
ACGACAGTTGCGAGGGTTCCGCCCGCGGCCGTGGCCTCGAGGTTCAGGCTGCCGCGCGCGCCGTAGACCGTGGCGAGGCGCTCGCGCACCTGCGTGACGCCGAAACCGCCGCCGTCGGACGGCGGCGCGGCGCCGAGCCCGACACCGGTGTCGAGGATCTCGATGCGGATCTGCGGCAGACCGTCGGCGGCGCGGTTCTCGCGCAGCGCCCGAATGCGGATCTCGCCGCCCTCGACCTTCGGCTCGAGCCCGTGGCGGATGCTGTTCTCCACCAGGGGCTGCAGCAGCAGCGGCGGCACCGGCAGGTCACGCAGGGCGTCGGGCAGGTCGAGCGCGAAGCGCAGGCGCGGACCCATGCGCACCGACATCAATTCGAGGTAGTCGCGCAGGCGTTCGAATTCGCGGGCCAGCGGATGCGCCGTGACGCGCGAGGCGGCGAGCGTGACGCGCAGGTAGCTGTTGAGGTGGTCGAGCATCTCGACCGCCCGCGGCGGATCGACCGTGATCAGCGCCCGCAGGTTGGCCAGCGTGTTGAACAGCATGTGCGGCTCGAGCTGGGTCTCGAGCAGCTTGAGCTTGGCTTCGCCGGCATCGCGTTCAGCGGTCGCGATCTTGGCGGTCAGCGCCGCAGCCTTGCCGCGCGCATGGAAGTAGAAGATGGCAGCAGCACTGGCGACGACGGTGATGACCAGGCTGATGGTGTTGTCGCGCGGTGTGGAGACATTGGTGTAGCCGAACAGGCGGTCGCCCACGCGGTCCCCCACCAGGAAGCCGCAGCCGATGCCCACGACCGCCAACAGCAGCCCGCGCCAGCCCTTCGGCCAGCCATGGCCGCCGGTGCTGTCGGTATGGCAATGGCGCTCGTCGACGAGGTGGCGCCCGAATTCGATCACGGCCCAGACGACGAGGCCCACCGACAAGGCATAGCTGACCTGCATCAGATAGCCCTTGCTCGGCCAGATTGCGGTGGTCAGCACCGCCACCACGCAGCAGAACGCCAGGACTTGCAGGAAATGCCGGCCAACACTGAGCCAGTGAATCTTCATGGCGCCAGATTCTGGATGAAGAAGCGGGTGATGGCGTCGTAGACGCCGGCGAGGCTCGCCCGGTCGAAGCCCGGCGGGTCGTTCAAGAGCCGGGCCGCGCGGTCCGGCAGGTCCGGCACCTGCGGCGACAGGATCGAGCCGTGGCCCGCGGTGGGCATGTCGGCGACCAGTGTGCAGCGGGCACCGCAGGCGGCGCGCACCGCGTCGATGTGCCATTGCGGGGCGAGCCACTCGTCGTGGCCCGCGCGCACGAGTCCGAGGGGAATGCGGGGATTCGCGAGCGAGCTCATCTCGATGGTGGCGGCCATGGGCACCGCCGCTACCGCCGCAGTGACCCTTGGGTCTGTCCAGGATTCGAGCGCGGTCTGGCTGCCCAGCTTCCAATCGATCACCCGGCGGGAAGCCGCGAGGCGCAAGCCATCCAGCATGCCGCCCGTGAGCGAAGTCGCAAGGCCCACGCAGGCCGGGAAGTCCTGCGCCAGATGCGCCTGGCAATGCGCGTTCAGCAGGGCGGGCGACCAGCGCGCGCCGGCCAGGGTCAAGGCAGTCAGGCCGCCGGCGGACATGCCGTAGACGCCGACGTGGCTGAAGTCGAGCAGCGGCGCGAAACGCGCGTCGGCGGCCATCGCATCGATGGCTTGGGACACCTCCCTGGGGCGATGGCGCCAGGTGGGCGGACCGACGTCGCGCATGTCGCGGTAGTTGTCGCCGGCGTGCTCGGGCATGGCGACCGTGAAGCCGGCATCGACCAGCGCGATCGCCAGGTCGGCCTGCGGCCAGGGGGAGCCGCCCGAGCCGTGCGACATGACGACCAGGTGCCCGTTGCCGCGCAGCGGCGCCGCGTCGGACGCCAGCTCGAACGCGAACGGGCCGCGGACGAAGCGGGTGGCCGGCGCGGCGGTCGGGAAGAACACAGTGACCGGACCGGTCTCGGGCGGTGCCGGCAGCACGGCGACACCGGTGGCGGCCGACGCCGCGTGGCCCAGGGCGCCGAGCAGCGCCAGCGCCAGCAGGCGCCGCAGGCCCGCCGTCACCACGGGTCCCCCTTGGCGTCGGCGGCCAGCCTGGCGCGCTCGCGCTCGACCATGCGGCCGAGCAGGGCGCCGCCCGGCGGCAGCATCCAGACCGACAGGCCGTGGGCCAGCAAGCCGACGCCCCAGCCGAGCAGCGGGTAGATGGCCCAACTGCGGCCGCTGGCCAGCGACAGGGCGACCAGCCCGAGGTTGACGAGGGCGTAGACCGCCGCATGGGCGAACCAGCCCAGCTTGGCCTTGGCCCGCCGCAGGGCGAGTTTCTCGATGCGCGCTTGATCGATGGACATGAGGGACTCCCGGGTCGAATGGAATCAGGCGCCGCCGACGTTGTACAGCGCGCGATCCTCGCGCAGCGCCAGCTTCCAGAGCCGGAGCGCGCGACCGGCGAAGACGCCGCTGAAGAAGCCGTACGTCAGGGGCACCGCGAGCGCGAAGGTGGCTTCGTGGCGGATATCAGGATGCATCGCGAGCGTCGCCCCCACAGCGTACTTGGTGAAGAAGATGCCCATCATCAGCGCCAGCGGCACCGCGCTGCCGGCCAGGTGGAAGGTGCGCGACGCCGGTGCATAGCGCGTGCTGGCCGGCAGCCCGCGCTGGAGCACCAGCGTCAGGGCCACCAGGGCGGTGGCGGCCCAGGCCAGCAGGGCGGTCGGCGAATCGCCGAAAGCCGAGGTCACGCCGAAGATCGACAGGCCGGTCATCGCGATCGGCATGACCGTCACACGGCCCAGTCCGACGCTGTTCGCGAACAGCTGCTTGGCGCCGAGCCACACCAGGGCCGCGAACAGGACGAACACCCACTTGGGCGTGTGCAGGAAGATCTGGGTCAGCATGGCTGATTCTCCGTGAGAGGCTGAGGAAGGAGGGTTCTGGTTCAGGCCACGCCGAGCCATTGGCCCCAGAGGATCTGGCCGAGGTAGCGGCTCGGCAGCAGGGTGAAGGCGCCGGCGACGATGCAGGCGCTGATGTAGGTCGCCTGCATGGCGATGCGGTGGCCGCGGATGTCGCCCTTGGCGAGCTTCCAGAAGGCGCGCGACAGGCCGAAGAAGGTGGTCGGCACCAGCAGGTGCACCAGCGTGTAGCCGCCGATGTTGGGCAGCCTGAAATCGCGGATGAAGAGCGCCGACAGCGCGGCCATGACGATCAGCGTGACCCAGGCGTAGCCCAGTGCGCGGTGCAGGCGAGGCCGCTGGGTCCGGCTCTGTCGGGCCCAGAGCACCACTGGCCCGAGGGCCAGGGCGGAGGCGGCGGCGGCGAGGTGGACGGCGATCACGGGGGACATCTGCATGGTGGGCTCCTGAAGACGATGGGGGGGACTGTGCCGAGGCTCCCGGGCGCCCGCCACGGCCATGCGACGAACTGCAGCCGGGCGGCGCCAGTTGCATTCGGTGATCGCCGGACGCACGCGGTCAACGCCGGCTTTACCGAGGCTTTACGGTTCGTAAGGGCTGGGCGCTACGATTCAGCGATCCACTACGGGCTGCCGATTCCACGCCCACTCACCGATGTCGTCCCCCATTCCCGAGCCCGCCACCGACCACCTTCCCGCGATCCGCCCTGTTCCTTCACGACGGCGGCGCTGGCTCGGCAGCCTGGTGGCGCTGGCCTTGGTGCTGGGCCTGGCCGTGGGCGGCTGGTACCTGATCAAGCGCTCCGGCGAGCCGGCCGGCGGCCGGCCGAACTTCGGCGGCGCCAGTTCCACGGTCGGCCACGCGGCCGCCAGGCGCATGCAGATGCCGATCGTGATCGACGCCCTCGGCACCGTGACGCCGCTGGCCACCATCACACTCAAGCCGCAGGTCGGAGGCGTGCTGACCGAGGTGCTCTACACCGAGGGCCAGTCGGTCGCAAAGGGCCAGTTGCTGGCCCGCATCGACCCGCGTCCCTATGAGCAGGCCTTGATGCAGGCCCAGGGCACCCGGGTGCGCGACGAGGCCCAGCTCGAGGCCGCGCGCGTGACGCTGTCGCGCTACCGCACGCTGCTGACCCAGGACTCGATCGCCCGCCAGGACGTCGACACCCAGGCGGCGCTGGTCAAGCAGCTCGAAGGCGCCGTGATCACCGACCGCGCCGCCGAGGCGGCCGCCAAGCTCAACCTCGACTACACCCGGATCACCGCGCCGGTGGCCGGACGCATCGGATTGCGCACGGTCGATCCGGGCAACAACGTGGCGGCCAACGCCAGCACCGGCATCGCGGTGATCACCCAGATGAACCCGATCGACGTCCAGTTCGCGGTGCCGCAGGACCGTGTGCCCGACATCCAGGCCCAGCTCGCCAAGGGCGAGGCGCTGCAGGTCAAGGCGCTCGACCGGGTGCGCAGTGCGGTGCTCGACACCGGCGTCTTCTCGACCCTCGACAACGTGGTCGACACCAGCACCGGCACGGTGCGGGCCAAGGCGCGCTTCGCCAACAACGGCACGCCGCTGTTCCCGAACCAGTTCGTCAACGTTCAGATGGTGCTGCGCACCGTCGATGCGCTGGTGGTGCCGGTCACCGCGGTGCGCATCGGGCCCAACGGCAACTTCGTCTACGTGGTCAACGAGGACCGGACGGTGTCGGTGCGCAACGTCAAGCGCGGCGACGCCACGGTCGACGTGGTGGCGATCCTCGACGGGCTGACGGCCGGCGAGGATGTCGTCACCGAAGGCGGCGACCGCCTGAAGGACGGCGCCCGCGTGGCGCTGCAGGGCGACAAGCCGGCGACGGCGCCGCGGCCGGGCGCGTCCGGTCCGCGCGGCCCGCGTGCGCCCGGCAGTCCGGGCGGCGAGGGCAGGCGCCAGCGGCCGCCGCAGTGAGGCAGACGTGCTGAGTCCTTCACGTCCCTTCATCGAGCGGCCGGTCGCGACTGCGCTGCTCATGGTCGCGATCGTGCTCGCGGGCCTGGTCGGTTTCCGATTTCTTCCGCTGGCGGCGCTGCCGCAGGTCGACTATCCGACGATCCAGGTGCAGACGCTCTACCCGGGCGCCAGCCCCGAGGTCATGAGCCGCACCGTGACCGCGCCGCTGGAGCGCCAGTTCGGCCAGATGGCCGGCCTCGACCGCATGAGCTCGACCAGCGCCACCGGCGTCTCGATCGTCACCTTGCAGTTTGCGCTCGACCAGACCCTGGACGTCGCCGAGCAGCAGGTGCAGGCGGCCATCAACGCCGGCGGCTCGCTGCTGCCGGCCGACCTGCCGGCGCCGCCGGTGTACGCCAAGGTCAACCCGGCCGATGCGCCGATCCTGACCCTGGCCGTGAGCTCCGAGACCATGCCGCTGACCGAGGTGCAGAACCTGGTCAACACGCGGCTGGCGCAGAAGATCAGCCAGGTCGGCGGTGTCGGGCTGGTGTCGCTGTCGGGCGGCCAGCGCCCGGCGGTGCGCATCCAGGCCAACACCAACGCGCTGGCCGCGGTCGGCATCGGCCTGGACACCCTGCGCACCGCGATCGCGGCGGCCAACGCCAACAGCGCCAAGGGCGGCTTCGACGGCCCGAAGCGGGCCTACACGATCAATGCCAACGACCAGCTGGTCACCGCGGCCGACTACAAGAACCTGATCGTCGCCTGGAAGAACGGCGCGCCGGTGCGCATGACCGATGTGGCCCGCGTCATCGACGGCGCCGAAAACACCCAGCTCGGCGCCTGGGCCGGCTCGGATTCGAGCGCCGCGCCGGGCGCGCAGGACGGCAAGCTCTATCCCGCGATCATCCTCAACGTGCAGCGCCAGCCCGGCGCCAACGTGATCGGCACTGTCGACGGCGTCAAGAAGCTGCTGCCCGAGCTCGAAGCCTCGCTGCCCGGCGCGCTGAAGGTCGAGGTTCTGAGCGACCGCACCACCGGCATCCGCGCCTCGGTGCGCCACGTGCAGCTCGAGCTCGCGCTGGCGGTGGTGATGGTGGTGCTGGTGATCTTCTTCTTCCTGCACAGCCTGCGCGCCACCGTGATCGCCAGCATCGCGGTGCCGATCTCGCTGATCGGCACCTGCGGCCTGATGTACCTGCTGGGCTACAGCCTCAACAACCTGAGCCTGATGGCGCTGACCATCGCGACCGGCTTCGTGGTCGATGACGCGATCGTGATGATCGAGAACATCGCGCGCTACCTCGAAGAGGGCGAGCCGCCGTTCCAGGCCGCGCTCAAGGGCGCGACCCAGATCGGCTTCACCATCATCTCGCTGACGGTGTCGCTGGTCGCGGTGCTGATCCCGTTGTTGTTCATGGGCGACGTGGTGGGGCGGCTGTTCCGCGAGTTCGCGGTGACCCTGGCGATCACGATCCTGATCTCGGCCGTGGTCTCTCTGACCCTGGTGCCGATGATGTCGGCGCGCTGGCTCAAGCCGCAGGCCGAGGAGGGCGGGCGCTTCGGGGCCGCGGTGCAGCGCTTTTTCGATCGCGTCATCGCGCGCTACGACACCTGGCTGCAATGGGTGTTCCGCCACCAGCCGCTGACCTTGCTGGTGGCGCTGCTGACGCTGGCGCTGACGGTGGCGCTGTACGTGCTGATTCCCAAGGGCCTGTTTCCGACCCAGGACACCGGGCAGCTCAAGGCGCGGGTTCTGGCCGCGCAGGAAGTGTCCTATGCGCGGATGGCCGAACTGCAGCAGTCGGCGGCCAACATCGTGCTGGCGGACCCGGACGTGCAGAGCCTGAGTTCGGTGGTCGGCGTCGATGCCGCCAACAACATGGCGCTCAACACCGGCAGCATGCTGATCAACCTGCGCTCCGGCCATGACAGCCAGGCCGTCGTGATGCAGCGGCTGCGCGACCGGGTGCGCGAAGGCGTGGCCGGCGTGTCGCTCTACTTGCAGCCGACCCAGGACCTGACCATCGACGCCGAGACCGGGCCGACCGAGTTCCGGGTCTCGCTCGAAGGCGCCGACACGGCGACGGTGAACACCTGGGCGCAGAAGCTGGTCGAGCGCCTGCGCAGCGTGCCGCAGGTGCGCAACCCGACCACCGACGCCGGCGGCCAGGGCCTGTCGGCCTACGTCGACATCGACCGCAACACGGCGTCGCGGCTGTCGGTGACGGCCAGCTCGGTCGACGATGCGCTCTACAGCGCCTTCGGCCAGCGGATCGTCTCCACCATCTTCACCGAGACCAACCAATACCGGGTGATCCTCGAGGCCGATCGCGAGTCGCTGTCCTCGCCGGAGGGCCTGGGCACGCTGCAGCTGCGCACCGGCGCCGGCACGGCGACGCCGCTGTCGGCGCTGGCGACGGTGCGCGAGCAGTTCGCGCCGCTTCAGGTGACGCGGGTGGCCCAGTATCCGGCCGCCACCATCGGCTTCGACACGCCGCCGAACGTGGCGCTGGGCAAGTCGGTGGCGGCGATCCGCGCCGCGGCCAAGGACATCGCGCTGCCGCCGAGCGTGACCATGACCTTCCTCGGCGCCGCCGGGGCCTACGAGAAGTCGCTCACCAACCAGCTGTGGCTGATCCTGGCGGCGGTGGTCTGCGTCTACATCGTGCTGGGGGTGCTCTACGAGAGCTACATCCACCCGCTGACCATCCTGTCGACCTTGCCGTCGGCCGGCGTCGGCGCGCTGCTGGCGCTGATGGTGACCGGCAACGACCTCGGGGTGATCGGCATCATCGGCATCATCCTGCTGATCGGCATCGTCAAGAAGAACGCGATCATGATGATCGACTTCGCGATCGACGCCGAGCGCAACCAGGGCAAGGGGCCGCTGGAGGCGATCCACCAGGCGGCGCTGCTGCGCTTCCGTCCGATCCTGATGACCACGCTGGCGGCGCTGTTCGCGGCACTGCCGCTGATGCTGGGCTGGGGCGAGGGCGCCGAGCTGCGGCGTCCGCTGGGTCTGGCGATTTTTGGCGGGCTGGTGGTGAGCCAGGTGCTGACCTTGTTCACCACGCCGGTGATCTACCTGGGCTTCGATCGGCTGGGGCGGCGGTTCGGGGCGAGGGCGGTGGGATGAGCTTCCTTGCTGTTTTCGTTGCACGGGCGCCCGGCATGCCGTGTGGGCCGAGCGACCCCACTGCGCCGGCCCTTCGGGCCGGGCTTGGGGGTGATCAAAGATCCGTGTCGTCTCCAACGTCGATGCAACCCCAACGTCTCAGCGGTGGCGGGCGGTATGCCCTGGGCCGGCCGTTGAGGCACCGCCGAGCAGCGGAGCGGCAGGCGGATCAGGGCCGCGCGTGTTTGAGTGGAGCGCAGCGGAGCGAGTTTGCGCGGACCCCGCCTGTCGCGAGCAGCGCAGGGAAGCCCGAAGGGCCGGTGACGTCGGCCGGCCCAGGGCATACCGCCCGCCATCGCCGCCCCGAATCGACGACGTGCGGAGAGGAAATATGAACCTCTCCAAGCCCTTCGTAGAGCGCCCCATCGCCACGATGCTCCTGACCATAGGCATCGCCCTGGCAGGCATCGTCGCCTTCTTCGTGCTGCCGGTCTCGCCGCTGCCGCAGGTCGACTACCCGACCATCTCGGTGCAGGCCAGCCTGGCGGGCGCCAGTCCGAGCACCATGGCCTCGAGCGTCGCCACGCCGCTGGAGCGAAGGCTCGGCATCATCCCGGGCGTCAACGAGCTGACCTCGACCAGTTCCAATGGCTCGGCCCGCGTCACGCTGCAGTTCGACCTGAGCCGCAACATCGACAGCGCCGCGCGCGAGGTGCAGGCCGCGATCAACGCCGCCCGCGCCGACTTGCCGGCCACGCTGCGCAGCAACCCGACCTACCGCAAGCGCAACCCGACCGCGGCCCCGGTCGTGATCCTGGCGCTGACCTCGAAGACCCGCACGCCGGGCCAGATCTACGAGGCGGTCTCGAACATCGTGAGCCAGCGGCTGTCGCAGGTCGAGGGCGTCGGCGAGGTCGAGATCGGCGGCGGTTCGCTGCCTGCGGTGCGGGTCGAGCTCGAGCCCTTTGCACTGAACCGCTTCGGCATCAGCACAGAGGACGTGCGCGCCGCGATCCAGGCCAACAACGCCAACCGGCCGAAGGGCGCGATCGAGACCGCCGACCGCCGGCTCCAGATCTACACGCCGGCACCGGGGCGCTATGCCGCCGAGTATCGCGACATGGTGATCGCCTGGCGCAACAACGCCGCGGTGCGACTGGGCGACGTCGCTCGCGTGATCGACAGCGTCGAGAACACGCGCACGCTGGGCTTGTTCAACGGCGAACCCGCGGTGATCGTGCTGGTGACGCAGTCGCCCGGCGCCAACATCATCGAGACCGTCGATGGCGTGCGCGAACTGCTGCCCGAACTGCGCGCGCAGCTGCCGCAGGACATCGACGTCCAGGTGGCGTCCGACCGCACCAACACCATCCGCGCCTCGCTGCGCGAGATCGAGATCACGCTGATGATCTCGGTGGTGCTGGTCGTGCTGGTGGTGGGCTTGTTCCTGCGCAAGGCGCGCGCCACCATCGTGCCGGCGGTGGCGACCGTGGTCTCGCTGCTCGGCACCTTCGGCATCATGTACCTGCTGGGCTACAGCCTCAACAACCTGAGCCTGATGGCGCTCACCGTCGCCACCGGCTTCGTCGTCGACGACGCGATCGTGGTGCTCGAGAACACCACCCGCCACGTCGAGGCCGGCATGAACCGCGTCGAGGCCGCGCTGCGCGGCGCCCGCGAGGTCGGCTTCACGGTGCTGTCGATCAGCCTGTCGCTGGTGGCGGTGTTCATCCCGCTGCTGTTCATGGGCGGGCAGGTCGGCCGGCTGTTTCGCGAATTCGCGGTCACGCTGTCGGCCTCGGTGCTGATCTCGCTGGTGATCTCGCTCACCACCACGCCGATGCTGTGCGCCATGCTGCTGCGCAGCGAGGCCGATGAAGCCAAGGGCAAGCCGCCCGGGCGCCTGCGCGCCTGGTTCGGCCGTGTCGGCGAGCGGGCCTGGAACGGCACGCTGCGCACCTACGCCCACAGCCTCGACTGGGCCCTGGCCAGCAAGGGCGTGGTCGTGGTGGTGCTGCTGGCGGTGATCGGCCTCAACGTCTATCTGTTCAACGCCATCCCCAAGGGCTACTTCCCGCAGCAGGACAACGGCCAGCTCAATGCCGGGCTGCGCGCCGACCAGAGCATCTCGTCGGCGGCCATCGCCGACAAGCTGCGCCAGGCGGTGGACATCATCCGCAAGGACCCGGCGGTCGACACGGTGGTCGGATTCTCGGGCGGGGGACGCTCGGGCGGCGGCTTCATGTTCGTCAACCTCAAGCCGGTGTCGCAGCGCACCGACAAGACCCAGGCGGTGATCGACCGCCTGCGCCCCCAGCTCAACCAGCTGACCGGCCTGCGCGTTTTCCTGAGCCCGGTGCAGGACCTGCGCATGGGCGGGCGCTCGAGCAACTCGAGCTACCAGTACACGCTCAAGAGCGACAACCTGGGCGACCTGCGCGCCTGGTCGACCAAGCTCGCCAACCGGCTGCGCGAGGAGACCGCGCTGACCGACGTCGACAGCGACGATGCGGACAACGGCGTCGAGACCTTCGTCGACGTCGACCGCGATGCCGCGGCCCGGCTCGGCGTGAGTTCGTCGGCGGTCGACAGCGCGCTCTACAACGCCTTCGGCCAGCGCTCGGTGGCGACCATCTACGACGAGCTCAACCAGTACTCGGTGGTGATGGAATGGGCGCCGCGCTTCCAGCGCTCGCCGATCGTGCTGAAGGACCTGTACGTGCCGTCGACCTTGCAGACCAGCACCGACGCCAACGGCCAGTCGATCACCAGTTCGATCAAGAACACGACCGACGCCAACACCGGCACTTCGACCACGGTGTCGGCGGCGGATTCAACCGGTCGTCGCAACACCGGGTTGTCGAACGGATTTTAGATACTCGTTCAAGGTCTCAGCCGGTGTCTTCCAGCCCAGTGTTTTGCGCGGCCTGTTGTTCA
>NZ_JAUJZH010000014.1 GCF_030486595.1 Variovorax ginsengisoli | reverse complement strand
TCACGCACCCGGCTCCGTCGCGTTCCCTATCCGGCATTCGCGAAAGATTCTGAAATCCGGCCCCCGGAGAGAGCGGCTCGCCCTCTTGACAGGATCAAGCCATATCAGCCCACTAGCGCCTCGGGTCACGGGCCGGCCACGCCGGTCCGCTATGCTCTGCGACCATCGTTTCGCGGAGTCTTCGCTTGGCCCTGTTTCCCCAGTCCGCCCTCCAGCCCGGTGTGCGCAAGCGCGAGGTGTTCGGATGGGCGATGTATGACTTCGCCAATTCGGGCTACACCACGGTGGTCATCACCGCCGTGTTCGCCGCCTACTTCGTCGGCGGCATCGCCAAGGGCGCGCCCTGGGGGGCCTTCGCCTGGACCGCGGCGCTCAGCATCTCCTACGCCATCGTGATGCTCACGATGCCGGCGATCGGCGCCTGGGCCGACCTGCGCGCGGCCAAGAAGCGGGTGCTGGTCATCGTGACCGTCGCCTGCGTGGCCGGCACCGCGGCACTGGCGCTGACGCCGCGCCTGGCCGGTCCCTTCGCGGTGGCGCTGGCGATGGCGCTGGTCATCGTCTCCAACACCTTCTATTCCTACGGCGAGTCGCTCACCGGCGCCTTCCTGCCGGAACTGGCCACGGCCGACGGCATGGGCAAGGTGAGCGGCTGGGGCTGGGGCTTCGGCTACCTCGGCGGCATGCTGGCCCTCGGCCTGTGCCTGGCCTATGTGCTCTGGTCCCAGGCCCAGGGCCTGCCGGCGTCGCATTTCGTGCCGGTCACGATGCTGATCACGGCCGCGCTCTATGGCGCAGCCGCCTGCGTCACCTTCGCGCTGCTACCCGAGCGGGCCCTGCCGCAGCAGCGCGGCGCCGAGCAGGGCGCCTGGCAGCAACTGCGCGACACCTTCCGCGAGGCCCGCGCCTACCGCGACTTCATGTGGCTGCTGGGCTGCACCGTCTGCTACCAGGGCGGCGTCGCGGTGGCGATCACGCTGGCGGCGATCTACGCCGAGCAGGTGATCGGCTTCGTGCCCAGCGAGACGATGGTGCTGATCTTCGTGCTCAACATCGCAGCCGCGCTCGGCGCCTTCGGCTTCGGCTACCTGCAGGACCGGATCGGTCACCGGCGTTCGCTCGCGGGCACGCTGGTGGCCTGGATCGCGGTGTGCCTGATCGCGGCCTCCGTCAGCACCAAGGGCGGCTTCTGGTGGGCCGCCACGATCGCCGGGCTGGCGATGGGCTCCAGCCAGTCGGCCGGGCGCGCCATGACCGGCATCCTGGCGCCGCCGCGGCAACTGGCCGAGTTCTTCGGCCTCTGGACCTTCGCCACCCGGCTGGCGAGCATCGTCGGTCCATTGAGCTACGGCGCGATCACCTGGGCCACCGGCGGCAACCAGCGGATCGCGATCCTCTCGACCGCGGTGCTGTTCGTCGGCGGCCTGCTGCTGCTGCTGCCGATCGACATGCGGCGTGGACGAGAGGCGGCGCTGCGCGCCTGAGCCTCAGTCGGCCGCGGTGCCCTTCGACAGCCGGTAGCGCGTGCCGTCGTAGCGCAGCAGGCGCGATTTGAAGGTCTGCCGCTGCTCCTGGCTTACGCATTCGTCGCCGAGCGGGCTCGAGCGGCTTTCGGAGCGGGCCTGGCGCAGGACCAGGTCTGCGTAGCCGCCGGTGCCGCTGCGGGCCACGGAGAGGCTGCCGCGCACGGTCTCGAAGCTGCCGGTGCAGTTGGTGTCCCACTCGCCTTGTTCCAGCGTGAGCTCGAGGCCGTCGAGCACCTTGGCGAGCTTCGGGCCCTGGGGCACGTAGAGCGCCAGGCTCTCGTTCGAATAGGGATTGGCCCGCGAGGAGCCCTGGCGCAGGATGCGCAGGCCGAAGGCGCGAACATCGGGCGCCAGCGCGTAGCGTGCGCCGTCGACCCGGATCTCGCTGATGCGCACGGCGTCCTCGATCAGCACGTCTTCGTCGAACAGCCGGCTCACGATCTTCGCGCGCTCGGTGTTGCCGTTGTCGGCTTGCTGCACCACCAGCACATCGAGATCGAACTGCGTCGTGCCCGGCTCGGTCGACGGCCGCGGCAGCGGCAGCACGACGATGAAGCGGCCCGGCACGCCGCGCCAGGGCTCGCACACGGCGCGCTCGTGGTCGAGCCCGCGCTTGGGGTACAGCTTGGCGTGCATGCGCTCGGCCAGCCCGGTGTCGCAGGCGGCGTGGGCGGCGATGCCGGAGCCGGCCAGCAGCCAGGCGGCGAACAGGACGCGGGGCAGGCGGTGCATCAGGCAGTCGCCGTGAGCCAGCGGGCGGCCGCGGCGTCCAGGGACCCGGGGGCGCCGCTGCCGAGCAGCCGGAGTTCGCCGCCGCCCTCGGTGCGCAGGGTGCCGGCCTGCTGGAGCAGTCGCCGGGTCTGCTGCGCCACGGGGGCGCCGGTGTCGATGAAGCGCACCGCATCGCCCGTGTGGCGGCGCAGTTCGTCGGTGATGAAGGGGTAGTGGGTGCAGCCCAGCACCAGGGTGTCGAGTTCGTCGGCGCCGTTGCCGAAGCGCCCGGCGGCCGACAGGTACTGCGCGCAGAGCGCCGAGATGCGGGCGCCGTCGGAGCGCTCGATCGCGCCGGCCAGTCCGTCGCAGGCCACGATGCTGAAGGTCGCCTGTCCGGCCAGCGAGTCATGCAGGGCCCGGAACTTGCCGCTTTCGACGGTGACCCGGGTCGCCAGCACCGCGATGCGCCCGGTGCGGCTCAGTGCCACGGCAGGCTTCAATGCCGGTTCGACGCCGACCATCGGCAGGGCCGGGTGCCCGGCCCGCAGGCGGTGGATGGCGGCCGCGGTCGCGGTGTTGCAGGCCACCACCAGGGCCTTGATCCGATGCGCTTCGATGAGCTGGCGGGCGACCGTGTCGCTGCGTTCGGCGACGAAGGCGTCGCCGCGCTCGCCGTAGGGGGCATGCCCGGTGTCGGCGAAGTAGACGAAGCGCTCGTGCGGCAGCGCCTCGCGCAGCGCGTTGAGGACGCTCAGGCCCCCGACGCCGCTGTCGAACACGCCGATCGGATCATCGGCGCGCGAGGAACCGTCGACGTGCGCCAGGCTCAAGCCGCTTCCAGCGTGATGGTCTTGAACTCGCCGCTGGCGATGCGCTTCTGCCACTCGGCCGGGCCGGTGATGTGGGCGCTGGTGCCGCCGGCGTCGACCGCCACCGTCACCGGCATGTCGACCACGTCGAACTCGTAGATGGCTTCCATGCCGAGGTCGGCGAAGCCGACCACACGGGCGGTCTTGATCGCCTTGCTCACGAGGTAGGCGGCGCCGCCGACCGCCATCAGGTAGGCGCTCTGGTGCTTCTTGATGGCCTCGATCGCGACCGGGCCGCGCTCGGCCTTGCCGATCATCGCGATCAGGCCGGTCTGGGCCAGCATCATCTCGGTGAAGCCGTCCATGCGCGTGGCGGTGGTCGGGCCGGCCGGGCCCACGGCTTCGTTGCCGACCGGGTCGACCGGGCCGACGTAGTAGATCACGCGGTTGGTGAAGTCCACCGGCAGCTTCTCGCCCTTGGCGAGCATGTCCGAGATGCGCTTGTGGGCGGCGTCGCGGCCGGTCAGCATCTTGCCGTTGAGCAGCAGGGTCTCGCCGGGCTTCCAGCTCGCGACCTCGGCCGGCGTGAGCTTGTCGAGGTCGACCCGCTTGCTCTTGTTGTAGTCCGGCGCCCAGTCGATCTTCGGCCACAGGTCGAGCGAGGGTGCCTCGAGGTAGACCGGGCCTGAGCCGTCGAGCACGAAGTGCGCGTGGCGGGTGGCGGCGCAATTCGGGATCATCGCCACCGGCTTGCTGGCCGCGTGCGTCGGGTACATCTGGATCTTGACGTCGAGCACGGTGGCCAGGCCGCCCAGGCCCTGGGCGCCGATGCCCAGCGCGTTGACCTTCTCGTACAGCTCGATGCGCAGCGCCTCGACCTTGGTCAGCTCGGCGCCGGAGGCCTTCTTGGCCTGCAGCTCGTGCATGTCGAGGTCGTCCATCAGGCTTTGCTTGGCCATCAGCGCGGCCTTCTCGGCGGTGCCGCCGATGCCGATGCCCAGCATGCCGGGCGGGCACCAGCCGGCGCCCATCGTGGGCACGGTCTTGAGCACCCAGTCGACGATGCTGTCACCGGGGTTGAGCATCGCGAGCTTGCTCTTGTTTTCGCTGCCGCCGCCCTTGGCCGCGACCGTGACCTCGACCGTGTTGCCGGGGACGATCTCGGTGAAGATCACGGCCGGCGTGTTGTCCTTGGTGTTCTTGCGGTCGAACTGCGGGTCGGCCACGACCGAGGCGCGCAGCGTGTTGTCCGGGTGGTTGTAGCCGCGGCGCACGCCTTCGTTGATGGCGTCGTCGAGGCTGCCCGTGAAACCGCCCCAGCGCACGTCCATGCCCACCTTGAGGAAGACGTTGACGATGCCGGTGTCCTGGCAGATCGGCCGGTGGCCGGTCGCGCTCATCTTGCTGTTGGTCAGGATCTGCGCCATCGCATCCTTGGCCGCCGGGCTCTGCTCGCGCTCGTAGGCGCGGGCCAGGTGGGCGATGTAGTCGGCCGGGTGGTAGTAGCTGATGTATTGCAGCGCGGCGGAAACCGACTCGATCAGGTCGGCTTGCTGAATGGTGGTCATGGTGGGGGAGATTCTTTGAGTGGGGGACGCCCCCCGATTATCTCAGCCCGAAAAAACCCGCGCCGGTCCTAGCTCGCGGCGAGCGCCTGCGCGATCCAGCCGTCGAACAGCGCCCGGTGGACCCGGATCCACCCGTCCACGTGGCGCTCGATGTCGCGCTGCGAGCCGGCGCCTTGGCTCATGCGAAGGTTCTGCGCGTTGATGTCGGCGATCGGCAGCTGCATGACCTCGAACAGCTTGCCGGCGGCCGGATTCTTCTCGACGAAGGCCCGGTTCGCAACGATCTGCTCCTGGTTGGCCTGGAAGCCGTAGTTCCTGCCGTTGGCCAGCGCGGTATCGGCATCACCGGCGGGCGACGACGAGAACGGCACTTGCAGCCAGACCACGTCGGTGCCCGGCCGCAGCACGGCGCTGACCCAATAAGGGGTCCAGGCGTAGTAGAGGACGGGCCGGCGCTGCTTGTAGCGGGCGATGGTGTCGGCCATCAGCGCGGCATAGCTGCCCTGCTTGTGGGTCACGCTGTCGCGCAGCCGGTAGGCCGTGAGGTGGTTCTCGATCGCCCCTTCGCAGCCCCAGCCCGGGTTGCAGCCGGTGAGGTCGGCCTTGCCGTCGCCGTCGGTGTCGAACAGCTTCGCGATCGCTGGCTCCTTCAACTGCGCGATGTTGGTGATGTCGTACTGTTCGGCCGTCTTCTTGTCGATCAGGTAGCCCTGGACCGCGCCGTCGGCGTAGACCCCGCGGCGCCACAGCTTGGCGTCGCCGCCGCTGTTCTTGTAGAAGTCGGCATGCAGCAGGCTCCAGTGGCTGGCCATGAAGGTGGCATCGCCGTTGGCGATCGCCAGGTGCTCGGTGGCCGGCTCGAGGTCCTTCATCGGCTGCACGTCGTAGCCGAGCCGCTCTAGCGCCCGCGACACCAGCAGCGTCTGGAACGCCTCTTCGGCGAGCGAGCTCTTGAGCGGCTGCACGGTGACGCCCTTGCCCGGCAACTCGGCCGCGTCGGCCTGGACGGAAAGACCCAGGCCCAGGCCCATTCCGAGCCCGAGCACGGCCGTGGCCAACACGCCGTGCGCGGCGGCGGGCTCGCGCCCGCTGTGCGACGGGCGCACCAGGCGATGCAGCAGGCGCAGCGCGAGGCCGGCCGGTCCGGTGTGCCACCAGCGGCGCCCGGCGCTGCGGCGCGAGCGGCCCATGGCCTGCGTCAGGCGGTCGAGCGAGATCGCCAGCAGCACGATGCCCAGGCCGCCCACGGTCGCCAGGCCCATGTCGAGCCGGCCGATGCCGCGCAGCACCATCTGGCCGAGGCCGCCGACGGCGATCATCGAGGCGATCACCACCATCGACAGCGACAGCATCAGCGCCTGGTTGATGCCCGCCATGATCGAGGGCATCGCCAGCGGCAGCTTGACCTTCACCAGCATCTGCCAGGGCGACGCGCCGTAGGCGCGGGCGGCCTCGACCAGATCGGGCCGCACCTGGCGCAGGCCCAGGTTGGTGAGGCGCACCAGCGGCGCCAGCGCGAAGATGATGGTCACGATCACGCCCGGCACGTTGCCGATGCCGAACAGCATCACCACCGGCACCAGGTAGACGAAGGCCGGCGTGGTCTGCATCGCATCGAGCACCGGCCGCATCAGGCGTTGGGCCCGGTCGCTGCTGGCCAGCAGCACGCCCAGCGGCAGGCCGACCGCCAGGCAGAAGACCAGCGATGTCAGCACCAGCGACAGCGTGACCATGGCTTCGGACCAGATGCCCAGCAGCGCCACGAGCAGCAGCGACACCGTGGTCCCGGTGGCCAGCTTGCGGCCGGCGAACTGCCAGGCCAGCAGGCCGATCAGCGCGATCATGGCCAGTGGGGGCAGGCCGTTGAGCAGGCCCTCGACCCGTGTCAGCGTGCCATCGATCGGCAGCCGCACGGTCTGGAAGAAGGGGCGGAAGTTCTCGACCACCCAGCCGAGCCCCTGGTTGATCCAGGACTCGACGGGCAGGGAGCCGTCAAAGAGGCGGTGCAGCTGGAAGCCGGTCGCCGCGGGGTCGGCCGATCCGGCCAGTTGGCCGGCGGTGTCGACCGGGGCGTCCAGCCAGGCGCTGGCCGACGCCGTGTCGGGCGTGGCGGACAGGGCCGCCCAGGGGTCGTTCACCGGGGGCGGGGGCAGCGCCGTCACGGGATCGTTCAAGGTGGCCAGTTCGGAAGGCAGTGCGGTGTCGTTCATCGGGAGTTCCTTCGGAAAGTCAGTGCGCTTCAGTGGTTTCGGGCGGCCGGGAGGCCGCGGCCTCGATCGGCGGCGTGTCGCGGTCGAGGAACTTCAGCAGCGTGGTCTTGCTGATCGCGCCGCAGAAGCGGCCGTCGCCGGCCACCACCGGAACGGCGCAGGGCGCCTGCGCCACCTGGCCGAACAAATCGGCCACCGGCGCGTCCGCGGCGATCGGCGCCAGCCCGTCCAGGAACGCGCGCTGCAGCCCGAGCGGACCCGAATGGCCGTCGAGCGCCGCGCGCAGCGTGTCGGCCGACACCGTGCCCAGGTAGCGCCGGGCCGGGCTCACGACGTAGGCGAATTCGCGGTCCTGGTCTTCGAGCATCTTCAGCGCGGCGCGGGCGCCCCGGTCGCTGTGCTCGCAGACCACGGTCAGTGACTGGCGGGCGATGTCCGCGGCCTTGAAGACCGCCGCGGCATCGACGCCGCGCACGAAGCTGCGCACGTAGTCGTCGGCCGGACTGCGCAGGATCTCGTCGGGCGTGCCGACCTGGATCACCTGGCCGTCCTTCATGATCGCGATGCGGTCGCCGATGCGCATCGCCTCGTCGAGGTCGTGCGAGATGAAGACGATGGTGCGGCGCTGTTGCTGCTGCAGCCGAAGCAGTTCCGACTGCATCTCGGTGCGGATGATCGGGTCGAGCGCCGAGAAGGCCTCGTCCATCAGCAGGATCGACGGATCGGCGGCCAGCGCGCGCGCCAGTCCGACGCGCTGCTGCATGCCGCCGGAGAGCTCGTCGGGGTAGCTGTCGCCCCAGCCGGCCAGGCCCACCTGGGCCAGCGCCTGGTCGGCCTGCTCGAGCCGCTGCTTCCTGCCGGCGCCGGCCAGATCCAGCCCGAAGGCGGTGTTCTCGCGCACCGTCATGTGCGGCATCAGCGCGAAGGACTGGAACACCATGCTGATGTCCTTGCGGCGCAGCGCCCGCAGCCTGGCATCCGAATGCTGGTTGATGTCGGCGCCGTCGATCACGATGCGCCCGGCGGTCGGCTCGATCAGCCGGTTGAGCAGGCGCACCAGGGTCGACTTGCCGGAGCCCGAGAGGCCCATGATGACGAAGATTTCGCCGGCCTGGATCTCGAAGGTGGCGTCGAACACGCCGATCGACTGGCCGGTGCGGGCCAGGATCTCTTTCTTCGAAAAGCCTTGCCGGACCAGGTCCAGGGCCTGCTCCGGCGCGTCGCCGAAGACCTTGAAGACGTGGTCGATCAGAATTCCTTTGGCCATGGGCCGGGCTCCTTTTGTGCGGGCCACGCCGTCGGCCGATCGGGTCGCGCGGACGCGCATGCGGCAGTCCGGCGAGCCCCGAGGGCTGCCGACAGGCACTGAAGACGACTTGGCGACGAAACCAGTGCCCGCCGGAGGCTTCATTCGCAGGGCAGAGGGCCTGGTCGAGGGGCGCTGACTGGATGAGCGAGACGTGGCAGTGGGGCCGGAACGGTCCGGCCGATTTGCCGGGCGGGGGGCCCGGCGGCGAGAACCTGCACCGCGACGGGATTCGGAATCGTACAGGGCGATCAACATGACTTGTTGATCGTCTGAGGGGCTGAATTATAACTTTTCGGCATGACGTCTGTCAAGGCGGACACGGACAAATGCGACCCATTCTTGTTTGCGACGATACTCGGTGCAGATCCCGGTCTGCCGGGCGTACCCTCCCATCCGAACTCCGGAGCCCTCCATGACGACATCTCCCAAGACCCGTGTCGAACGCGACACTTTCGGCCCGATCGAAGTCCCGGCCGACAAGCTGTGGGGCGCGCAGACGCAGCGCTCGCTGCAGAACTTCGACATTTCCGGCGAACGGCAGCCGCGGGAAATCATTCGTGCCCTGGCGCAGGTCAAGCGCGCCTCTGCCGTCGTGAACCATGCGCTGGGCCTCCAGGACGAGGCCAAGACGCAGGCCATCGCGGCCGCCGCCGACGAGGTGATCGCCGACCGGCACGCGGACGAATTCCCGCTGGTGGTCTGGCAGACCGGCTCCGGCACCCAGACCAACATGAACGTCAACGAGGTGCTGGCCAACCGGGCGAGCGAGTTGCTCGGCGGCGAGCGCGGGGAAGGGCGGCGGGTGCACCCGAACGACGACGTCAACCGCAGCCAGTCGTCCAACGACGTCTTCCCGACCGCGATGCACGTGGCGGCGGTCGAGGCGATCACGCACCGGCTGCTGCCGGCGATCGCCAAGCTGCGCGGCACGCTGGAGCAGAAGTCGAAGGACTTCGCCGACATCGTCAAGATCGGCCGCACCCATCTGCAGGACGCGACGCCGCTGACCTTGGGCCAGGAGTTCTCGGGCTATGCGGCCCAACTGGCCCACGGCGAGGCCCATGTGCGGGCGTCGCTGCCGCACCTGTGCGAACTGGCGCTCGGCGGCACCGCGGTCGGCACCGGCCTCAACGCCCCCAAGGGCTATGCGGAGCAGGTGGCGGCCGAACTCGCGAAGCTCACCGGCCTGCCGTTCGTCACGGCGCCGAACAAGTTCGAGGCCATGGCCTCGGTCGATGCGCTGGTCCATGCGCACGGTGCGCTCAAGACCCTGGCGGCCAGCATGATGAAGATCGCCAACGACGTGCGCTGGCTGGCCAGCGGGCCGCGCAGCGGCATCGGCGAGCTCAGCATTCCCGAGAACGAGCCGGGCTCCTCGATCATGCCGGGCAAGGTCAATCCGACCCAGAGCGAGGCCGTCACGATGCTGGCGGCGCAGGTGTTCGGCAACGACGTCGCGATCAACATCGGCGGCGCCTCGGGCAACTTCGAGCTCAACGTGTTCCGCCCGATGGTGGCGCACAACTTCCTGCAGAGCGTGCGGCTGCTGGCCGACGGCATGGTGAGCTTCAACGACCACTGCGCGGTCGGCATCGAGCCCAACCGCGAGCGCATCACCGAACTGGTGCAGCGTTCGCTGATGCTGGTGACGGCGCTCAACACCCACATCGGCTACGACAAGGCGGCCTTCATCGCCAAGAAGGCGCACAAGGAAGGCAGCAGCCTGCGCGAGGCGGCGATCGCCTCGGGGCACCTGACGGCCGAGCAGTTCGACCAGTGGGTAGTGCCCGAGAACATGACGGGGCGCTGAACGGCCCCGGCCGCGTCAATGGTCGGCGGGCGCGCGGGCCATCAGCCGGTCGGTCGCCGCGATCGCCATCGCCGACAGCAGGAAGGTGATGTGGATCGCGGTCTGCGCGATCAGCACCCGGTCGGTGTAGTTGTCGGCGTTGATGAAGGTCTTGAGCAGGTGGATCGAGCTGATGCCGATGATCGCGGTCGCCAGCTTGACCTTCAGCACCGAGGCGTTGACGTGGCTCAGCCATTCGGGCTGGTCGCGATGGCCTTCGAGGTTCATGCGGCTCACGAAGGTCTCGTAGCCGCCGACGATCACCATGATCAGCAGGTTGGAGATCATGACGACGTCGATCAGCGCCAGCACCACCAGCATGATCACGGTCTCGTTGAGCGAAGTCACCGGGGCGGTGGTCTTGTAGCCGATGCTGGTGACCAGCGCCTCCAGCGCATCCTTGCTGCCGAACGCGGCCTCGACCAGGTGGGTCAGCTCGACCAGGAAATGCAGCACGTAGACGGCCTGCGCCACGATCAGGCCCAGGTACAGCGGCAGCTGCAGCCAACGGCTGGCGAAGATCAGGTTGGGGAGCGGCCGCAGCGGCGAGACCTTGCCGGTCCGGGGAAGGAGAGGATCGTCGTTTGACATCGAAAGGTTTCGGCGAACTTGCGAACAGCTGTAAAACGGCGATTCTAGGGGCGGCCTGTGACCGAACTGCGCAATGCCCCGTGTAGTTAACATGGCCCGTCAGTCGTCCGTAAGTGCGGAATCCGACATTACGACCCGTCATCACGTTTGGTACAGGAGACAAGAATGAGCAGCGCATCGACGATCGAATCCGTCCTGGTCGAAAACCGTGTCTTTCCGCCCGACGAGCGGGCCAGCAAGGGGGCGCGCATCGCCAGCATGGCCGCCTACGACGCGCTCTGCAAAGAGGCCGCGGACGACTTCGACGGCTTCTGGGCCCGCCAGGCGAAAGCCAACGTGACCTGGACCAAGCCCTTCACGCGCACGCTCGACGAGTCGAACGCGCCGTTCTACAAGTGGTTCGAGGACGGCGAGCTCAACGCCTCCGCCAACTGCCTCGACAAGCACATCGGCACCCCGGTCGAGAACAAGACCGCGATCATCTTCGAGGCCGATGACGGCGCGGTCACCAAGGTCACTTACAAGGAACTGCTGGCACGTGTCTCGCAGTTCGCCAACGCGCTCAAGGCCGAGGGCATCCGCAAGGGCGACCGGGTCATCATCTACATGCCGATGACCATCGAAGGCGTGATCGCGATGCAGGCCTGCGCCCGCATCGGCGCCACCCACAGCGTGGTCTTCGGCGGCTTCTCGGCCAAGGCGCTGCAGGAACGCATCATCGACGCCGGCGCGGTCGCCGTCATCACCGCCAACTATCAGCTGCGCGGGGGCAAGGAACTGCCGCTGAAGGCGATCGTCGACGACGGCATCGCGCTCGGCGGCTGCGAGTCGATCAATAGCGTGCTGGTCTACCAGCGCACCGCGACCGCCTGCGCGATGGTGGCCGGGCGCGACAAGACCTTCGCCGATGCGCTGAAAGGCCAGGCCAGCGAATGCCCGCCGGTGCCGGTCGGCGCCGAGCATCCGCTGTTCATCCTCTACACCTCGGGCTCGACCGGCAAACCCAAGGGCGTGCAGCATGCCACCGGCGGCTACCTGCTGTGGGCCAAGCTCACGATGGACTGGACCTTCGACGTCCGTCCCGAGGACGTCTTCTGGTGCACCGCAGACATCGGCTGGATCACCGGCCACACCTACGTCGCCTACGGCCCACTGGCCGCCGGTGCGACGCAGGTGGTGTTCGAAGGGATCCCGACCTTCCCGCACGCCGGGCGCTTCTGGCAGATGATCGAGAAGCACAAGGTCACGATCTTCTACACCGCGCCGACCGCGATCCGATCGCTGATCAAGGCGGCCGACAGCGACGAGAAGGTGCACCCGAAGAACTGGGACCTGTCGACCTTGCGCATCCTCGGCACCGTGGGCGAGCCGATCAATCCGGAAGCCTGGATGTGGTACCACCGGAACATCGGCGCCGAGAAGTGCCCGATCGTCGACACCTTCTGGCAGACCGAGACCGGCGGCCACGTCATCACGCCGCTGCCGGGCGCCACGCCGCTGGTGCCGGGGTCGTGCACGCTGCCGCTGCCGGGCATCATGGCCGCGATCGTCGACGAGACCGGCAAGGACATCCCCAACGGGGCCGGCGGCATGCTGGTCATCAAGCGCCCCTGGCCGTCGATGATCCGCACCATCTGGAACGACCCCGAGCGTTTCAAGAAGAGCTATTTCCCCGAGGAGATGGGCGGCACGATCTACCTCGCCGGCGACGGCGCGGTGCGCAGCGCCGACCGCGGCTACTTCCGCATCACGGGACGCATCGACGACGTGCTCAACGTCTCGGGCCACCGGCTCGGCACGATGGAGATCGAATCGGCGCTGGTGGCCAAGACCGACCTGGTGGCCGAGGCGGCCGTGGTGGGGCGGCCCGACGACGTGACGGGCGAAGCGGTCTGCGCCTTCGTGGTGCTCAAGCGCGGCCGACCGGCGAGCGAAGAGGAAGCGCGCAAGATCGCGACCGAACTGCGCAACTGGGTGGCGAAGGAGATCGGTCCGATCGCAAAACCGAAAGACATCCGCTTCGGAGAGAATCTTCCGAAGACGCGCAGCGGTAAGATCATGCGGCGCCTGCTTCGCAGCCTCGCCAAGGGCGAGGCCATCACCCAGGACACCTCGACTCTGGAGAACCCGGCCATCCTCGAACAGCTGGGCCAGGCGTACTGAGCGAGGGCGCTGGCGGCGCGTCGCCGCCAGCGGTTCAACTTCAGGGAAAAACAAAAATGGGATTGAGAACCGCCGTCTTGCTGATCGTCGTGCTGCTGATCGCAGCGCTGGCCGCGTTGAACTGGGGCACGATCGCAACACCCACCTTGATCTCGATCGGCTTCATGCAGGTCACGGCGCCGCTCGGGCTGATCATGCTGGGCCTGACGGCACTGCTCGGCATCTTCTTCGTCGCCTACGTGGTCTACCTGCAAAGCTCGATCCTGATGGAGACGCGCCGGCACACCAAGGAAATGCAAGCCCAGCGGGACCTCGCCGACAAGGCCGAGGCCTCGCGCTTCACCGAGCTGCGCAGCTTTCTCGAAACCCAGGAAAACGTCCACATGGCGCGCAATGCCGAGCGGCACGCAGCCTTGCTGGCGCGCATCGAACAGGTGGAGGCCGCTGCCAGGCAGCGCGCCGAGCAATCCGAGAACTCGATCGCGGCTCACATCGGACAGCTGGAAGATCGCCTCGAACGGCGCCCGGTGGCGACACCGTCCGCCATGCCGCCGGCGGTCTGAGCCGGCGTGCTGCCGTGCCTACTTGGTCGACAGCACCCAGGCCGCGAGCTTCTTGGCGTCCGCCTCGCTGACCTGGTTGTTGGCGGGCATCGGCACGGGGCCCCAGACGCCCGCGCCGCCCTTGATGATCTTGGTCGCCAGCATGTCGACGGCGCCTTTGTCGTCCTTGTACTTCGCGGCCACGTCCTTGAACGAGGGGCCCAGCACCTTGCGATCGACCGCGTGGCAGCTCATGCAGTTCTTCGACGTCGCCAGCGCCAGGTCGGCGAAGGCGGGCGCGGCGCAGGCCAGGGTGGCCACGGCGAGCCAGAGCGCTTTTTTCATGAGTGACATGCGTGGGTGCGTTAAAGTCGTATCAACGCGATTGTAGGCAGGGCGGTGGACCGTCTTGGCCGGCGTGTCCCTGACTCAACGGAGAAGTTCGCGATGTGGTTCCTGATGCTGGGCCTGCTGGGTGTGGCGCTCAAGTTTTTCGAGATCGGCTTCGTCGCCACCTGGAGCTGGTGGGTCGTGCTGATTCCGTTCGCGCTCGCGATCGCGTGGTGGGCCTGGGCCGATGCCTCGGGCTACACCAAGCGCAAGGTGGTCGAAAAAGAGAACCAGCGGCGCCAGGACCGCATCGACCGCCAGCGCAGCAATCTCGGCATGCTCACCAGCCGCTCGAATCGCAAGCGGCGCTGAGCAGCCCAGGCGCCTCTAGCGCGCTCTTCACCAGAAACACCGCGGAACCGGCTTTGCCGGGCCGCTGGTGTTGCCCCCGGTAGGGGGTGGGCGCCCGGACACGCAGTGCCGGGCAACCTGGGGGCGAGCTTAGTACTTGTCGAGCACCGCGCCTGAGCTCGCGCTCGAGGCATTGAAGGCGAACTTCGCCTGCACGCCCCGCGTGTAGCGCGGCGCCGGTGCCTTCCAGCCTTCGCGCCGCTTGGCGATCTCGGCTTCCGGCACATTGAGTTCGAGCTTCAGTTCATGGGCGTCGATGGTGATCGAGTCGCCTTCGTTGACGAAGGCGATGGTGCCGCCGGCCGCCGCTTCGGGCGCCACGTGACCGACCACCATGCCCCAGGTGCCGCCCGAGAAGCGGCCGTCGGTGATGAGGCCGACGCTTTCGCCCAGGCCGGCGCCGATCAGAGCGCCCGTGGGCGCCAGCATCTCGGGCATGCCCGGACCGCCCTTGGGACCCAGGTAGCGCAGCACCATGACGTCGCCGGCCTTGATCTTGCCGTCGAGGATCGCCTGCAGGGCCGACTGCTCGTCGTCGAAGACCCGCGCCGGGCCGGTGATGACCGGGTTCTTGAGCCCGGTGATCTTGGCCACCGCGCCTTCGGGCGACAGGTTGCCCTTCAGGATCGCGAGGTGGCCCTCGGCGTACATCGGGTTGCCGATCGGGCGGATCACATCCTGGTCGGCGCGCGGCTGGTCGGGCACGTCCTTCAGCACTTCGGCGATGGTCTGGCCGCTGATCGTCAGGCAGTCGCCGTGCAGCAGGCCGGCGTTCAGCAGCACCTTCATGACCTGCGGGATGCCGCCGGCCTTGTGCAGGTCGACCGCCAGGTACTTGCCGCTGGGCTTCAGGTCGCAGAGCACCGGCACTTTCTTGCGCATGCGTTCGAAGTCGTCGATCGACCAGTCGACGCCGGCCGCGTGGGCGATCGCCAGGAAGTGCAGCACCGCGTTGGTCGAGCCGCCGGTGGCCATGATGACGGCCACTGCGTTCTCGATCGCCTTCTTGGTGACGATGTCGCGCGGCTTGATGTCCTTCTTGATCGCCTCGATCAGGACCTTGGCCGACTCCTTGGCCGAGTTGGCCTTTTCATCGTGCGGATTGGCCATGGTCGACGAATAGGGCAGCGAGATGCCCAGCGCCTCGAAGGCCGAACTCATGGTGTTGGCCGTGTACATGCCGCCGCAGGAGCCGGTGCCGGGGATCGCGCGCATCTCGATCTCGCGCAGGTCCTCGTCGCTGAGGTTGCCGGCGGCGTTCTGGCCGACCGCCTCGAACACGCTCACGATGTTGAGGTCCTGGCCCTTGTACCGGCCCGGCAGGATGGTGCCGCCGTAGACGTAGATCGCCGGCACGTTGGCGCGCAGCATGCCCATCAGGCCGCCGGGCATGTTCTTGTCGCAGCCGCCGACCACCAGCACGCCGTCCATCCACTGGCCGCCGACACAGGTCTCGATGCAGTCGGAAATCACTTCGCGGCTGACCAGCGAGTACTTCATGCCTTCGGTGCCCATCGCCATGCCGTCGGAGATGGTCGGGGTGCCGAACACCTGCGCGTTGCCGCCGGCTTCCTCGATGCCCTCGATGGCCGCATCGGCCAGCCTCTGCAGGCCCGAGTTGCAGGGCGTGATGGTGCTGTGGCCGTTGGCGACGCCGACCATCGGCTTCTTGAAGTCGCCTTCCTGGTAGCCCATGGCGTAGAACATCGAGCGATTCGGCGCCCGGCTCTTGCCTTCGACGATGTTGGCGCTGCGGCGGTTGATCTGGATCGGTTTCGTGTCCATCGTGGTTCTCGCGTTCGTGATCGGGGGACGCCAAGTATCGGACGATTGATTGATTGGTTCCAATCCTATTTGTCGGTGCTATTGATATGCTTCGCATATGAAAGAAGCACCGATCGATTTGCGCGCCTGGCGCCAGTTCGTGGCCGTTGCCGAGGAACTGCACTTCGGCCGGGCCGCGCTGCGGCTGCACATGACCCAGCCGCCGGTCACCCAGGCCATCGCCCAGCTCGAGCGCACGCTCGGGGTGCTGCTGTTCGACCGCACCCGGCGCCGGGTGGCGCTGACGCCGGCCGGCGAGGCGCTGCTGCCGGAGGTGCGCGAGCTGCTGGCGCGCGCCCAGGCCCTGCCGTCGCGGGCCCGCGCGGCGGCGGCCGGAGAGGTCGGGCGGGTCCGGCTGGCCTTCGTCTCGACCATCGGCTTCGACCAGCTGCCGGGCTGGGTGCGAGCCTTTCGCGAGCACAGTCCGCAGGTGGTGCTCGAACTGGTCGAGGCCACCGGCGACGTGCAGCTGCGGGATCTGCAGCGGGGCGACATCGATGCCGGCCTGATGCTGCACTCTCCGGGCTTCGCGCCGCCGGGGCTCAGCCACCTGCGGGTAGCTGTCGAGCCGCTGGTGCTGGCGCTGCCCGAGCACCATCCGCTGGCCGCGGCGCCGCAGTTGCCGTGGGCAGCGGTGCTGGGCGAGCCGCTGGTGATCTTTCCGCGCCGCATCGCGCCTTCGCTGCATGACGCGGTCTTCGGGCTCTACCACGCGGCCGGGCGGCTGCCCGTGGTGGCGCAGGAAGCGATCCAGATGCAGACCATCGTCAACCTGGTGTCGGCCGGCCTCGGCCTCGCCTGGGTTCCCGAGAGCGTGATGCAGTTCCGCCGCACCGGGGTGGTCTACCGCACGCCCGACAGGACCGGTGCGCGCGGCAGGAAACAGCCGGCGGTTCCCCTGTGCGAGACCAGCCTGGTGTGGCTGGAAGGCGACGCGCACCCGGCGCTGGACCGATTCGTCGGCTTCGTGCGCGAGCGAATGGAGGAGGGCGGCTGAGCGCCCTCAGGCTTGCGACTGGGTCTGGAGGTAGTTCTCGAGTCCGACCTTGTCGATCAGGCCGAGTTGCTTCTCGAGCCAGTAGGCGTGGTCTTCCTCGGTGTCTTTCAGCTGGGCGAGCAGCAGGTCGCGGCTGACATAGTCGCCGACGCTTTCGCACAGCGCCATGCCCTGCTTGAGCGCCTCGCGCACCTCGTATTCGGTGTCCAGGTCTTTCTGCAGCATCTCGGGCACGGTCTGGCCGGGCGTGAATTCCTTCGGACGCATGTCCGGCAGGCCGCCGAGCAGCAGGATGCGGCGGATCAGCGCGTCGGCGTGCTGGGTTTCCTCCTGCATCTCGTGGTCGAGGCGGGTGTAGAGCTTGACGAAGCCCTGGTCCTCGTAGATGCGGGAATGGATGAAGTACTGGTCGCGGGCGGCGAGTTCGCCGCGCACCAGTTGCTTGAAGTAGTCGATGACCTGTGGGTTTCCCTGCATGGGGCTCGCCTTGTTGTTCTAGGTGAAGACCCGAGTATCGTGTCGAACCGGGTCGCCGGGGAAGATGTCCCCGTTTGCGCGGTCTGCATGGGCCTGTGTCTCAGAAGCGTTCGCATCGGGACGGCACAATCTGTCCCATGCTCATGTACCCGCAGATCAACCCCATCGCCCTGCAGCTCGGACCGGTCGCCATCCACTGGTATGGCCTGACCTACCTGGCGGCCTTCGCGCTGTTCTTTTTCCTCGGCACGCGCCGGCTCGGGCACGAGCCCTTCCGCTCGATCACCGGCCCCGGCGCCTGGACCCGCAAGGATGTCGAGGACATCCTGTTCCTCGGCGTGATGGGCGTGATCGTCGGTGGCCGGCTCGGCTACTGCCTGTTCTACAAGCCGGGCTACTACCTCACCCATCCGCTCGAGATCTTCTTCGTCTGGCAGGGCGGCATGAGCTTCCACGGCGGGCTGCTCGGCGTGATCGCCTCGATGGTCTGGTTCTCGCGCTCGCGCGCCCGGCCGTTCTGGCAGGTGATGGACTTCGTGGCGCCCTGCGTGCCCACGGGCCTGGCCGCGGGGCGGGTGGGCAACTTCATCAACGGCGAGCTCTGGGGCCGCTTCAGCAACCCCGAATTGCCTTGGGGCATGGTGTTTCCGCAGAGCGGCTCGATGCTGCCGCGCCACCCCTCGCAGGTCTACCAGTTCCTGCTCGAGGGCCTGCTGCTGTTCGTGCTGCTGTGGCTCTACGCCCGCAAGGACCGCGGCGAGCGGCGGGTGTCGGCGGTGTTCCTGATCGGCTACGGCCTGATGCGCTTCATCGCCGAATACTTCCGCGAGCCCGACGACTTCCTCGGCCTGCTGGCGCTCAACATGAGCATGGGGCAGTGGCTTTGCGTGCCGATGATCGCCTTCGGCCTCTGGCTCTATGCCAGCGCCCGTCCGGCGCCGGTGGCCGGAGCCCTCAGGGGCTGAGCGGCGGCCGCCGGGGCCGGGTATCTCCCGAGGCCCCGGGGCGTTGCGCGTTGGCGGCTGCATTCTCATAATTACGCGTAATTACGAGAGCCGCCCATGCGCCTGGTCCAGAACTCCCTGCACGACGAAGTCGCCGCCACCTTGCGCGAAGAGATCTTCGGCGGCGTGCTGGTGCCGGGCGCTTTCATCGACGAGGCGTCGGTGTGCGAGCGCCTGCAGATCTCGCGCACGCCCTTGCGCGAGGCGCTCAAGGTGCTGACCGCCGAAGGGCTGCTGCGGCACGAGCCGCGCCGGGGCTGCTTCGTCGCCGAGGTCACGCAGCGCGACCTCGACGAGATCTTCCCGGTGATCGCGCTGCTCGAAGGCCGCTGTGCCTGGGAGGCCGCGCGCCATGCCAGCGACGACGATCTCGCCGCGCTCGAAGCGCTCCACGACCGGCTCGCGAAGCACGCGCGGGCACGCCGCATCAACGATTACTACGCGACCAATTTCGCGATCCACGAGGCGATCATCATGCTGGCCGACAACCGCTGGCTGGCGCAGGTGATCGGCGACCTGCGCAAGATCCTCAAGCTGGCGCGGCAGCAGCAGCTGCATGCGCCGGGACGGCTCGAGCAGAGCCTGTCCGAACATCTCGCGGTGTTCGCCGCCCTCAAGGCCCGCGACAGCGACGGCGCCGAGGCCGCGATGCGGACCCACCTGAACCGCCAGCGCGAGGCCCTGCGGGCGGTCGCGCTGCAACAGAAAGCGAAGCTCATCTCATGAATGCCGGCGACTGGATCACACGCGGGGTTTCCCTGCTGCGCCCGGGCCATGCGCCCGATGGCACCAAGGCGGCCACCGATTCGACCAGGGGGAAGCGGGCCGTGGGGCCGCGCCCGCTCGGCGAGCGGCTCGAGGCGACCTTGCGCCGTCCCGGCGAGGCGCTGGCGCCGCGGGCCCTGCGCAACGCGCTGGTCGAACTGCAGTCGGTGGTCGACCCGCAGATCAGCGAGGTCGAGGCCGGTCGCCGCGCCCATGCCGTGGTGCAGTGGTATGGCGCCCGCGAGCTCGACGAGCGGCGCGACATCTGGCTGCTGATGAGCGAGCGCTTCGCGCCTGATGTGCAGAAGCTCAGCACGGCGCGCGACCGGCACGAGGCCGCGGTCGGCACGCCGGACGAAGGCCAGGCCGAGATCGGACTTCGGCGCGCCCTGGCGTCGCCGCGCGCGCGGCTGCTGCAGCGCTTCGCGATCGATCCCGACGGCATGCGCTTCCTGGTCGACCTGCGCGCCGAGCTGCTGCCGCACCTGAAGGGCGACCGCCGGCTGCTGCCGCTCGAGGCCGAGCTCGAGCACCTGTTCTCGACCTGGTTCGACATGGCTTTCCTCGACCTGCGGCGCATCAGCTGGGACTCGCCGGCCTCGCTGATCGAAAAGCTCATCCAGTACGAGGCGGTGCACGACATCAAGAGCTGGGCCGACGTCAAGAACCGGCTCGACAGCGATCGCCGCTGCTACGGCTTCTTCCATCCGCGGCTGCCCAACACGCCGCTGATCTTCGTCGAGGTGGCGCTGGTCGATCACATCAGCGAGGGCATCGTGCCGCTGCTCGACGAGGCGGCCGCGGTGGTCAGGCCGGACAAGGCGACGACCGCGATCTTCTATTCGATCAGCAACACGCAAGCCGGGCTCAAGGGCGTGAGTTTCGGCGATTCGCTGATCAAGCGCGTGGTCGAGACGCTGCAGGACGAACTGCCGCGGCTGAAGGTCTTCGCGACCTTGTCGCCGATCCCCGGCTTTCGCGGCTGGCTGCCGAAGAAGGCCGACGAGATCGTCGCGCGGCTGGACGAGAAGCGGGCCGCCGAACTGGGGCGTGCCGTGGGCTCGCTGCCGCCGACCGGCGAGCGTTTCCTCGCCGCGGCCGACGAGGCGCTGGCGCTCGATGCCCGCTCACCGGTGCGGCAGCTGCTGCTGCAGGCGGCGGCCGAATACCTCGGACGGGCCACGGCCGACGGCAAGCCGGTCGATCCGGTGGCGCGCTTCCATCTCGGCAACGGGGCGCGGGTGGAGCGGCTCAATTGGGGCGGCGACCCGTCGCCCAAAGGCCTCAGGCAGTCCTACGGCCTGATGGTCAATTACCTCTACGATCTCAAGCGGCTCGACAAGCACCGCGCCTGGCTCGCCCAGGGCAAGGTGGCTGTCTCGGGCGGCATCGACGACTTGTTCCTCAAGGGTTGAGAGAGCATTGGGGTCCTTCCAACCCGACGCGCCTCGGGCCCCGGCGCAAGACAGCCAAACCACAACAGGAGACAACCGATGACCTCAGGCTTTCAACGGCGGGACGTGCTGCGCCTGGCGGCGGCGGCGAGCGCCGCGATGGCGGCGGCCGGCGTACGCGCCCAGTCGCCCTGGCCGACCCGGCCGGTGACGATGATCGTGCCGTTCCCGGCCGGCGGCGGCACCGACGCCTTCGCGCGGCCGCTGTCGGCGCAGTTCACCAAGCTCACCGGCCAGACGCTGGTGATCGACAACCGCGGCGGCGCCGGCGGCACGGTGGGGGCCAGCATCGCGGCCAAGGCGGCGCCGGACGGCTACACGCTCTTCATGGGCGCGGTGCATCACGCGATCGCGCCGTCGATCTACCCCAAGCTCGACTACGACCTCGAAAAGGATTTCGTGCCGCTGCTGCTGCTGGCCAACGTGCCGCAGGTGGTGGTGGTGAATCCGAAGCGGGTCACCGAGACCACGCTCAAGGCCTTCGTCGCCAATGCCAAGCAGAACCCGGGCAAGCTCAACTACGCCTCGGCCGGCGCCGGCACCTCGCACCACCTGGCGGGCGAGCTGTTCAAGCTGCAGACCGGCACTTTCATCACGCACATTCCCTATCGAGGCGCCGGACCGGCGCTGCAGGACCTGATCGCCGGCAACGTCGACGTGATGTTCGACGGCCTCGGCTCGTCGGCCCAGCACATCAAGGCCGGCCGGATCAAGGCGCTGATGGTGGCCGGCAGCAAGCGCAATCCGGCCTTCCCCGACGTGCCCTGCGCCGCCGAGGTGGGCTTGCCCGACTACACCGTGACGACCTGGTACGGACTCTGGGCACCCAAGGGCACGCCGGCGGAGGTGCAGGCCCGGATCGTCGACGACATGAAGAAGGCGCTCGCCAGCGACGAACTGAAGACGATCTGGGCCAGCAACGGTTCGGAGATCCCGAACGTCACCAACGCCGCCTACGCCGCTTTCGTGAATGCGGAGATCAAGCGCTGGGCGGCGGTGGTCAAGGCTTCGGGGGCGAAGCTGGAATGACGTCTTCGGTAGGGCTGCGCACGGAGGGCCCGCTGGCCTTCGTGACCCTGGCGAACAGCGGCCGCCTGAATGCCATGACGCGTGCCATGTGGCGCGAGCTGCGCGAGGTGTTCGAGCGTCTTGCGCACCAGCCAGCGCTTCGCTGCGTGGTCGTCGGTGGGGAGGGCGGCGCCTTCTGCGCCGGCGGCGACATCTCCGAATACCCCTCGTTCCGCTTCGAGGTCGAGCAGCTGCGCGCCTTCCACGAGGACGAGGTCTGGGCGGCGCTGGCCGCCATGCTGGCCTGCGAACTGCCGCTGGTTGCGTGCATCGAGGGCGCCTGCATGGGCGCCGGGCTCGAGATCGCGAGCTGCTGCGACATCCGGCTGGCCGGCGAATCGGCGAAGTTTGGCGCCCCGATCGCCAAGCTCGGTTTTCCGATGGCGCCGCGCGAGGCGGCGCTGGTGCAGGGCGCGATCGGCGACGTGCTGGCGCGCGACATGCTGCTGGCGGCCAGCGTGCACGGCGCCGAGCGCCTGCGCGACGCCGGCTTCCTGCTGCGCGTGCTGCCCGATGCCGAGCTCCGGGCCGAGGTGCTGGCCCACGCGAATCGCATTGCCGCGCTGGCGCCCGCGGCGGCGCGCCTCAACAAGGCCACCTTCGCCGCCCTGCGGCAAGCCGGCGCCCAGGCGGGTGTCGCGCCGCTGCTGGCGACCGCCTACGATTACGCCGACACCGCCGAGCATCGCGAAGGCATCGCCGCCTTCCTCGCCAAGCGGCCTCCCGTCTTTTGAGATCGACATGACCGACATTTCCAACGCCAATCTGTTCGCCGTGCTGCGCGCGGCGTTTCCTTCCGACCTCGACGCGATCGCGATCGAGACCGACGACGGCCTGTGCTATTCGTGGCGCGACCTGGACCGCGCCAGCGCCATGATCGCCAACCTGCTGGAAGCGCTGGACCTCGAGCCCGGCGCCCGCATCGCGGTCCAGGTCGAGAAGTCGGTCGAAGCGATGATGCTGTACCTGGCGACCCTGCGCGCCGGCTATGTCTTCCTGCCGCTCAACACCGCCTACCGGGGCGCCGAGATCGAGTATTTCATCGGCAATGCCGAGCCGGCCGTCGTGGTCTGCAGCAGCGCCAACGCGTCCTGGGTGGGGCCGATCGCCACCGCGGCGGGCACCCGCCATGTCTTCACGCTCGACGACGACCGCAGCGGCACATTGCTCGAAGTGGCGGCGCAATGCAGCGACCGCCACGCGATCGCCCCGAAGCAGGAAGACGATCTCGCCGCCATCCTCTACACCAGCGGCACCACCGGCCGCAGCAAGGGCGCGATGCTCACGCATCGCAACCTGTCGTCGAACGCCGAGGTGCTGAAGGACTACTGGGGCTGGCGCGGCGACGACGTGCTGATCCACGCGCTGCCGATCTTCCATGTGCACGGGCTCTTCGTCGCGATCCATGGCGCACTGATCAGCGGCAGCCGGATGATCTGGTTCAACCGCTTCGACGCCGCGCGCGTGGTGGCCCGGCTGCCCGAGGCGACGGTCTTCATGGGCGTGCCCACGCTGTACGTCCGGATGCTGGCCGAGCGCGGGCTGACGAAGAAGGCCTGTAGCCGCATGCGGGTCTTCATCTCCGGCTCGGCGCCGCTCCTGATCGACACCTTCGACGCCTGGCGCGAACGCACCGGCCACACCATCCTCGAGCGCTACGGCATGAGCGAGACCGCGATGCTGACCTCCAACCCCTACAGCCCGGTGCAGGGCGAGCGGCGCGGCGGCACGGTCGGCTTTCCGCTCCCCGGCGTGCAGCTGCGGGTGCGCGACGATGCCGGCGCGCCGTGTCCGACCGGCGAGATCGGCCATATCGAGGTCGACGGGCCCAACGTGTTCGCGGGCTACTGGCGCATGCCCGAGAAGACCAGGGAAGAGTTCACCGCCGACGGCTACTTCAAGACCGGCGACGTCGGCAAGTTCGATGAACTGGGCTACGTCACGATCGTCGGACGCAGCAAGGACCTGATCATCAGCGGCGGCTACAACGTCTATCCGGCCGAGATCGAAGGCTTCATCAACGAGCTGGCCGGCGTCGCCGAGAGCGCGATCGTCGGCGTGCCGCATGCCGACTTCGGCGAGGTCGGCGTGGCCATCGTGACGGCACGGGCCGGTGCCGCGATCGACGGCGAGGCGATCATTGCCGAGCTCAAGCAAAAACTCGCCAACTTCAAGATCCCCAAGCGCTGCTTCGTGGTCGACGAACTGCCGCGCAACGCGATGGGCAAGGTGCAGAAGGCCCTGCTGCGGGAGCAGCACAAGGCCTTGTTCAAGGCCTGAGGGCCTTACTGGACCAGCAGCACCGAGATGTCGGTCTCGGCCACCACCTTGGTCGCGACCGAGCCCATCAGCGCCCGGCCGAACAGGCCGTGGCCGTGCGTGCCCATCACGATCAGTTCGGCGCCGCAGTCGGCGGCGGCCTTGAGGATTTCCTCGGCGGCATGGCCGTGGCGCTGGTCGACCTTGTAGCTGGTGATGCCGGCGCGGGCCAACGTGGCCTTGAGCGGATCGAGCACCTTGGCGGTCTCTTCGGCGTAGTAGTCGCGCACGATCTCCTTGCTGAGGTGGCGGGTCACATGGCCGGGCACGCCGATGCACACGTGCACCACGACGAGTTCATTGCCGTCGATGAACATGGCGCGGTTCTTCGCCAGGTAGTCGATGGCTTTCTGGGTGTGCGCGCTGCCGTCGACGGCGATCAGGATCTTCATGCAAGGCCTCTCGTTGTTCTGGATGGGATGACGGGCCGGACTCAGCGCAGGACCAGCACCGGCAGGTCGGAATGGGTGAGCACATGCTGGGTCTCGCTGCCCAGCAGCAGTCGCTTGATGCCCTTGCGGCCATGCGAGGCCATGACGATCGTGTCGCTGTCGTGCTTCTTCGCGGCGGCGATGATGGCGTCGCCGACAAGGTCGGCGCTGACCGTCGAGGTCTTGACCTTGACGCCGCTGGCCTCGGCCTGCTTGGCGATCTCGTCGAGCGACGCTTGAGCCGCCTCGGACCATTGCTTCTCGATGCGGCCGATGTCCTCGGGCGTGAACACGGCGGCGCCGTCGAAGTAGTTGGTCGGGTAGCGTGGCACCACGGTCACGGCGACCAGCTCGGCGCCGTTCTGCGAGGCCAGCGCGATGGCGCTTGCCACGGCCTTCTTGGCGAGTGGGGAGCCGTCGGTGGCGACCAGGATTCGCTTGAACATGAATGCTCCTGTGGTTGGACCGCCAAGAGCTTAATACAAGGGTCGCCGGGACGGACTTGATTCACGTCATGCCGACGGGGGAAAGCGCCGGTGCAAAAAAAAAGCCACGGCGCCTGTTGCGGGGCCGTGGCTTTCGATGAAAGGTGTCTGCGAGTGTGAGCCGAACCCGCATCCTGAACCAGGGTTCAGGTGGGCGAGGTCAGCAAGGCTTCGGGTTCATCTGACGCGAGATGATCACACCCGCCAAGCGATGTTCCAAGCCCTGCTCCGGAGAGCATTGGTACAAGGAAATATAGAGCCCAGCTTCGCACCGCAGACGAAGCGTATTTTACGCCCGCTGTCGCCTGCGCGCCCACGCTTCAGAGTAAATGTCCGTCGCCGGCGAGGGCCTGGTCGAGGCGCTGGACCAATTGCGCGGCGCGTGCGTCGTCTTCGGCACTGCCGGCGGCCGCAGCGGCCGGCGCGGGGGGCGGCGCTGGCGCGGGCGCGGCCTCGCGCTGCACGAGGTCGAAAGCGAGGTTCAGCGAGGCCAGCACCGCGATCCGGTCGCGCGCCTTGACCTTGCCGGCGTCGCGGATCTTGCACATGGCGGCGTCGACTCGCTCGACCGCTTCGCGCAGTTGCGGCTCGCCGCCTTCGGGGCAGCCGAGCAGGTAGCTCTGGCCCATGATCTGGACTTCGATTTGTTTCATCAGGGAGCGTCTTGGCCGGGATCGGCGGGCAGGTGGTCGAGCAGGGCATCGAGCCGCGTGCGCGCCGCGGCGAGCCGCGATTTGAGGGTGTCGCGTTCGCGCGTGAGCGCGTCGACCTGGTCCTGGAGCAGCGCATTGGTGCGCTGTACTTCCTCATGGCGCACGAGCAGGCGTTCGACGCGCTCGGCGATCTGGTCAATACGGCTCGGTGCAGGCATGGAGGACGATTGTAGTTACCGGCGCCGGCGTGTTTGCATCGTCGCACGCAAGGCGGATGCCAAGAAACCCTACAATTCCACGCGTTGGTGCTCGCGCCGCGGTTCACGCGGCGCAGTTCAACGGGAAGCAGGAGGCGGAGCCCATCGGGCCGAGCCAACCTGCGCTGCCCCCGCAACGGTCAAGCAGACGGCATCTTCGGATGCCACCCTCGTCAATCAGCCACTGGGCGCTCTGAAACAGGCGCCTGGGAAGGCGGCGAGGGCAGCGCTGCCAGCCCGGATACCGGCCAACGAGGCGGCTGCCGCATGGAGAGAAGCATGTCGGCGGCCATGACGTCCAAACGCCGGCGGGGAAGCCGGCGACGGGCATTGATCTTTGTCGCTTCCATGAAATCTGTCGTCTCGTCCGCCTGCGCCATCCGCAGCGCTTCGCCGTGCCCGCTTCCGCGCGCCCATGCCATCGCGCTGGCCATCGTTTCCCTGACCTCGCTGCCGAACCTGGCCTCGGCCCAGGAGGCCGCCGCGGCGACCCTGGCCGAAACCGTCGTGACGGCAACGCGCGCGCCAGCCCGCATCGACGAACTGGTGTCGGACACCGTGGTGATCGAACGGGCCCAGATCGAGCAGCAGGCCAGCCGTACCTTGCCCGAAATCCTGGCCCGCATGGCGGGGGTGCAGATCTCGGCCAACGGCGGCCTGGGCAAGGGCAGCAGCGTGTACATCCGCGGCGCCGAGGCGCGCCACACCATCCTCCTGATCGACGGCGTGCGCTACGGCTCGGCGACGCTCGGCACGCCGGTCTGGGACAACATCCCGGTCGAGCTGATCGACCGCATCGAAGTGGTCAAGGGGCCCGGCTCGGCGCTCTACGGCAGCGACGGCGTCGGCGGCGTGGTGCAGATCTTCACGCGCAAGGCGGCGCCGGGCGAGACGGTGTTCAATCCGCGCGCCTCCACCACCATCGGCAGCGACAGCTACAAGCAGATCACCGGCGGCTTCAGTGGCGGCGCGGGCGCGGCGACCTACTCGCTCGACGTCACGCGCACGCTGGTCAACAGCGTCTCGGCCACCAATCGCAACGTGCAGTTCGGCAACTTCAACCCCGACCGCGATCCGTTCTCGCAGACCGGCGCCAACGCTTCCTTCGGCTACCAGTTCACGCCGGACTGGAAGTTCGACGCCGGCATGCTGTACGCCGATGGCCTGAACCACTACGACGACGGCCCCGGCCGCGACACCCGCGGCACCTTGCGGACCCAGACCGGCTATGCCGGCGTCAATGGCCGGGTGCTGTCCAACTGGACCACCCAGCTGCGCTATTCGCGCAGCGACGACGACACGCGCGCGATCGTGGCCGCGCCGTTCAACCTGCCGGGCCTTTTCAACACGACGCAGGACCAGTACCTCTGGCAAAACGACATCGCGACCCCGATCGGCACCGTGGTGGCCGGTCTCGAGCGCCTGGAGCAGAAGGTCAAGAGCGACACCGCGTACACGGTGACCGAGCGCACGATCGATGCCGGCTTCGTCGGCCTGAACGGCAATTCCGGTCCCCACAGCTGGCAGCTCAACGCGCGTCACGACAGCAACTCGCAGTTCGGCGACGACGACACCTGGTATGCCGGCTACGCCTACCGCATCACGCCGAACTGGCGCGTCAGCATCTCGCAGGGCACCAGCTTCGTGGCGCCGTCGTTCAACCAGCTCTACTACCCGGGCTTCGGCAATCCGGCGCTCAAGCCGGAGGAGGGCAAGAACACCGATATCGGCATCACCTGGACCGAGGGCGCCCACACGGTGAAGCTGGTCGGCTACGACAACAAGATCCAGGGCTTCATCACCAACACGACGCTGCCGCAGAACATTCCCGAGGCGCGCATCACCGGCGGCACGCTGAGCTACGACGGCCAGTTCGACGCCGTGGGCCTGCATGCCAGCTACGACTCGCTCGATCCGCGCAACGAGATCAGCGGCAAGCAGCTGCCGCGCCGGGCCCAGAACCAGGCGACGCTGGCGATCGACTACACCACCGGCCCCTGGAAGCTGGGCGCTTCGGCCCTGAGCGTCGGCAGC
Organism: Variovorax ginsengisoli; assembly: GCF_030486595.1. Lineage (GTDB taxonomy): Bacteria > Pseudomonadota > Gammaproteobacteria > Burkholderiales > Burkholderiaceae_C > Variovorax > Variovorax ginsengisoli_B. The sequence continues at coordinate 161,861 of NZ_JAUJZH010000014.1, read as the reverse complement.
CGCTTTGACGACACGGCCAACACGCGCAAACTCGGCGCCTACACCACGATCGACCTCTATGTGGATTACCGCTTCGCCAAGGACTGGTCGGTGCAGGGCCGCATCACCAACCTGACCGATGAACACTACGAGACCGCCTATGGCTACAACCAGGCCGGAATCGGCGCCTACCTGACCGTGCGGTGGCAGCCGAAGCAGTGAGCATCGTCCGCCGCGAACTGATCCTCGGGGGTCAGAAGAGCGGCAAGTCGCGCCGCGGCGAGCAGATCGCCGCGGCGTGGCTGGCGCGCTCGCCCTCGCACCGCGCGGTGCTGGTGGCGACCGCGCGGGCGCTCGACGAGGAGATGCTGGCGCGCGTGACGCGGCATCGCGAGGATCGCGCGGCCCGCCTGCCGGCCATGGAAACGGTCGAGGAGCCGCTGGCGCTGGCGCAGGCGATCCGCGAGAACGCCGGCCCCCGCACGCTGGTGCTGGTCGATTGCCTGACGCTCTGGCTGACCAACCTGATGGTGCCTTTCGGGGCGCCGCGCACGTCGATGGCGGCCGATCGCGCGGTCGCCGAGTTGCTGCAGGCGATCGGCGAGTCGCCTGGTCCGCTGGTCCTGGTCGGCAACGAGATTGGCCTTGGCGTGATTCCGCTCGGCCGCGAGGTGCGCGCCTTCGTCGACGCCCTGGGCCTGCTGAACCAGCAGGTCGCCGCCGCCTGCGAGCGCGTCACGCTGATGGCCGCCGGGCTGCCGCTGACCCTGAAGGATGCGCCATGAAGCGGATCGCCCGGCTGTGGTGCGCCGGCTGGCTGTGTGCGCTGGCGCTGGCGGCCCAGGCGACCGTGGTGGTCGACGAGCGCGGCGTGGGCGTCGAGCTGCCGAAGCCGCCGCAGCGCATCGTGACCGTGCTGCCGTCGCTCACCGAATCGGTCTGCGCGCTGGGCGCCTGCGACCGGCTGGTGGGTGTCGACCGCTATTCGAACTGGCCCGCGTCGGTGCGGGCGCTGCCGCAGGTCGGCGGCGGCATCGATCCGAACGTCGAGGCGATCGTCGCGCTCAAGCCCGACGTGGTGCTGCTGGCGAAGTCCTCGCGGGTCACCGACCGGCTCGAGGCCCTGGGACTCAAGGTGGTGGTGCTCGAGCCGAAGAACCATGCTGACGTTCGGCGGGTGCTCGACGCGCTCGCCCGGGTGCTCGGCACCGGCGATGCGACAGCGGTCTGGCGCGCCATCGATGCCAGCGTGTCGGCGGCGGCCCAGTCGCTGCCCGAGCGCGTGAAGCGCACGCGCGTGTACTTCGAAGTCAACAGCGCCCCGTATGCGGCCGGCGAAGCCTCCTTCATCGGCGAGACCCTGGCGCGGCTCGGCGCCAGGAACATCGTGCCGGCTGCGCTGGGGCCATTTCCGAAGCTCAACCCCGAGTTCGTGGTCCGCGCCGATCCCGACCTGATCATGGTCGGCGAGCGCAGCGCCCAGGGGCTGGAGCAGCGGCCGGGCTGGGGCCGCATCAAGGCCGTGCGCGAAGGTCGCATCTGCCGCTTCACGGCCGAGCAATCAGACGTGCTGGTCCGGCCCGGGCCGCGCATGGGCGAGGCGGCGCGCCTGATGGCCGAGTGCCTGCAGGAGCACGGGTGAAGGGGCAGCAGCGCCGCGCCTGGGGGCTGGGCATCCTGCTGGTGGCGCTGGCCGGCGCGCTGCTGGTGCTGGGCGCGGGCATCGGCAGCACCGGTTTCGAGAACCTGCTGGCGGCCGGCGACGACCCGGTGGCGCTGCAGATCGTGCGCGACATCCGGCTGCCGCGCACGCTCGGCGCCTGGCTCGCGGGCGCGCTGCTGGGACTGGCTGGCGCGGTCGCGCAAGGGCTGTTCCGCAATCCGCTGGCCGATCCGTACCTGTTGGGCAGCGCCTCGGGCGCCTCGCTCGGCGTCGCGCTGGCGCTCTGGCTGTTCGGCTTGTCGCCGACCAGCACGCAATGGGTGGTGCGCCTGGGCCTGACCGGCGCGGCCTTCCTGGGTGCGGTGCTGGCGGTGCTGCTGACGCTGTTGCTGGCGCGCGGCGTCCAGCAGACCTTGCGGCTGCTGCTGGCGGGCGTGATCGTCGGCGTGGTGCTGGGGGCGGCCAAGGACCTGCTGACCATCGCCTCGGCCGACATCCTGCAGGCCATCCAAGGCTTCATGCTCGGCAGCACCGGGCTGGTGGGCTGGAGCGCTTGCGCCGTGATGGGCGGGCTCGGCGTCGCATGCCTGCTGCTGGGCTGGGCGTTGGCGCCGGTGCTCGACGGCCTGGCGCTCGGCGAGGCCACGGCGGCCAGCCTCGGGCTGCCGCTCGGCGCCATGCGCGCCGCGCTGGTGGCGGTGCTGGCGCTGGCGACCGGCACCGCGGTGGCGCAGACCGGGCTGATCGCCTTCGTCGGCCTGGCGGCGCCGCACCTGGTGCGCTCGGTGGTCAAGACCACGCATGGGCGGCTGATCGTGCTGTCCACCGCGATGGGCGGACTGCTGCTGATGGCGGCCGACCTGCTGGCGCGCTGGATGGTCGCGCCGCAGGAACTGCCGGTCGGCGTGCTGACCGCGGTGCTCGGCGGCAGCTACCTGCTGTGGCTGATGCACCGGCGCAGCGCGCGGGGTGGCCTGTGAGCACGCCGGCCGCGCTCGAAGCCCGCGGCGTGTCGGCCAGGCTCGGCCTGGCCGAGGTGCTGCACGGCATCGACCTGTCGCTGGCGTCGGGGCGCTGGACCAGCATCGTCGGTCCCAACGGCGCGGGCAAGTCGACCTTGCTCAAGGTGCTCGCCGGCCTGCTGGCCCATGGCGGAGAGGTGCGCCTCCATGGGCAAGCGTTGAGCACGCTCCCGGGCCGGGCTCGAGCCCGGCGCCTGTCGTGGCTGGGCCAGGGCGTGGCCGGCGAGGGCAGCGCCGACGACCTGACGGTCTACGACGTCGCGATGCTCGGGCGCCTGCCGCACCAGCGCTGGCTGGCTGCCCCGAGCGCGGCCGACCGGGCGGCGGTCGAGCGCGCACTGCGCAGCACCCAGGCCTGGGACTGGCGCGAGCGGCCGCTGGGCCAGCTGTCGGGCGGCGAACGCCAGCGGGTGCTGCTGGCGCGGGCGTTGGCGGTCGAGGCCGAGCTGCTGCTGATGGACGAGCCGCTCGCCAACCTCGACCCGCCGCACCAGGCCGACTGGATGCGGACCGTGCAGGCGCTGGTGGCCGAAGGCAAGACCGTGGTCAGCGTGCTGCACGAACTCAATGCCGCGCTCGCCGCCGACGCGATGGTCGTGATGGCGGCAGGCCGCGTGACCCATCACGGCGGCTGCGGCGATGCCGCGACCCATCGGGCGCTCGAAGCGGTGTTCGACCACCGGGTCGCCTTTCACCACGTGGCGGGCCAATGGCTGGCCCTGCCGCACTGACAACCTAAGCACATGCAGATCGAAACTCCTCCCAGCGAAAAACCCTATGAGAAGCCCGAAGGCGAGCGCCGCGGGCTGGTGATCGTCAACACCGGCGACGGCAAGGGCAAGAGCACCGCCGCCTTCGGGCTCGCCCTGCGCGCCCACGGCCGCGGCAAGGCGGTGAAGATCTACCAGTTCATGAAGGTGCCGAGCGCGCGCTTCGGCGAGCACCGGATGTTCGAGCAGCTCGGCATCCCGATCGAAGGCCTCGGCGACGGCTTCAGCTGGAAGAGCCAGGATCTCGAGCACTCGGCGCAGCTGGCGCGCGATGGCTGGGAGCGGGCCCGCGCCGCGATCCTGTCGGGCGCGCACTTCCTGGTCGTGCTCGACGAGATCACCTACCCGCTGATCTACGGCTGGCTGCCGCTCGACAGCGTGCTGGAGACGCTGCGCACGCGGCCGAAGGAGGTGCACGTGGTGCTGACCGGTCGCCGCTGCCCGCCCGAGATCGTCGAACTGGCCGACACCGTGACCGAGATGCAGATGGTCAAGCACGCGTTCAAGGCCGGCATCCCCGCCCAGCGCGGCATCGAGGATTGAGCGCGATCGCGGCCCTCTGGCTGGCGCTGGCCATCGACCGATGGTTCGGTGAGCCGCCGGCGCGCTGGCATCCTGTGGTGTGGATCGGCCGCTGTCTGGGCTGGGCCGGTCGGCGCATCGCACCGCCGGCCGGTGCGCCGGCGCGCGCGCGGGCGGCCTTCGCCGGTGGCGCGCTCGCCTGGTGCGCCGGCGCCGCGCTGGTCGCCGCCGCCGCCTGCGCGGTCGCCGAAGTTGCGAGCCGCCTGCCGGCCTGGGCCGGGCCGCTGCTGACCGGCATCGCCCTCAAGCCGCTGCTCGCCTGGCGCATGCTGCGCGACGAGGTGCTGGCGGTCGAGGCCGCGCTCAGCCGCTCGCTCGATGAAGGCCGCGGCCGGCTGGCGCGGCTGGTGAGCCGCGACGTGGGCGCGCTGGACGCGGTCGGGGTGCGCGAAAGCGCGATCGAATCGCTGGCCGAGAACCTCAACGATTCGCTGGTGGCGCCGCTGTTCTGGTTTGCGCTGTTCGGCCTGCCGGGTGCGGCGCTCTACCGCTTCGCCAACACCGCGGATGCGATGTGGGGCTACCGCGGCGAGCGCGAAGGCCGGCAGTGGACCTGGGCCGGCAAATGGGCCGCCCGCGCCGACGACCTGCTGTCGTGGCTGCCCGCCCGCCTGACGGCCCTGTTCCTGTGGGGCGCTTCGGCGGCGGCGGGCGCAGGACTCGGGACCCTGCGCCGTGAAGCGCGCCGGACGCCGTCGCCCAACAGCGGCTGGCCGATGGCCGCGATGGCGCTGCAGCTGGGAATCCGGTTGGGAAAGCCCGGGGTCTATGTGCTCAACGAAGCCGGCCGGAGCGCCGCTGCCGCCGACACCCCGCAGGCAGCGCGGCTCGCCGCCCGCGGGGTCGCGCTGGCCGGCGCCTGCGCCTCGGCCGCGATCGGCTGCATCGCGCTGCGGGGTGCGGCATGACGGCCTCCGAGATGTTCGAACTGATGCACGGCGGACCCGACGCCCAGGGCGCGGTCCCGCACGATTTCTCGACCAACGGCAATGCCTGCGGGCCCTGTCCCGCCGCGCTGCAGGCACTGCAGGCAGCGGACGCGAGCCGCTACCCCGATCCGCACTACCTCGAACTGCGCGATCGGCTGGCCGGCTTCCATGGCGTCGAGGCCCATCGGGTCGTGATCGCCGCCAGCGCCAGCGAGTTCATCGGCCGTGTCACGGCCGCCGTGTCCCAGGGCGGCGGCGGGCGGGTCCGGCTGCCGCAGCACGGCTACGGCGACTACGCGCGGGCCGCCAAGGCCTGGCATTTCCAGCCGGCGACGGCCGATGGCGCGGCCGACCTGGTCTGGTGCTGCGACCCGGGCAGCCCGCTGGGCCTGCCGCAGGAGGACCTGGCGCGCCGGGTGGATCAACTGGGTCCCCATGCGACCTGCGTTCTCGACTTGGCCTACGAACCGCTTCGTCTCGAAGGGGCGCTGGCGCTGGACGCGACGCAGCGCGACCGCGTCTGGCAGCTCTGGACGCCCAACAAGGCGCTCGGGCTGACCGGCGTGCGGGCCGCCTACGCGATCGCGCCGGTGGCGGCGCAGGACCTGGGCGCGCGGCTGGCCCGGCTGGCGCCGTCCTGGCCGCTCGGCATCCATGGCGTGGCCCTGCTCGAGGCCTGGACCGGCGGGGCGGCGCGGCAGTGGCTCGACGACAGCCTGGCCACCCTCCGGGCCTGGAAGGCGGCGCAGCGCGGCGCTTGCGAATCGCTGGGGTGGCGCCTGCTGCCGGGCGACGCCAACTTCTTCTGCGCCGAGCCGGACGTCGCGCTCACGCCGGCCCGCAGCGCGGCGCTCCGGCAGGCCGGCATCAAGATGCGCGACACGGCTTCGTTCGGGCTTCCGGGGCTGGTGCGGCTCGGCGTCCTGCCGCCCGCCAGCCAGGAGGCGCTGCGGCAGGCCTGGCGCGCGGCGCGGCGTTGAATCAGAGCCGCTGCAGCTGCGGGTGCTTGGCGAACAGCTCCGCCGCCCAGTCGACGAAGGCGCGCACCTTCGCGCTCAGGTGGCGGTTGGGCGGATACACCACGTGCACCGGCAGCGGCGGCCGCGTCCAGTCCGGCAGGATCTGCACCAGCTCGCCGCTCGCGATGAAGGGCTCGGCCATGTAGGTGATGACCTGCGACAGCCCGAAGCCGCCGAGCACCGCCGTCATGTGGGCATTGCTGTCGTTGACCGAGACCCGGTAGGGCCCCGTGATCTCGAACTTCTCGTCGCCCTTGTGGAACTCCTCCGGAAACATGCGCCGCGTGCTGCCCGAGAAGAAGCCCACCACCAGGTGGCGCTTCTCGATGTCCGTGGGGTGCTGGGGGACGCCGTAGCGCTTCAGGTAGGCCGGCGAGGCGACCGTCATCCAGGGCAGGTTGCCGATCCGCCGCGCCACCAGCGACTGGTCGGTCAGGTCGCCGCCGCGGATCACGCAATCGACGTTGTCGGAGATCAGGTCCACCGCCCGGTCGCTGACCCCGACGTCGACCTGGATGTCGGGATAGCGGTCGCAGAAGGTCGACAGGGCCGGCAGGATCACCAAGCGGGCCATCGACGAGCCGACGTCGATCCGCAGCCGGCCGGTCGGGTTGGCCTGGGCGTTGGTCATGCTGGCCTCGATGTCGTCGAAGTCGTTCAGCAGCCGGGCGGTTCGTTCGTAGTAGGCCGCGCCGTCGGGCGTGACGGTGACGCGCCGGGTGGTGCGGTTGAGCAGCTTGACGTGCAGCCGCGATTCCAGCGCCTGGATCTGCTTGGTGACCGTGCCCTTGGGCAGGCCGAGCGAGTCCGCGGCGCGGGTGAACGTGCCGGCTTCGACGACGCGGACGAAAATCCGCATGCCCTGGATCTGGTCCATCTATGCTGCTCCTGGGGGTGGCGGAATGCCTCGGGGGAGCGGATTCTCACACGGGCATCGGATGCGATTGTTAGTCGGATGGAAACAGAGTGGGGCCCGGTGTCTGTTTGAACCCACCCCGCCCCGCCTTATATTTCGTTCATCGTCCATCCACCGAGGCCGTCCATGTCCAGCCGTTCCATTGAGCAACCCGTTGCCGCCGCCTCCACGGCCGCTGCACGGGACGCCGAGACCGATATCCGCATCGAATTGCCGGATCGGGAACCGGTGCAGGCCCGCCTGTACGGTGTTCGGCCGCGTGGAGCGACAGTGCCGCTGGTGCTGCATTTCCATGGCGGCACCTTCGTCTGCGGCGACCTCGACAACGGCCGCAGCGTGGCCCGGCTGCTGGCCGGCGCCGGCGCCGTGGTGGTTTCGCTGGACTACCCGCTGGCGCCCAAGGCCCCGTTCCCGGAGCCGATCGAGGTCGGCTTCGCCGCGCTCGAATGGCTCTACAAGCAACGCGTCAAGCTGGCCGGCAAGGGCGCCGAGGTATTCCTGGCGGGCGAGGAGGCCGGCGGCAACCTCGCAGCCGCGGTGGCGCTGATGGCGCGCGACCGGGCCCACCCGCCGCTGGCCGGCCAGATCCTGCTGTCGCCGATGCTGGACCCCTGCGCTGGGACCGCATCGCTGCGCAAGGCCACCGGCGACGCAACCCAGTGCAAGTGGGCGTCGGGCTGGCAGGAATACCTCAAGCGGCCGGTCAACGCGACCCATCCCTATGCGGTGCCTGGCGGCTCGCTGCGGCTGGCGCAGGTGGCGCGGACCCTGGTGCTGGTCGGCAAGGACGATCCGATGCGCGACGAGGCGCTGAACTTCGCGCGCCGGCTCGCCGATGCCGGCATCGAGGTCACGAGCAGCGTGCTGCCGGGCGCGGCGAACTGGCCCGAGGCGCTCTACGAACCCGAGGGTTCGGGCTGCGCGGCCTGCGAGGCGGCGGTGCAGAAGCACTTCCGCGACTTCTTCAGCGCGACGCCACCGCCGCACTGAGCGACGGCGCACGGCAGGCCGTGCGCCGCTGGTTCCGGTGACCCGGAACTCCCAGACCAGACCGAGGTGAAGGCACCTCGAAGCAAACGGCGCCAACCCGCCGTGGGGCGGCGTTCGCCCCGCAGATTTTCTTTCTACCGCTGTCCTGCGCCACCCGCGCGGGAGGGCGGCGTGTTTTCCAAGCGTCACCAAAAGGACCTTCATCATGTCGAACCCTCAACCTTCCTCCCCGGCCCGGCGCCGCCTCTGGCCCGCCGTGACGGGCGTCACGGCGCTGGTGGCGATCGCCTGCGCCGCGCTCGGCTTCCACAGCCTGCACGCCCAGGCCAACGACGTCACGGCGGTGGCGGCGCCGCGCGCCACGCCGGTGTCGGTGGCGACCGTGGCGGCGACCGAAATCAACACCTGGGACGAGTTCTCGGGCCGGCTCGAAGCGGTCGAACGGGTCGACGTGCGATCGCGGGTGGCCGGCGCCGTGCAGGCGGTGCACTTCCGCGAAGGGACGCTGGTCAAGCAGGGCGAACTGCTGATCACCATCGACCCGGCGCCCTACGCGGCCGAGGTGGACCGTGCCGAAGCCCAGGTCGCCTCGGCCCAGGCCCGCGTCTCGTTCACCCGCAGCGAGCAGGAGCGGGCCCGCCGCCTGTGGGACGAGAAGGCGATCGCCCAGCGCGAACTCGACGAGCGCACCAATGCCGGCCGCGAGGCCGAGGCCAATCTGCGCGCCGCCCAGGCCTCGCTGCAGAGCGCACGGCTGAACCTGGGCTACACCCAGGTCCGGGCCCCGGTCGCCGGGCGCACCGGCAGGCTGGAGGTCACGGTCGGCAACCTGGTCGCGGCCGGTCCCGGCGCGCCGGTTCTGACCACGCTGGTGTCGGTCAGTCCGATCTATGCAAGCTTCGATGCCGACGAGCAGGTCGTGGTGCGGGCCCTGAAGGACATGCCCGGCGGCGCCAGCGCCCGTGGGCGGATCGAAGGCATCCCGGTGCAGATGGGCACCGCGGCCAGCGAAGGCACGCCGTTCCAGGGCCGGCTCCAGCTGATCGACAACCAGGTCGACGCCAAGAGCGGCACGGTGCGGGTGCGCGCCGCCTTCGACAACGCCGACGGCGCCTTGATTCCCGGCCAATTCGCGCGCATCCGCATGGGCCAGGCGCGCAACGACACCGCCCTGCTGGTCAACGAACGCGCGGTCGGCACCGACCAGAACAAGAAGTTCGTGCTGGTGGTCGGCGCCGACAACAAGGCCGAATACCGCGAGGTCGCGCTGGGCGCGCCGGTGGACGGACTGCGCGTGGTCACCAAGGGCCTGAAGGCGGGCGAGCGGGTGGTCGTCAACGGCCTGCAGCACGTGCGCCCGGGCGCACTGGTGGCGCCGCAGGCCGTCGGCATGGATGCCAAGGCCGAATTGGCGCCGCCGGCCCAGCGCGTGGCGGACGCGAAATCCTGATCCCGCTGGCGGGGGAAACATCATGAATCTATCCAAGTTCTTCATCGACCGGCCGATCTTTGCCGGCGTGCTGTCGCTGCTGATGCTGATCGCCGGCCTGATCGCGCTGCGCGGGCTGCCGATCTCCGAGTACCCCGAAGTGGCACCGCCGTCGGTGGTGGTGCGGGCCCAGTACCCGGGCGCCAATCCGAAGGTGATCGCCGAGACCGTGGCGACGCCGCTGGAGGAGTCGATCAACGGCGTCGAGGGCATGCTCTACATGGGCAGCCAGGCGACCACCGACGGCGTGATGACGCTGACCGTCACCTTCAAGCTCGGCACCGACCCCGACAAGGCGCAGCAGCTGGTGCAGAACCGCGTCTCGCAGGCCGAGCCGCGCCTGCCCGAGGAAGTGCGCCGGCTCGGCATCACGACCGTGAAGAGCGCCCCCGACCTGACGATGGTGGTGCACCTGGTGTCGCCCAACGACCGCTACGACATCAACTACCTGCGCAACTACGCGGTGCTGAATGTCAAGGACCGGCTGGCGCGCATCCCCGGTGTCGGCCAGGTGCAGATCTTTGGCGGCGGCGAGTACTCGATGCGGGTCTGGCTCGATCCGCAGAAGGTGGCGCAGCGCGGCCTCTCGGCCAGCGACGTGGTGGCCGCGATCCGCGGCCAGAACGTGCAGGCCGCGGCCGGCGTGGTCGGCGCCTCGCCGGGCCTGTCGGGCGTCGACATGCAGTTGTCGATCAACGCCCAGGGCCGCCTGCAGAGCGAGGAAGAGTTCGGCGACATCATCGTCAAGACCGGCGGCGACGGCGCCGTGACGCGGCTGCGCGACATCGGCCGCCTCGAGATGGGCGCGGCCGACTACTCGCTGCGCTCGCTGCTGAACAACGACGCCGCGGTCGGCATCGGCGTGTTCCAGGCACCGGGCTCGAACGCGCTGGACATCTCGCGCGACGTCCGCAAGACCATGGACGAGATCGCGAAGAACATGCCCGAGGGCGTGGAGTTCCGCATCGCCTACGACCCGACCCAGTTCGTGCGGGCCTCGATCGAATCGGTGATCCACACCTTGCTGGAAGCGATCGCGCTGGTGGTGCTGGTGGTGATCCTGTTCCTGCAGACCTGGCGCGCCTCGATCATCCCGCTGCTGGCGGTGCCGGTGTCGGTGATCGGCACCTTCGCCGTGCTGCACGTGCTGGGCTTCTCGATCAATGCGCTGAGCCTGTTCGGGCTGGTGCTGGCGATCGGCATCGTGGTCGACGACGCGATCGTGGTGGTGGAGAACGTCGAGCGCAACATCGAGGCCGGCCTGACGCCGCGCGAAGCCACCTACCGGGCGATGCGCGAGGTGTCGGGGCCGATCATCGCGATCGCGCTGGTGCTGGTCGCGGTGTTCGTGCCGCTGGCCTTCATCAGCGGGCTCACCGGCCAGTTCTATCGCCAGTTCGCGGTCACGATCGCGATCTCGACGGTGATCTCGGCGATCAATTCGCTGACCTTGTCGCCGGCGCTCGCGGCGCTGCTGCTGCGCAGCCACGATGCGCCCAGGGACGCGCTGACGCGCGGCATGGACCGGGTGTTCGGCGGTGTCTTCCGGGGTTTCAACAAGCTCTTCCATCGCGGCGCCGAGGCCTACAGCGGCGGCGTCCGGCGGGTGATATCGCGCAAGACGCTGATGCTGGTGATCTACCTGGCGCTGGTCGGCGTCACCTTCGGCCTCTTCAAGGCGGTGCCCAGCGGCTTCGTGCCGGCGCAGGACAAGCAGTACCTGATCGGCTTCGCGCAGCTGCCCGACGGCGCCACGCTGGACCGCACCGAGGACGTCATCCAGCGAATGGGCGAGATCATGAAGAAGAACCCGAACGTCGAGGACGCGATCGCCTTCCCGGGCCTGTCGATCAACGGCTTCACCAACAGCTCGAACTCCGGCATCGTGTTCGCGACGCTCAAGCCCTTCGCCGAGCGCAAGCGGGGCGACCAGAGCGGCGGCGCCATCGCGGGCCAGCTGAACCAGCAGTTCGCCGGCATCCAGGAGGCCTTCATCGTGATGTTCCCGCCGCCGCCGGTGGCGGGGCTCGGCACCACGGGCGGCTTCAAGCTGCAGCTGGAGGATCGCGGGTCGGTCGGCTATGAGGCAATGGACGGCGCGGTCAAGGCCTTCATGGCCAAGGCCTCGCAGGCGCCGGAGCTCGCGGGCCTGTTCACCAGCTGGCAGGTCAATGTGCCGCAGCTCTATGCCGACATCGACCGCACCAAGGCGCGGCAGCTCGGCGTGCCGGTGACCGACATCTTCGACACCATGCAGATCTACCTCGGCAGCCTCTATGCGAACGACTTCAACAAGTTCGGCCGCACCTACAGCGTGCGGGTGCAGGCCGATGCGCCGTACCGCGCCCGCGCCGAGGACGTGGGCCTGCTGAAGGTGCGCTCGACCTCGGGCGAGATGGTGCCGCTGTCGGCGCTCATGAAGGTCAATTCGAGCTTCGGGCCGGAGCGCGCCATGCGCTACAACGGTTACCTGGCCGCCGACGTCAACGGCGGGCCGGCACCGGGTTATTCCTCGGGCCAGGCGCAGGACGCGATCGAGCGCATCGCGGCCGAGACGCTGCCCAAGGGCGTGAGCTACGAATGGACCGAGCTCACCTACCAGGAGATCCTGGCCGGCAACTCGGCGCTGCTGGTGTTCCCGCTGGCGATCCTGCTGGTGTTCCTGGTGCTGGCGGCGCAGTACGAGAGCCTGACCCTGCCGCTGGCGATCATCCTGATCGTGCCGATGGGCATCCTGGCGGCGATGACCGGCGTCTGGCTGTCCCATGGCGACAACAACGTGTTCACGCAGATCGGGCTGATCGTGCTGGTCGGGCTGAGTGCCAAGAACGCGATCCTGATCGTGGAGTTCGCGCGCGAGCTCGAGTTCGCCGGGCGCACGCCGATCCAGGCCGCGATCGAGGCCAGCCGCCTGCGGCTGCGTCCGATCCTGATGACCTCGCTGGCCTTCGTGATGGGCGTGCTGCCGCTGGTGCTCGCCACCGGCGCCGGCGCCGAGATGCGCTCGGCGATGGGCGTGGCGGTGTTCGCCGGGATGATCGGCGTGACTGCCTTCGGCCTGTTCCTGACGCCGGTGTTCTATGTCGCGGTGCGCAGGATGGCCGGCAATCGCCCGCTCAAGCTGCATGGCGAAGTGCCGCACGTCGATGCCTTCGTGTCGGCCGACCATCCGGCCGGCGGCGGCGGCGCGGGCGGCGGACTGCAGCCCGCGCCTGCCGCACCGCTGCATCACGACGCCTAGGCCACTCCGCCTTCCCAAAGAAAGCTGATCATGAATTCAAGACTTGAAACCCGAGGCGGGCGCTGGGGCGCCGCGCTGCTGCCGCTGTTCGCCGCGCTGGTGCTGGCCGGCTGCGCGACCGCACCGGCCGAACTGCCGACCTTCAACCTGCCGGCCCAGTTCAAGGAGCAGGCCGCCGACACGCAGGGCAGCTGGACCCGGGCCCAACCTGCCGAGGCGCAGCCGCGCGGCGATTGGTGGCGCAGCTTCAACGACCCGGTGCTCGACCAGCTGATCGAACGCGCGGACGCCCGCAACACCAGCGTCCAGGCGGCGGCGGCGCGGCTGGCCGAGGCGCGGGCCCTGGCCCGCAGCACCGATGCCGACCTCGCGCCGCAGATCGGCCTGGGCGCCGGTGCCGCGCGAAGTGCCGGACTCGACCGCAACCAGAGCCCGCGGCCTTCGACCCTGGCGCGGGCCGGTTTCGATTTTTCCTATGAGCTCGATCTGTTCGGCAAGCTCTCCGGCGCCAGCGATGCCGCGCGCCTCGACGCCGATTCGCGCGCCGGCCTGCTGCAGAGCACGCGCCTGCTGGTCCAGGCCGAAGTGGCCCAGACCTACCTTGCGCTGCGCGCGGTCGATGCCGAGCGGGTGCTGGTGCGCGACACGGTCGAGGCCTATCGCGACACGCTGCGCCTGACGCAGAGCCGCGAGCGGGCAGGGGACGTGGCCGAGCTCGATGTGGCGCGGGTCGAGACCGAGGTCGCTTCCAACGAGTCCGATGCGATGACGCTGGACCGCCGCCGTGCCGAACTGGAGCACGCCCTGGCGGTGCTGGTCGGCGACCTGGCGTCCGACTTCGACGTCGGCGCGGGCGAGTGGTCCACCGCCTTGCCGACGATCCCGCCGGGCGTGCCCGCCACCGTGCTGTCGCGCCGGCCCGACATCTCGGCGGCCCAGAAGTCGGTGCTGGCGGCGCAGGCGCGGGTCGGCGTCGCGCAGGCGGCCTGGTTTCCCGACATCACGCTGACGGGCGCCGGCGGCTATGCCTCCAACGACGTCGGCGACCTGCTGAAGTGGTCGGCGCGCTCCTGGGGCATCGGGGCCTTGCTCGCGCTTCCGGTGTTCGACGGCGGCCGGCGCGAGGCCGGCGTGCAGGGCGCGTCGGCGCTGCTCGACGGCGCACTGGCCAACTACCGGACGCAGGTGCTGGTCGCCTTCAAGGAAGTGGAGGATCAGCTGTCGTCGCTGCGCATCCTGGCCCAGCAATCGGGCGTGCAGGCCAAGGCCGTCGCGTCGGCCGAGCGTGCCACCCTGCTTTCGAACTCGCGCTACCGCAACGGCATGATCAGCCAGCTCGACCTGCTCGACGCGCGCCGCAGCGAACTGCAGAACCGGCGGCAGGCGCTGCAGGTGAAGGCGTCGCAGTACCAGGCGACCGTGGGGCTGATCCGGGCGCTGGGGGGCAGTTGGGATGCGCAGGCGGTGTCGCTCGCGCCGACCGACGCCCAGCAGGCGCAAGTGGCGGCTCGCTGAGCGGCCCCGGTTGCTCGGCCGTTCAGCGCCCCATGGGCAGACCGTGGAACGCGCTGTGCGCCCAGCCGTCGGGATCGGCCAGCTTGCGCAGCTGGTGGGCGCCCATGACGAGCGCGTTGGCGTAGGTGGCCTGCGGGTTGGCGGCGCAGTAGATGCCGCTGTAGTGGATCGCCTCGGCGGCGTCGCTGGGGAGGGCTTCCAGGATCACCCAGAAGAACTGATTCTTGTCGCGCTCCTCGACCGTGAGCGCTATGTCGCGTAAGCCTGGCATTCGCCGTGGTTCCCTTTTTTCTTCATGGCGTCGAAGGTAAGGGTGAAATGCATGAATGCTTTAGGATTCATTTCAAGCCGGTTGCGGGGATCGTGAGGAAGATCACGTAAAGGACAATCGCGCTCATGAATTCCAATGTGCCAGGCGGCCGGGCCCGCTGCGTCATGGTCCTCGGCACCACCAGCGGCGCCGGCAAGAGCTGGCTGGCGACGGCGCTGTGCCGCTGGTTCGCGCGCCAGGGCCTCCGGGTGGCGCCGTTCAAGGCGCAGAACATGAGCAACAACGCCCGCGTGGTGGCGGGCGGGGAGATCGGCAGCGCGCAGTACTTCCAGGCGCTGGCGGCGCGCGCCGAGCCCGATGTCCGCATGAACCCGCTGCTGCTCAAGCCCGAGCGCGACACCCACAGCCAGGTGGTGCTGATGGGGCAGGTGAGCCCGGAGCTCACGGCCTTGCCCTGGCGCGGGCGCAGCGAGCGCGTCTGGCCGCAGATCGCGCAGGCGCTCGACGCCCTGCGCGCCGAGAACGACGTAGTGGTCATCGAGGGTGCCGGCTCGCCCGCCGAGATCAACCTGATGGCCAGCGACATCGTCAACCTGCGGGTGGCGCGGCACGCCGATGCCCGTTGCCTGCTGGTCACCGACATCGATCGGGGCGGGGCCTTCGCGCATCTCTACGGCACCTGGGCGCTGATGCCCGCAGCCGACCGCGCGCTGATCGCCGGCTTCGTGCTCAACAAGTTCCGGGGCGATGCGTCGCTGCTCGAGCCCGCGCCGCAGCAGTTGCAGGCCTTGACCGGCGTGCCGACGGTGGCGACGCTGCCCATGTGGTGGCAGCACGGCTTGCCGGAGGAGGACGGCGTCTTCGACGACCGCAGCGTGGCGGCGGGCGGCGAAGTCACGCGCACCATCGCCGTGGTCGCCTATCCGCGCATCAGCAACCTGGACGAATTCCAGCCGCTCAAGAACATCGCCGGGGTGCGCCTGCGCTGGGCCCGCAGTCCGGCCGACGTGGCCGGCGCCGACTGGATCATCCTGCCCGGCTCGAAGAACACGAGCGGCGATCTCGCCTGGCTGCGCGCCCAGGGCCTCGACCGCGCGGTGGCCGCGCATGCGAAACGCGGCGGCGCCGTGCTCGGCATCTGCGGCGGGCTGCAGATGCTCGGCGAGGCGCTGATCGATCCGCATGGGGTCGACGGCAACGGGCCGGGGCTCGGGCTGCTGCCGGTGGTCACCGTCTTCGCCGCCGACAAGACCGTTCGCCAGCGCGAGGCGAAATTCTCGAAGCTGGCGGGCCCGTGGTCCGCTTTGTCCGGGCTCAGCGTGCGGGGCTACGAAATCCATCATGGCCAGACGGCCGAACACACCGCCATGGCGGCCGCCGGCGACCGCGCCACGGCGGTCATGGCGGACGATCTCGCGTGGCAGAACAGCACCGGCCATGTGCTCGGCCTCTACCTGCACGGCCTCTTCGAGGACCCCGGCGCGCTCCAGGCGCTGTTCGGCGTCGAGGCGCGTACGCTCGATGCCGTGTTCGACGGCCTGGCCGACCACATCGATTCCCACTTTGAACCGGGCGTGCTGCGCTCCCTCATCGAATGACCCCGCTACAACTTCCCTCGATCGACAGCATCGACGACGCCGCCTTCGCGGCACGGCTGCAACAGCTGCTCGACAACAAGACCAAACCCGTCGGCGCGCTCGGCCGGCTGGAGGCGCTGGCGCTGCGCATCGCGTGCATCCTGGGCAGCACGGCGCCGGTGCTCGACGCGCCGCAGATGCTGGTCTGCGCCGGGGACCACGGACTCGCGGCGCGCGGCGTGTCGGCGTACCCCAGCGACGTGACCTGGCAGATGGTCGAGAACTTCCTGGCCGGCGGTGCAGCCGTGAGCGTGCTGGCCCGGCAGCACCGCCTGAACCTGACCGTCGTCGATTGCGGCGTGCGACACGACTTCGCGCCGCGAAAAGGCCTGCTGCTGCGCAAGGTCGCGCCGGGCACCGCCGATGCCTCCCTGGGGCCGGCGATGAGCATGGCGCAGTGCGAGCAGGCCATCGCGAACGGCATGGCGCTGATGCGCGATCTGCCCGGCAATGCCGTGCTGCTGGGCGAGATGGGCATCGGCAACTCGTCCGCGGCGGCGATGCTGCTGGCCCGGATCTCCGGGCAGGACATCGATGCCTGCACCGGCGCCGGGACCGGCCTCGATGCCGCCGGGCGGGCCCACAAGCGCAAGGTGCTGCGCGGCGTGCTCGAGCTGCACGCGGCGGCCACCGACCCGCTGGCCGCGCTGGCCGCCTTCGGCGGCTTCGAGATCGCGACGCTGGTGGGCGCGGTGCTGCAGGCGGCGCAAGAGCGGCGGGTGATCGTGCTCGACGGCTTCATCGCCAGTGCCGCGGTGCTGGTGGCGAACGCGCTGCGCCCGCATGTCGTGCAACGCTGCATCGCCGCGCACGAGTCGGCCGAACCGGGTCACCGGCTGCTGTTGAACTACCTGGAGCTGCAGCCGCTGCTGCAGCTGGACCTGCGTCTTGGCGAAGGGTCCGGTGCGGCGCTGGCATGGCCGCTGCTCGAATCCGCCTGCTGCATCCTGCGCGACATGGCGAGCTTCGAGTCAGCCGGCGTTTCGAGGCAGGAGCCGGCATGAACGGCGTGCGCCACTTTCTGCTGGCGCTGCAGTTCTTCACGCGGGTTCCGGTCACGGGGCCGCTCGCGGGCTGGGTCGGCTTCAGCCCGGCGATGCTGCGCGCGAGCGCGGCGCATTTCCCGGGCGTCGGCTGGCTGGTGGGTGCGGTCGCCGCCGGCGTGTTCTGCATCGCGCAGGCCGGGCTTCCGGGCTTCGCCGGTGCGCTGGCGGCGGCGGCGCTGTCGACGATCGCCACCGTTCTCATGACCGGCGCGTTTCACGAGGATGGCCTGGCCGACGTCGCGGATGGCCTCGGCGGATCGGCCGATCGCGCGCGCGCGCTCGAGATCATGAAAGATTCGCGGATCGGCGCCTTCGGCGCGATCGCGCTGGTGCTGGCGCTGGGCCTGAAGGTGCTGCTGCTGGGTGCGCTGGCGGGGCAGGGCGTGCCGACCGTGGTTCTCGCGCTCGTGAGCGCCCATGTGCTGTCGCGCCTCGCGCCGCTGTTCCTGATCCGCTGGCTGCCCTACGTCGGGGACGAGAACGCGGCGAGCAAATCGAAGCCGCTGGCCGACGCGATCGGCAATGGCGCCTTGCTGGTCGGCGTTGCGTGGTCGCTGCCGGCGATGGGCTGGCTGGTGATGACGCAGGGCGCGATGCGGGGATTGGCGCCGGTGCTGCTGTGCGCGCTGGCCGCGTGGCTGGTCGCGCGGCTGCTGCGGCGCCGGCTGCGCGGGTTCACGGGAGATGGCCTGGGTGCGACGCAGCAAGTGTGCGAACTGGCGATCTACCTCGCGCTGGCGTGGCGGGCATGAAGCTGCTGCTCGTGCGCCATGCGCGGACCACTGCCGTCGATGGCTTCTGCTACGGGCGAACGGATGTTCCCGTGCTGCCCGAACTGACCCGTGCCGTGGCCGAGCGGGTGGCGCCGGCGTTGCCTGAAGGGGTTTCGCTGACCTGTTCGCCCTTGTCGCGCTGTTCGGAACTCGCGCAAGCCATCGTCGCGCTGCGTCCCGATCTGGCCGTGGCCGGCGCCGACCCGCGCATCGCCGAGATGGATCTGGGCGACTGGGAAGAGCAGCTCTGGTCGGCCATCGACCGCGCCGAGATCGACGCCTGGACGCGGGATTTCGCGGATGTGCGGGCGGGGCGCAGCGGCGAATGCACGCGGCAGTTCATGCGGCGGGTGGGCGAGGCCTTCGATGCCTGGCGTGCCGGCGGCCGCGATGCGGTCTGGATCACGCATGCCGGCGTGATTCGTTGCGCCTGGCTGCTGCGCGACGGCATCCGCGCCATCGAACGGTCCGATCAGTGGCCGGGCCGGCCGATCGCTTTCGGCGAGTGCATCACGATCGAGATCGTGAACGACGCGCCCGGCGTGTCGCGCTGCCCGCTTCAGGGCGCCGGCGTCTTGGGCTTGTAGTCGCAGTAAGGTGACACCGCGCACTTCCAGCACAGGGGCTTGCGGGCCACGCAGGTGTAGCGCCCGTGCAGGATCAGCCAGTGGTGGGCGTGCAGCCGGTAGGCCTCGGGCACCCGCTTCTCTAGCTTGAGCTCGACCTCGAGCGGCGTCTTGCCGGGCGCCAGCCCGGTGCGGTTGCCGACCCGGAAGATGTGGGTGTCGACCGCGATGGTCGGCTCGCCGAAGGCGACGTTGAGCACCACGTTGGCGGTCTTGCGGCCGACGCCGGGCAGGGCTTCCAGTTCGGCCCGCGTGCGCGGCACTTCGCCGCCGTGCTGTTCGACCAGCATCCGGCAGGCCTCGATCAGGTGCTTCGCCTTGCTCCGGTACAGGCCGATGGTCTTGATGTAGCGCTCGAGCCCCTCGACGCCCAGGTCCAGGATCGCCTGCGGCGTGTTGGCGACCGGAAACAGCTGACGGGTGGCCCTGTTGACCCCGACGTCGGTGGCCTGGGCGGACAGCAGCACGGCCGCGAGCAGTTCGAAGGGCGTCTTGTATTCGAGTTCGGTCTCGGGGCTCGGATTGGCCGCCTGCAGGGTGGCGAAGAACGGCTCTATGTCTGATTTCTTCATCGTGGCGGGGAGTTTAGGGGGCTGCGACAATCGCTTCCTGCAACTCCTCCCAAGAAGGCTCTCATGCAATTCGCTTCCCGACTCGACAACGTCGAAACCTCCGCCATCCGCGAACTCTTCAAGCTGCTGGGCACGCCCGGCATCATCAGCTTTGCGGGCGGCTTTCCGGACAGCGCGATGTTCGACGTCGAGGGGCTGAAGGAGGCCAGCGCCAAGGCGCTCGCCGAAGAGCCCGGCGGGGCGCTGCAGTATGGCGCCACCGAGGGCTACGAGCCGCTGCGCACGCAGCTGTCGGCCTTCATGAAGACCAAGGGCGTCGAGGTCGACCCGAGCGGCCTGATCGTGACCACCGGCAGCCAGCAGGCGCTCGACCTGCTCGGCAAGACGCTGATCTCGCCCGGCGACAAGGTGATCGTCGAAGGCCCGACCTTCCTCGCGACGATCCAGTGCTTCCGCCTCTACGGCGCGCAGCTCATCAGCGCGCCGGTCGACGCCGACGGCGTGCGCACCGACGAGCTCGAGAAACTCATCGCCGAACACAAGCCGAAGTTCGTCTACCTGATCCCCACATTCGGCAATCCCAGCGGCGCGATGCTGAGCCTGGAGCGCCGCCGCAAGGTGCTCGAGATGGCAGTGCGCTACCAGGCGCTGATCGTCGAGGACGACCCCTATGGCGACCTCTACTTCGACCAGGCGCCGCCGCCCTCGATCATGTCGCTGACCCAGGACGTCCCGGGCAGCCGCGCGCTGGTGGCGCATTGCGGCAGCCTCAGCAAGGTGCTGAGCCCCGGCCTGCGCATCGGCTGGATGATCGGCCCGGCCGAGCTGCTCGCCAAGGCGACCATGTGCAAGCAGTTCAGCGACGCCCACACCAGCACCTTCGCCCAGGCGACCGCCGCGCAGTACCTCAAGAGCGGCCGGATGCCGGCCACGCTGGCCCATGTGCGCGAGGTCTACGCCGAACGTGCGCGCGCGATGGGCGAGGCGCTGCGGCGCGAGCTGGGCGACGCCATCACTTTCACGCAGCCGGGCGGCGGGCTGTTCTTCTGGGCCCGCCTGACCGGTGCCGGCGGCAAGGTCGCGGACGCCAACGTGCTCGCCAAGCGGGCGATCGAGAAACTCGTGGCCTTCGTGCCCGGCGCACCCTTCTTCGCCGAGAAGCCGGATGTCGCCACGCTGCGCCTGAGTTTCGCGACCGCCAATGTGGAGAAGATCCGCGAGGGAATCGCGCGGCTCGGCACGGCGCTCTGAAGCCTTCGACAAGGTAGGTCAGCGCCGTCACGTCGCTGACACATCGCCTTCGTCTCCGCGTCATCTGTCGTGGCTACCTTCATGGGTTGATATCCCGAACGTCAAACCGATGAAAGAAGCACACACCGAATGACCGCGAAACACCCGTCCGAAGTCCCGTCGATCGACCTGGACGACATCGGCTACAACAAGACCTCGAATCCTTCCTTCAGCGATCTGGTCGAGGCCCGCCTGAGCCGCCGCAACCTGTTCGGACTCGGCGTCGGCAGTGCCAGCGTCGCGCTGTTGCAGGCCTGTGGTGGCGGCGGCAGCAATGGCTTCATTCCTGTCGCCGCCGCGGCACCGGCGCCTGCCCCGGCGCCCGCACCCGCACCCGCACCCGCGCCGCCGCCGGCGCCAGCTGCCGCCAAGCTCGGTTTCACCGCCGTGCCGAAGAGCCTGGACGATGTGGTCTCGGTGCCCGCCGGCTACACGGCCAGCGTGCTGTACCGACTCGGCGACCCGATCGCGACCGGCGTGCCGGCCTACCTCAACGACGGCACCGATGCGCCCGCCAGCTATGACCGTCGGGCGGGCGACCACCACGACGGCATGACCTTCTTCGGCATCGACGCCTCGAATAAGTGGGATCCGGCCGCCGCGGCCCGCGGCCTGCTCGCGATGAACCACGAAGCCATCACGGCGCTGTTCCTGCATCCCACCGGCCAAACCATCGTCGGCACCGGCAACGCTGCCGTGCGCAGCGTCGCTGCAGAGGTGCAACGCGAATTCTTCGTCCACGGCGTGAGCGTGATCGAAGTCGCCAAGAGCGGGACCGCCTGGAACTACAAGCAGGACTCAAGCTTCAACCGCCGCGTCCACACGCTGACCGAGATGCAGTTCTCAGGCCCGGCGGCAAGGACCGACTACCTGAAGACCAAGTTCTCGAGCGACGGCAGCAGGACCCGCGGCACGGTCAACAACTGCGCCAACGGCACCACGCCGTGGGGCACTTACCTCACCTGCGAAGAAAACTGGGCGGGCTACTTCCGTCGCATCGCGGCCACCGACAACCCCAACCGCAGCGCGAAGGAGATCGCGGCCTTCGGACGCTACGGCGTCGCCGGCACCGGCCGCGAACTCTGGGCCACCGTCACGCCCGACACCAGCGACAACCTCTATGGCCGCTGGAACGCGGAGGTGATCAGCGGCGCCGCGAGCGCCGTGGACGATTACCGCAACGGCGCCAACGCTTACGGCTGGGTGGTGGAGATCGACCCCTTCACGCCCGCCAGCACGCCGAAGAAGCGCACCGCGCTGGGCCGCTTCGGCCATGAGGGCGCCTGCCTCGGCCCGGTCGTGGTCGGCAAGCCGCTGGTCTGGTACATGGGCGACGACGCGCAGAACGAGTACATCTACAAATTCGTCTCGACCAAGGCGTGGAACGCGGCCGACATCAATGGCGGCATCGCCGCCGGCGACAAGTACATGGACGACGGCAAACTCTACGTCGCGCGCTTCAACGCCGACGGCACCGGCAACTGGCTCGAACTCGCGTTGGGCGTCAACGGCATCACGGCCGGCAACCCCGCATATGCCTTCGCCGATGCCGCGGACGTGCTGATCAACGTTCGTCTCGCAGCAGACGCGGCCGGCGCGACCAAGATGGACCGGCCGGAGTGGACCGCCGTCAATCCGAAGAACGGCGAGGTGTACGTGACCCTCACCAACAACACGGCGCGACCCGTCGGCGGCACCGATGCTGCCAACCCGCGCTCGTACAACGATCCCAAGGGCCCGACCCAGACCGCGCAGAAGGGCAATCCGAACGGCCACGTCGTGCGCTTCGCGGATGCCGGCGGCAACCCGGCCGCGACGACCTTCAAGTGGGACGTCTATCTGTTTGGCGCGCGCTCCACGGCATCGGCCGACGTCAACCTGTCGAGCCTGGTCGCAGACAACGACTTCTCTAGTCCGGACGGTATGTGGTTCAGCTCGGCGACCGCCGGGCTGCTCTGGCTCGAGACGGACGACAGCAAGTACACCGACGTGACCAACTGCATGATGCTGGCCGCCCTGCCGGGCCAGGTCGGCGATGGTGGCGCGAAGACGATCACCAACGTCGACGGCGCGACCAGTGCCACGCAGGCGACCCTGATCGGCAAGGCGCCGGGCACGGATGGCCTGCGCCGCTTCCTCGTCGGGCCGAAGGATTGCGAGATCACCGGCATTGCGGAGTCCGGCGACGGCCGCGCGCTGTTCGTGAACATCCAGCACCCGGGCGAGACCACGCCGGCCGCCAACATCGGCGACCCCACCAAGTTCGGCAGTCACTGGCCCGGGGGCGGCACCTCGCGTCCGCGCTCGGCGACGGTGGTGATCACCAGAGACGATGGCGGCCTGATCGGGCTCTGACGCGAAGCGGCCCCGGGTTCAGGCGATGGCCTGCCCGAAGTCCGCGATGAGTTCGTCGGCGCCTTCGAGCCCGACCGAGACCCGGACCAGCCCGTCGGCGATCCCCATCTCGGCGCGCACCACCGGGCCTGCTTCCCAGTAGATCGTTGGCGCCACCGGGATCACCAGCGTCCGGTTGTCGCCGAGGCCGGTGGCCTTGATGGCCAGCTGCAGGCGGTCGAGCGCGGCCGGCATGCGGCTGCTGTCGCGCAGTTCGAAAGCCAGCAGCCAGGACCCGGCCTGGAAGTGCTTCGTCGCCAGCGCATGCTGCGGATGGCTTGCGAGCATCGGGTAGTGCACCCTGGCGACCGCCGCATGGGCTTCGAGAAAGCGCGCCAGCGCCAGCGCGGTCGCGCTGGTCTGCGCCACCCGCAGCGCCAGCGTCTCGGCACCCAGGCTGATGCGGTGGGCCTGCTCGGGTGCCAGGGTGCCGCCCATGTCGCGCAGCCCCTTCTTGCGGATCTGCTGCAGTCCCCATTGCCGGGGGTCGAGCCCGCGGTAGCTGGCGGCGATGTTGGGATACGCGCCCCAGTCGAACGCGCCGGTGTCCGTGACCGCGCCGCCCAGCGCCGCCCCGTGGCCGGCGATGGTCTTGGTCAGCGAGTTCACGACCAGCCCGGCGCCGACGCTGCGCGGCCGGAACAGGGCAGGGGAGGTGATCGTGTTGTCCACCACGTAGAGCAGTCCGCGCTCGCGGCACAAGGCGCCGATCGCCTCGAGGTCGGGGACCTGGGTGCCGGGGTTGGCGATGGTCTCGACGAACACCATGCGCGTCTTCGGCCGCAGGGCGTCGCGCACGCGATCGACCGAGCCCGCGTCGACCTTGTCGACCGCCACGCCCAGTCCGGCCAGGGTGCCGAACAGGCTGTTGGTGTTGCCGAACACGAAATGGCTCGAGACGACGTGGTCGCCGGCGCGCAGCAAGGTGAGGAAGACCGCGCTCAGCGCAGCCATGCCGCTGGAGAAGCAGATGCTGCCGAGGCCCTGTTCGAGCTGCGTCAGCTTGGCTTCGAGCGCGGCCGTGGTCGGCGTGCCCTGGCGGGCATAGCTGAAGCTGTTCTTGAGCGTGCCCTGGAAGACGCCGATCAGGTCCTCGGTGCGCTCGTAGCCATACTGCACAGAGGTGTGGATCGGCTTGTGGATCGCGCCGTGCTCGACGCCGCCGCGGCGATCGCTGTGCAGGGTCGCGGAGACGGGCGGCGGGCGCTTGTCGTCGGCCATGAGGCTCACCGGAGCACTTCGAGCAGGCGGTCGAGGCCGCCTTCGTTGATCGCCACCATCGCCTGTTCGCGCACCAACGGCTTCGCGTGGAAGGCCACCGAGAGGCCGGCTTCGCCCATCATCGGCAGGTCGTTGGCGCCGTCGCCGACGGCGATCGTCTCGGCCGCCGAGATGCCCAGCAGCGAGGCCACCTCGAGCAGCGTGCGGCGCTTCTCGGCGCCATCGCAGATGTCGCCCCAGGACTGCTGCACGACCTCGCCCGTGAGCAGGCCGTCGGCTTCGTCGAGCAGGTTGGAGCGCGCGAAATCGATGCCCAGCCGATCCTTCACGCGGTTGGCGAAAAAGGTGAAGCCGCCCGACACCAGCAGCACCTTGAGACCCGCAGCCTTGCAGGCCAGAACGAGTTGCGCCGCACCCGGATTGAGCTGCAGGCGCTGGTCGTAGACCTGCTGCAGGGCCGCCACCGGAACGCCCTTCAGCAGCGCCACGCGCCGCCGCAGGCTTTCCTTGAAGTCCTTGATCTCGCCGCGCATCGTGGCCTCGGTGATGGCCGCGACCTCGGCCTTCTTGCCGACCGCATCGGCGATTTCGTCGATGCATTCGATGTTGATCAGGGTCGAGTCCATGTCGAACGCGATCAGCTTGAAGTCGGCGAGCGCGAGCGGCGGCGTGAAGCGCTGCACGACGAGGCCGGGGGAGAGTTCTTTCATGCGGGTGTCGGCTCCTGTACTTTGGGCTGGCCCAGGCTGCGCAGCACGTCGCGCACCATCTGCGCCCGCTCCTTGGGCTCCTTCAGCTCGCGCTCGATGCGCAGCTTCTCGTTGCCCGCGAGCTTGATGTGCTTGTTCTTCTGGATCAGGTGGATGATGTTCATCGAGTCGATCGGCGGATCTTTCTTGAAGGTGATATGGATCACCCCCGGCGCCGCATCGACCTTGATCACGCCGTAGGGCCGCGCCAGCACCCGCAGGCGGTGCACGTCGATCAGCGTCTGCGCCTGCGACGGCAGCTTGCCGAAGCGGTCGACGATCTCCTCGAGCAAGGTGTCGATCTGGTCCGGCGTCTTGGCGGTCGCCAGCTTCTTGTAGAAGGACAGCCGCAGGTGGACGTCGCCGCAATAGTCGTCGGGCAGCAGGGCCGGCGCATGCAGGTTGATCTCGGTCGTGACCGACAGCGGCGCCAGCAGGTCGGGCTCCTGCCCGGCCTTGAGCGAGCGCACCGCCTCGGCCAGCATCTCGTTGTAGAGCTGGAAGCCGATCTCCATCATGTTGCCGCTCTGGTTCTCGCCCAGCACTTCGCCGGCGCCGCGGATCTCCAGGTCGTGCATCGCGAGGTAGAAGCCCGAGCCCAGCTCTTCCATCTGCTGGATCGCGTCCAGGCGCTGCGCCGCCTGCTTGGTCAGGCCTTCGATGTCCGGCACCATCAGGTACGCATAGGCCTGGTGGTGGCTGCGGCCGACCCGGCCGCGCAGCTGGTGCAGCTGTGCCAGGCCGAACTTGTCGGCGCGGCTCATCACGATGGTGTTGGCGGTCGGCACGTCGATGCCGGTCTCGATGATGGTCGAGCACAGGAGCAGGTTGTAGCGCTGGGCCACGAAGTCGCGCATGACGCGCTCGAGCTCGCGCTCGGGCATCTGGCCGTGGGCCACCGCGATGCGCGCCTCGGGCAGGATCTGCTCGAGCTTCTGGCGCCGGTTCTCGATCGTCTCGACCTCGTTGTGCAGGAAGTAGACCTGGCCGCCGCGCTTCAGCTCGCGCAGCACCGCCTCGCGGATCACGCCTGTGCCCTCGTTGCGGACGAAGGTCTTGATCGCCAGCCGCCGCTGCGGCGCGGTGGCGATCACGCTCAGGTCGCGCAGGCCTTCCAGCGCCATGCCCAGGGTGCGCGGGATCGGCGTCGCGGTCAGCGTCAGCACGTCGACCTCGGCCCGCATCGCCTTCATCGCCTCCTTGTGGCGGACGCCGAAGCGGTGCTCCTCGTCGATGATCAGGAGGCCCAGGTTCTTGAACTTGACCGACTGCGACAGCAGCTTGTGCGTGCCCACCACGATGTCCACGCTGCCGTCGGCGAGTCCCTTGGCGGCCGCAGTGATCTCCTTGGCGGAGCGGAAGCGGCTCATCTCGGCGACCTTGACCGGCCACTTGGCGAAGCGGTCGACCAGTGTCTGGTAGTGCTGCTCGGCCAGCAGGGTGGTCGGCGCCAGGAAGGCCACCTGCTTGCCGCCGGTCACGGCCACGAAGGCGGCGCGCAGGGCGACCTCGGTCTTGCCGAAACCGACGTCGCCGCAGACCAGCCGGTCCATTGGCTGGGGCGAGATCATGTCCTGGATCACGGCATGGATCGCGGCCTTCTGGTCGGCGGTCTCGTCGAAGCCGAAGTCGTTGGCGAAGACCTCGTAGTCGGCCGCCGAGAAGCGGAAGGCGTAGCCCTCGCGCGCCGCGCGCCGGGCATAGATGTTGAGCAGTTCGGCGGCCGAGTCGCGCACCTGCTCGGCGGCACGGCGCTTGGCCTTCTCCCACTGGCCCGAGCCCAGCTTGTGCAGCGGCGCCTCGTCGGCGCTGACGCCGGTGTAGCGGCTCACCAGGTGCAGCTGCGACACCGGCACGTACAGCGTGGCCTTGTCGGCGTACTCCAGGTGCAGCATCTCCTGCAGCAGCGGCTTGCCCTCGGCGTCCCTGCCCTGGCCCAGGTCCATGTTGACCAGTCCGCGATAGCGGCCGATGCCGTGGGCCGAATGCACCACCGGGTCGCCGATCGCCAGCTCGCTCAGGTCCTTGATCAGCGCCTCGACGTCGCTGACCTGCTCCTGCTTCTTGTTGCGCCGGCGCGTGGCCGGCGCGGTGGCGAAGAGCTCGGTCTCGGTGACGAAGTCGATGCCGTGTTCGCGCCAGGCGAAGCCGGCCACCAGGGCCGCGGTCGCGATGCCGATCTTCTCGTCGGGCTGGGCCTCGAATTCGGCCAGCGAATCGAAGGCCGGCGGCCCGACGCCGCTGGCACGCAGGAAGTCGAGCAGGCTCTCGCGCCGCCCGTCGCTTTCGGCGATCACCAGCACGCGGTGCGGCGTGCTGCGGATGTGTTCCTTGAGCTTGACCAGCGGGTCGTCCGCGCCACGCACCACGGCGAAGGGCGGCAGGACATCGAACTCGGCGTAGGGCGGCGCATCGGCGTGGGCTTCGCCGCGGATCGCCAGCTGCGCGTGCGGCTTGGCCCGCTGGTAGAACTGTTCGGCGTTCAGGAACAGCGCCTCGGGCGGCAGCGCAGGCCGTTCGGGATCGCCGCGCACCAGCCGGTAGCGCTCGGCCGTGTCCTGCCAGAAATGCTGGAAGGCCGGTTCCAGGTCGCCGTGCAGCACCACCGTGGCGTCGGGCCCCAGGTAGTCGAAGACGGTCGCGGTCTCTTCGAAGAAGAGCGGCAGGTAGTACTCGATGCCGGCCGTGGCGACGCCGTTGCCCATGTCCTTGTAGATCCGGCTGCGGGTCGGATCGCCTTCGAGCAGTTCGCGCCAGCGGTTGCGAAAGCGCGCCCGGGCGTCGTCGTCCATCGGGAATTCGCGCCCGGGCAGCAGCCGCACTTCGGGCACCGGGTAGAGGCTTCGCTGGGTGTCGGGGTCGAAGGTGCGGATCGAGTCGATCTCGTCGTCGAACAGGTCGACCCGGAATGGCACCGGCGAGCCCATCGGGAACAGGTCGATCAGTCCGCCGCGCACCGCGTATTCGCCCGGGCTCACGACCTGCGTCACGTGGGTGTAGCCGGCCAGGGTGAGCTGGGCCTTGAGCTTCGAGTCCTGCAGCTTCTGCCCGCTCTTGAACTGGAAGGTATAGCCCGCGAGAAAGGCCGGCGGCGCCAGCCGGTAGAGCGCGGTGGTCGCGGGCACCAGCACGACGTCGGCTTCTTTCTGGCTGATGCGCCAGAGCGTCGCGAGCCGTTCGCTGATCAGGTCCTGGTGCGGCGAGAAGCTGTCGTACGGCAGGGTCTCCCAGTCGGGGAACAGGGCGCAGCGCAGTTCGGGCGCGAAGAAGGCGATCTCGTCGATCAGCCGCTGGGCGTCATTGGCATCGGCGGTGAAAACGGCGGTGGCCCGGCCGGCCGCTTTTTCGCGCTCGGCCAGTTGCGCCAGCATCAGCGCATCGGCCGACAGCGGAGGGCGCGGCAGCGTGAAACGCTTGCCCGCGGTGAGGTGGGGTAGGTCCATGAAGTGCCCGGGAAATGCACAACACCCCGCGCCGGCCGGCGAGGGGTGTGCAGGGGGTCGATTCTAGAATGGCTGTCCTTTTGCCGCTGGCCGCCCTCGCTCCTCCATGTCCGCCTCCCGCTTTTTCGTCCTGATTCCCTGCGCCGGTTCCGGCAGCCGTGCCGGCAGCGCCGGCCCCAAGCAGTACCGGCGGATCGCCGGCCGGCCGATGGTCGAGCACACGCTGGAGGCGTTTCGCGCGCTGGCCGGGACATTCGCCGGCCTGGCGCTGGTGGTGGCGCCCGACGATGCCGATGTCGGCAGCGCGCTGCCGCGCTTCCCGGCCGCCGGCGAGCACCTGCTGCGGGTCGGCGGCGCCAGCCGCGCCGCCACCGTGCGCAACGGCCTGCGCGCGCTTCGGCAGCTGGGCGCAGGCCCGCACGACTGGGCGCTGGTGCACGACGCCGCGCGCTGCCTGGTCACGCCCAGCCAGATCGAGGCCCTGATCGCGGCCTGCGAGCATGACGCGGTCGGCGGCCTGCTGGCCCATCGGCTGGCGGACACGCTCAAGGTCGCCACCCCCGAGGGCCGGGTCGCGAGCACGCCGACCCGGGCCGACAAGTGGCTGGCCCAGACGCCGCAGATGTTCCGCATCGGGATGCTGCTCGACGCGCTGGAGCGCAGCGGCGACGCGGTCACCGACGAGGCCAGCGCGATCGAGGCCGTGGGCCTGGCGCCATTGCTGGTGCCGGGGAGCGCGCAGAACTTCAAGCTCACCTATGCCGAGGACTTCGCGCTGGCCGAGGCGATCCTGCAGAGCCGCAGGAGCCGCCCATGAGCGGGTGCGACATCCGGGTCGGCGAAGGCTGGGACGTGCACCAGCTGGTGGCCGGCCGCAAGCTGATCCTCGGCGGGGTCGAGGTGCCTCATGCCACGGGGCTGCTGGGCCATTCCGACGCCGATGTGCTGCTGCATGCGATCACCGATGCGCTGCTCGGTGCGGCCGGCCTCGGCGACATCGGGCGCCATTTCCCCGACACCGATCCGCAGTTCAGGGGCGCCGACTCGTCGGTGCTGCTGGCCGAGGCGGCGCGCCGCGTCCGGGCCGCCGGCTGGGAGATCGGCAACGTCGACAGCACCGTGATCGCCCAGGCGCCGAAGCTGGCGCCGCACATCCCGGCGATGTGCCAGCGCATTGCGGCGACGCTCGGCCTGGCGGTCGAGCAGGTCAACGTCAAGGCCAAGACGGCCGAGAAGCTCGGTCCGGTGGGCGAGGGCAGGGCGATGGAAGCGCGCGCCGTGGCGCTGCTGCACCGAGGGGTCGGCAGCGCAGCGCCTTGACATGGCGCAAGGCAGGCGGCGGGCTTTGCAGCGAACATGTCATCGGGGCCAAGGCCCTGGCTGCACCGCAGCGTGTGGAGGAGCCCCTCATGACGCATGTCACCGTCGACATCATCCTGCGTGAACACCGAGCGCTCTCGGCGATGCTGCGGGCGATTCTCCTGCTGCTCGGGGAGCATCGGCGCCGGAACACGGTCCCCGACCTCGCCGCCTTGGAGGCCATGGTCTTCTACATCGGCGAATTTCCCGAGAAGCTCCACCACCCCAAGGAAAGCCGGCTGCTGTTCCCCAGGCTGCGCGGGCGCGACGACAAGCTGGACGCCGTCCTCGATCGCCTCGATCGAGACCATGCGAGCGGCGGACATGCGTTGCGCGAGATCGAGCACGCGCTGCTCGGCATCCAGGTCCTGGGCGATCCCGCGGGGCGCAACGCCGGCTGGGAGGCGTTCGAAGCTGCCATGCGCCAGTACGCCCTCGCCTACCTGGAGCACATGCATGTCGAGGAGACGGAGGTCCTGCCGCTGGCGGAGGCCGTACTCGGCGCGGCAGACTGGGCCGAACTCGACGCGGCGTTCGGCGCGAACCGCGACCCGATGACCGGCTACGAGGCCGACGAGGCCTACCGGCCGCTCTTCAGGAGGATCGTCGGCGCGCTGGAAAAATCGGGCGGCATCGGTTCGGCGCTCGAAGCTTTCGCCGGCACCGCGCAGCCGAAGTTTTCCGAAGAACATCGCCCGCACGGGGGCTGAGCGAGCCTGGCGCCCTCGCTAGGCCTTGTTCGACGGTCCCGCCGCGGGCGCCGGCTTGTCCTTGGCTGCCAGGGGATCGATCTTGATCGATGCCGCGCGCGGCATCCGGATGTGGGCCGCCAGCCCGCGCCCCGGTGTGCTGGTCAGTGCGAAGGTGCCACCCATGCGCTCGATGTTCTTGGTCACGATCGACAGCCCCAGCCCGGCCCCGGCCGCCGAGGTGCGGGCGACGTCGCCGCGGAAGAAGGGCTTGCTGAGCTGCGACAGCATCGAGGCCGCGACCCCGGCCCCGTGATCGCGCACCTTGATCAGGACCGCGTCGTTGTGGGCCTGGGCCTGGATCGTGATGTCGGCCACGCCGGTGGAGGGCGTCTTGCCATAGCGGCGCGCGTTCTCCACCAGGTTGGAGATCACCCGCTGCAGTTCGACCTCGTCGGCCATCACCCGCAGGTCGGCCGGCACGTCGACCGTGATCTTGATGTCCTCGTGGTCCTGGACCGCGTAGGTGCAGGCGTCGATCACGTCGCGCAGCAGCACCGGGCGGAAATCGACGTGGTCGGGCCGGGCGTAATCGAGGAACTTGTCGATGATGGCGTCCAGCTGGGCGATGTCCGCCGCCATGTGGTCGCGTGCGTCCTCGTCGGCCACGCTCATCTCGGTCTCGAGCCGAAGGCGCGCCAGCGGCGTGCGCAGGTCGTGCGAGATGCCGGCCAGCATCACGGCGCGGTCCTGCTCGATCTTGGCCAGCTGGTCGGCCATCCGGTTGAAACCCACGTTGACCGCCCGGATCTCGTTGGTGCGGGCTCGCTCGTCCAGCCGGTGGGCCTCGTACTCGCCCTCGCGCACCTGCAGCGTGGCCTGCGACAGCTGCTTCAGCGGCCGATTGATCAGCCGCGTGATCAGCGCCGCGCCGGCCAGCGACAGCGCCATCGTGGTGGCCAGCCAGATCATCCAGGTGCGTCGGTCGAGACGGCTGAAGCGGGTCGGGTCGACCAGCAGCCAGTAGGTGTCGCTCTCGATCGTGAAGCCGACCCAGAGGCCCGGCTCGTCGTTGACCCGGCTCGCGACCGTGGTGCCCTCGCCCAGCCGCGCGATCAGTTCTTCGGTCACGCGCTGGTCGAGCGCGCCGCTGGTGTAGGGCAGGAAGCGGTCGCCCGGCTCGCGCGGCAGGATGCGCACGCCCTCCTGGTCGGCCAGCGTCTTGATCAGCGAGACCCGGGTGATGGCATCGGAATAGACCAGCGCCGCCCGCGTCAGATTGACCAGCGACGCGATCTGGTGCGCCGTCTGGATCGCGCGCGGCTCGTATTCGAGCGCCCGGAAGGTCTGCAGCCAGGCCACCGTGCAGCCGACCAGCAGCAGCACCAGCAGGAAGAAAGTGCGCCAGAAGAGGCTGAGGCCCAGGTGCAGCCGTTTCCGGCGGCGGCGCGAGCCGATGCTTCCCAGCGGGCTCGGCAGCGTGCCCTGGGTGCTGTCCTCGAGCGGGCTGGGCTGGGTGGTCTGGGGCCCGATGGCCACGTCCGTCAGCGCTTCAGGTCGTGCCGTCCGGCACGAACACGTAGCCGACGCCCCAGACGGTCTGGATGTAGCGCGGCGCCGCGGCGTCGGACTCGACCAGCTTGCGCAGCCGCGAGATCTGCACGTCCAGGCTGCGGTCGAAGGGCTCGAACTCGCGGCCACGTGCCAGCTGGGCCAGCTTTTCGCGCGACAGCGGCTGCCGCGGATGACGCACCAGCGCCTTCAGCATCGCGAACTCGCCGGTGGTCAGCGACAGCTCCTCGCCGTCCTTCTTGAGGGTGCGCGAGCCGAGGTCGAAGCTGAAAGGCCCGAAGTTGACGGTCTCGTTGTCGGTCGACGGCGCGCCGGGCGCCTCCAGCGGCGGCCGCCGGCGCAGCACCGCGTGGACCCGGGCCAGCAGTTCGCGCGGGTTGAAGGGCTTGCCGAGGTAATCGTCGGCGCCGACCTCGAGGCCGACGATGCGGTCGA
Source organism: Variovorax ginsengisoli (assembly GCF_030486595.1). Taxonomy (GTDB): domain Bacteria; phylum Pseudomonadota; class Gammaproteobacteria; order Burkholderiales; family Burkholderiaceae_C; genus Variovorax; species Variovorax ginsengisoli_B. The sequence continues at coordinate 129,669 of NZ_JAUJZH010000014.1, read as the reverse complement.
CGTCCTCGCCCTTGGCCGTCAACATGATGATCGGGGTGCGGTCGTTGGCCGCGCGCAGGCGGCGGCACACCGAAAGGCCGTCTTCACCCGGCATCATGAGGTCGAGCACGATCAGGTCGACCGTGTCGCGCAGCAGGATGCGGTTGAGTGCCTTGCCGTCTTCGGCAACGATGACCTCGAATCCTTCCTGGGTCAGGTAGCGGCGGAGCAGGTCGCGGATGCGTGCGTCGTCGTCGACGATCACGATCTTGTCTGTGCGGGCGGGAGCTTGATTCATTTTCACAACGCCGAATTTGTAACAACGCCAATTCTGAAGCCGTTGCGGGCTCATTGGCCCGCTTTAGGGTAGGTGTTGACACTAAGTTACAAAACTTGCGGCCGCTAGCGCGTGAGACGTCTGCGCCTTGCAAGGCGATGGCACAGTGACCCTGTCGTCACAATTTGCCGCCATGAAATTCAAGCTTCTCCTGTTGTCGTTGATGGTTGCCACGTCGGGCTTGCCGGCCTGGGCCGGTCCACCCGGCTTTCTGGCGGTGGGCGGCGCAACCAGTGGGGAAGGGCGCGGCGCCGGCGCCGGTCGACGCCTCACGCCCGCCGAGCTCGCCCAATTGAGGCAGCAGGTGCGCCAGCAATGGGCCCCGAAGCAGAATCTCGCGCAGTCGGCTGGAGCGCCTTCGGGCGGGCGCATGATGCCGGACGCGCCGTCCCCCGGCCCGTTGACCGCTCCGCGCAGCCAGCAGCCTTGAGCCGCGGCCCGCGCGGGCCTTTTTCGTTTTCCAAGGAATTGCCGACTTGAACAATCTCAAATGGATGGCGGCCTGTGCCGTCTGGATGGCTGCCGGCGTTGCCGCGGCCCAGACCGTGTCGATCGCACCGCCGCAGAACGTGCTCCAGCTGTCCGCCAACTCGACGGTCGAGGTCCAGCAGGACCTGCTCTCGATGACGCTCAGCACCACCCGCGAAGCCGCTGACGCGGCGACCGTCCAGACGCAGTTGCGCACCGCGCTCGATGCCGCGCTGGTCGAGGCGCGCAAGAGCGCCCAGCCCGGCCAGCTCGACGTCCGGACCGGCAACTTCAACCTGGCGCCGCGCTACAGCCGCGAAGGCAAGATGACCGGCTGGCGGGGCACCGCGTCGCTGGTGCTCGAAGGGCGCGACTTCCCGCGCATCACCCAGACCGCCGGCCGCATCAGCACGCTGTCGATCGCCAACGTCGGCTTCGGCCTGAGCCGCGAACAGCAGGCCAAGACCGAGGCCGAGGCCCAGTCCGTGGCGATCGACAACTTCAAGCAGCGCGCCGACGAACTCGCCAAGGGCTTCGGCTTCAGCGGCTACACGCTGCGCGAAGTGTCGGTCAACGCCCACCTGGGCGGACCGGTGCAACCGCGCATGATGGCGATGGAGGCGATGGCCAAGGCCGCCTCCGATGCGCCGGTCCCGATCGAGGCGGGCAAGGCCAACGTGGTGGTCAACGTCTCGGGCTCGGTGCAGCTCAAGTAGGCCGCGGGCAGGCCGCGCTACTGCGCGGTCCAGCCGCCGTCCACCTGCCAGGCGACGCCGCGCACCTGGTCGGCGGCCGGCGAGCACATGAACACCGCCAGCCCGGCCAGTTGTTCGACCGTGGTGAATTGCAGCGAGGGCTGCTTCTCGCCCAGCAGTTCGTTCTGCGCCTGGGCCAGCGAAATGCCTTCGCGGGCCGAGCGGTCGTCGATCTGTTTCTGGACCAGCGCGGTCAGCACCCAGCCGGGGCAGATCGCGTTGCAGGTGACGCCGGTGGTGGCGGTCTCGAGCGCCACCGACTTGGTGAAGCCGACGATGCCGTGCTTGGCCGCCACGTAGGCCGACTTCTGCGCCGACGCCACCAGCCCGTGCGCCGAGGCGATGTTGATGATGCGGCCCCAGTTGGCCTCGCGCATCGCCGGCACCGCGAGCCGGGTGGTGTGGAAGGCGCTGCTGAGGTTGATCGCGATCACCGCGTCCCAGCGCTCCACCGGGAAGTCCTCGACCTTCGCGACATGCTGGATGCCGGCATTGTTGACGAGCACGTCGACGCGGCCGAAACGGCTGGCGGCGAACTTCATCATGTCCTCGATGTCGCCCGCGCGGCTCATGTCGGCGCCGTGATGTTCGACCTTCACGCCCAGCGCGGCGATCTCGGCCTTCGGGCCTTCCGAGTCGCCGAATCCGTTGAGAACGATGTTCGCGCCCTGGCCGGCCAGGGCTTTCGCGATGCCGAGCCCGATGCCACTGGTGGACCCCGTGACAAGCGCGGTTTTGCCTTTGAGCATGATGACAATCTCCGAATGAATTAGGATGCAACGAGCCCATTATCTTCATCGCGATTTCTCCTTTTCCTACATGACCGCGCCCGCCCTTTCTCACGTGCCTCGTGAAGCTCGCGGGCCCCTCGTGCGGCCCTTGCTTTCCAGGCGGGGCGCCCGGTGAAGCGCGAGCAATCCAACCTGCACGTGCCGGCGCCGTCGGAATCGCTGGTGGTCGACTACCCGCTGTCGGCCGCCACCGCCGAACGCACGCCCGTGATGGCCAACATGCTGGCGCGCGCACGTGCCTTCGCCGAGCCCCTGATCGCCGACGAGACGCTGGACACCGGCGAGAACACGCTGGCGCATGCGGATGCCGTGGCTGCGATCGTGCGCGCCATGGGCGGGTCCGAGGCCATGCAGGCGGCCAGCTACCTGGTGTACTCGTGCCAGCACCTGAACCGGCCGCAGGAGGTCATCGCCAAGGTCTTCGGCGAGAACTTCGCTGCGCTGGCGGTCGAGACCACCAAGCTCGTGCATGTGCAGAAACAGGCCCGCTCGGCGACGGCGAACGCGCAGCCGGAGGCCGCCGGCACCCAGACCGAGAACGTGCGCAAGATGCTGCTGGCGTTCTCGCGCGACCTGCGCGTCGTCATGCTGCGGCTGGCCTCGCGCCTGCAGACCTTGCGCCATGCTGCGGCCAGCAAGCAGCCGCTGCCCGAGAACGTGGCGCGCGAATCGCTGCAGGTGTTCGCGCCGCTGGCCAACCGGCTCGGCATCTGGCAGGTCAAGTGGGAGATCGAGGACCTGTCGTTCCGCTTCCTCGAACCCGAGACCTACAAGCTGATCGCGCGCCTGCTCGACGAGAAGCGCATCGAGCGCGAAGGCTATGTCGAGCAACTGCGCGCGCGCCTCGAGCGCGACCTGGCGGCCGAGGGCGTCAAGGCCACGGTGCAGGGACGGCCCAAGAACATCTACAGCATCGTCAAGAAGATGCGCGGCAAGTCGCTCGACTTCGCGCAGGTGTTCGACATCATGGCGTTGCGCGTGGTGGTGGCCGACGTCAAGGACTGCTATGCGGCGCTGGCCTGGGTGCACTCCCACTTCCAGCCGATCGACGAGGAGTTCGACGACTACATCGCGCGGCCCAAGCCCAACGGCTACCAGTCGCTGCACACGGTGGTGCGCGAGGTCGTCGGCGGCCATGCCGGCAAGCCGATCGAGATCCAGATCCGCACCGAGCAGATGCACGACCATGCCGAGCATGGCGTGGCCGCGCACTGGGCCTACAAGGAGGCTGGCCACAAGGGCTACGCGGGCGTCTGGGCCAGCGGCGAGTACGACGCCAAGATCGCGGTGCTGCGGCAGCTGCTGGCCTGGGAGCGCGATCTCTCGGGCGGCCAGCGCGGCCAGGGCCTGTTCGACGACCGCATCTACGTGCTCACGCCCGACGCCGCGATCGTCGAGCTGCCGCAGGGCGCGACCGCGGTCGATTTCGCCTACACCGTGCACACCAGCCTTGGCCATCGCTGCCGCGGCGCGCGCGTCGACGGCGCGATGGTGCCGCTCAACACGCCGCTGCAGAACGGCCAGACGGTCGAGATCATCGCCGCCAAGGAAGGCGGACCGTCGCGCGACTGGCTCAATGCCGACCTCGGCTACCTCGTCAGCCATCGGGCGCGCGCCAAGGTGCGCGCCTGGTTCAACGCACAGATCACGCACGAGACCGTCGCGCGCGGCCGCGAGGCGGTCGAGAAGCTGCTGCAGCGCGAGGGCAAGACCGCGTTGAAGCTCGACGACCTCGCGTCTCAGCTGGGCTTCAAGTCGGCCGACAACCTGTTCGAAGTCGTCGGCAAGGACGAGTTCTCGCTGCGCAACATCGAGATGCTGCTGCGTCCGCCCGAGCCGCCGCCGGGGCCGGACGACGGCGTCGTCATCAAGAAGGCGCGCGGCAGCGAGCAATCGGGGCGCGGCGGCGTGCTGGTGGTGGGCGTCTCGTCGCTGATGACGCAGCTCGCCAAGTGTTGCAAGCCGGCGCCGCCCGATGCGATCCGCGGCTTCGTGACCAAGGGCCACGGCGTCAGCGTGCACCGTGCCGATTGCAGCAACTTCCGCACGATGGCGGCGCAGAACGGCGAGCGTGTGATCGATGTGGAGTGGGGCGCGCAGAAGGGCGGCGATGCGGGCTCGGTCTACGCGGTCGACGTGGCGGTCGAGGCGGCCGACCGGCAGGGGCTGCTGCGCGACATCTCGGACGTGCTGGCGCGCGAGAAGATGAACGTCATCGGCGTGCAGACGCAGTCGGTGAAGGGCACGGCGTGGATGACCTTCACGGTCGAGATCGCCGACGTCACGCGGCTCAAGCAGGTGCTCGCGGTGGTCGCCGCAGTGCCTGGTGTGCGTTCTGCGCGACGCCGCTGAAAAAGTGCCTTCAGAAGCCTGCTATACTTCGGCCTCTCGAATACAACCTCAGGCGCGTAGCTCAGCTGGTTAGAGCACCACCTTGACATGGTGGGGGTCGTTGGTTCGAGTCCAATCGCGCCTACCAAGTTTCCCCTCTGAGAGTGACCAGCTCTCAGGCCTCCGGGGAAATTTTTTCCCTCCGAGCGTCGCCTCCCGCGATGCCTCCTTCCGAGCCCGGTCGGGTTCCATCGATCCGTTTCTTGCATCGGCCGCGAAGAGACTCTTCGCCCGGGCCATCGATGGCCCGGGCGCATGGGGGCGACCGAAGGGCGAGCCCTTGGCCTCTAGATCACGCCTTGCGCCAGCATGGCATCCGCCACCTTGACGAAACCCGCCACGTTGGCGCCATCGACATAGCTCACCGTGCCGTCTTCCCTGCGGCCGTGGCGCAGGCAGTCCTCGTGGATGCTGCGCATGATCGAGCGCAGCCGGCCATCGACCTCCTCGCGCGGCCACGACATGCGCATGGCGTTCTGGCTCATCTCCAGGCCCGAGGTCGCCACGCCGCCGGCGTTGCTCGCCTTGCCGGGCGCGAACAGCACGCCATGGTGCTCGAACAGCGCGATCGCCTCCATCGTCGAGGGCATGTTCGCGCCCTCGGCGACGCAAGCCACGCCGTTCTTCACCAGCGTGGCGGCGTCTTCGGCATCGAGCTCGTTCTGCGTCGCGCAGGGCAGCGCGACATCGACCGGCACATGCCACGGGCTGCGACCGGGCAGGAACTGCGCGCCGACCTGCTCGGCATAGTCGCCGACGCGTCCGTAGTGCCGGTTCTTCACCTCCATCAACTGGGCCAGCTTGGCCGGCGTGAAGCCGGCTTCGTCGAAGACGGTGCCGCTCGAATCGGACACCGTGACCACCTTGGCGCCCAGCGCCATCGCCTTCTCGACCGCGAACTGCGCCACGTTGCCCGAACCGGACACGCCCACGCGCAGGCCTTCCAGACCGAGGCCCTTCTGGCGCAGCATTTCCTCGGCGAAGTAGACCGTGCCGTAGCCCGTGGCTTCGGGACGCATGAGCGATCCGCCGAAGCTCAGGCCCTTGCCGGTGAAGACGCAGTCGGCGCCGTTGCTGAGCTTCTTCATCATGCCGGCCATGAATCCGATCTCACGTGCGCCAACGCCGATGTCGCCGGCCGGAACGTCCCGGTCGGACCCGATGTGGCGGAACAACTCGGTCACGAAGGCCTGGCAGAAACGCATGATCTCGCCGGGGCTCTTGCCTTTGGGATCGAAGTCGGAGCCGCCCTTGCCACCGCCCATCGGCAAGGTGGTGAGCGCATTCTTCAGGGTCTGCTCGAAGGCCAGGAATTTCAGGATCGAAAGATTGACCGAGGGATGGAAGCGCAGCCCGCCCTTGTAGGGGCCGATCGCCGAGCTGTGCTGCACGCGATAGCCGCGCTGTACCTGGACGTCGCCGCGGTCGTCGACCCAGGACACCCGGAAGATGATGATCCGCTCCGGCTCGACCAGCCGGTCGAGCAGGCCGTGCTCGGCGTAGCCGGGGTGCTTCTCGATGTAGGGCCACAGGCTCTTCATCACTTCGGCGATGGCCTGCAGGTATTCAGGCTGGTCGGGATTGCGCGCCTGGGCGCAGTGCAGGAATTCTTCCAGCGTCTTGTATTTCATTCTCGTGCGCCATTCGGCCTTGGTCGGGGAGCGGCGATTCTGGAGAGAAAGCGCACAGGCGTATGTGCGATATGCCCTCAACACCGAAGGGAATTGTCCGGAGAGGGAAATGTCATGGCCCGGACACCGTTTGGAGAAGGGGCCTATGGCATTCGGCAACTGGCAACGCCGACTTCAGTTGTGGTACCTTGGACTCCCGTCACCTCCTACAGCATCTGATCCAGGGCACCGATGAACACCCCCGCGGCCGAGACTGACTCCACACTCGAAGAACTCCGCATCGCGGCACTGGTGCGCCAGGCGCCGCTCGAATTCGCGCGGGTGGTGTATGGACTGAACGACCGGGCCAACGGGCGGGCGGGCACCATGGCCGCCGAAGACGTGGCGCGCACCGTCCGCCAGGGCGTGCCCGTCACGCGCGAACGTGCCGAGCAGCGGGCGCGAGCCTTTCTTCCGCTGGCCGGGCAGGAGCACTGCCCGCGCTGCTGGGTGTTCCACGGCATCAAGAGCCCGCTGCACTACCGCGAGGCCACCGACGACCGCCCGGAGTCCGGCGGCTGCAAGGTCTGCGGCGCGGAATACGCCACCACGCTGGACTAGCCGAACCGGGCGCCCCCGGGCGGCCTCCGGGATTTTCCGGTCAGGGTAAACCTAGGCGCGAGGCGGCAAAGCCGCTCCCTAGAATGGCTCGCGCGCCGTGGCGCCCAACCAGAAGGAGTTCCTAGTGCAGAGCAAGAAGTCCGGCGCCAAGCCGGCCCAGCGGGTGATCAAGAAGTATCCGAACCGAAGGCTCTACGACACAGAAACCTCCAGCTACATCACGCTCGCAGAGGTCAAGCAGTTGGTCATGAACAACGCCTCGTTCGTGGTCCGCGACGCCAAGAGCGGCGACGACCTCACGCGCAGCATCCTGTTGCAGGTCATCCTCGAGGAAGAGGCCGGCGGGGCGCCGATGTTCACCGAGCAGGTGCTGGCCAGCATCATCCGCTTCTACGGTCAGGCGATGCAGAGCTACATGGGTCCCTACCTCGAGAAGAACATCCAGGCGATGTCCGAGGTCCAGGCGCAGCTGAGCGAGAAGGCGGAAAGCCTGAGCCCCGAGATGTGGACCAAGTTCATGGCGGTTCAGTCCCCGATGCTCCAGGGCCTGATGGGGAATTACGTCGAGCAGTCCAAGAACGTCTTCCTCCAGATGCAGGAGCAGATGCAGAAGAACACCGAGCAGGTGCTGGGCGCTTTCGGCCTGAAACGCCCTTGATCGCGCTGCGGCGCCCGATAGCTGGGACAATAGGGGGATATGAGCGAAGTTGCCTCCCCTGAACGTACAGCCGCGCCAGCGGCCCCCAAAGTCGGCTTCGTGAGCCTGGGTTGCCCCAAGGCCCTGACCGATTCCGAACTGATCCTGACCCAACTGAGTGCCGAGGGCTACCAGACCTCCAAGACCTTCGAGGGCGCCGACCTCGTCATCGTCAACACCTGCGGCTTCATCGACGACGCGGTCAAGGAAAGCCTCGACACCATCGGCGAGGCGCTGGCCGAGAACGGCCGCGTCATCGTCACCGGCTGCCTGGGCGCCAAGACCGGGGAGCAGGGCGGCAACCTGGTGCGCCAGATGCACCCCAGCGTGCTGGCCGTGACCGGCCCCCATGCCACCCAGGAGGTGATGGACGCGGTGCACGCCAACCTGCCCAAGCCGCACGACCCCTTCATCGACCTGGTGCCGCAGGCTTTCGGCATCGCCGGCCTCAAGCTCACGCCGCGCCACTATGCCTACCTGAAGATCAGTGAAGGCTGCAACCACCGCTGCACCTTCTGCATCATCCCGTCGATGCGCGGCGACCTGGTGTCGCGGCCCGTCGGCGACGTCCTGTCCGAGGCCAAGGCTCTGTTCGAGGGCGGCGTGCGCGAACTGCTGGTGATCAGCCAGGACACCTCGGCCTACGGGGTCGACGTCAAGTACCGCACCGGGTTCTGGGACGGCAAGCCGGTCAAGACGCGGATGCTCGAACTGGTGCGCACGCTGGGCGAGATCGCCGAGCCCTATGGCGCCTGGGTGCGCCTGCACTACGTCTACCCCTACCCGAGCGTCGACGAGGTCATCCCGCTGATGGCCAGCGGCCAGGTGCTGCCCTACCTCGACGTGCCGCTGCAGCACAGCCATCCGGACGTGCTCAAGCGCATGAAGCGGCCGGCCAGCGGCGAGAAGAACCTCGAACGCATCGCGCGCTGGCGCGAGGTCTGCCCCGAGCTGGTCATCCGCAGCACCTTCATCGCCGGCTTCCCAGGCGAGACCGAGGCCGAATTCGAGCACCTGCTCGACTTCATTCGCGAGGCCGGCATCGACCGTGCAGGCTGCTTCGCCTACAGCCCGGTCCAGGGTGCGGCCGCCAACGAGATCCCGGGCATGCTGCCCGAAGCCGAGCGCGAGGCGCGCCGGGCGCGCTTCATGGAGGTCGCCGAAGCGGCCTCGATCGCCAAGCTGCTGCAGCGAATCGGCGCCACCATGCAGGTGCTGGTCGACTCGGCGCCGGCCCTGGGGCGCAAGGGCGGCGTCGGCCGCAGCTACGCCGATGCGCCAGAGATCGACGGCATCGTCCGGCTGCTGCCGCCCGAGAAGATCAGCAAGACGCTCAAGGTGGGCGAATTCACCCGGGCGCGGATCGTCGGCGCCGAGGGCCACGACCTGATCGCGCTGCCCATCTGACCGAATGTGCGCCGAGGGCGCTCAGGACTTCTGAGCCGCCTTGAGCTTGCGTAGCTGCGCTTCGGCGCGTTCGAGCTCGAGGCGCAGCTGCTGGACTTCCTGCTCCTGGCGCTTGATCTGCGTCGCCGGATCCTTGGCCGCCATCATCGCTTCGCAGTGAGCCTGCAAGGCGACCAGGGCGTCGCTGAGCTGGCGGCGCCGAAGCATCTGTCCGCGGGCGCGCGCCTGCGCGATGTCCTGGTCGAGGCTGGCTTCCTCGGCCTTGCAACTGGCGGCGTCGGCGGGTTCTGCCGCCTGGGCGAACGAAGCATTGGCCGCAAGGAGGAGCGTGATGGCCAGGAGGCCGGTTTTCAAGCGCATGGCGGGACTGCCTGACAGAAAAGGGTTGAACGAAGAGCCTGCCGATTCTGCACCCGACCCGGGGCGGCGGCCATGGCTCAGCGGATCTCGACGCCGGCGCCGTCCGTCACATCGATGCCGCTGCGCACGATGCCGCTGCGGCTGCGATAGGCCAGGATTCCGCGGCCGCGCGAGTCCGAGTTGACGCCGAAGACCGTCGAACGCTCGCCGTTCGCCAGTTCGAACGGGTTGCCCTCGACCGGACGCGTGCCGCCGTTGAGCGTGTCGAAGACATGCACCAGCTGGGGTTGGCCTGTGAGGTTGACGACGGTGATCTTGAGTTGGGGCATCCCGGGAATTCTGCCCGAGGCGATGCGGCGTCAAAGACTGGATAAAAAAACAGTACTTTGTTATTCTGGGCGCATGGAACGAGATGACTGGATTGCAGTCTGTGCCCACCAGCTGCAGCGCCAATGGCGCACCGTGGACCCCGATCAGCTCGACGAGGTGGCGGCCGATCTGTGGCGCGACCCGCGCCTGCGCGCCATGGCGCCAGCGGAGGCCGCCGTGGCGTGGCTCGCGCCTGTCGCGCACCCGCCGCGCCGGCCCGAGATCGCCGAACGGCGTATGGGCGAGCGCTGAGCCCGATGGGAGAATTCCTCATGGACAAGCTCAGTGACGATCAACTGGCTGCGTTGGCCTTCGCGTGGCGGCGGCGGTCGCTGCAGGGCGAGCCGCGCGCCGGCGCGGTCGCGCACCGGATGGAAAAGGAACTCCAGCGGCGCTTCGGCGCGCCGTCCACCGTGGCGGCCGGGCTGGACGCCGTGCCGTGCTCGCGGGTGCGGCCCTGGTGGCGACTCTGGTAGCGCCGGACCGCGGGCGTCGGGCGGTACATTTCGGACATGTGCAGCCACTACCAAGCAGAGAAGCGCCGCAAGCAGATCGAGAAGCACTTCGGCATCCGACTGCCGCCGGGTTGGGAGCCGCCGCCCGGCGGCCTGCACATCTACCCGACCCAGCTGGCGCCCTTCATCCGCCGGCCGCGCGAGCGCGATTCGGGCGACGACGCGGTGCCGGCCATGGAGATCGTCGAAGGCCATTTCGGCTTGCTCCCGGGCTTCGCGAAAGACGTGAAATACGGCGTGCGCACCTACAACGCCCGCGTCGAGACCGTCGACCAGCTCGCCAGCTTCAAGCACGCCTGGGCCCAGGCGAGGCATTGCATCGTGCCCTGCGAGGCGATCTACGAGCCCGACTGGCGCAGCGGGACCCATGTCCCGACCCGCTTCACGGCCGCCAACGACGAAACCCTGGGCGTCGCCGGCCTCTGGGCGCCATGGAAAGACCCGGCCACGGGAAAGTGGGCCGACAGCTTCACGATGCTGACGATCAATGCCGACACGCACCCGATGTTCAACAAGATGCACCGGCCCGATCCGGCGCGGCTGCTGCACGCCCAGGACAAGCGCATGGTGGTGATCCTGCCGGAGGCCCAGTACGAGGCCTGGCTCGACGCACCGGCGCAGCGCTCGATGGATTTCATGAACCAGTTCCCGGCCGAGCGACTGGCGATGGTCGCCGAAGCTCTGCCGCCGGCGCAGGCGAAGCCAAGGGCGGCGCGAGCGGCTCCGGAGCCGCCGCCGCAGTCGTCGCTGTTTTGAGTCGGGCATGGGCGCGCGCCTACGCGGGCAGTCGACGTGTTAAGGTGCAGGTCGGCGTCACGGCCGATGGAGATGCGAAAACCGCGCGTCTACTGTGTCGTACGCAGCGGCCTCTTGCGAGCCCGCCCGCGCTCCGGGCCTCACGGCCGGAGCCCACTTCCATCCACTTCCGATCCTTGACCGCATGGTTGAACGCTGCGCATCAGGTCGAGCACCAGGTTCACCGTTGCGCGAACCCGGATGTTCAGGCTGCGCGCGATCCATTCATTGATATCGTGCGTCAGAATGTCGGAATGCCTCTTGCGCGCGAGAGGCGCCTTGCATCACTTCATGAGACGAAGCCCGTTCCACTTGCTTGAATCCGTGTCCTTGGCCACCGCCATGTCGTGCGGCGCGCGCACCATGGCGTGGAGCGAAGGCTTGCGGGCGTCGAAGGGCGGCGTCGGACGTGGTGGTGCGAGCGTGGCTGGCTGTTTGTCGGCCGTGCGCGCGCTGGAAACAAAAAACCCCGGCAAGTCGAAGACTGGCCGGGGTTCTTGTGCTATCGCTATGGTGCCCAGAAGAGGACTCGAACCTCCACGATGTTACTCGCTAGTACCTGAAACTAGTGCGTCTACCAATTCCGCCATCTGGGCCCACATGCTGCTTGGAATGAATCCTTGCAGCAGGTTTTGAATTTCAGGAACGAAGGAGATCATATCAAAAATATTGGCCATTCCGGCGCCTTGCTGGATGAAATTGAAGGAACCGTCCAAGGACATCGCGACGGGCACGGTTTCGTTCAACGCGATGACGGCGATGCCGACATCTATCTGCCCCCCAACGAAATGCGCGCGGTGCTGCACAAGGACCGCGTCAAGGCGCGGATCGTGCGTCAGGACCGGCGCGGCCGTCCCGAGGGGCGCGTGGTCGAAATCATCGAACGGCCCGAGCAGCCGATCATCGGGCGCCTGTTGCACGAAGGCGGCGTCTGGCTGGTCGCGCCAGAAGACAAGCGCTACGGTCAGGACGTCCTGATTCCGAAGGGCGCGACCGGCACCGCGAAGGTCGGTCAAGTGGTCGTGGTGCAGCTCACCGAGCCGCCCGCGCTGTTCGGCCAGCCGGTCGGCAGAGTCAAGGAAGTGCTCGGCGAGATCGACGACCCGGGCATGGAAATCGAGATCGCGGTGCGCAAGTACGGCGTGCCGCATGAGTTCTCCGAGGCCTGCCTGGCCGAAGCGAAGGCGATTCCCGACAAGGTGCGCCCGGCCGACAAGAGCGGCCGCATCGATCTCACCGACGTGCCGCTGGTCACCATCGACGGCGAGGACGCGCGCGACTTCGACGATGCCGTGTATTGCGAGCCGGCCAAGGTCGGCCGCGGCAAGGGCTGGCGCCTGCTGGTCGCGATCGCCGACGTCAGCGCCTATGTGCAGACCGGATCGGCGATCGACATCGATGCCTACGACCGCGCGACCAGCGTCTACTTCCCGCGCCGCGTGATTCCGATGCTGCCCGAGAAGCTGTCCAACGGCCTGTGCTCGCTCAACCCCGAAGTCGAGCGTCTTTGCATGGTGTGCGACATGCTCGTGGCGGCCGACGGCGAGATCTATGCCTACCAGTTCTACCCGGCCGTGATGTGGAGCCATGCGCGCTTCACCTACACCGAGGTGGCGGCGATCCTCGGCAACACCCGAGGTCCCGAGGCGCTTAAGCGCAAGGACCGCGTCAAGGACCTGCTGAACCTGCACGACGTCTACCGGGCCCTGCTGAACCAGCGCTCCAAGCGCGGAGCGGTCGACTTCGAGACCACCGAGACGCAGATCATCTGCGACGACGCCGGCCGCATCGAGAAGATCGTGCCGCGCACCCGCAACGAGGCACACCGCCTGATCGAGGAAGCGATGCTGGCGGCCAACGTCTGCAGCGCCGACTTCATCGCCGAGGGCAAGCATCCGGGCCTCTACCGTGTGCACGAGGGCCCGACGCCCGAGAAGAAGGAAATCCTGCGCGGCTACCTGAAGGCCATGGGCGTGGGCCTGTCGATCACCGACGACCCGAAGCCGGGCGAGTTCCAGGCGATCGCCGAGGCGACCAAGGACCGGCCCGATTCGCAGCAGATCCACACGATGCTGCTGCGCTCGATGCAGCAGGCCATCTACACGCCGATTAACAGCGGCCACTTCGGCCTGGCCTACGAGGCCTACACGCACTTCACGAGCCCGATCCGCCGCTATCCCGACCTGCTGGTGCATCGCGTGATCAAGGCGATCCTCGGCAAGACCAAGTACCAGCTGCCGATGCTGCCGACGCCGGGCGAGGCGCATGCCAAGCTGGCGAAGCGGCTGGCCTCGCGCGTCAAGGCGCCGACCAGCAAGCCGCAGAAGGCGATCGTCGCACCGACCAAGGAGACGCTGGCCTGGGAGGCCGCGGGCCTGCACTGCAGCGCCAACGAACGGCGCGCCGACGAGGCCAGCCGCGACGTCGAGGCCTGGCTCAAGTGCAAGTACATGCGCGAGCACCTGGGCGAGGAGTACGGCGGCGTCGTCACGGCCGCGACCACCTTCGGCATCTTCGTCACGCTCGATGCCATGTACGTCGAGGGCCTGGTCCACATCACCGAACTCGGCGGCGAGTACTTCAAGTTCGACGAGCACCGCCAGGAACTGCGCGGCGAGCGCACCGGAATCCGCTATGCGATCGGCACCCGGGTCCGGGTGCAGGTGAGCCGGGTCGACCTCGACGGCCGCAAGATCGATTTCCGCCTGGTGCGCGAAGGCGAGGAGCTGACCGCGCGCGCCATGAAGGACAAGGGCGCGTCCACCGGCGGCGTGCCGGCCAAGGCCTCGACCAAGCGCTCGCGCAGCAAGGCCGAGGCACCCTCCGAGCGCATTGAACGCGCGGAGCGCGGCGATCGGTCCGAGCGGGTGGAACACGTCGCTGCGGCGGCGCCACAATCCGCGATGCAGGCATTCAGAACCGCCGTCAAGAAGGCGGCCAACAAGATGAAGGGGCGCAAGCCGCGCCGCTGAAGCAAGGAGCACAGGAATGAGTGGAGACAAGACAAGCCGCATCGCGGTCGTCACGGGCGCCGGCAGCGGCATCGGCCGGGCGGCTGCGCTGGCCTTGCTGGCCGATGGCTGGAGCGTGGTGCTGGCCGGCCGCCGGCCGGAGCCGCTGGAGCAGGTCGCCAAGGAATCGGGCGCCGGTGACAGGGCCCTGGCGGTGCCCACCGACGTCGCCGATGCGGCGTCGGTCAAGGCACTGTTCGACGCGGCCGTCGAACGCTTCGGGCGCGTCGACCTGCTGTTCAACAACGCCGGCGTCGGCAACCCGCCGGGGCCGTTCGAGGACTGGACGCCCGAGCAGTGGCAGGGCGTGGTCGACATCAACCTGACAGGCATGTTCTTCTGCATCCAGCAGGCCTTCCGCACCATGAAGACGCAGACGCCGCGCGGCGGCCGCATCATCAACAACGGCTCGATCTCGGCCACCACGCCGCGGCCCAACTCGATCGCCTACACGGCGACCAAGCACGCCGTGAAGGGGCTGACCAAGACCGCTTCGCTGGACGGTCGCAAGTACGACATCGCGGTCGGACAGGTCGACGTCGGCAACGCGATGACCGAACTGGCCGCCCGGATGACCAAGGGCGTGCCGCAAGCCAGCGGCGAGATCGCGATCGAGCCCGTGATCGATGTCGCCATCGTCGGGCAATCGGTGCTCTACATGGCCAACCTGCCGCTGGAAGCCAACGTGTTGTTTCACACCATCATGGCGACCAAGATGCCCTTCGTCGGGCGAGGCTAGCGCGAGGGCAGGCCACCGGCCGCCAGCGCCCCGGCGGTGAGCGGGATGCCGGCGGGCCAGCGGTCGGCCAGATCGCCGTGCGTCCAGACGGCTTCGCAGGCCGCGGCCTGCGCCGGCCGGCCGGCCGCCAGCCGGGCGCCGACCATGCCCGCCAGCACGTCGCCGGTGCCGGCCGTGGCGAGCCGCGCGTTGCCGCTGTGATTGATCACCGGCAGTTCGCCGGCTGCGGCGACGACCGTGCCGGAGCCTTTCAGTACCACCACCGCGCCGAAGCGCGCCGCCAGCTGCGAGGCCGCGCCGAGGCGGTCGGCCTGGACCTTCGCGGTGCTCGTGCCGAGCAGGCGCGCCGCCTCGAGCGGATGCGGGGTCATGACCGTCGCCCGGCCGGCCTGTTGCCGGGCCAGCAGCTGCGCCTGCAGGCCGGCGTCGCCGGCCACGGCGTTGAGGGCGTCCGCATCGAGCACCAGCGTGCCCGCCTCGGCGAGCACGCGCGGCAGCACGGCGGCGACCGGGCTGCCGCCGCCGCAGCCGCAGACCACCGTCATCGGACCCAGGTCCAGCGCTTCGGGGCGGCGGAACATCAGCTCGGGCCGCAGCAGGTCGATCTGCGCGATGCTGCCGTCCAGGGGGGCGACGAAGACCCGCCCGGCGCCGGCCGAGAGCGCGGCCGTGGCCGCCAGCAGGGCGGCCCCGGCCATGCCGGGCGCACCGCCGACGATCGCGACATCGCCGTAGCTGCCCTTGTGAGAGGACTGCCGCCGGACGGTGGCCTGCGTCGCCCCGGGCAGCCGCGCCACCGGCGCTTCGGCACCCGGGGGCAGCCCCAGGTCGTCGAACCAGACCTCGCCAGCGGCATCGCGCCCTTGCGCGGTGAAGAGGCCGGGCTTCAAGGTCAACAGGCTCAGGCAGAGTCGACGAGGTGACATCGACGCTGGCGCCGGGGGCGGAAATTCGAACGACAGGACGCCGGAGTCGGTGTCCAGGCCCGAGGGCGTGTCCACGCACAGCACCGGCACGGGGCCGGCGTGCATGCGCTGCAGCCATTCGAGCATCCGGCCATCGGGCGCCCGGGCAGCGCCGATGCCCAGCAGGGCGTCGATCACCAGCTCGCAGTGCGCCGGGGGCGTGTCGGCAAAGACAACACCGGCGTCGCGCGCGCGCTGCAGCGACGCGCGGGCATCGGCCGGCCGCCGCGCGTCGTCGCCGATGCAGCTGACGACCGGCGCGAAGCCGCGCGCGCGCAGTTGCGCCGCGGCCTCGAAGCCATCGCCGCCGTTGTTGCCGGGGCCGCAGGCGATCCAGATCGTGCGTGCCTGCGGCGCGATGGCCATGGCGAGGCGCGCCACCGCCAGGCCGGCGCGCTGCATCAGCGTGTGGGGCGGCAGGGCGGCCGCGGCCGCCTGCTCGATCCGCCGCGTGGCCGCGATGTCGAACAGGTAGCCGGCGCTGGCGGAGGTGATGCGGTGCATGGGGCGCCTCAGTGTTGCAGCAGGCGCTCGATGCCGAGCCCTTCGAGGTCGATGCCGGGATCCTGGCCGGCGATGAGGTCGGCCAGCACCCGCGCACTGCCGCAGGACAGCGCCCAGCCGCTCGAGCCATGGCCGAGGTTGAGCCAGACGCCGGGCACGCCGCTGGCGCCGAGGATCGGCGGGCCGTCCGGCAGCATCGGGCGTGCGCCTTTCCACTGCTGGACGCCGGAGCGCAGCGTCACCGCGCCCGGGAACCAGTCCTGCAGTACCTTGTAGAGCGTCTGGAGCGAGGCCGGATTCAGCTTGGTCCCGGAACCGCCGAGCTCGGCGCTCCCGGCCACCCGCACGCGCAGTCCGAGCCGCGAGATCGCCACCTTGTAGCGCTCGTCCATCACGGCGCTGCGCGGCGCGTTGAGCGGCTCGCGGATCTGGGCACTGACCGAATGGCCGTACACCGGCGCCAGCGGGATGCGCAAGCCCAGCGGCTTCAGCAGCGCGGCCGAGTCGACCCCGGCGCAGACCACCACGGCGTCGAAGCGATGCGCCTCGGAACCCGCCGCCAGCGACAGCGAGGTCGGGGCCGACCGGTTCATCGGCGCCAGGTCGCAATTGAAATGGAACTGGGCGCCGAGCGCCTCGGCCTCCCACTTGAGCAGCAGGGCGAACTGCCGGCAGTTGGCGACTTCGTCGTCCGGCAGGTGGATCGCGCCGGCCAGCGCCGTGTCCGTGCTGAGCGCCGGCTCGATCTTGCGGGCCTCGTCGGCGTCGAGCTCGCGGAAGCTGGTGCCCGCGGCCCGCAGCACGTCGAGTCCGGCCTGCACCAGTTTTTTCTCGCGCTTGGAACGCAGCAGCACCATGTAGCCGTCGCTGCGCTCGTACTCGAGTTCGCAGGCCTCGGTGATCGCGTGCAGGCGGTTGCGGCTGTAGAAGGCCAGGCGCTGCATCCGCGAGCGGTTGGCCAGGTAGGTCTCGAGCTTGCAGGCGCGCTGCCAGCGCGCCATGAAGCCGAGGTCCCGGGACGACAGGGGCCAGCGCAGTTTGATCGCGCCATGCGTGGACAGCAGCGAGCGCAGCACCTTGCCGCGCATGCCCGGGCCGGCCCAGGGGGTGACATAGCCGGGCGCCACCACGCCCGCGTTGGCGAAGCTCGATTCCTCGGCGGCGGCGCCGCGGCGCTCGAAGACGGCCACCTCGTGGCCGTCCGAGGCCAGCTCCCATGCTGTGGTGACGCCGATGATCCCGGCTCCCACGATCGCGATTTTCATTCGTTTCTTTGGCGGTGAAATTGTGGGTCGGCGCTTCCTCCAGAAGCCACGCCGACCCTGCCGACTTTATAGCGCCCGCTCGACCTGCCGGGCGACGGCGAGCACGGCGTCGTCGTGCAGGGCCGCATGCCACAGCATCAGGCCCACCGGCAACTCGTCCGCGGCCTGGCAAGGCAGCGAAATGGCGCAGCCGTCGAGCATGTTGACCACCGAGGGGTTGCGCAGCAGCAAGGCGTTCAGGCGGAAGAACGCGTCATCGCGCGCCTCGCCGGGCGCGACCTCGGCGATCGGCGGCGCCGTGACCGGCACGGTGGGCGACAGCACGGCGTCAAAAGGCGAGAGAGCGCGCTCCATGCGGCCGATCCATTCGTGCCGGGCCCGGACCAGGTCGAGGTACTCGTAGGCCTTCATCGTCGCGCCCTGCAGGATCCGCCGCGCCACGCGCGGGTCGTAGCCGGCGCCGCTGCGCTCCAGCAGCAGGCGGTGCCAGGCGTAGCCCTCGGCGGGCGAGAAGCCGCCGGTGGCATTGATCGCCGGCAGGTCGGCCAGCGCCGGAAGGTCGATCTCCTCGATTCGAGCGCCGGCCGTGGCGAGGCGGCCCAGGCTTCGTTCGAAGGCCTTGGCGACCACGGGGTCGAGGCCGTCCTGGAACAGGGAACGTGACACGGCCAGGCGGTAGGCGGCCAGCGGCGCGGCGCCCGGCGTCACGCGGCGTGCTGCGAGGATTTCGTGCGCCGTGACCGCATCCCGCACCGAGCGCGTCATGGCGCAGACGGTGTCGAGCGTGGTCGACAGGGGCAGGGCGCCCTGCGTCGGCACCAGCCGGGCGGTGCTCTTGAAGCCGACGATGCCGTTGAGCGCCGCCGGGATCCGGATCGAGCCCCCGGTATCGGAACCGAGCCCGACGAAGGCCGCGCCGCTGGCCACCGAGATCGCGGCGCCGGACGAGGAGCCGCCAGGGATCCGCGGGGTGGCGGGATCGCAGACGTTGGCTGGCGTGCCGTGGTGCGGGTTGATGCCGACGCCCGAGAAGGCGAACTCGGTCATGTTGGTGCGGCCCAGCAGGGCGCCGCCGGCGGCCCGCAGGCGCGCCACGGCGACCGCGTCGGCGCGGGCGGCCGGCGAATGGGCCAGCACCACCGACCCGGCCGGCGTGGGCTGCCCGGCAACGTCGAACAGGTCCTTGACCGAGAAAGCCAGCCCGCCGAGCGGTTGGCTCGGACGGGCCGCCACGGCTTCCCGGGCGGCTTCCTCCGACAGGAGGCGCGTGAAGGCATGAGCGCAGGCCGGAGCGGCGGCGGAGGCCAGGCTGTGCGCCATTTCGGTGCGTGCGTCCGAAGCGTTCGTCAGCAGGGCGAGGCGGGTGGCGTGCAGGTCTGGGCGCATGGTGAGGGGGCAGGCAGGGGGGTGGGAAGAGGGGGTGGGAAGAGGGGGTGGGAAGAGGGGGTGGGAAGAGGGGGTGGGAAGAGGGGGTGGGAAGAGGGGGTGGGAAGAGGGGGTGGGAAGAGGGGGTGCGAGGGCGCGGCGTGCTATACTCCTTGGGTTTCGCCCACTGGCCGCTAAGGTTTGCCAAGGCTTGCCCAAGCGAGACGTATCCGCAAACCAGCCCAATCAAGGTGTTGTGAGGCTTTCCCGAATGGAAAGACGCGCAAAACGGGCTGGATTTTAGACCCAACCTTTGGAGTTATTCCTATGTCGACCACCATGCGCGAAATGCTGGAAGCCGGTGTCCATTTCGGTCACCAGACCCGCTTCTGGAACCCCAAGATGGCCCCGTACATCTTCGGCCATCGCAACAAGATCCACATCATCAACCTGGAAAAGTCGCTTCCGATGTTCCAGGATGCGATGAAGTACGCCAAGCAGCTTACCGCCAACCGCGGCACCATCCTGATGGTCGGCACCAAGCGCCAGGCCCGCGAAATCGTGGCGGCTGAAGCCCGTCGCGCCGGCGTGCCCTTCGTCGACACCCGCTGGCTCGGCGGCATGCTGACCAACTTCAAGACCGTCAAGACCTCGATCAAGCGTCTGAAGGACATGAAGGCCCAGCAGGAAGCCGGCCTCGACAGCCTGAGCAAGAAAGAGCAGCTGACCTTCTCGCGCGAGATCGCCAAGCTGGAAAAGGACATCGGCGGCATCCAGGACATGACCGCACTGCCCGACGCCATCTTCGTGATCGATGTGGGCTTCCACAAGATCGCCGTCGCCGAAGCCAAGAAGCTGGGCATCCCGCTGATCGGTGTGGTCGACTCGAACCACTCGCCTGAAGGCATCGACTACGTGATCCCGGGCAACGACGACTCGTCGAAGGCCGTCACGCTGTACGCCCGCGGCATCGCCGACGCCATCATCGAAGGCCGCAACAGCGGCGTGAACGACGTGGTCAAGGCCGTGGCCGAAGGCAGCGGCGACGAATTCGTCGAAGTCGAAGAGGGCGCTTCGGCCTGATTCGAGCTCGCTCGAGCCTGAAGAAGGGGCTTGTCGCCCCTTTTTTTTAATCTGATTTTCGCGGCCGCCCCCGGGGCGCCCGCCACTGACAAACCGAACGGAGAACACTCATGGCAACGATCACCGCAAGCATGGTTGGCGAACTGCGCGCAAAAACCGACGCCCCGATGATGGAGTGCAAGAAGGCCCTGACCGAGGCCGACGGCAACATGGACAAGGCCGAAGAGCTGCTGCGCATCAAGCTCGGCAACAAGGCTGGCAAGGCCTCGGGCCGCATCACGGCCGAAGGCGTGGTCACGGCCTTCGTCGACGGCGATGCCGGCGCGATGATCGAGATCAACTGCGAGACCGACTTCGTCACCAAGAACGACAGCTTCCTCGCGATGGCCAACGCCGCCGCCATGCTGGTCGCCAAGAACAATCCGGCCGACCTGGCCGCGCTGGGCGCCCTGGCCTACGAACAGGACGGCTTCGGCCCCACGCTCGAAGACGTGCGCAAGGGCCTGATCGGCAAGATCGGCGAGAACATGAGCTTCCGCCGCTTCAAGCGCTTCGCCGGCAACGGCAAGCTGGCGTCTTACCTGCACGGCACGCGCATCGGCGTGATGGTCGAGTTCGAAGGCGACGACACCTCGGCCAAGGATGTCGCGATGCACATCGCCGCCATGAAGCCGGTCGCGATCTCGGCATCGGACGTGCCCGCCGACCTGATCGAAAAGGAACGCGCGGTTGCCGCCGGCAAGGCCGAGGAAGACCGCAAGGTCGCCGAAGCCGCCGGCAAGCAGCCGCAGCCGGCCGACATCGTCGCCAAGCGCATCGAAGGCGGCGTGCAGAAGTACCTCAAGGAGGTCTCGCTGCACAACCAGCCTTTCGTCAAGAACGACAAGCAGACCGTCGAGCAGATGCTCAAGGCCGCCAGCACTTCGATCAAGGGCTTCACGCTCTACGTCGTCGGCGAAGGCATCGAGAAGAAGGTCGACGACTTCGCGGCCGAAGTGGCTGCGCAGGTCGCGGCCGCCAAAGCTGCGGCCTGAGTCACGCCGCAGGGCGGCAGCGCCGTGACGCGCTGCCGCTTTTTCACAGTCACGTCTTACACTCGCCCCCGCCAACTCCAAAGGATCCATCCATGTCAGAAGCCCGCCCAGCCCACAAGCGAATCTTGTTGAAGCTGTCGGGCGAGGCGCTGATGGGTGACGACGCCTTCGGCATCAACCGAGCGACCATCGTGCGCATGGTGGGCGAGGTGGCCGAGGTCGTGAACATGGGCGTCGAGGTCGCGGTCGTGATTGGCGGCGGCAACATCTTTCGCGGCGTCGCCGGCGGCTCCGTGGGCATGGACCGTGCCACGGCCGACTACATGGGGATGCTGGCCACGGTCATGAACGCGCTGGCGCTGGCCGACGCCATGAACAAGCAGGGCCTTATCGCCCGCGTGATGTCGGCCATCGCGATCGAGCAGGTGGTCGAGCCCTACGTGCGCCCCAAGGCCTTGCAGTACCTCGAAGAGGGCAAGGTCGTCATCTTCGCGGCCGGCACCGGCAACCCCTTCTTCACGACCGACACCGCCGCTGCGCTGCGCGGCGCCGAGATCGGCGCCGAACTGGTGCTCAAGGCGACCAAGGTCGACGGCGTCTACACCGCCGACCCCAAGAAGGACCCGGAAGCGACGCGCTACACCAACCTGAGCTTCGACGAAGCCATCGCACAAAACCTCGGCATCATGGACGCCACGGCTTTCGCGCTGTGCCGCGACCAGAACTTGCCGATCAAGGTGTTCTCGATCTTCAAGAACGGCGCCCTCAAGCGCGTCGTGATGGGCGAGGACGAAGGTACCCTCGTGCACGCTTGAGGAAATGAATCCATGACCACCATTGCAGAAATCCGCAGCGCGACCGACGCCAAGATGAACCAGTCGCTCGCCGCCTTCCAGAACAACCTGACCAAGATCCGCACCGGCCGTGCCAACCCGGCGCTGCTGGACTCGATCCATGTCGACTACTACGGCTCCGCCGTGCCGCTGTCGCAGGTGGCAAACGTGTCGCTGCTCGATTCCCGCACGATCAGCGTCCAGCCCTGGGAGAAGGGCATGGGCGCCAAGATCGAGAAGGCCATCCGCGAAAGCGACCTGGGCCTGAACCCGGCGTCGATGGGCGACCTGATCCGCGTCCCGCTGCCGCCGATGAGCGAAGAGCGCCGCAAGGAAATGACCAAGCTGGTGCGCAACGAAGGCGAGAGCGCCAAGATCGCGACCCGCAATCTGCGCCGCGACGCCAACGACGCGATCAAGAAGCTGGTCAAGGACAAGCTGGCCTCGGAAGACGACCAGAAGCGCGCCGAGACCGAGATCCAGAAGGTCACCGACCGCCATATCGCTGAAATCGACCGCTTGGTGACCGCCAAGGAAGCCGAGATCATGGCCGTCTGACATGAAGCAAGTCGCACCAGCGGTTCCCCATCACATCGCCATCGTCATGGATGGCAATGGCCGCTGGGCGACGCGCCGCTTCCTGCCGCGGGTGGCGGGGCACAAGCAGGGTGTCGAGTCCCTGCGGCGCTGCGTCAAGGCCTGCGCGGCACGCGACGTCCGGGTGCTGACCGTGTTCGCCTTCTCGTCCGAGAACTGGAACCGGCCGGTCGAGGAGGTGTCGGGCTTGATGGACCTCATGGTCGGCGCCCTGGGCCGCGAGGTGCCGAAGCTGAGCCAGGACGGGGTGCGGCTGCACTTCATCGGCGAGCGCGGCGGGCTGTCCGACAAGATGATCGCCGGGCTGGTGCAGGCCGAGACGGCGACCGCGCACAACAACCGGCTGGTGCTCAACGTCTGCTTCAACTATGGCGGCCGCTGGGATATCGCCCGCGCCGCGGCCCAGCTGGCGGCCCGCGGCGAGCCTCTGACCGAGGCCAACCTCGACGCCGCCATGGCGCTCGCCCATGTGCCCGACCCCGACCTGTTCATCCGCACCGGCGGCGAGCAGCGGCTGTCGAACTTCCTGCTCTGGCAGAGCGCCTACGCCGAGCTGTACTTCAGCGACAAGCTGTGGCCCGAGTTCGACGAGGCGGCGCTGGACGACGCCATCGCCGCCTTCCAGCGCCGGGAGCGCCGCTACGGACAGACCTCCGAGCAGCTCGGCGCGGCCGGCTCGCGCGACCAGCAGGCCGCCTGAGCGCATGCTCAAACAACGCATCATCACGGCGATCGTCCTGCTGGCGATCCTGCTGCCCGCGCTCTTCTACCCCTCGTACGTGCCCTTCGCCTGCGTGATGCTGGTGCTGATCGGCGCCGCCGCCTGGGAGTGGGGCCGCCTCAACGACTACGGCCCGCGCATGTCGCTGTTCCTCGGTGCCGAGATGGTGCTGCTGTGCGGGCTGTCCTGGTGGCTGGGCCTGCTGCAGGGCTCGCTGCTCGGCGTCTGGATCGTCGCCAGCGCCGCCTGGGTGCTCGGCGGCGCCGCGCTGCTGCGCGTGGCGGTGCCGGGATGGCCGCGGGTGCCCCGGGGCTTGCGCCTGGTCGGCGGATTGCTGGCGCTCTGGGTCGCCTGGCTGGCCGCGGTGCAGGCCCGCATGGTCGGCATCAACTTCCTGCTCTCGATCCTGGTGCTGGTCTGGGTCGCCGACGTCTTCGCCTATTTCACCGGCCGCGCCTTCGGGCTCAAGCTCACCCGCAGCAAGCTGGCCCCGACCATCAGTCCAGGCAAGAGCTGGGAGGGTGTCTGGGGCGGCATGGCCGGCGTGGTCGTGCTCGCGTTGGCCTGGGCCTGGAGCGACTCCGCCGCCCAGGCCGGCGTCGCCAGCCTCTACACCAGGCTGGCCGAGCGCGGCTGGTGGCTGCTGCTGATCGGGGCCGTCTTCATGGCGGCCATGAGCGTGGTCGGCGACCTGGTCGAGTCGCTGATCAAGCGCAGCGCGGGCGCCAAGGACAGCAGCGCCTTGCTGCCCGGCCACGGCGGCGTGCTCGACCGGATCGACGCGTTGTTGCCGACGCTGCCGATCGCCATGATGTTGGCCTTCCTATGAATTCAGTCAAACAACGCGTCACGGTGCTCGGTTCGACCGGCTCCGTCGGCGTCAGCACGCTCGACGTGATCGCGCGCCATCCCGGGCGCTTCGAGGTCTTCGCCTTGTCGGCGGCCACCAAGGTGGACGAACTGCTGGCCCAGTGCGTGCGCTTCTCGCCGCAGTTCGCGGTGATGGCGAGCGAGCCGCACGCCGCGCTGCTGGCCGAGAGGATCCGCCACAGCGGCTTGCCGACCCGGGTGCTGAGCGGCGCGGCCGCGATCGAGGAGATCGCCGCGCACCCGCAGACCGATGCCGTCATGGCCGCCATCGTCGGCGCCGCGGGCCTCGGGCCCTGCCTGGCGGCCGCGCGGGCCGGCAAGCGGCTGCTGCTCGCCAACAAGGAAGCGTTGGTGGTCGGCGGCGAGCTGTTCATGCGCACGGTGCACGAGGGCGGCGCCACGCTGCTGCCGATCGACAGCGAGCATTCGGCGATCTTCCAGTGCCTGCCCGAGGACCGCGCCACCTGGGCCGAACGGGTCGACCACGTGCTGCTGACCGCATCTGGCGGACCGTTCCGGCAGCGCGATCCGCGCACGCTGGCCGAGATCACGCCCGAGCAGGCCTGCGCGCATCCGAATTTCTCGATGGGGCGCAAGATCTCGGTCGACTCGGCCACCATGATGAACAAGGCGCTCGAGGTGATCGAGGCCCGCTGGCTGTTCGACCTGACGCCCGAGCAGGTCAAGGTGGTCATCCACCCGCAGCAGATCATCCACTCGATGGTGCAGTTCCAGGATTCGTCGGTGATCGCGCAACTCGGCACGCCCGACATGCGGGTCCCGATCGCCTGCGGCCTGGCCTGGCCGGAGCGCATCGAGAGCGGTGCCGGCAAGCTGGACTTCGCGTCGCTGGCGGCCTTGACCTTCGAAGCCGCCGACGAGGCGCGCTTTCCCGGGCTGCACCTGGCATGGCATGCACTTCGCGCCGCCCCGGGCACCACGGCGGTGCTGAACGCCGCCAACGAAG
Organism: Variovorax ginsengisoli; assembly: GCF_030486595.1. Lineage (GTDB taxonomy): Bacteria > Pseudomonadota > Gammaproteobacteria > Burkholderiales > Burkholderiaceae_C > Variovorax > Variovorax ginsengisoli_B. Next base: position 104,620 of record NZ_JAUJZH010000014.1, on the reverse strand, counting down.
TGGCGGTCGAGGCCTTTCTCGAGCGCCGGCTGCGCTTCGACCGGATTCATGCGGTCAACCTGGAAACTTTGGAGCGCGTGCGGCCCTCCAAGCTCTCGTCGCTCGGGGATCTGCTGGCCCTCGACGCCAGTGCCCGGGACGCAGCCCGTGCCACGGCGCTTCGTTTCGCGACCTGACCCACCAACCCGGGGAACCCGATGCTCACAGTCGTTGCCTTCATCGTCGCCCTCGGCCTGCTCATCGCCGTGCACGAGTACGGCCACTATCGGGTCGCGGTGGCCTGCGGCGTCAAGGTGCTGCGCTTCTCGGTCGGGTTCGGCAAGACGCTTTATCGCTGGCAGCCCAAGCGCCAGCATCCGGGCCAGACCACCGAGTTCGTCATCGGCGCCTTCCCCCTGGGCGGCTACGTGAAGATGCTCGACGAACGCGAGGGCCCGGTGCCGGCCGAGGAGCGCCACCGCGCCTTCAACACCCAGCCATTGCGCTCGCGGGCCGCCATCGTGGCGGCCGGACCGATCGCCAACCTGCTGCTGGCGGTCGTGCTCTACACGCTGGTCAACTGGATCGGCGTCCAGGAGCCGGCCGCGACCCTGGCCCGGCCGGTCGCCGCATCGCTGGCCGAACAGGCCGGGCTGAAAGGCGGCGAACGCATCGCGCGGGCGGGCTTCGACGGCGAGCTCGACGCCGTCCAGTCCTTCGAAGACCTGCGCTGGCGCATGACCCGCGGCGCCCTCGATGGCCGCGACCTGACGCTCGAGATCGCGGGCGAGGGCGGGCGCCCGGCGCGCGAACTGGTGCTGCCTTTGAGCCGCATCGAGGCCAAGGATGCGGACGCTCAGATGTTCCGCAAGATCGGCCTCATCACGCCGATGACCCGCCCCGAGATCGGCGAGGTGATGCCCGACAGTGCCGCCGAGCGCGCGGGACTGCGCAATGGCGACGTGGTGCGCATGGTCGGCACGACGCCGATCGTCGATGGCCAGCAGTTGCGCGACATCATCCGGGCTTCGGTCGATGGCGGCCAGCCGCGCATGCAGACCTGGCAGGTCGAGCGCGGCGGCCAGTCGCTGCGCATCGATGTCACGCCCGAGCTGCGCGACGAAGCGAGCGGCAAGATCGGCCGCATCGGTGCCTATGTCGGCGCGCCGCCCGAGATGGTGCTGGTGCGCCAGGGCGTGGTCGACGGCGTCTGGCGCGGCGTGGTCCGCACCTGGGAGGTATCGGCGCTGACCGTGCGCATGATGGGCAAGATGGTCATCGGCGAGGCCTCGCTCAGGAATCTCAGCGGACCGCTCACGATCGCCGACTACGCCGGCAAGTCCGCCAGCCTCGGCTTGACGCAGTACATGGTGTTCCTGGCCCTCATCAGCGTGAGCCTGGGGGTGCTGAACCTCATGCCGCTGCCGGTCCTCGATGGTGGACACCTGATGTATTATCTTTGGGAGGGCCTGACCGGCAAGAGCGTCTCCGACGCCTGGATGGAAAGGTTTCAGCGCGGCGGTGTCGCGCTGCTGCTGGTCATGATGTCGATCGCACTCTTCAACGACGTCACGCGGCTCTTTGGTTAACTTTTCTGCCAGCCCTTTCCGGCCCTGGCGCAATTCACAGATGAACACAACAATCAGTCGCTTTCGCCTGCGCAGCGTTGCCGCGGTGGTGGCCAGCGCCCTGGCGGCCACGGCAGCCTGGGCGGTCGAGCCCTTCACCGTGCGCGACATTCGGGTCGAAGGCCTGCAGCGCGTCGAGCCGGGAACCATCTTCGCCTCGATGCCCTTGCGCGTGGGCGATATCTACAACGACGACCGCGGCTCGGCCGCGATCCGCGCGCTGTTCGACCTCGGCCTGTTCAAGGACGTGCGCATCGACGTCAACGGCAACGTGCTGGTGGTGATCGTCGAGGAGCGGCCGACCATCGCCGACGTCGACTTCGTCGGCACCAAGGAATTCGAGAAGGCGAACCTGCAGAAGGCCCTGCGCGAAGTCGGCCTCGCCGACGGCCGGCCCTACGACAAGGCGCTGGCCGACCGGGCCGAGCAGGAGCTCAAGCGCCAGTACGTGAGCCGCAGCCTTTACAACGCCCAGGTCGTGACCACGGTCACGCCGATCGAGCGCAACCGCGTCAACCTGACCTTCACCGTGACCGAAGGCGAGCCCGCGCGCATCCGCGAAGTGCACATCGCCGGCAACAAGGACTTCAGCGAATCGACCCTGCTGAGCCTGTTCGACCAGGACAGCGGCGGCTGGCTCAGCTGGTACACCAAGTCGAACCAGTATTCGCGCGCCAAGCTCAATGCCGACCTCGAGACGCTGCGTTCGTACTACCTGTCGCGCGGCTACCTCGAGTTCCGCATCGACTCGACGCAGGTCGCGATCTCGCCCGACCGGCAAGACCTCTCGGTCACGGTCAACATCAGCGAAGGCGAGAAGTTCGTGGTCTCCGGCGTGAAGCTCGACGGCAACTACCTCGGCCGCGAGGAAGAGTTCAAGACCTTGGTCACGATCAAGCCCGGCGAGCCGTACAACGCCGAGCAGGTCGCCCAGACCACGAAGGCCTTCTCAGACTACTTCGGCTCTTTCGGCTATGCCTTCGCCCGCGTGCAGGCCACGCCCGAGATCGACCGCACCACGAACCGGGTGGCGCTGACGCTCAAGGCCGAGCCCGAGCGCCGGGTCTACGTGCGCCGCGTGGCCGTGGGCGGCAACAATCGCACCCGCGACGAAGTGATCCGGCGCGAGTTCCGCCAGTACGAGGCCTCCTGGTACGACGGCGACAAGATCAAGCTGTCGCGCGACCGGGTCGACCGGCTCGGCTACTTCACCGAAGTCACGGTCGACACCCAGGAAGTTCCGGGCGTGCCCGACCAGGTCGACCTGACGGTCAACGTGATCGAAAAGCCGACCGGCTCGCTGCAGCTGGGCGCCGGTTTCTCGAGTGCCGACAAGGTCAGCCTGACCTTCGGCATCTCGCAGGAAAACGTGTTCGGCTCGGGCAACTACCTCGGTGTGCAGGTCAACACCAGCAAGTACAACCGCACGCTGTCCCTGGTGACGACCGATCCCTACTTCACCAAGGAGGGGATCTCGCGCACCTTCAGCCTCTACACCGCGACCACGCAGCCTTACTACGGCAACATCGACGGCAACTACAGGCTGACCACCGAGGGCGGGAACATCCGCTTCGGCGTGCCGTTCAGCGAACGCGACACGGTGTTCTTCGGCGCCGGCGTGGAGCGCTACCGCTTCGACCCGGGCACCTCGTTCGCCGGCTACGTGCCATTTTCGTACCAGCAGTACTTCGGCTGCATCGCGCCGAACGGCCAGTTGGGCGTGCTGTATTGCGGCAACCCCTCGGTCTCGGGGGTCCCGTTGTCGATCGGCTGGGCCCGCGACAATCGCGACAGCGCGCTGGTCCCGACCACCGGCGTGCTGCAGAGCGCCAACCTCGAGGTCGGCGTAGGGTCCGACATGAAGTACTACAAGGCCGGCTACAAGTACCAGCAGTACTTCCCGCTCAACAAGCAGTACACCTTCGCGATCAACGGCGACTTCGGCTACGCCGGCGCCTTCAGCGGCCAGCAGTTCCCGATCTTCAAGAACTACTACGCCGGCGGCCTGGGTTCGGTGCGCGGCTTCGAGCAGAACTCGCTCGGCCCGCGCGACATCCCGCTGTACGGCCAGACCGTAGGCGCGGCGCTGGGCGGCATCAAGAAGGCGATCTTCAACGCCGAACTGAGTACGCCGTTCCCGGGCGCCGGCAACGACCGCACCCTGCGTCTGTACGGCTTCATGGATGCCGGTAACGTGTTCGGCGACCGCACCCCCTGGTCGACCAACGCCCAATGGGATTCGATCAACAAGATCCGGGCGTCGGTGGGTCTGGGCATCAGCTGGATTTCGCCTCTCGGGCCGCTGCGGATCGCCTATGCCTTCCCGGTCGTCTACGAGAAGGGGGATGTCGCCCAGCAGATCCCGGAGGATAGAATTCAACGCCTGCAATTCCAGATCGGAACGACTTTCTAATGACTCCACTGCTTCGTGCCGCCGGTGCGCTGCTTGTTCCTGTCTTCATGGCGGCGGGGCTGCCGGCTGCCCATGCGCAGGAAACCTTCCGCATCGGATTCGTCAATCCTGACCGGGTGCTGCGCGAGGCGCAGCCGGCGAAAGCCGCCCAGGCCAAGCTCGAGGCCGAGTTCCTCAAGCGCGAAAAGGATCTGACGGCGCAGGGCGCGGCATTGAAGGCGGCTTCCGAGCAGTTCGAGCGCGAGGCTTCGACCTTGTCCGAGAGCCAGCGCGTGACCCGCCAGCGGCAACTGGTCGATCAGGATCGCGACTTTCAGCGTCGCCGTCGCGAATTCCAGGAAGATCTGAACGCACGCAAGAATGAAGAGCTGCAGCAGGTCTACGAGCGCGCCAACCGTGTGGTCAAGCAGGTCGCCGAGGCCGAGAAGTACGACGCCATCCTCCAGGAGGCGATCTACATCAACCCCAAGCACGACATCACCGAAAAGGTGATCAAGGCGCTCAACGCCTCGAGCAACACGCCCACCAACACGTCGGCCAATGGGTCGACCCCGGCCGGCGGCAAGTAGCGCCGCGAAAACGGCGTGGCACTGCGGCTAGGCGCAATCGTCGAGGCCCTCGGAGGCGATCTCCAGGGCGATCCTGGGCTGTCGATCGAGCGGCTGTCGCCGCTGGCGACGGCCGAGGGCGATGCGATCGCCTTCCTGAGCCATCCCAAGTACCAGAAGGAACTCGCAGCCTCCCGGGCCGCCTGCGTGATCGTGGCCCCGGCGATGCGCGAAGCCGCCGCCGCGCGCGGCGCCTTCATCGAGACGCCCGATCCCTATCTCTATTTCGCCCGCCTGACCCAGCTCTGGAAGAAGGCCCATGCCCGGCCCGAGGCCCAGCGCATCCACCCCAGTGCGGTGATCGACCCCGAAGCCGTCATCGACCCCAGCGCCCGGGTCGGCGCGCTGTGCGTGGTCGAGCGCGGGGCCCGCATCGGGGCCGATACGGTGCTCAAGTCAGGTGTCACCGTGAGCGAGGACTGCGTCATCGGCGCCCGCTGCCTGCTGCATCCGGGCGTGGTGATCGGCGCCGACGGCTTCGGACTCGCGCCCCACGAGGGGGCCTGGGTCAAGATCGAGCAACTGGGCGCGGTGCGCATCGGCGACGATGTCGAGATCGGCGCCAACACCTGCATCGATCGCGGCGCCCTCGGGGACACCGTGATCGAGGACGGCGTCAAGCTCGACAACCTGATCCAGATCGGCCACAACGTGCGCATCGGCAAGCACACCGCGATGGCCGGCTGCGCCGCGGTGGCGGGCAGCGCCACCATCGGCGCCCACTGCACCTTCGGCGGCCGGGCCGGCGTGCTCGGGCACCTGACGATCGCCGACCACGTGAACATCTCGTCGAACTCGCTGGTGACGCGCTCCATCCACAAGCCCGGCCACTACACCGGCGTGTTTCCCATCGACGACAATGCGACCTGGGAGAAAAACGCTGCCACGCTCAAGCAACTGCACAGTCTGCGGGAGCGCCTCAAGGCGCTGGAAAAAATGACGATGCAGGACAAGAAATCATGACGACGCTCGATATCCATCAAATCCTCAAGCTGCTGCCTCACCGATACCCGTTCCTACTGGTGGACCGCGTGCTCGAGATGGAAAAGGGCAAGCGCATCACGGCACTCAAGAACGTGACCATGAACGAGCCCTTCTTCAACGGCCACTTCCCGCATCGCCCGGTGATGCCGGGGGTGCTGATGCTCGAGGCCATGGCACAGGCGGCGGCGCTGCTGTCCTTCCATTCGCTGGACATCGTGCCCGACGACAACACGGTCTACTACTTCGCCGCCATCGACGGCGCCCGTTTCAAGCGGCCGGTCGAGCCCGGCGACCAGCTCACGCTGGAGGTCGAGATCGAGCGCATGAAGGCCGGCATCTCCAAGTTCAAGGGGCGCGCGCTGGTCGGTGCCGAACTGGCCTGCGAAGCGACACTGATGTGCGCGATGCGCCAGATCAACTGATCCTGCCGGCATGACCCTGATTCATTCGACGGCGATCGTCGATCCGCAGGCCGAACTCGACCCGACGGTCAGCGTCGGTCCCTACGCCGTGATCGGCCCGCACGTTCGGGTCGGCGCCGGCACCACGATCGGCGCTCACTGCGTGATCGAGGGCAGGACCACCATCGGCCGCGACAACCGGATCTTCCAGTTCGCATCGCTGGGCGCGGTGCCGCAAGACAAGAAATACGCCGGCGAACCCACGCGACTGGTCATCGGCGATCGCAACGTGATCCGTGAGTTCTGCACCTTCAACATCGGCGTGCCGGGGGCAGGCGGCGTCACGCGGGTGGGCAACGACAACTGGATCATGGCCTACACGCACATCGCGCATGACTGCCGTGTCGATGACCACACCACGCTCGCCAACAACACGACCCTGGCCGGCCACGTGCACCTGGCCGACTGGGTGACGGTGGGCGGGCTGACCGGCATCCACCAGTTCGTGTCGGTCGGGGCCCATGCGATGCTCGGTTTTGCCAGCGCGGTCACGCAGGACGTGCCGCCCTTCATGCTGGTGGACGGCAATCCGCTCGCCGTGCGCGGGTTCAACGTGGTCGGCTTGCGCCGCCGGGAGTTCTCGCCGGCCCGGATCGCGGCGGTCAAGCAGATGCACCGCCTGTTGTACCGGCAGGGCAAGACGCTGGACGAGGCGCGCGCCGCGATCGAGGCGCTGGCTGCCGAAACGCCCGAATCGGCGCCCGACGTCGCGCTGATGAGCGAATTTCTCGCCGGCGCCACGCGCGGCATCGCGCGCTGAGTCGTCGCATGCCTGAAACGCAGCGGCAGTTTTCGCTGGTCGCCGGCGAGGCTTCGGGCGACCTGCTGGCGGGCCTGATGCTCGATGGCCTGCAGGCGCGCTGGCCCGCGATGAAGGCCGTCGGCATCGGCGGACCCCAGATGCTCTCGCGCGGTTTCGAAAGCTGGTGGCCGCAGGAGAAGCTCGCCGTCAGCGGCTACGTCGAAGTGCTGCGGCACTACGCCGAGATCGCCGGCATCCGGCGCCAGTTGCGGGCCCGGCTGCTGCGCGAGCGGCCCGAGATCTTCATCGGTGTCGACGCGCCCGATTTCAATCTCGATCTCGAAGCCGGCCTGCGCGAGCGCGGCATCAAGACCGCGCATTTCGTCTGTCCCTCGATCTGGGCCTGGCGGCCGGAGCGGGTCGTCAAGCTGCGCGCGGCCGCCGACCACGTGCTGTGCATCTTCCCGTTCGAGCCGGCCTTGCTCGAGCAGCACGGGATTGCTGCCACCTACGTGGGCCATCCGCTGGCCAAGGTGATCCCGATGACGCCCGATCGCGCGGCCGCGCGCAAGGCGCTCGGGCTCGACCCGGACGCCGAGGTGGTCGCCATCCTGCCCGGCAGCCGGCGCTCGGAAGTGCGCCAGCTGGCGCCCATGTTCTTCGCCGCCGCCGCGCTCATGCTGAAGGCGCGGCCCGGGCTGCACTTCATCTGCCCGGTGTTGCCGAACCTGCGCCCGGAGATGGAGCAGGTCCTGGGCGCCAGCGAACTGGCCGGCCGCGTGACCCTGCTCGACCGCCAGTCCCATGCCGCGCTGGCGGCTTGCGACGTCACGCTGATCGCCAGCGGCACGGCGACCCTCGAGGCGGCGCTGTTCAAGCGCCCCATGGTGATCTCCTACCGCGTGAACTCGCTGACCTGGCGGCTGGTGATGCAGCGCAAGCAGCTGCAGCCGTGGGTCGGCCTTCCCAACATCCTCAGCGGCGAGTTCGTGGTGCCCGAAATCCTCCAGGACGCCGCCACGCCCGAGGCGCTGGCCGAGGCGACGCTGGCCTGGCTGGCTTCACCGGACAAGGTTCACGCCTTGCAACAACGTTTTTGCGCGATGCATGCCGAATTGCTGCGCGATACGCCGACACTGTGCGCCGATGCGATCCAGAAAGTTCTTGCACGCTGAGCAGGCGACGCTGGTCTGGGACGGTCCCGGCCTCATGGCCGGGGTCGACGAGGCTGGCCGTGGTCCGCTGGCCGGGCCGGTGGTGGCGGCGGCCGTCATCCTCGACGACCTGCGGCCGATCCGTGGCCTGGCCGATTCCAAGACGCTCACGGCCCGACAGCGCGAGCGCCTGCACGACCAGATCCTGGCCAAGGCGCTGTGCTGCTCGGTGGCCCAAGCCAGCGTCGAGGAGATCGACACCCACAACATCCTGCAGGCGACGATGCTGGCGATGCGGCGCGCGGTCGAGGGGCTGCGGCTGAAGCCGGTCAAGGTGCTGGTCGACGGCAACCGGCTGCCGACGCTCAACGTGCTGGCCGAAGCCATCGTGAAGGGCGACGCCCGGGTCAAGGCGATCTCGGCTGCCTCGATCCTGGCCAAGGTGCACCGCGACCGGCTGTGCGAGGACCTGCACGCCGAATTTCCGCACTACGGCTTCGCCGGCCACAAGGGCTACGGCACGCCCGAGCACCTCGATGCGCTGCTGCGCCACGGGGCCTGCGTGCATCACCGCAAGTCGTTCAGCCCGGTCGCCGCAGCGCTGGCGCGCGGGTCCGCGCCGGCCGAGGCCATGGCCGGCTTCGAGGGAGACCTTCGATGAGCGTCGACGAGGTCAGCCACGTCACGTCGAAGGACAACCCGCTGCTCAAGGAATTGCGCAAGCTGGCGCACGACCCCGGCGCCTACCGCAAGGCCGGCCGGATCTGGCTCGAAGGCGATCACCTGTGCCGGGCGGCCCGCGAGCGCGGCGTGCGGCCGGCGGTGGCCGTGTTTGCCGAATCGCTCTGGCCCGCGGCGCGCCACGAATGGGCCGGCGCCGCGCCGAAGACGGTGGTGCTGGCCGATGCCTTGCTGGCGGGCGTCAGCGGGCTCGAATCGCCGGCGCCGATGGGTTTCGTGCTCGACCTGCCGGCCCGGCCCGCGGTCGCGCGGAGGTCTCCCACCGTGGTGCTCGATCGGTTGCAGGATGCCGGCAACGTGGGCTCGATCCTGCGCAGCGCCGCCGCCTTCGGCTTTGCGCAGGTCATCGCGCTCAAGGGCACGGCGGCGCTGTGGGCGCCCAAGGTGCTGCGCGCCGGCATGGGGGCGCATTTCGGCCTGCGGCTGATCGAAGGGGTCGAGACCGAGGTTCTCGATGCGCTCGAAGTGCCGATGGTCGCCACCAGCTCGCACCGCGGCGACTGGCTGCACCGGGCCGAACTGCCATTTCCCTGCGCCTGGCTGATGGGGCATGAAGGGCAGGGCGTGTCGGCTGCCCTGGAGGCGAGGGCGGCGCGCCATGTCCGCATCGCCCAGCCGGGTGGCGAAGAGTCGCTCAACGTCGCCGCTGCGGCGGCGATCTGCTTGTATGCAAGTGCTGCTGGAGCAGATTCCAGGGCCGCGGGCCGGCTATAATCAAGGGCTTTCCCGCTCACACCCCGCCCACAGCGCACGCAAGCCAACTCCTCGACGAAGGTCGCAGCCCAAAGTCTTTCTTGGGTTCGCTTTGGGCGTCATCCATCCGGAGATCCCAGTGCTTTTGTCTCTCAAGGGAAAATTCCCGCCCGCCATCCTGGCGCTTGCAGACGGCACGGTCTTTCTCGGCAACTCGATCGGCGCCACCGGCGCCACGACCGGCGAAGTGGTGTTCAACACCGCCATGACCGGTTACCAGGAAATCCTGACCGACCCGAGCTATTGCCAGCAGATCGTGACCCTCACGTATCCGCACATCGGCAACTACGGCGTCAACGAGGAAGACATCGAGTCCGAGAAAATCCATGCCGCCGGCCTGATCATCAAGGACCTGCCGCTGGTCGCATCCAACTTCCGCAAGACCGCGACGCTGAGCGACTACCTGGTGCGCGGCAAGACGGTCGCCATCGCCGACATCGACACCCGCAAGCTGACCCGCCACCTGCGCACAAACGGGGCCCAGAACGGCTGCATCCTGGGGCTGGCCGAAGGCGAGCAGGTCACGCAGGCCCTGATCGACAAGGCCGTGGCCGCCGCCAAGGTCGCGCCGAGCATGGCCGGCCTCGACCTCGCCAAGGTGGTGTCGGTCAAGGAAACCTACGAGTGGACCCAGACCGAGTGGAAGCTGGGCTCGGGCTACGGCGTGCAGATCACGCCCAAGTTCCACGTCGTGGCCTTCGACTACGGCGTCAAGAAGAACATCCTGCGCATGATCGCGCAGCGCGGCGCGCGCATCACCGTGGTGCCGGCCCAGACCCCCGCGGCCGACGTGCTCAAGCTGCGCCCCGACGGCATCTTCCTGGCCAACGGCCCGGGCGACCCGGAGCCCTGCGACTACGCGATCTCGGCGGTCAAGGAACTGATCGAGACCGGCATCCCGACCTTCGGCATCTGCCTGGGCCACCAGATCATGGCGCTGGCCTCGGGTGCCAAGACCTTCAAGATGAAGTTCGGCCACCATGGCGCCAACCATCCCGTGAAGGACCTGGACAACGGCCGCGTCAGCATCACCAGCCAGAACCACGGCTTCGCGGTCGACGAGAAAACCCTGCCGGCCAACCTGCGTCCGACCCACATCAGCCTGTTCGACAACACGCTGCAGGGCCTGGCGCGCACCGACCGCCCGGCCTTCTGCTTCCAGGGCCACCCCGAGGCCTCGCCCGGCCCGCATGACATCGGCTACCTGTTCGACCGCTTCACGGCACTCATGCAAAGTCACAAAGAAGGACAGAAGAATGCCTAAGCGCACAGACCTGAAAAGCATCCTCATCATCGGCGCCGGCCCGATCATCATCGGCCAGGCCTGCGAATTCGACTACTCCGGCGTGCAGGCCTGCAAGGCGCTGCGCGAGGAGGGCTACAAGGTCATCCTGATCAACAGCAACCCGGCGACGATCATGACCGACCCGGCCACGGCCGACGTCATCTACATCGAGCCGATCAGCTGGCAGACGGTCGAGAAGATCATCGCCAAGGAGCGTCCCGACGCGATCCTGCCGACCATGGGCGGCCAGACCGCGCTCAACTGCGCGCTCGACCTGTGGCGCAACGGCGTGCTCGACAAGTACAAGGTCGAGCTGATCGGCGCCACGCCCGAGGCCATCGACAAGGCCGAGGACCGGCTGAAGTTCAAGGACGCGATGACCAAGATCGGTCTCGGTTCGGCCCGTTCGGGCATCGCGCACTCGATGGACGAGGCCTGGGCCGTCCAGAAGAGCGTTGGCTTCCCGACCGTGATCCGCCCCAGCTTCACGCTCGGCGGCACCGGCGGCGGCATCGCCTACAACCCCGAAGAGTTCGAGATCATCTGCAAGCGCGGCCTCGAAGCCTCGCCCACCAACGAGCTGCTGATCGAAGAGTCGCTGCTCGGCTGGAAAGAGTACGAGATGGAAGTCGTGCGCGACAAGGCCGACAACTGCATCATCGTCTGCTCGATCGAGAACCTCGACCCGATGGGCGTGCACACCGGCGACTCGATCACCGTGGCGCCGGCCCAGACCCTGTCCGACAAGGAATACCAGATTCTCCGCAACGCCTCGCTGGCGGTCCTGCGCGAGATCGGCGTCGACACCGGCGGCTCGAACGTGCAGTTCTCGATCAACCCGAAGGACGGCCGGATGGTCGTCATCGAGATGAACCCCCGCGTCTCGCGTTCGTCCGCGCTGGCCTCCAAGGCGACCGGCTTCCCGATCGCCAAGGTCGCGGCCAAGCTGGCCGTCGGCTACACGCTCGACGAGCTGCGCAACGAAATCACGGGCGGCGCCACGCCGGCCAGCTTCGAGCCCAGCATCGATTACGTCGTCACCAAGATCCCGCGCTTCGCCTTCGAGAAATTCCCGCAGGCCGATTCGCGCCTGACGACCCAGATGAAGTCGGTCGGCGAGGTGATGGCGATGGGCCGTACCTTCCAGGAATCCTTCCAGAAGGCCCTGCGCGGACTCGAAGTCGGCGTCGACGGCCTGAACGAGAAGACGCAAGACCGCGAAGTGCTCGAGAAGGAACTCGGCGAGCCCGGCCCCGACCGCATCTGGTACGTCGGCGACGCCTTCGCGATGGGCCTGAGCGTCGACGAGGTGTTCGCGCTCACCAAGATCGATCCCTGGTTCCTGGTGCAGATCGAGGAGATCGTGAAGATCGAGCTCGAACTCGAAACCAAGTCGCTGGCCGACATCGACAAGGCGACCCTGCTCGCGCTCAAGAAGAAGGGCTTCTCCGACCGCCGCCTGGCGCGCCAGCTGAAGACCACCGACACCGCGGTCCGCGAGAAGCGCCGCGCGCTCGGCGTGCGCCCGGTCTACAAGCGGGTCGACACCTGCGCGGCCGAGTTCGCGACCAACACCGCCTACATGTACTCGACCTACGAGGACGAGTGCGAGGCCGCGCCCACCGACAAGAAGAAGATCATGGTGCTCGGCGGCGGCCCGAATCGCATCGGCCAGGGCATCGAGTTCGACTACTGCTGCGTGCATGCGGCGCTGGCGATGCGCGAGGACGGCTACGAGACCATCATGGTCAACTGCAACCCCGAGACCGTCTCGACCGACTACGACACCAGCGACCGGCTCTACTTCGAGCCGCTGACGCTCGAGGACGTGCTGGAGATCGTCGACAAGGAAAAGCCGACCGGCGTGATCGTGCAGTACGGCGGCCAGACCCCGCTCAAGCTCGCGCTCGACCTGGAAGCCAACGGCGTGCCGATCATCGGCACCAGCCCCGACATGATCGACGCCGCCGAAGACCGCGAGCGCTTCCAGAAGCTGCTGCACGAGCTCGGCCTGCGCCAGCCGCCGAACGCCACCGCGCGCACCGAGCCGGAAGCGCTCGAGAAGGCCGCGGCGCTGGGCTACCCGCTGGTGGTGCGCCCGAGCTACGTGCTCGGCGGCCGGGCGATGGAGATCGTCCACGAGCAGCGCGACCTCGAGCGCTACATGCGCGAGGCGGTCAAGGTCAGCAACGATTCGCCGGTGCTGCTCGACCGCTTCCTCAACGACGCGGTCGAATGCGACGTCGACTGCCTGCGCGATGCCGAAGGCACGACCCTGATCGGCGGCGTGATGGAGCACATCGAGCAGGCCGGCGTCCACTCGGGCGACTCCGCCTGTTCGCTGCCGCCCTACAGCCTGAAGGCCGAGACCGTGGCCGAGCTCAAGCGCCAGAGCGCCGCGATGGCCAAGGCCCTGAACGTGGTCGGGCTCATGAACGTCCAGTTCGCGATCCAGGAAAAGGACGGCCAGGACGTGATCTACGTCCTCGAGGTCAATCCGCGCGCTTCGCGCACCGTGCCCTACGTGAGCAAGGCGACCGGCATCCAGCTGGCCAAGGTCGCGGCGCGCTGCATGGCCGGCCAGTCGCTGAAGTCGCAGGGTGTCACCAAGGAAGTCACGCCGCCGTACTTCAGCGTCAAGGAGGCCGTGTTCCCGTTCGTCAAGTTCCCGGGTGTCGACACCATCCTCGGCCCCGAGATGAAGTCCACCGGCGAAGTGATGGGCGTGGGCAAGACCTTCGGCGAGGCCTTCGTGAAGTCGCAGATCGGCGCCGGCACCATCCTGCCGAAGTCGGGCAAGGTGTTCGTGTCGGTCAAGAACAACGACAAGGCACGTGCCGTCGAGGTAGCACGCGGCCTGGCCAAGCTGGGCTTCGAGCTGATCGCGACCAAGGGCACGGCGGCGGCGATCAACGCCGCGGGCATCGCCTGCGCGGTGGTCAACAAGGTGACCGAAGGCCGCCCCCACATCGTCGACATGATCAAGAACAACGAGATTGCGCTGGTCATCAACACGGTCGAAGAGCGCCGCAACGCGATCGCCGATTCGCGCCAGATCCGCACCTCGGCGCTGCTGGCCCGCGTGACCACCTTCACCACGATCTTCGGCGCCGAAGCAGCGGTCGAAGGGATGCAGCACATGGACGAGCTGGGTGTCATTTCGATCCAGGAAATGCACGCGCAGCTGGCCTGATCGAGCGCAAGGTCTTGCCGGCGGGATGGCCGCAGAATAAGGTCGAAGGAGACTTTGCATGGAGAACCAACTCGTCGAGCTCGGGCTGAGCGACTGGGGCGCGGCCACGCCGAACGAGGCGTGGATCGCGGCGCTCGAGGCCGGCAAGGTGCTGTACTTTCCGCAGCTCGGCTTCCGGTTGCAACCCGAAGAGCAGGCGCTGCTGACGCCGGCCGTGCTGTCGCCCGACGTGCGCAACATCAGCCTGGACGCCACCGGCCGGATCAAGGGCGTGGCCGGCGACGAGGCGCGGCAACAGGCGGTGGCCGCCATGGTCGGGCGCTTCCGGACCCAGGCGCAGGCCTTGATCCACGGCCTGCTGCCGCACTACGTGCCGGCCCTGCGCCTGGCGCCGACCAGCTACCGGCCGGCGCAGGTCGAGACGCGCGTGCAGTCGTGGCGCGCCGACGATCGCCGCCTGCACGTGGATTCGTTTCCGTCGCGCCCCAACTACGGCGAGCGCATCCTGCGTGTGTTCACCAACGTCAATCCGCAGGGGGCGCCGCGGGTCTGGCGAGTCGGCGAGCCGTTCGAGGCGGTCGCCGCGCGCTTCCTGCCGCGTGCCAAGCCCTATTCGCGCTGGCAGGCAAAGCTGCTGCGCGCGCTGCGAGTGACCAAGTCGCTGCGCAGCGAGTACGACCACCTGATGCTGCAGCTGCACGACGGCATGAAGTCCGACCTGGACTACCAGGAAAAGTGCGAGCAGCAGACCGTGCCGTTTCCGGCCGGATCGGTGTGGGTCTGTTTTTCGGACCAGACCTCGCATGCCGTGATGTCGGGCCAGTACATGCTCGAGCAGACCCTGCATCTGCCCGCCGCAAGGCAATACAATCCTGATTCCAGCCCGCTCGCGATCCTGAGCCGGCTGACCGGACGCACGCTCGTCTGAACTTTTTTCTCCCATCGACCGCCGAACGGCAGCGTTCGGCGGTTTCGCTTTCTGGAGCAACGAAATGGCCACCATCCCGATCACCAAACGCGGCGCCGAGAAGCTGCGCGAAGAACTGCAACGGCTCAAGACGGTCGACCGTCCGTGGGTCATCAACTCGATCGCCGAGGCCCGGGCCCAGGGCGACCTGAGCGAAAACGCCGAATACGAGGCCGCCAAGGACCGCCAGGGCTTCATCGAGGGCCGGATCCAGGACATCGAGGGCAAGCTGTCGGCGGCCCAGGTCATCGATCCGACCGCGCTCGATGCCGGCGGCAAGGTGGTCTTCGGCTCGACGGTCGAACTCGAGGACGAGAAGACCGGCGAGGCGCTCAAGTACCAGATCGTCGGCGAGGACGAGGCCGACCTCAAGCTCGGGCTGATCAATGTCTCCAGCCCGATCGCGCGGGCGCTGATCGGCAAGGAAGAGGGCGACACCGCCGAGGTGCAGGCCCCTGGCGGCATCAAGCGCTACGAGATCGTCGCCGTCAGCTACCTCTGAGCGGCGTTGGCCGCCCGCGCATGAAAGACCGCATCGCCCTGCTGGTCGCCGCCTTCTGGTGGGGCAGCCTGTCGACCATCGGCTTCCTGGTGGTGCCGATGCTGTTCGCCCGCCTCGGCAGTCCGGCCGTGGCCGGCAACATGGCGGGCCAGCTGTTCGCGGCCCAGACCTGGGTCGCCCTGGCCTGCGGCCTGGTGCTGCTGGTGCATTTCCGGGCCCAGGCCGGCGAACGGATGGATGCCGCCGCGCGGACCATCACCGGCTGGGTGGTCACCGGCTTGCTGCTGGCCTTGCTGCAGCAGTACGCGGTCGCCCCGCGGATCCTGGCGCGCGAGAACCTCAAACTCTGGCACGCGCTGGGCAGCGCCATGTACCTGGGTCAATGGCTCTGCGCAGCCGTCGTGCTCTGGCGCATGGGGCGCAGGGCGGCCTGATCAGGCCTTCCAGAAGCTGGTGATCCAGCGCGCCGGCCGGATGAACCGGAAGCGCCGGTTGCGCCGTCCGGCCAGCGCGTCGGGCGGATTGCATTCGCCGTGAAACACCATGATCCGGGCGCCTTCGGGCACGAAGGGTTCGCGCCAGTAGTTGGTCGGCCAGGTCGGGATCCCGTGGTACTTGAAGCTCGGGCACCACGCTTCGGGCCAGTAGGCGAGCTTGCCTTGGCGGTGCATGAAGTCCGACAGGTAGGCCTGCTCGTTGCGATATTCGGTCTGCACCGCATCCATGTTCTGGCGGAAGTTCGCCAGCACGTCGGGATGTGCACCCAGCTCGAAGCGGTACACCGAGGAGTTCCCGGTGATGCGCCGGCGCCGCCAGGGGCGCTCGTAGTCGTGGATGATCAGGAACTCGCCCGGCTGCTCGAAGAAGGCATCCAGGCTGCCGACCACGACGACGTCGAGGTCGACGAACAGGGCGGTGCCGCGCAGCCCGTACAGGTCGGCCTCGAAGGTGGTCAGCTTCTTCCAGGCCCGGTCGGGCTGGCCCGGTGCCAGTTCGAGGTCGAGCGGCGGTATCGGAAAGCACTGCACCTCGTTGCGGATGCCCTTGGCATCGTCGGTCAGGCAGACGAAGCTGAAGTCGCCCGTGAGGTGGCGCCGCACCATCGCATAGAGGCGGTTGACGTAGTCGGGCCCGTACTTGGTGCCCCATTTCATGCACAGGACGTGCCGTTGGCGCGGGGGCTTGCCCGCAGTCTCGCTCGGCATCCTCAGTCTGCCTGGTTCCGCTTCTTGGCCGACAGCGGCCGCTTGGCCTTGGCGCGCTTGATCGTGCCGCCGGGGGTCAGGCGCTGGTTGCCGAGCACCCGCAGGGTCTTGATCTCGGGCCGCTGGCCGGCGCGCTTGCTGTATTTGATGATCTTGACGTCGCGCGGGCCGGGCATCCGGTCTTCGTCGATCGTGCGTTCCTTTTCGGGGATCGGCCGCCACAGCACCAGCAGCTTGCCGATGTGCTGGATCGGCGCGGCGTCCAACTGGTCGGACAGGGTCTGGAGCATGGCTTCGCGCGCCGCGCGGTCGTCGGAGAAGACGCGCACCTTGATCAGGCCATGGGCCTTGAGCGCGGCGTCGGCTTCCTTCAGGACGGCGGGGGTGAGCCCGTCGCCGCCGATCATGACGATCGGGTCCAGATGGTGCGCTTCGGAGCGGTGCACCTTGCGCTGCGCAGGGGTAAGTTGAATGGCGGGCATCCCCGTATTATCGAGTGTCAATGAATCCCAAACCGAAAACGAAGAAGCTGAACAAGGCTTGGCTGCACGATCACCTCAACGATCCCTACGTGAAACTGGCCAACCGGGAGGGCTACCGGGCCCGCGCCGCGTACAAGCTCAAGGAGATCGACGAGACGCTGGGCCTGATCAAACCCGGCCAGCTGGTGGTCGATCTGGGCTCGACGCCGGGCGCCTGGAGCCAGTACGTCCGGCGCCGGATGTCCCCTGCGGGCGCGGCCTCGGGCGAGCTGGCCGGCACCATCATCGCGCTCGACATCCTGCCCATGGAGCCGATCGAGGGCGTGACCTTCCTGCAGGGCGACTTCCGGGAGGACGAGGTGCTGGCCCGGCTGGCGATCGCCATGGACGGCCGGCTGGCCGACGTGGTGGTGTCCGACATGGCGCCCAACCTGTCGGGCATCGCCTCGGCCGACACTGCCCGCATCGCCCACCTGATCGAGCTGGCCATCGAGTTCGCCCGCCAGCACATGAAGCCCGAGGGCGCGCTGGTCGCCAAGCTGTTCCACGGCAGCGGCTACGCCGAGCTGACCCGCCTCTTCAAGGACAACTTCCGGACCGTGAAACCCATGAAACCCAAGGCTTCGCGGGACAAATCCTCGGAAACCTTCATGGTCGGCATCGGACTCAAGCGGCCGGATACCAATTGATACGTGCCAAAAACCGCTTGTGCCCTATGGCTGCTCTAGGGAATTTACGGGTTTTCGCAGGTTGAAAAGCCTAAAATGGGCACCAATTGCCGCAGACAGTGCGCTTTTTCTGTTCCCTAATTTTTTGCGCGCCCCCGACTGGAGTTTCGTTTGAACAATCAGTGGTTTTCCAAAGTTGCCGTTTGGCTCGTCATCGCGATGGTGCTGTTCACTGTGTTCAAGCAGTTCGACACCCGCGGCGCAGCCGGCGCAGGCAACATCGGCTACAGCGACTTCCTCGAGGAAGTTCGCGGCAACCGCATCAAGAGCGCCACCATCCAGGAAGGCCAGGGAGGCAGCGAGATCGTCGCCATCACCAATGACGACCGGAAGATCCGCACCACCGCCACCTACCTCGACCGCGGCCTGGTCGGCGACCTGATCGCCAACAACGTCAAGTTCGACGTCAAGCCGCGCGAAGAGGGCTCGCTGCTCATGACCCTGCTGGTCAGCTGGGGCCCGATGCTGCTGCTGATCGGCGTCTGGGTCTACTTCATGCGACAGATGCAGGGCGGCGGCAAGGGCGGCGCCTTCAGCTTCGGCAAGAGCAAGGCCCGCATGCTCGACGAGAACACCAACCAGGTCACTTTCGCCGACGTCGCGGGCTGCGACGAGGCCAAGGAAGAAGTCAAGGAAGTGGTCGACTTCCTGAAGGACCCGGCCCGCTTCCAGAAGCTCGGCGGCCGCATTCCGCGCGGCCTGCTGCTGGTCGGCCCTCCGGGCACCGGCAAGACCCTGCTGGCCAAGAGCATCGCCGGCGAGGCCAAGGTGCCGTTCTTCTCGATCTCGGGTTCCGACTTCGTCGAGATGTTCGTCGGCGTGGGCGCGGCCCGCGTGCGCGACATGTTCGAGAACGCCAAGAAGAACGCGCCCTGCATCATCTTCATCGACGAAATCGACGCCGTCGGCCGCCAGCGCGGTGCCGGCCTGGGTGGCGGCAACGACGAACGCGAACAGACCCTGAACCAGATGCTGGTCGAGATGGACGGCTTCGAGACCAACCTCGGCGTGATCGTCGTGGCGGCGACCAACCGTCCCGACATCCTCGACGCCGCCTTGCTGCGTCCGGGCCGTTTCGACCGCCAGGTCTATGTCACGCTGCCGGACATCCGCGGCCGCGAGCAGATCCTCAATGTCCACATGCGCAAGGTGCCGCTGGGCCAGGACGTCAACCCGAGCATCATCGCCCGCGGCACGCCCGGCATGTCGGGCGCCGACCTGGCCAACCTGTGCAACGAGGCCGCATTGATGGCCGCTCGCCGCAATGCGCGCGTGGTCGAGATGCAGGACTTCGAGAAGGCCAAGGACAAGATCTTCATGGGCCCCGAGCGCAAAAGCATGGTGATGCCCGAGGAAGAGCGCCGCAACACGGCCTACCACGAGTCCGGCCACGCGCTGATCGGCAAGCTGCTGCCCAAGTGCGATCCGGTCCACAAGGTCACGATCATCCCGCGCGGCCGCGCGCTCGGCGTGACCATGAGCCTGCCGGCGCAAGACCGCTACAGCTACGACCGCGAGTACATGCTGAATCAGATCAGCATGCTGTTCGGCGGCCGTATCGCCGAAGAAGTGTTCATGCACCAGATGACCACCGGCGCCAGCAACGACTTCGAGCGCGCGACCCAGATCGCCCGCGACATGGTGATGCGCTACGGCATGACCGAATCGCTGGGACCGATGGTCTACGCCGAGAACGAGGGCGAGGTGTTCCTGGGCCGTTCGGTCACCAAGACCACCAACATGAGCGAGTCGACCATGCAGAAGGTCGACGCCGAAGTGCGCCGCATCATCGACGAGCAGTACGCCCTGGCGCGCCGCCTGATCGAGGAGAACAGCGACAAGATGCACGCCATGGCCAAGGCCCTGCTCGAATGGGAAACCATCGACACCGAGCAGCTCGACGACATCATGGCCGGCCGTGCGCCGCGCCCGCCCAAGGACTGGACGCCGCGCATCCCGCCGTCGAACAGCGGCGGCGGCAGCGGCGGCACCCCGGCGGTCAATCCCGACCCGGCACCGACCGCCGCCTGAGCATGACGCTTTCGCAGATCACGGGGCCTCGGGCCCCGTTTTTCTTTGGGTCCGCGCGCGCATGACGACGGTCTGGCGCACGACGCGCTTCGCCATCGACCTCGCGCGTCCCCAGGTCATGGGCATCGTCAACGTCACGCCCGACTCGTTTTCCGATGGCGGTGCGCACGCATCGACCGAAGGCGCGCTGCGGCATTGCGTCCAGCTGATGGAGGAGGGCGCCGACATCCTGGACATCGGCGGCGAATCCACTCGCCCCGGCAGCCCGGCGGTGCCGCTGGAGGTCGAACTCGCGCGGGTGCTGCCCGTGGTGCGGGAGGCCGTGAAACTGCAGGTGCCGGTGTCCGTCGACACCTACAAGCCCGAGGTGATGCGCGCCGTGCTGGACCTGGGCGCCGACATCGTGAACGACATCTGGGCGCTGCGACAGCCTGGGGCGATGCAGGCGGTGGCGGCGCATCCGTCTTGCGGGATTTGCCTGATGCACATGCACCGCGATCCCCAGACGATGCAGGCGGCGCCAATGGACGGCGACGTGGTGCCCGAGGTGCGCGGCTTTCTCGAGCGGCAGGCACGGGCGCTGGCCGGGCTGGGGGTCGAGGCGTCGCGCATCGTGCTCGATCCCGGCATCGGCTTCGGCAAGACCGTGGCGCAGAACTTCTCGCTGCTGGCGCGCCAGCGCGAACTGCTCGCGGCGGGCTGGCCGCTGCTGGCCGGCTGGTCGCGCAAGTCCTCGATAGGCAGCGTCACCGGCATCGCGGAGGCCGGCGAGCGCACGGTCCCGAGCGTGGCCGCGGCCGTGCTGGCGGTCGATCGCGGCGCGGCGATCGTGCGCGTGCATGATGTGCGCGAGACCGTGGCCGCACTCGCCGTGTGGCGGGCGATGGCCGAGCAAGAACAAGAACAGGAAACGAACCCATGACAAGACAATACTTCGGCACCGACGGCATTCGCGGCACGGTCGGCCAGCCCCCGATCACCCCGGACTTCGTGTTGCGGCTCGCCCATGCGGTCGGCCGGGTGCTCAAGAAGACCGAGTCGCGGCCGACCGTGCTGATCGGCAAGGACACCCGCATCTCGGGCTACATGCTCGAATCCGCGCTCGAATCCGGCTTCAATTCGGCCGGTGTAGACGTCGTCCTGCTCGGCCCGCTGCCAACGCCCGGCGTTGCCTACCTGACGCGCGCCCAGCGCGCCAGCCTGGGCGTGGTGATCAGCGCCAGCCACAACGCCTTTCCCGACAACGGGATCAAGTTCTTCAGCGCCCAGGGGACCAAGCTCAGCGACGAATGGGAGCTGGCGGTCGAAGCGGCGCTCGAGGAAGCGCCGGTATGGGCGGATTCGGCCCAGCTCGGCAAGGCGCGCCGCCTCAACGATGCTCCGGGCCGCTACACCGAATTCTGCAAGAGCACCTTCGCCAACGACCTGACCTTGCGCGGGATGAAGCTGGTGGTCGATGCCGCGCACGGGGCCGCCTACCAGGTGGCGCCGCAGGTCTTCCACGAACTCGGTGCGGACGTCATCAGCATCGGCTGCGCGCCCGACGGCCTCAACATCAACAAGGGTTTCGGCGCCACCCATCCGCAGGCCCTGATCGATGCCGTGGTGGCGCAGGGCGCGCACTACGGCATCGCGCTCGACGGCGATGCCGACCGGCTGCAGCTGGTGGATGCCGACGGGCGCCTCTTCAACGGCGACGAACTGCTCTACCTGATGGTCATGGAGCGCATCGCGCGCGGCGACAAGCCGGCCGGCGTGGTCGGCACGCTGATGACCAACAAGGCGGTCGAGGTGGCGCTGAAGCGGCAAGGCATCGAATTCGTGCGAGCCAAGGTCGGCGACCGCTATGTGCTCGAAGAGCTCGAAAAGCGCCGCTGGCTGCTCGGCGGCGAGGGCTCGGGCCACCTGCTGGCGCTCGACCGCCACACCACCGGCGACGGCATCGTGAGCGCGCTCCAGGTGCTGCAGGCCTGCGTGCGCAGCGGCCGTAGCGTGGGCGAATTGCTGGCCGGCGTGAGCTTGTTCCCGCAGACCCTCGTCAATGTGCGGCTGGCGGAAGGGCAGGACTGGAAGTCGAATGCGGCGCTGGCGGCCGAGAGCGAACGTGTCGAGCGGGAGCTCGGCGACAGCGGGCGGGTGCTGATCCGTGCCAGCGGCACCGAGCCGCTGCTGCGCGTGATGGTCGAGGCGCGCGACGCGGCGCAGGCCGAGCGCTGCGCGCGCAGCATCGCCGAGACGCTGAGACTCGCCTGACGCAATGCCATGAGCGCCACCGGCGTGATCGAGATCGCCATGGCCGACTATCGGGATCCTGCGCATGCGCGGGCACTCGTGTCGCTGCTGGACGCCTACGCGCGCGATCCCGCGGGCGGGGGCACGCCGCTGGCCGCGGAGGTGCTCGCCGGGCTGCCCGCGGCGCTGGCGGCCAGGCCGCAGGCCTTCAGCGTGCTCGCCTGGGCCGGCGAGCAGCCGGTCGGCCTGGTCAATTGCATCGAAGGCTTCTCGACCTTCGCCTGCCGGCCGCTGGTCAATGTGCACGACGTGGTCGTGCTGGCCAGCCATCGCGGCCAACGGCTGGCGCAGCGCATGCTGGCGCTGGTCGAGGCCGAGGCGGTGGCGCGCGGCGCTTGCAAGCTCACGCTCGAGGTGCTGTCGGGCAACCGCAGCGCGCTGCGCGCCTACGAGCGCGAGGGCTTCGGCAGCTACCAGCTCGATCCCGCCTACGGGAGCGCGCTCTTCCTCCAGAAGAAACTGTAAAAAAGCCGCCGGCACCCCAGGGTGCGCGGCGGCTCGATTCGGCTAGAAGCGATCAGAAGCGGGTCACGGGCATCGCATCGTCGCCCGGCTTGGCCGGCGCGTACTTGCCCAGTTCCCACTTGGCGATCGCGTTGCGGTGCACTTCGTCCGGGCCGTCGGCGAAGCGCAGGGTGCGGGCGCCGGCGTAGGCGTAGGCCAGCGGGAAGTCGTCGCACATGCCGCCGCCGCCGTGCACCTGCATGGCCCAGTCGATCACCTGGCAGGCCATGTTCGGCGCCACCACCTTGATCATCGCGATCTCGGTCTTCGCGACCTTGTTGCCGGCGACGTCCATCAGCCAGGCGGCCTTGAGCGTCAGCAGGCGCGCCATGTCGATCTTGCAGCGCGCCTCGGCGATGCGTTCCTGCGTCACGGTCTGCGAGGCGACGGTCTTGCCGAAGGCCACGCGCGAGGTGGCGCGCTTGCACATCAGCTCGAGCGCGCGCTCGGCCAGGCCGATGAGGCGCATGCAGTGGTGGATGCGTCCCGGGCCGAGGCGGCCCTGGGCGATCTCGAAGCCGCGGCCTTCGCCGAGCAGGATGTTGCCGACCGGCACGCGGACGTTCTCGAACACCATCTCGACGTGGCCGTGCGGCGCGTCGTCATAGCCCATCACGTTGAGCGGGCGGATGATCTTGATGCCCTTGGCGTCGGCCGGCACGATCACCATGCTCTGCTGCGAATGCCTGGGCGCATCGGGTTCCGACTTGCCCATGGTGATGAAGACCTTGCAGCGCGGGTCGGCGGCGCCGGAGATCCACCACTTGCGGCCGTTGATGACGTACTCGTCGCCCTGGCGCTCGATGCGGGTCGAGATGTTGGTGGCGTCGCTGGACGCCACGTCGGGTTCGGTCATCGCGAAGGCCGAGCGGATCTCGCCCTCGAGCAGCGGCTTGAGCCAGCGCGCCTTGATTTCCTCGGAGCCGTAGCGGGCGATGGTCTCCATGTTGCCGGTGTCGGGGGCCGAGCAGTTGAAGGCTTCGCTGGCCCATGGCACCCGGCCCATGATCTCGGCCAGCGGCGCGTATTCCTGGTTGGTCAGGCCGGCGCCCTGGTAGCCCGAGGCGGCGGCGCTGTCGACCGGCAGGAACAGGTTCCACAGGCCCTGCGCCTTGGCCTTGGCCTTGACCTTCTCGACCGTTTCGAGCGCACTCCAGCGTTTGCCGGCCGCCGTGTTGGCGGCCAACTCGGCCGAGTACGCGGCCTCGGCGGGGTAGATGTGCTCGTCCATGAAGGCGCTCACGCGCTGTTGCAGCTCTTTGGTCTTGGCCGAGTATTCGAAGTCCATGTCGTCTCCAGGTGGGTAAATGCTCAGGCGGCCCGCGCCGCGCCGGTCATGCTTTCTTGGCGAATTGCCAGGCCATTTCGGCCATCGGTCGCGCGCCGCGGCCCGATGCCACGGCTTGTTCACTCGATGCGGTGCCGGCCTCGACCCGCTTGGCGATCCCTTGCAGGATCGCGGCAATGCGGAACATGTTGTAGGCGAGGTAGAAGTTCCAGTCCGGCGCCAGCGCCTCGGGCGTCGTCAGGCCGGTGCGGTCGCAGTAGCGGCGGATGTATTCGCTTTCGGTCGGGATGCCGAGGCTCCGGAGGTCGAGGCCGCCGACCCCGCGCGACATCGCGTGCGGAATGTGCCAGGCCATGCAGTGGTAGCTGAAGTCGGCCAGCGGATGGCCCAGCGTCGACAGTTCCCAGTCGAGCACGGCGATGGCGCGCGGCTCGGTGGCATGAAACATCAGGTTGTCGAGGCGGAAGTCGCCGTGCACGATCGAAGTCATCGATTCGTCGCGGGCGCTGGCCGGAATGTGGGCCGGCAGCCATTCCATCAGGCGGTCCATCTCGGGGATCGGCTGCGTCACCGAGGCCACGTACTGCTTGCTCCAGCGGCCGATCTGGCGCTCGAAGTAGTTGCCGGGCTTGCCGTAGTCGGCCAGTCCGCGCTCGGCGAACTTGACCGTGTGCAGGGCGGCGATGACCCGGTTCATTTCGTCGTAGATGGCCGAGCGGGTCGCGTTGTCCATGCCGGGCAGCGACTGGTCCCAGAGCACCCGGCCGGCCATGAACTCCATCACGTAGAAGGCGCGCCCGATGATGGACTCGTCCTCGCACAGGCAATACATCCGCGGCACCGGCACGTCGGTGCCGGCCAGCCCGCTCATGACCTTGAACTCGCGCTCGACCGCGTGGGCCGACGGCAGCAGCTTGGCCACCGGCCCGGGCTTGGCGCGCATCACGTAGCTTTGCGACGGCGTGACCAGCTTGTAGGTCGGGTTCGATTGCCCGCCCTTGAACAACTCGAGCGTCAGCGGGCCCTTGAAGCCGTCGAGGTTCTTTTCGAGCCAGGCGGTCAGGGCGCCGATGTCGACCTGATGCTGTTGCGAGACGGCACGCGTGCCGACGAAGTTGTCGAAGTCCTGGGTCATGTCTCTTCTTTGCTCACTGGTCGTCGGCTTCGGAGATCCGCATGAGTGCGGCGCGGTCGAGCACCACCAGGCCGCCCGATTCGATGCGGATCGCTTCCTCGCGCTCCATCGCCTTGAGTTCCTGGTTGACGCGCTGGCGCGAGGCGCCGAGCAGCTGGGCGAGCTCTTCCTGCGCCAGGTGCAGGCCGATGCGCATCTGGCTGCCGTCGGCCAGGTTGGGCACCCCGTAGCTGCGCACCAGGTGGATCAGCTGCTTGGCCAGCCGCGCCCGCAGGGGCAGGGTGTTGAGATCCTCGACCAGTCCGAACAGCTGCCGGATGCGCCGCGCCTGCAGCCGCATCAGCGCTTCGTAGAGCTCGACGTGGTTCGACAATATCTTCTGGAAGTCGGCCCGCGCCACGCACAGGATGGTCGAATCGCCGTGGGCATAGGCATCGTGCGTGCGCCGGTCGCCGTCGAAGATCGCCACGTCGCCGAACCAGATGCCCGGCTCGACGTAGGTCAGCGTGACCTGCTTGCCGGACACCGCCGTCGAGCTCACGCGCACCGCGCCCTTCGCGCAGGCGATCCACTGTTCGGGCGGATCGCCGCGAGCGGCGATCAGCTCGCCGTCCTTGTAGCGTTTGACGAAAGCACATCGGAGGATGTCGTGGCGAAGAGAAGGTGAGAGGGATGAGAACCAGCGACCACTATTGATCGCCTCGCGTTCTTCGATGGTAAGAATGGGGTCGTCCATGGACTGTCCTGTCGGTGACTGAAAGGCAAGGGGTTGTCGCGCGAGCGACCGGCGCTCATTGGTAGCGCGGCGTTTCCTTGGCGAGGAAGGCGGCGATGCCGATGCCGGCGTTGGCATGGTGCAGGTTGCGCACGAAGTGATCGCGTTCCTGTGCGAGCTGCGACACCAGCGTCGCGCCGCGCGCGTCGCTGAGCAGTTCCTTGATGCTGGCGAGCACGTTCGGCGCCCGCGCATTGAGCTTCGCGGCCAGCGCCAACGCGGCAGCGAGCGCCTGGCCGTTCTCTGTCAGCTGGTTGACCAGCCCGAGTTCATGCAGGCGCGCCGGTTCCAGCCGCTCGCCCTGCATCAGCCATTCGCTCGCCAGCTGGCGCGGCAGCGCCCGCGCCAGGTGCCAGCTCAGGCCGCCGTCCGGCGACAGGCCGACGTTGCTGTACGACGCGGCGAACACCGCATCGCGCGCCGACACCACGAAGTCGCAGGCCATTGCCAGCGAAAAGCCGGCGCCGGCCGCCGCGCCCTCGACCGCCGCGATGACCGGCTTCGGGAAGGTGCGGATCGTGTCGATCCAGGCATGCAGGGCCTCGATGCTCTCGGCCTGCACCGAGGGCTCGCGCTCGCGGTTGGCCGACAGGCGCTGCAGCGAGCCACCGGCGCAGAACCACTTGCCTTCGCCGACGATCACGACGCTCTTGATCTCCTGGCTGCTTTCGGCGCCGTTCAGCGCCTCGACGCCGGCGGCGTACATCTCGGGGCCCAGTGCGTTGCGCATCGAGGGGTTGGAGAGGGTCAGCACCATGGTGCCCCCTTCGCTGGTGCTTTTCAGTTCTGCGGTCATGGCGGAGTGTTTACTCTTCGGGATGGGTGAGGCTCAGGCCGAGGGCGCCGCGGCGGCGCAGCCAGGGGCTCGGGCGGTAGCGCGGATCGCCGTAGACGGTCTGCAGGTTGAACAGGACTTCGAGCATGTTGGTCGGGCCGTACAGGTCGCCCATCGCCAACGGGCCCTGCGGATAGCCGAGGCCGAGGCGCACCGCCAAGTCGAGATCGGCCGGCGAGCAGACGCCCTGCTGGCACATGTCGGAGGCGATGTTGACGATGGTCGCCACCACGCGCTGGGTGACGAAGCCGCCGCTGTCGCGGATCACGCTGACGGCCTTGCCGTCGCTCGCGAACAGCGCATGGGCGGCGTCACGCATGTCGCGCCGGGTCGCCGGATTGGTGGCCAGCACGCGGCGCTTGGTGGCGGCATCGTCCACCATGAGGTCGATGCCGACGGTGCGAGTGGCGTCGAGCCGTTCGACCGCGGCCACCGTGGTGACGTCGAAGCCGAGCGGCGCGACCAGGATCAGGGCCGCGGAGGAGGGTGCGGCGCCGCTCTCGAGCTGCGCGCCCAGTGCATGCACCAGGCGCAGCAGTTCGGGACGGCGGGCCGCGCGCGGCGACACCCAGACCGGCGGCAGGGCGTCGACCTTTGGCACCGGCGGCTCGGGCACCGACTCCTGGTTGCCTTCCGGATAGCGGTAGAAGCCTGCGCCGGTCTTGCGTCCCAGGGCGCCCGCGGCCACCCGCTGTGCGGCGATCGGGCTCGGCCGGTAGCGCGGCTCCTCGTAGTACTGGCGGTAGATCGATTCCATCACCGGGTGCGAGACGTCGAGCCCGGTCAGGTCGAGCAGTTCGAAGGGGCCGAGCCTGAAGCCGGCCTGGTCCTTGAGGATGCGGTCGATGGTCGCGAAGTCGGCCACGCCCTCGCTGGCGATGCGCAGCGCCTCGGTGCCGTAGCCGCGACCGGCATGGTTGACGATGAAGCCGGGCGTGTCATTGGCCTGGACCGCGCTGTGGCCCATCTGCGCCGCATAGCCGGCCAACCGGGTGCAGACCTCGGGCTCGGTCTTGAAGCCGGCCACGACCTCGACCACCTTCATCAGCGGGACCGGGTTGAAGAAGTGGAAGCCGGCCATCCGTCCCGGCTGCTTCAGCACGGTGGCGATCGCGGTCACCGACAGCGACGAGGTATTGGTGGCGAGCGTCGCCGATGCGGAGACCGCCGCCTCGAGTTCGCGGAACAGCTGGCGCTTGACTTCCAGGTCCTCGACGATGGCTTCGATCACCAGGTCGCAGCCCGCCAGCGCCTGGACCGAATCGACCGCCTGCACGCGGGCGCCCAGGGCGTCGCGCTCGGCCGCGTCGAGCTTGCCTTTTTCGTGTAGCTTCTGCCACTGGGCGAGGAGGGCCTCGCGGCCGCGCGCCGCCGCGCCTTCGAAACTGTCGAGCAGAAGCACCTGGCTTCCGGCTTGCGCCGCGATCTGGGCGATGCCTCGGCCCATGGCGCCGGCGCCGATGACGCCGACGTTGGAAAAGTTCACGGTCATTTGATAATTGTCTCTCTATGGTTCATCGGTCCTGACCCTCGTGTCAGAATGTGTCAACTTTCGATTGCTATTTGCTGCCCATTTTGCAATTCCCACGCCTCGCGGCGAGCCTGCTCATTGTCGGCTTTGCCCTTGATTCTTACGCCTTGACGATCGGTCGGCCCCAAGGAGCCGTCTGGATCGGCAAGCCGATGGACGTGGCGATCCCGCTGTCACTCGATGGCGCCGAGGCGGGCGGGTCGCTCTGCCTCGAGGCCGAAGTGCTGCAGGGCGACAGCCCGATGCCCGACCGGCGAGTGACAGTATCGTTCGAGCAAGGCGCCGGGGGCACACGCATGCGCGTGCGCTCCACCGTGCCGATCGAGGAGCCGGTGGTGACGCTGAACGTGCGTGCCGGCTGCGATCTGAAGTCCACGCGCAACTACGTGCTGCTGGCCGATGTGCCGGTCGATGCCGCCTTGCCAGCGGTGGCGGCGGCGCCGATGCGCCAGTTCCCCGAGTCCGCGCCGCTGCCGCGGCCCGTGGCGCGGGCTGTGCCCCGCAGCACCGCCGGCGATGGCGGCGTGTCCGGGCCGGAGGGCATCAGCCCGCCGCCCGCCCCGCGCCGCAGCAGCCCGCCGCCGCCACGGGCGCCGGTCGCGGCCGAGGATGTGCCGCCGCGGCCGCGGCGCACGCCCGCCGCCGAAGCCGCGGCCGCGGCAAGGCGCACGGCAGCCGCGGTGCCTGCGCCCGCCACGCGCGTCACGCCGCCGCCATCGCCCCCTGCAGCGTCTGAAGCAGCGCCACGCGAGGCCGGCGCGGGACGGCCGCGACTGCAGGTGGAGGCGCTGGAGCCGGCACCGGCGCGGGCCGGCAACCTGAGGGCGACGCCCGAACTGACCCTGCCCGACGCGCCGGACCCGGTCCGCCGTGCCGCCGCCGCCGCGCTCTGGAATGCGCTCGATCCCGCCGCCGAAGAAGCGCAGCGCGAGGCCAAGCGCGCCAAGGACACGGAAGCCGCGCTGGCCGCGCTGCGCGAGCAGGCCGCCCAGAACCAGCGGACCCTGCTCGAGATGCGCAGCGAACTGGCCGAGGCGCGCGAAAGCCGCTACGCCAATCCGCTGGTCTATGCCCTCGTGGCGCTCCTGTTGCTGGCATTGATCGGCATGTTCATGCTGTGGCGCCTGGCGAGGCGAGCGAGTGCCCCGGCGTGGTGGGGCGAAGCGCCGCCGGGTGTCGACGACCCGCGCCGCCCGCGCCCGCACGGCGGTCTGCTCGACGACGAGATGGACCTGGACTCGGAGCCGCCCGGCAAGCGGCGCAACGTCGGCCCCAGGACCTTCGGGCCGACGCCGTTCGCGCCGCTCGAGCCCGACGACGACCTCGACAGCGGCCCGCACGCACCGCTGCCGCACCCGGCCCAGCTGGCCGAAGGTACCCCTGTGCGGCCGGTCAACACCGAAGAGCTGTTCGACGTCCAGCAGCAATCCGATTTCTTTCTGTCGCTGGGCCAGCACGACCAGGCGATCGCAGTCTTGCGCGAGCACATCGCCGCCAATCCCGGCACCAGCGCGCTGGCCTATCTCGATCTGCTGAGGATCTTCCATTCGCTCGAACGCGAAGACGACTACACGCGGCTGGCCGAGGACTTCGAACGCGTCTTCAATGCCGATGTGCCGTCTTTCGCTCACTTCACCGACACCGGCAAGGGCCTCGAGCACTACCGCAGCGCGTTGGCGCGCATCGAGGCGCTGTGGCCCGCGCCGGGGACCCTGGCGCTGATCGAGGAGCTGGTGTTCCGCAGGCCCGGCCACAACGACGAAGCCTTCGACCTGGCCGCCTACCAGGAATTGCTGCTGCTCTATTCGGTGGCCAAGGAAGTCATCGATCCCGCCAGTGCGCCCGCTGCCGCCTTCGAGCCCCATGCCTTCGCCGACACGCAGGTGCGCGAAGGGCCGCCGACCGTGACCGCCCCGCCGGACACCGAACTGGCGCCGCCGGCGATCGCCGGCGGCCCGGTGCTGCCGCCCTCTATTTATGGCTCGATCGACCAAGGCATGCAGCACGAGACGGTGATCGACCCGGATGCGCAGCTGTCGCCGGCCGCCCCGGCCCCGACCGTCCGTCCGGCCGTGCTGCCCGACCTGGAGATGGACCTCGGCGCCTTCGACAAGACGGCCTACGAGACGATGCCGACACCGCTCGAGCCGGCCAAGGCGCCGACGCCCTCGAACGATCCGCATGTGATCGACTTCGAGCTGTTCGATCCGAGCACCGAAGCGGAAATCGCCCCGCGGCCGATCAAGCGCTGAATGCGGGCGCGCGGCGCTGCGCGCGGTCGACCGCCATGCTCAGTGCCAGCGCCAGCAGCATGGTGACCAGCCCGGCCCAGTTCATCCACGGGGCGGCGTCGTGGGCCAGCAGCCAGCCCCCGGCCGCCGCGCCCACTGCCTGGCCGACATAGATGCCGGAACTGTTCAGCGCCACCGAGCCCGGCGCCAGTGCCGGCGAGAGCGAGACCAGTCGCGCCTGCTGGGCCGAGTTGGTGGCGAAGCAACCCAGGCCCCAAGGCACCAGGATCAACGCCAGCGTCGCGAAGCTGACCGCCAGCGGCCACAGCAGCAGGCTGGTTGCGATCAGCACGGTGGTGACCAGCACCATGCGCGCCGCCCCGATGCGGTCGATGTAGCGGCTCACGGCCATGTTGCCCAGCAGGCCGCAGAGGCCGAACCAGCCCCACAGCAGGCCCATCTGCGTCGCGTCGGCGCCCAGGCTCTCTCGCACGATCGGTGCGAAGTAGCTGAACAGCACGAACTGGCCGGCGCCCTGCAGGGCCGTGACGCAGACCACGCCCATCAGCAGCGGGCTCCTGAAGACGCGGCCCCAGGCCTCGCGGGACAGCGCCGCGGGGCGGATACCGGTGGGCAGCTGGCGCCAGATCCAGGCCGCGCTCACCACCGACAGTCCGGCGATCACGCCGAAGGCCGCCCGCCAGCCGAAGTGCCCGCCGACCAGCGCGCCGATCGGCAGGCCCAGCACCGAGGCCATCGACCAGCCGAGGAAGACGAAGGTGACGGCGCGGCCGCGCTGCTCGGCCGGCACCAGCAGCCCGGCGCAGGCCGCGGCCTGCGCGGTGAAGACCGCCGGCGCGACGACGGTCAGCATGCGCACCAGCAGCAGGCTGCCGAAATTCGGCATCTGCGTCGCCAGCAGGTGGCCGGCGGCATACCAGAGCATGGTGAAGGCCAGCAGCCGGCGGCGATCCCAGCCGGCGACCAGCGCGGCCAGCAGCGGCGCACCGAGGCACATGACGATCGCGCCGGCGGTGATCAGCTGGCCGGCGGTGGCCGCGCCGACCTGGAGCGACTGGCTCAGCTCGTTGAGCGTGCCCGGCACCACCATCACCCCGGTGCCGATCACGAAATTGCCTGCCAGCAAGGCCCACAAGGTGGCCGGCAGAGCAGGCCGGCTCAACGACGGACCTGCAGCGCGCCGGGATTGACGATGTTGGTCGGGTTGCCCTTGATGAAGCTCACGACGTTGTCGAAGGCCTGGCCGAAGTACATCTCGTAGCTGTCTTGCTCGACGTAGCCGATGTGCGGCGTGCAGATGCAGTTCTCGAGCCGCAGCAGCGCGTGGCCCTGCAGCGGCGGCTCGCTCTCGAAGACGTCGATGGCCGCCAGCCCGGGGCGCCCGCGGTTGAGGGCGGCCAGCAAGGCATCCTGCTCGACCAGCTCGGCACGCGAGGTATTGACGAACAGCGCGGTCGGCTTCATGCGCGACAGGTCTTCGAGCGTCACCAGGCCGCGGGTCTCGTCGCTGAGCCGCAGGTGCACCGACAGAACGTCGGCCGCGGCAAAGAAGGCCTCGCGGTTGGGTGCCACCTGGAAGCCGTCGGAGCGCGCCTTGGTGCAACTCTGCTCACGCCCCCAGATCACGACCTGCATGCCGAAGGCCTGGCCGTAGCGCGCCACCAGCTGGCCGATGCGCCCGTAGCCCCAGATGCACAGGGTCTTGCCCTTCAACACCGAGCCGAGGCCGAAGTTCGGCGGCATCGATGCCGACTTGAGGCCGGCCTGCTGCCAGGCGCCGTGCTTCAGGTTGCTGATGTACTGCGGCAGGCGCCGCATCGCGGCCATGATCAGCGCCCAGGTGAGTTCGGCGGGCGCCAGCGGGGAGCCCGACCCCTCGGCGACGGCGACGCCCTGCTCGGTGCAGGCATTGATGTCGATGTGCCCGCCGGCCCGGCCGGTCTGCGAGATCAGCTTGAGCTTGGGCAGCTTCTCGATCAGTTGCCGGGTGATCTGGGTGCGCTCGCGGATCAGCACGATCACGTCGGCGTCCTTGAGCCGGACCGACAGCTGGCCGATGCCCTTGACCGTGTTCGTGTACACCTTGGCTGCATAGGCGTCGAGCTTGGCAGCGCAATTCAGCTTGCGCACGGCGTCCTGATAGTCGTCGAGGATCACAATGTTCATGGCATGCCATTGTGCCTTGCACGAACGGCATGCTGTGCCAGCCTGGCGACTTTGTGTCGCGCTTCGGTGCTTCAGTGCAGGTATCAGTGCAGGTGGGCGGCCTGCGGCAGCGCCTGGGCGGCCTCCAGCGCGACCAGGCGGTCGAGCTCGGCGCAGACATCGGCCATGCGTCCGGAGATCACCATGCGGCCGGCCGCGCGGCCCGGCTGCTGTGCGTCGACCATGCGGACCACGCGCAGCGGGCGTGCCGTGGCCCCAGCGGCGGCCGCCGGACCGGCCGTGCCCTGGCGCAGTGGGCAACTCGGGCGAATCCCGACGTAGCGCAGGCCCGAGGACATCGCCCGGCTCGAGCGGCGCCGGGGCATCCAGCGGTCGGCCAGCGATTGCAACGGCGTCAGAAAGTCAGCGATGCTGAGTAGAGCGATTCCCATGTGAACTCCAGAAAAGTCAGAGGTTGAACACAGGCAGGATTGCTTTCATCGGCCAGGACAGGGTGATGGCTCTTGGCCATACGCCCGCCACCTGTCGCGGCCGGACCGGGTGCGCACGCAGGACCGCGTGCGCAAATGAAAGGCGGGCTTACATCAGCATCGTGTTGCGGATCAGGCCGACCGCCAGGCCCTCGATCTCGAAGGGCTCGCCGGGCTGGACCACGATGGTGGGGTAGTCGGGGTTCTCGGCGTGCAGCTCGATGACCTGCTTGTTGCGCTTGAGGCGCTTGACCGTGACCTCGTCGCCGAGGCGGGCCACCACGATCTGCCCGTTGCGGGCTTCCTTGGTGGACTGGACCGCCAGCAGGTCGCCGTCCATGATGCCGGCATCGCGCATGGACATGCCGCGCACCTTGAGCAGGTAGTCGGGCTGGCGCTGGAAGAGGGTGTTCTCGACGTAGTAGGTCTGGTCGACGTGCTCCTGGGCCAGGATCGGCGAACCGGCCGCCACGCGGCCGATCAGCGGCAGCGCCAGCTGCGCCATGCCGGGCAGCGAGAGCGAGAACTGGTTGTTGCGGGATTCGTTGAGCGAGCGCAGGGCGTCGCCCTTGAGCCGGATGCCGCGGGAAGTGCCGCTGACCAGCTCGATGACGCCCTTGCGGGCCAGCGCCTGCAGGTGTTCTTCGGCCGCGTTGGCGGATTTGAAGCCAAGCTCGGCGGCGATCTCGGCCCGCGTGGGAGGCGCGCCGGTGCGCGCGATGGCACTCTGGATCAGGTCGAGGATCTGTTGCTGGCGGGCTGTAAGCTTGACGGCGAACTGCATGTAGGCTCCTGTGGAGGCACTGGCTAAACGTCCAGTACCTGTATTTTTAACCAGTTTCGAGAAGTTGGCAAGCCATGGATCACATCTCCGAGAAATCCGCTCGTCGCGTCGTGGTGCTGGGCACCGGCGGCACCATCTCGGGCCGCGCCGGTGCGGCGAACGACAACATCGGCTACACGGCCGGGGAAGTCGGCGTCGCCGACCTGCTGCACGGCATCGACGCGCCGGCGGGCATCGCGCTCGCGGCCGAGCAGGTGGCGCAGGTGGACAGCAAGGACATGAGCTTCGCGATCTGGCGCACCCTGGCGCAGCGCTGTGCCCACTGGCTCGCCCAGCCCGATGTCGCCGGCCTGGTCATCACCCACGGCACCGATACGCTGGAAGAGACCGCGTTCTTCCTGCAGTCCGTGCTCGCGCCTTCGAAGCCGGTGGTCCTGACTTGTGCGATGCGGCCGGCGAGCGCACTGGCGCCCGACGGGCCGCAGAACCTGCGCGATGGGATCGCGGTAGCCGCAGCACTGGAAGCCCGGGGAGTGGTGGTGGTGTGCGCGGGTACGGTTCACAGCGCCGTCGAGGTGCAGAAGGTCCACACCTACCGTCTCGACGCTTTCGATTCCGGCGATGCCGGGCCGCTGGCCTATGTCGAGGAAGGGGCCGTCAGGCAACTCAGGGACTGGCCGCAGGCGGACCCGGCCGCGCGCTCGTCGTTCGATCGGATCGCCGCGGCCACGGCCTGGCCGCGGGTCGAGATCCTGCTGAGCCACGCCGAGGCGCACGGCTCCCTGGTCGAGATGCTGCTCGAGGAGCGCCGCCGTGGCGGTGCCGAGCCGGTGCAGGGGATCGTGCTCGCGGCAACCGGCAACGGCACCGTGCACCAGGCGCTGGAGGCGGCGGCGCTGCGGGCCCAGGCCGAGGGCGTCTCGGTGCTGCGTGCGACGCGCTGCGCCGAGGGGCGGATCCTCCCAAAGCCCGGCCAGCGCCTGCGCGACGCCGGCGCGCTGACGCCGGTCAAGGCGCGCATCGCACTCATGCTGGAACTGCTGGCGGACGCCTCCGCCGGCTGATCCCGTGCTCGAGGCGTTGCGCTCGACCCCCTGGGCCTACCCGGCCCTGGAGGTCGTGCACATCGTCGGCATCGCCTTGCTGCTGGGCAACCTGGTGGCCCTCGAGGCCCGCGTCCTCGGCCGCGCTGCCGTGCTGCCGGTGCAGGCGCTGGCCAGGCTGTCGCTGACCCTCGCGCTGTCCGGCTTCGCGCTGGCGGCCGCCAGCGGATCGTTGATGTTCGCCACCCAGCCGGCCGAGTTGCTCGCGAACCCGGTGTTTCTGGTCAAGATGGGCCTGCTGGGGGTGGCCGGCGCCAATGCGCTGTGGTTCCATGCCCGCCGCTCACTGGCCAAACTCGACCTGCTGGCGCGGGTACAGATGTTGTCGTCCACTGCGATCTGGCTGGCGGTCGTGTTTTGCGGGCGCTGGATCGCCTATTGATGACCTCGCGCAGCCCGAAAGGAGTTTCCGCATGAAACGTCGCAGCCTCATGTTCGCCGCGGTCACCTTGCCGGGCGCCATGCCCTTCGCCTGGGCCCACCACGGGTGGAGCAGTTTTGACCAGGACCGCCCGCTCTACCTGGAAGGGAAGGTGGTGAGCTCGCGCTGGCAGAACCCGCATGCCGAGCTGATGATCGAAGTGCCCGCCGATCTGCGCTTGCCTGCCGACCTGCCGAAGCGTGCGCTGCCGGCGCAGAGCGCGCCGGTCGATGGACCCGGCCTGCTCGCCAAGGCGGCGCTGCCGCGGCGCAAGGACCGCCAATGGGAGCTCGAACTGGCGCCGCTCACGCGCATGGAGGCCTGGCAGGTGCGCGAAATCAAGCCCGGGACCCTGGTCTCGGCCATCGGCTTCGGCACCAAGGAAGAGAAAGGCGATGCCGTGATGCGGGTCGAGTACCTGTTCGTCGACGGCAAGGCCTACGGGCTGCGTTCCAGCCCGGCCTGATCAGCTGGACAGGGCGGCCAGGGCGCGTTGCGTGATGTCGTCGACGCTGCCGACGCCGCTGATCGCGCGGTACTTCGGCGCTGCGGCCGGCTCGGCCTTGGCCCAGTTCGAGTAGTAGTCGACCAGCGGACGCGTCTGCTGGCTGTAGACCTCGAGCCGCTTGCGCACGGTTTCTTCCTTGTCGTCCTCGCGCTGGATCAGGTCTTCGCCGGTGAGGTCGTCCTTGCCTTCGGTCTTCGGCGGATTGAACTTCAGGTGGTAGATGCGTCCCGAGGCAGGGTGCGAACGGCGTCCGCTCATGCGTTCGATGATGTCGCTGAAGGGCACGTCGATCTCGAGCACGTAGTCGAGCCGGACGCCGGCCGCGCGCATCGCTTCGGCCTGCGGAATGGTGCGCGGGAAGCCGTCGAACAGGAAGCCCTGGGCGCAATCCGGCAGCGCGATCCGTTCCTTGACCAGGTTGATGATCAGGTCGTCGCTGACCAGCGCGCCGGATGCCATCACGGCCTGGGCCTGCAGCCCGAGCGGCGTGCCGGCCTTGACGGCGGCGCGCAGCATGTCGCCGGTGGAGATCTGGGGGATGCCGTATTTCTGGCAAATGAAGGCCGCTTGCGTGCCTTTTCCTGCCCCGGGGGCGCCCAACAAAATCAGTCTCATGGTGTCCTCGGAAGGTTCTTCGATTTCTGTCGCGCCAAGTCGCGCGCACGAGGCGCGACGAAAAGGCGGAGTTGCTTCGAGGATAGCATGGGGTTCGGGCCGTTTCGGAGCCCCGCGCGGGCGAGGTCAGGCGGCGAAGAGGGCGCGGACCCGTGCCAGATCCTCAGGGGTATCGATGCCGGGACCGGGGGCGTGGGCGCTGACATGGACCGCGATCCGGTGGCCGTGCCACAGGGCCCGCATCTGCTCGAGCGCCTCGGTGGTTTCGACCGGTGCCGGCGGCAGGCCCGGAAAGCCGCGCACGAAGCCGGCCCGGTAGCCGTAGATGCCGATGTGGCGGAGCGGCGCCGGCGCGCTCGGCAGCGAGGTGGGGCCGCTGGCCGCGAAGCCGTCGCGCCACCAGGGGATCGGCGCGCGGCTGAAATAGAGCGCATGGCCACGGGCGTCGAGCACGGTCTTGACCACGTTCGGATTGACGAAGTCCTCGAGCGAGTCGATGGCGTGCGCCGCGGTGCTCATCGCGGCGTCGGGGTGGGCGGCCAGCGTGTCGGCCACCGCATCGATCAGATCAGGCGCGATCAGCGGTTCGTCGCCCTGGACGTTGACGACGATCGCGTCGTCGGCCAGCCCGAGCTGGGTGCAGGCTTCGGCCAGCCGGTCGCTGCCGCTCGCGTGGTCGGTGCGGGTCAGCAGCACCCGCACGCCATGGGCACGGCAGGCATCGACGATGCGCGCGTCGTCGGCGGCCACCACCACGCTGGCGGCGCTTGAAAGCGCAGCCTGCTGGGCCACCCGCACCACCATCGGCACGCCGGCGATGTCGGCCAAGGGCTTGTCGGGCAGCCGTGTCGAGGCCAGCCGGGCCGGGATCAGGACCGTGAATGCGGTGCGCATGGACAACTCAAAGTCCGAGTTCTTCGTCGGACAGGGTGCGGGCCTCGGTCTCGAGCAGCACCGGGATGCCGTCGCGCACCGGGTAGGCCAGGCGGGCGCTGCGCGAAGCCAGTTCCTGCTTTTCGGGGTTCCAGGTCAGCGGCCCCTTGGTGACGGGGCAGACGAGCAATTCAAGCAGCTTGGTGTCCATCGTTCGATGATAGCTTTGCGTCGAGGGCGGCGAAGAAGCCGGGCTCGGGTTCGAACACCAGTGGCACGGCCAGCGCCGCCGGAGTCCGGCGCCACAGCTTGACGGCGTCCTTCTCGGTGCACAGCAGGACCTGGCCGGTGTCCGCCGGCGGCTGCCAGCGGCTGAAATCGTCGTGGTCGGGCAGGGCGATGCTCTGCGCCAGGGCCAGTCCGTGCGCGCGCAGCATCTGGAAGAAGACCTCGGGCTTGGCGATCGCTGCGACCGCGATCAACTGCCGTCCGGCCAGGGAGGCCAGGGGCACCCGGGAGCCGTCGTGCCGGAGCGCATAGTCGGCGAGCGTGCGGCGGGCCCGGAAGCCGGCAAAGGCCGGCCGGTCGCCGGTATGGAGGACCAGGTCGCAGCGCCGCGGCCAGGGCTCGCGCAGCAGGCCGGCCGGCAGCAGCCAGCCGTTTCCGACCCCGCGGTCGTCGAACACGCAGATCTCCAGGTCGCGGCCGAGCGCCAGGTGCTGGAGGCCGTCATCGCTCACGATGACCTGGGTGGCCGGGTGCCGGGCGAGCAGGGCACGGGCCGCCTCGATGCGGCGCCGGGCCACGAACACCGGCACGCCGGTGGCGCGGTGGATCAGCGCCGGCTCGTCGCCGACCTCCGCCGGGTCGCTGTCTTCCTGGACCTCCCGGCAATCGCGGGTGCTGCGGCCATAGCCGCGCGACACCACGCCGGTGCGCAGGCCGCGCGCCTCCAGGTGCCGGACCACCGCCATCACCACGGGCGTCTTGCCCGAGCCGCCGGCGATCACGTTGCCGACGATGACCACCGGTACGCCGACGCGCTCGGTGCGCAGCAGGCCCTGGCGGTAGAAGCCTCGGCGCAGCGCGGCCAGGGCGCCGTACAACAGCGACAGCGGCCACAACAAGCGCGCCAGCGCGCCGCGTTGCAGCCAGGCTTGCGGCAACTAGCGCCCCGCCTGCGCGGCCGACTGGGTGGCGAAGGTGATCTGCATCAGGCCGGCCCGGCGCGCCGCTTCCATCACGGTGATGACCGATTGATGGGCGGCGCTGGCGTCGGCGCTGATGATCACGACGTTGTCCTTGGCGCCGCCGGCCGCTGCCGCCAGCGCGGCGGTCACGGTCTCGACGCTGCGGTCCGGCAGCACGGTCCTGTTGATCGAATAGCGGCCATCGGCCGACACCGCGACGATGACTTCCTTCGGGTAGTCGCGCTGCGCCTCGACGTCGGCCACCGGCAGCCGCAGCTGCATTTCGGTGAACTTGCTGTAGGTGGTCGACAGCATCAGGAAGATCAGCACGACCAGCAGCACGTCGATGAACGGGATCAGGTTGATCTCGGGCTCTTCGCGCGAGCCGTGGCGGAAATGCATCCTCATCGGCGCAGCGTGTCCAGGTGGCGGGCGAAGCGCTCGCCGGCCAGTTCGAGGTTCAGCAGGTACTCGTCGACCCGGCTGCGGAAGTAGCGCCAGAAGATCAGCGCCGGAATGGCGATGATCAGGCCGAAGGCCGTGTTGTAGAGCGCGATCGAGATCCCGTGCGCCAGCTGCGCCGGATTGCCCGAGCCGACCGCGCCGTTGGCCGGCGACTGGGAGCCGAAGATCTCGATCATCCCGATCACGGTGCCGAGCAGGCCGAGCAGGGGCGCCGCCGAGGCGATGGTCGCCAGCGCCGGCAGGTAGCGCTCGAGCCGGTGCGCCACCACGCGGCCGGCGGATTCCATCGAGACGCGCAGGTCGTCCTCGGTGGCCATCGGGTTGGTGTTGAGGGCCCGGAAGCCGGCCGCGAGCACCTCGCCGAGGCCGGAGTTCTTTTCGAGCTTGGTGACGACGTCGGGACCGGGAATCGATGTGCGCGAGACCGTGATGGCTTCGTCGAGCAGCTTGGGCGGCAGCACCTTGGAGGTCTTGAGACTGGTGAAGCGTTCGATGACGAGCGCCATCCCGATCACCGAACAAGCGAGCAGCGGCCAGATCGGCCAACCCGCAGCAACTATGATGGAAAACAAAAAATCCTCCGGCCCGTGGACTGCAAATGCGCGGCGATTATCCACCGAGGCGGCGCCGGGTCACGACATGTCTTTCATGTAGGCCCAGACGCACAGAAACTGTGGATAACTTTGTGATTAACACGCAGGGCAACTCGCCCGGAGCCGCACGGGCCGGGCATCTCGTTGGATCGACTGAATTTTGAGCAGCACTTTCTTCAATCAAATCAAAGGCTTGCACGACAACACGTGCCCGTGGTGCCGGCTCTGCCCCTTGGGCAGAGTCATCGGGGCCCTTGTGGACGAATCGTTAGCCGAAAGTGAGATGAGCCATGGCGGAACGTGAGCAACCGCCCTCGTCCGGCGCGAGAGTCTGGGCCGTCGGTGCCTTGTGCCGGGCGATCGCCGACGCGCTCGATGCGCGCTTCAACCCGGTCAGCGTGCGCGGCGAGATCTCCGGCTTTTCGCGGGCGGCCAGCGGCCATTGCTACTTCTCGCTGAAGGACGAATCCGGGCAGTTGCGCTGCGCCATGTTCCGCCGGGCGGCGAGCCTGCTCGATTTCTCGCCGCGCGACGGCGACCAGGTCGAAGTGCGCGGCCGGCTCGCGGTCTATGAGCCGCGCGGCGACCTGCAACTGGTGGTCGAGAGCCTGCGCCGAGCGGGACAGGGCGCGCTGTTCGAGCAGTTCATGCAGCGCAAGGCCCGGCTGGAGGCCGAAGGCCTGTTCGATCCGGCCCGCAAGCGGGCGCTGCCGACGCTGCCGCGTGCGATCGGGCTCGTGACCTCGCTCGGTGCCGCGGCGTTGCACGATGTCGTCA
This sequence comes from Variovorax ginsengisoli, assembly GCF_030486595.1. Classification (GTDB taxonomy): domain Bacteria; phylum Pseudomonadota; class Gammaproteobacteria; order Burkholderiales; family Burkholderiaceae_C; genus Variovorax; species Variovorax ginsengisoli_B. The sequence goes on along the minus strand of NZ_JAUJZH010000014.1, from coordinate 64,187 downwards.
CCGCGCTGCGCCGGCGCGCGCCGCACATCCCGGTCGTGCTGGCGCCGGCGGCGGTGCAGGGCGCCGCCGCGCCGGCCGAACTGGTGCGGTCGCTGCAGGGCCTCTACGCGCTCGAACCCAAGGTCGATGTGATCCTGCTGGTGCGCGGCGGCGGCTCGATCGAGGACCTGTGGGCCTTCAACGACGAGACCCTGGCCCGCACCATCGTGCAGAGCCCGGTGCCCGTGATCAGCGGCGTCGGCCACGAGACCGACTTCACGATCGCCGATTTCTGCGCCGACCTGCGCGCGCCCACCCCGACCGCCGCCGCCGAACTGGTCGCCGCGCCGCGCGAGGTGTGGCTCGGCGCACTGGACCTGATCGAGGAGCGCCTGCGCGACGCCGTAGCGGCGCGCGTCGACCTGCTGGGCCAGCGCCTGGACCAGGCCACCGGCCGGCTCGGGCGCCCGTCGGCGCTGGTGGCCCGCCAGCGTCTGGGGCTGGCGCACCAGGCCCAGCGGCTGCACTTCGCGGTGCTGGCGCGGACCGGCCGCTTCGCGCAGGCCCAGCAGGCCCTGGCAGCGAGGGGGCCGCTCGGCCTGCGCGCCACGCTGGCGCGCCACCACGAGCGGCTCGATCGCGCGGCTCTGCGCCTGCAGCTGCTCGACCCGGCGCTGGTGCTGCAGCGCGGCTACGCCTGGCTGACCGATGCCGATGGTCGGCCGGTCATGCACGCCGCCGAGCTGGCGCCCGATGACCATGTGACGGCGCGGCTTTCCGACGGCACGGTGGCCCTGAAAGTGCTGCAATAGCGGGTGCACCGGGGACAAACGCGACCGCGTCCGACGCCCCTTGCCCGAATCCTTCCTAGAATCTTCGATTCCTTCAACCAACCCGCGAGAAAAACACCATGGAACACGTTCTTCCTCCCCTGCCGTATCCGCTCGACGCCCTGGCGCCCGAGTATTCGAAGGAAACGATGGAGTACCACTACGGCAAGCACCACAACGCTTACGTCGTGAACCTGAACAACCTGCAGAAGGGCACCGAATTCGAGAGCATGACGCTCGAGGAAATCGTCAAGAAGTCCAGCGGCGGGATCTACAACAACGCGGCCCAGATCTGGAACCACACCTTCTTCTGGAACTGCATGAAGCCCGCCGGCGGCGGCGAACCCAGCGGCGCCCTGGCCAAGGCGATCGATGCCAAGTGGGGCAGCTACGCGGCCTTCAAGGAAGCCTTCGTGAAGTCGGCCGTGGGCAATTTCGGCTCCGGCTGGACCTGGCTCGTCAAGAAGGCCGACGGTTCGGTCGACATCGTCAATACCGGCGCCGCCGGCACGCCGTTGACCACCGCCGACAAGGCGCTGCTGACGGTCGACGTCTGGGAACACGCCTACTACATCGACTACCGCAACCTGCGCCCCAAGTTCGTCGAGACCTTCCTTGCGAAGCTCGTCAACTGGGACTTCGTGGCCAAGAACTTCGGCTGATCCGGGTTCTGCGCCGACGCGAAAAAGCCGACCCGCGGGTCGGCTTTTTCGTTGGGGCGGCCGCGCCTCAGCGCCGGCCGGCGAACAACTCTCCGCCGAGCTTGCTGCCGGCCTTGATGTTCTTGCGCGCGAACCAGCCCTGGTTCATTTCCAGGACGAAGCGCACCGGCTCCTTCGAGCAGTGCGAATTCTCGGTCATCGGCTGCATGTCGACCAGGTTGACGATGCGGCCATCGTCGGCGACGAAGGCGGCGGTCAGGGGCAGCAGCGTGTTCCTCATCCAGAAGCACTGGGTGGCGGGCTGTTCGAAGACGAACACCATGCCTTCGGTCGGCGGCATTTCCTTGCGGTACATCAGGCCGATTTCGCGTTCCTTTGGCGACTGCGCCACCTGGGCGTCGATCTGGTACATGCCGGCCGATATGCGGGTCCGCGGCAATTGGCTTTGCGGTTCCTGGGCATGGGAAATAGCCGTCAATGAAACGGACAGCGCGAGAAGACTGAAAAAACGCAAGAACATGGGTCGACTTTCGGGGACGGCAACGCAAACAAGAATGCCCGCGCAGGCGGGCATGATCGATTGAACGCAAAGCTTACCTTCTATTGGCCAGGATTGCCTGACCCAAAAGGACAGGATCGCTCAGCCAAGACGAAAAAAAGCGCTCCGTGGAGCGCTCTTTCAATAAGGGAACGAATCCGATCAGTTCGGCGTGCCGCCTTGCGGGTTCATCTTGCGAACGCTGCCGTCCTTGTTGCGGCGACGGTCGCTGCGGGTTTCGGCGCGAGCCTGGCCGGCGGTTGCGGCACGGCTCGGGGCCAGGCCGCCGCTGCCTTCTGCGGTCTTGGGGGTGTCGCCACCTTGAGGACGCACTTCGCCTTGCGGCTTAGCGGCACGGCGCTCGACAGCGCGCTGCTGCGGCTTGGAGTTCGTGATCGGTTGTTGTTCCGACGAAGTACCAGCCGGATTTTGCGCATAGGCACCAGCTGCGAACAGGCCGGCCATCATGACTGCGAGAACTTTGCTCATTACGGATTCCTCAATGGAAATGGTTTGAAAACGCCTCCCGGCCAGCAGAAGGTCTGCCAACAACGGAGCCGGGCCGGCGGTGGTTGACACATCCTTCGGGCTCCTCCGGTTGCGTCTAAAATTCTAAGGGTATTCAGGCGATTGCAAACTCATTGTCTTCCCGTCTTTCCTCACCCGGAGTCCTCGTCCCCATGTCCAGGTACCAGCACATCAAAGTCCCGACCGAAGGCCAGAAGGTCACGGTCAACGCCGACAACTCGCTCCAGGTGCCCGACCAGCCGATCATTCCCTTCATCGAAGGCGACGGCACCGGACTCGACATCACGCCGGTCATGTTGAAGGTGGTCGACGCGGCGGTCGCCAAGGCTTACGGCGGCAAGCGGAAGATCCAGTGGATGGAGGTCTACGCCGGTGAAAAAGCGACCCGGATCTACGGTCCCGACGTCTGGCTCCCCGAAGAAACCCTGCATGCCGTGCGTGACTACGTGGTCTCGATCAAGGGCCCCCTGACGACCCCTGTGGGCGGCGGCATCCGCTCGCTCAACGTGGCGCTGCGCCAGGAGCTCGATCTGTACGTTTGCCTGCGGCCGATCCAGTATTTCGAGGGTGTCCCCAGCCCCGTGAAGGAGCCCCAGAAGACCAACATGGTGATCTTCCGGGAGAACTCCGAGGACATCTATGCCGGCATCGAATTCGAGGCCGAAAGCGACAAGGCCAAGCGGCTGATCAAGTTCCTTCAGGACGAGTTCGGGGTCAAGAAGATCCGCTTCCCGAACACCTCCGGCATCGGCATCAAGCCGGTGTCCCGCGAAGGCACCGAGCGGCTGGTCCGCAAGGCGATCCAGTACGCGATCGACAACGACAAACCGAGCGTCACGATCGTCCACAAGGGCAACATCATGAAGTTCACCGAGGGCAGTTTCCGCGACTGGGCCTACGGTCTGGCGGCCAAGGAATTCGGCGCCGAACTGATCGACGGCGGTCCCTGGATGCGGTTCAAGAGCCCGAAAACGGGCAAAGAAATAACCGTGAAAGATTCGATCGCTGATGCTTTCCTGCAACAGATTTTGCTGCGACCGGCCGAATACAGCGTCATCGCGACCCTCAACCTGAACGGCGACTACATTTCCGACGCCCTGGCGGCCCAGGTCGGCGGCATCGGGATCGCCCCCGGCGCCAATCTCAGCGACACGGTCGCGATGTTCGAGGCGACCCACGGCACGGCGCCGAAATACGCCGGCAAGGACTACGTGAATCCGGGCTCCGAGATCCTCTCGGCCGAAATGATGCTGCGCCACATGGGCTGGACCGAGGCCGCCGACCTGGTCATCAGCTCGATGGAAAAATCGATCGCCAGCAAAAGGGTCACCTACGACTTCGCGCGCCTCATGGAGGGCGCCACGCAGGTCAGTTGCTCGGGCTTCGGGCAGGTGATGATCGACAACATGTAAAGATGGCGGCGGCGGCGTCCGGCCCGACGCCTTGCCCACGCAGCCCCGGGACCCCAGGTGCCGGGGCTTTTTCATGGGCCGGAAAAACCCCTGAGCCAGCAGCCTCCGCGCCTTCGGGGCATGCTGCTTGCATGGGCGTGAACTGCTGATCCGGCCGCATTCGCCTTGAATGTCACAAAGCCGCCACCAGTTGTGTCACATCGTCGAGTGCAACCCGCGGCGGCTCTATAAAATGAATTCCATGGCTACCAGAATCCCTTCGACCCCCAAGACGCCGCCGGCTGCCAAGCCGAGGCGGGACGATGGTGACGCGGTCGTGCTCGAGCGGCGACCGCAGAAGACCGCGCCGCCCCAGATGTTCCAGGTCGTGATGCTGAACGACGACTACACGCCGATGGAATTCGTGATCGTCGTGATCCAGGAGTTCTTCAGCAAGGACCGCGAAACCGCGACCCAGATCATGCTCAAGATCCACCTCGATGGCCGCGGCGTCTGCGGGGTGTATTCCCGCGACATGGCGGCCACCAAGGTCAATCAGGTGATGGAAGCGGCGCATCAGGCGGGGCATCCGCTGCAGTGCGTCAGCGAACCGGTCGAATGAACCAGTTGAATTGGGCGCGCTCCAACCCATCTGAGAAATTATTTACAGCAAGGCAAAAGGAAATCACATGATTGCCCAGGAACTGGAAGTCAGCCTGCACATGGCTTTTGTAGAAGCCAGGCAGCAGCGCCACGAGTTCATCACGGTGGAGCACCTGCTGCTCGCTTTGCTGGACAACCCGAGTGCCGCGGAGGTGCTGCGCGCCTGCTCGGCCAATGTCGACGACCTGCGGGCGTCGCTCACCAACTTCATCAAGGACAACACGCCCCAGGTGGCGGGTACCGACGATGTCGACACCCAGCCGACGCTGGGTTTCCAGCGCGTCATCCAGCGCGCCATCATGCATGTGCAATCCACCGGCAACGGCAAGAAGGAAGTCACCGGCGCCAACGTGCTGGTCGCGATCTTCGGCGAAAAGGATTCGCACGCCGTCTACTACCTGCACCAGCAGGGCGTGACGCGCCTGGACGTCGTGAACTTCATCGCGCACGGCATCAAGAAGAGCGATCCGCCGGAAGCCGCCAAGGGCAGCAGCGACGCTTCGTCGGGTGAAGGCGAGGAAGGCGGCGGCGAGAAGAACGAGAAGTCCTCGCCGCTCGAGCAGTTCACGCAGAACCTCAACCAGTTGGCCAAGGAAGGCAAGATCGATCCGCTGATCGGCCGCGAGTACGAGGTCGAGCGCGTGATCCAGATCCTGTGCCGCCGGCGCAAGAACAATCCGCTGCTGGTGGGCGAAGCCGGCGTCGGCAAGACCGCGATCGCCGAGGGCCTGGCCTGGCGCATCACGCAGAACGACGTGCCCGAGATCCTGGCCGAGTCGAACGTGTACTCGCTCGACATGGGCGCGCTCCTGGCCGGCACCAAGTACCGCGGCGATTTCGAGCAGCGCCTGAAGGGCGTGCTCAAGTCGCTCAAGGACAAGCCGAACGCGATCCTGTTCATCGACGAGATCCACACGCTGATCGGCGCCGGCGCGGCATCGGGCGGCACGCTCGACGCCTCGAACCTGCTCAAGCCGGCGCTCTCCAGCGGCCAGCTCAAGTGCATCGGCGCCACCACCTTCACCGAGTACCGCGGCATCTTCGAGAAGGATGCGGCCCTGTCGCGTCGCTTCCAGAAGGTCGACGTGGTCGAGCCGACGGTGCAGGAAACCGTCGACATCCTGAAGGGCCTGAAGTCGCGCTTCGAGGAGCACCATGGCGTGAAGTACGGCGTCGCCGCACTCCAGGCCGCGGCCGAGCTGAGTGCCAAGTACATCAACGACCGTCACCTGCCCGACAAGGCGATCGACGTCATCGATGAAGCCGGCGCTGCCCAGCGCATCCTGCCCGCGAACAAGCGCAAGAAGACCATCAGCAAGACCGAGGTCGAGGAAATCGTCGCCAAGATCGCGCGCATTCCCCCGGCCAACGTCTCGAACGACGATCGCGGCAAGCTGCAGACCATCGAGCGCGACCTGAAGAGCGTGGTGTTCGGCCAGGACAAGGCGCTCGAAGTGCTGGCGTCCGCGGTCAAGATGGCGCGTTCGGGGCTGGGCCGGGAAGACAAGCCGATCGGCTCCTTCCTGTTCAGCGGCCCGACCGGCGTCGGCAAGACCGAAGCCGCCAAGCAGCTGGCCTACATCATGGGCATCGAGCTGATCCGCTTCGACATGTCGGAGTACATGGAGCGCCACGCGGTGAGCCGTCTGATCGGCGCGCCTCCGGGCTACGTCGGATTCGACCAGGGCGGCCTGCTGACCGAGGCCATCACGAAGAAGCCGCACGCGGTGCTGCTGCTCGACGAAATCGAGAAGGCGCATCCGGATATCTTCAACGTGCTGCTGCAGGTCATGGACCACGGCACCCTGACGGACAACAACGGACGCAAGGCCGACTTCCGCAACGTGATCATCGTGATGACCACCAATGCGGGTGCCGAGACCATGAACAAGGCGACCATCGGCTTCACCAACCCGCGCCAGGCGGGCGACGAGATGGCCGACATCAAGCGCCTGTTCACGCCGGAGTTCCGCAACCGCCTCGATGCGACCGTGAGCTTCAAGGCGCTCGACGAGCAGATCATCCTGCGCGTGGTGGACAAGTTCCTGCTGCAGCTGGAGACGCAGCTGGCCGAGAAGAAGGTCGACGTGACCTTCACCGACGCCCTGCGCAAGCACCTGGCGAAGAAGGGCTTCGATCCGCTGATGGGTGCGCGGCCGATGCAGCGCCTGATCCAGGACACGATCCGTCGCGCCCTGGCCGACGAACTGCTCTTCGGTCGCCTGCAGGAGGGCGGACGCCTGACCGTCGACCTCGACGACAAGGAAGAAGTGCAGTTGGACATCCAGCCGCTGCCGAAGAAGGAAGGCCGGGCCAAGCCCGAGGCCGAAGAAGCGGCGACGGGTTGAGCGCCTTCCGCCCACTGCGGCGGAAGCATCCGATCGGAAGGCCGGTAGCATTGCTACCGGCCTTTTTCGTTTCACCTCGAGATTTCTCCCCTTGATCGTCCCCGAGCTCAGCCAGGAATGGAAGACCGGCCTCTCCCTCGCATGGAGCGGCTACATCGCAGTGCTTTCGGTCTGGATCGTGATGCAGAAGCGCGCACCGGTCTCGACCATGAGCTGGATCCTGTCGCTGGCGCTGCTGCCTTTCGCGGGCTTTCTCATCTACTACTTCCTGGGGCCGCAGCGGCTCAAGAAGCAGCGCCTCAAGCGGCTTCGCAGCCGGGCCAGCGCACTGGCGCCCGCCGACGTCGTGATGCTGCGCGAGGCGAGGGCGCATGCGCCGCCTGCCTTGCGCCAGATGGCCGCGCTCGGGATGGCGGCCTGCGGGCTGCCGGTGTCGAGCGCGACCTCGGCCGTGCTGCTGTCCGGCGGCGCGACCACCTTCGATGCGATCTTCGATGCGATCCGCGCGGCGCGCGACCACGTCCATCTCGAGTACTACATCTTCGAGCCCGACCGGATCGGCACGGCACTGCGCGACCTGCTCATCGAGCGCGCCCGGGCCGGCGTCAAGGTGCGGCTGCTGCTCGATGCGCTCGGCTCCAAGCGGGTCGGGCGCAAGTTCATGGCGCCGATGCAGGCGGCCGGTGTCCATGTGGCCCTGTTCCACGAGACCCGCATCGGCCGGCGGCTGCGGCCGGTGACCAACTACCGGACCCACCGCAAGATCGTGGTCTGCGACGGGCTGGTGGGCTTCACCGGGGGCGTCAACATCACCGACGAGGAAGACGCCCGCACCCGGCCCGACGCCTACCACGACGTCCATCTGCGGATCGAAGGCAGCGCGGTGCGCTGGCTGCAGACCACATTTCTCGAAGACTGGACCTACGCGACCGGCGAGGACCCGCGCCAGATCGACAACGCGCTGCCCCTGCTGCTGCCGGACCTGCCGCTGGGCGAGGCAACCGGCGAGATCCCGGTCCAGATCATCACCAGCGGGCCCGACAGCCCGCTCGAGGCGATCCACCGCATGCATCTCGCGGCGATCCAATCCTCGGAGCGGCGCGCCTGGCTCACCACCCCTTACTTCGTGCCCGGCGAGCCCGCCCTGATGGCATTGACCAGTGCAGCCCTGCGCGGCGTCGACGTCCGGCTGCTGGTGCCGCGGCGCAGCGATTCGCTGGTCGTGAGCGCGGCGGCGCGCTCCTACTACGACGAGCTGATCGCCGCCGGCGTCAAGGTCTGGGAGTACAAGGCCCGCATGCTGCACTCCAAGACGCTGGTGGTGGACGATCACTGCGCGATGATCGGCACAGCCAACTTCGACAATCGCAGCTTCAGGCTCAATTTCGAGGTGATGGCCGTGATCTACGGGACGACCTTGGCCGAACCCCTGGCGGCGCAGTTCGAGACCGACCTCCGAAGCGCCTCGCCGATCCGGGCCAACCGGCGCCAGAAGTTCCTGCGCCGCCTGGCCGACGCCACCGCCCGCCTGTTTTCTCCTTTGCTTTGAACATGCCTCCACACACCTTCCTCTGGCACGACTACGAAACCTTCGGCGCGGTGCCGCGCCGCGACCGGCCTTCGCAGTTCGCCGCGATCCGCACCGACGCCGAGCTCAACGAGGTCGGCGAGCCGTTGATGGTCTATTGCCAGCCCGCGCCCGACTACCTGCCGAGCCCGGAGGCCTGTCTTATCACCGGCATCACGCCGCAGCAGTGTCTGGAGCTCGGCATTCCCGAGCACGAATTCGCGGCCCGGATCGAGCAGGCGTTCTCGCAGCCCGGCACCATCGGCGTCGGCTACAACACGATCCGCTTCGACGACGAAGTGACCCGCTTCCTGTTCTGGCGCAACCTGATCGATCCCTACGCGCGCGAGTGGCAGAACGACTGCGGCCGCTGGGACCTGCTCGACGTGGTGCGGCTGACTTATGCGCTGCGCCCCGACGGCATCGTCTGGCCGACCAAGGCGGACGGCAGCCCGAGCTTCAAGCTCGAGGACCTGGCGCGGGCCAACGGACTGCTGCACGAGGCGGCGCACGATGCGCTGTCGGACGTGCGCGCCACGATCGCGCTGGCCCGGCTGATCCGCGACAAGCAGCCCCGGCTGTTCGACTTCGCGTTCGGGCTGCACCGCAAGGACCGGGTGGCGGCCGAGCTCGGCCTGCCGGCGACGCGCGAGAGCGCTCGGCCCTTCCTCCACGTGTCGGGCATGTTCCCGGCCGAGCGGGGCTGCCTGGCTGTGATGTGGCCGCTGGCCAGTCATCCGACCAACAAGAACGAACTGCTGGCCTGGGACCTGGCCCACGACCCGGGCGAGCTGCGCGACCTCGACGTCGAGACCCTGCGGCTGCGCCTGTTCACGCGCAGCGCCGACCTGCCCGAGGGCGTGCGCCGGCTGCCGCTCAAGGGCATCCACCTGAACAAATCACCGATGGTGGTCGGCAACCTCAAGACGCTGGCGCCGGCGATGGCGGCGCGCTGGGGCATCGACATCGAGGCGGCATTGAAGAACGCCGCGCTCGCGGCCGCCTTGCCCGACATGAGCGCGATCTGGCCGCAGGTCTACGAGCGGCCCCGCGAAGGCGCGCCGGACGTCGACGAGGATCTCTACGGCGGCTTCGTCGGCAACGGCGACCGGCGCCGCCTGAACCAGCTGCGTGGCCTGTCGCCGGGCGAGCTCGCGCGCGCCCGCACCGGCTTCGACGACCCGCGGCTGGAAGAGCTGGTGTTCCGCTACCGGGCGCGCAATTTCCTCGATACGCTGAACGAAGACGAGGCCGGGCGCTGGGAGGCGCACCGGGCCGCGCGGCTGCTCGAAGGCGAGGGCGGTGCGCGCAATGTCGATGCCCTGTTCGCCGAGATCGATACGCTGGCCGAGACCGCGGACGAACGCGCCGAAGCCATCCTCGGCGCGCTTTACGAGTACGCCGAGGCGATCGCCCCGGAGGTCTGAACGATCATGACCGTGCGCCGACTGCTCCCCGCCGATGCCGCCGTCTACCGGGCCTTGATGCTCGAAGCCTACGTGCGCCATCCGGACGCCTTCACCTCCAGCGCCGAGGAGCGCGCGGCGCTGCCGCTGGCCTGGTGGGAAGCGCGGCTCGACGAATCGCCGCGGGCCGGCCAGGTCGTGCTCGGTGCCTTCGACGGCGACCGGCTGGCCGGTGCCGCCGGGCTCGAATTCGAGTCGCGCGCCAAGGCCCGTCACAAGGCGCATCTCTTCGGGATGTACGTGTCGCCCGATGCCCGGACGGGCGGCCACGGCCGGCAGCTGGTGCAGGGCCTGCTGGACGTGGCGGCCGCCAGGGAGGGCGTCAAGCTCGTCCAGCTGACCGTGACCGAAGGCAATGCCGCGGCGCAGTCGCTCTACGAACGCTGCGGGTTCGCGGTGTTCGGCGTCGAGCCCTTCGCGGTTGCGCTCGATGGCCGCTACCTGTCGAAGTGCCACATGTGGCGGCTGCTCGGGGGCGAGCACAGCTGACAGGAATGTCATCCTTGCGTCAGCTTGCCGTCCCGGGCGGGTGCCTACAGTGGGCGGCATGCGAATACTGTGTCTGGCCCTGGCGGCATCCCTGGCAGGCTGCGCCGTCGGGCCCGACTACCGGCGACCCTCATTGCCCGAAGGCGTGTCGGCGCCGGCCTTCAAGGAAAGCGGCGCCTGGAAGACCGCGGCGCCCGCCACCGTCGATGCGGCCCATCCCTGGTGGACCGGATTTGGCGACCCGCGCCTCGACGCGCTGATCGAGGAAGCGAACGGCGCGAACCAGAGCCTTCGGCTGGCCGAGGCCCAGTACCGGGAGGCCCAGGCGCTGGTGCAGAACGCGCAGGCGGGCTGGGCGCCGACGCTCGGGCTGGACCTCTCGGGCCAGCGCGCGCGCAGCCAGAATTCGACCGGCGCGCCGGTGCAGGGCAACACGCATGCCTGGTCGCTTCAGGCGGCCTGGGAGCCCGACCTCTGGGGCCGGGTGCGGCGTGCCGTCGAAGGCGCCGCGGACAGCGCGCAGGCCAGCGACGCCGACCTGGCCGCGGCACGGCTCGCGGTGCAGGCCGCGGTGGCCAACGACTACATCCAGCTGCGCATGACCGATGCCCAGCAGCGGCTCTACGACCGGACCATCGAGGCCTACCGCAAGTCGCTGCAGATCACCCGGAGCCAGTACCGCGCGGGCGTGGTGACGCGGGCCGATGTCGACCTGGCCGACACCACCCTGCAATCGACCCAGGCGCTGGCCCTCGACACCCAGCTGACGCGCCGGCAGCTCGAGCACGCGATCGCGGTGCTGCTGGGCAAGACGCCCTCGCAGTTTTCCATCGCGGCGGACGACAGCCTGCCCAGCCTGCCCGCGGTGCCGATGGCCGTGCCGTCGGAACTGCTCGAGCGCCGGCCCGACATCGCGGGCGCCGAACGCCGGGCGGCGTCGGCCAACGCGGGCATCGGCTATGCGCAGGCCGCCTACTACCCGAGCCTGTCGCTGAGCGCCGCGGGCGGCTTCGCCGGTGCCGGCTTCGGCAACTGGTTCGCCGCGCCGGGCAAGGTCTGGGCGCTGGGCGCGGCGGTGGCGCAAAACCTGTTCGACGGCGGCCAGCGCAACGCCCAGCTGGCGCAGGCGCGGGCGGCCTTCGATGCCTCGTCGGCCAGCTACCGCCAGACCGTGCTGGCCGGCTTTCAGGAAGTCGAGGACAACCTGGCCGCGCTCGACCTGCTGGCGCAGGAGCGCCAGGTGCAGGACGGCGCGGTCGCCTCGGCGCGCAACGCCGAGCGCGTGTCGTTGAGCCAGTTCCGCGCCGGCACGACCACTTACCTGGCGGTCATCACCTCGCAAACGCTGGCGCTCAACAACGAGCGCACCGCGCTGCAGCTGCAGAGCCGGCAGTTCGCCGCCCAGGTGGCCCTGGTCAAGGCGCTCGGCGGCGGCTGGGACGCCAGCCAGCTGCAGGCCAGCGCCGACGCCAGCCCGGCGGCCGCCCACGCATCTTCGAATTCCAAGTGAACCTCATGGACAGTCCTTCTTCAACATCCCGCCAGCGTCCGCGCTGGCTGCTTCATGCCGGCTGGCTGCTGCTCGCCGTGCTGCTCGCCGCGGGCGCCTGGCGCCTGATGCGGCATCCGGCCCAGCCGGTGGCCGCAGGGCCTGCGGGCGTCCCCGCGACCACCGTCCAGGTCGCCAGCGAGACGGTGCCGATCGCACGCAGCGGCGTCGGCACCGTGCTGCCGGTGGCCTCGGTGACGGTGCGCACGCGGGTCGACGGGCAGCTCGACAGCGTCGAGTTCAAGGAAGGGCAGGACGTCAAGGCCGGCCAGGTGCTGGTGCGCATCGATCCGCGCACCTTCCAGGCGCAGCTCGAGCAGCTGGTGGCGCAGAAGGCAAAGGACGAGGCCACGCTGGCCAATGCGCGCGCCGACCTGCAGCGCTACGGCGAGCTGATCAAGGAGGACGCCACCACCCAGCAGACGCTGGACACCCAGCGCGCGCTGGTCAACCAGCTGCAGGCTTCCCTGAAGAGCGACGAGGCGCAGATCCACCTGGCCCAGGTGCAGCTCGGCTTCACCACGATCGCCGCGCCGATCAGCGGGCGGATCGGCGCCCGGCTGGTCGACCCGGGCAACATCGTGCATGCGGCGGACGTGAACGGCCTGCTGGTGATCAACCAGATCGATCCGATCGCGGTCCAGTTCACCCTGCCTGAAAGCAGCTTCCAGGCGGTCAACAAGGCGCTGAACGGCAGCCATGAGCCGCTGGCGGTCGAGGCCATCGACCGCGACACCCGCGACGTGCTGGCGACCGGCAAGCTGGTGCTGCTGAACAACCAGATCGACACCGCCACCGGCACCATCTCGCTGAAGGCGCAGTTCGCCAATGCCGGCCATGCGCTGTGGCCGGGCCAGTCGGTCGACGCCCGGGTGGTGCTCGGCGAGCGGGCCGACGCGCTGACGGTGCCTTCGGCGGTGGTGCAGCGCAACCAGGAAGGCTTCTTCGCCTATGTGGTCGGGCCCGACGACAAGGTCCGGGCGCAGCCGCTGACGGTGGCCGACACGGTGAAGGGCAAGTCGGTGATCGAGACCGGCCTGGCGGCGGGCGACCGGGTGGTGCTGGACGGCCAGTACCGCCTGACACCCGGCGCACGGATCGTCGAGAAGGCCGCCGTCGTGCCGGTCGCGTCCTCGGGAGCCAAGCCTTGAACATCTCGGCCGCCTTCATCAAGCGCCCGATCGGCACCTCGCTGCTGGCCGCGGCCGTGCTGCTGATCGGGCTGGTCGCCTGGCCGCTGCTGCCGGTGGCGCCGTTGCCGCAGGTCGATTTCCCGACCTTGCAGGTGACGGGCCGGCTGCCCGGCGCCAGCCCCGAGACGATGGCGTCCAACGTGGCCCAGCCGCTGGAACGCCAGTTCTCGCTGATCGCCGGGCTGTCGCAGATGACGTCGAGCAGCTCGCTCGGGCTGACCCAGATCACCTTGCAGTTCGACCTCGACCGCAACATCGACGGTGCCGCGCTCGACGTCCAGACCGCGATCAATGCGGCGCAGGGCCAGTTGCCCAACAACCTGCCGAGCCCGCCGAGCTTCCGCAAGATCAACCCGGCCGACTCGCCGGTGCTGATCCTCGGCGTGCAGTCCAAGGTGCTGCCGCTGGTGCAGGTCAACGACTACGCCGACAACGTGCTGGCGCAGCAGATCTCGCGCATCTCGGGGGTCGGGCTGGTCAACATCTTCGGCGTCCAGAAGCCGTCGGTGCGGATCCAGGTCGATCCGGCCAAGATCAAGGCGGTCGGCATGAGCCTGGAGGACGTGCGCGGCGTGATCGCCGCCACCACCGTCAGCGCGCCGACCGGCACGATCGACGGCGAGCGCCAGGCCTTCAACGTCTACACCAACGACCAGCTGCTCAAGGCCGCGCCCTGGAACGACATGGTGCTGGCCTGGCGCAACGGGGCGCCGATCCGGGTCCGCGACATCGGCGTCGCGGTCGACGGGCCGGAGAACAGCAAGGTCGCGGCCTGGGGCTTTGCCGGGCCGGCGGCCGCCGTTGGCAGCGACATCGCCAACGGCCGGGCGATCATGCTGGCGATCACCAAATCGCCGGGCGCCAACGTGATCGAGACGGTCGACCGCATCCAGGCGGCGATGCCGAAGCTGAAGGCGGCGATTCCGCCCAGCATCAGCGTCAACACGCTGGTCGACCGCACGCAGACCATCCGGGCCTCGGTCAAGGACGTCGAGTTCACGCTGCTGCTGTCGATCGCGCTGGTGGTGGCGGTGATCTTCGTCTTCCTGCGCAACGTCACGGTGACGCTGATCCCGAGCGTGACCGTGCCGCTGGCGCTGCTCGGCACGGCGGCCGTGATGTACGTGGTCGGCTACAGCCTGGACAACCTCTCGCTGATGGCGCTGACGATCGCGGTCGGCTTCGTGGTCGACGACGCGATCGTGATGCTGGAGAACATCTACCGCCACATCGAGGACGGCATGGCGCCGATGGAGGCGGCGCTGAAAGGGGCCGGCGAGATCGGCTTCACGATCATCTCGATCTCGGTCTCGCTGGTGGCGGTGTTCATCCCGCTGCTGCTGATGGGCGGCATCGTCGGGCGGCTGTTCCGCGAGTTCGCGGTCACGGTGACGCTGACCATCGTGGTGTCGGTGCTGATCTCGCTCACCTTGACGCCGATGCTCTGCGCGCGCTTCCTGAAGCCGCACGTGCCGAACGAGCGGCACGGCCGGCTCTACCTGCTGCTGGAACGCGGCTTCGACGCCATGCTCGATGGCTACAAGCGCGGGCTCGGCGTGGTGCTGCGCCATCCCTTCATCACCTTGATGAGTTTCATCGCGACGGTGGCGGCGACGGTGGCGCTGTTCATCGTGATCCCCAAGGGCTTCTTCCCGCAGCAGGACACCGGCTTTCTCTTCGGCACGGCCGACGCGGCACAGGACTCGTCGTCCAACGCGATGCGCGACCGGATGCTCAAGATCGCCGACATCATCCGCCAGGACCCGGATGTCACGAGCTTCGGCATGCAGGCCGGCGCGAGCACCTTCAACTCGGGCAATTTCTTCATCGGCCTCCGACCGAAGGACGAGGGCCGCACCGCCAACGCCGACGAGGTCATCGCCCGGCTGCGGCCGAAGCTGGCGCCGGTGCAGGGCATCACGCTGTTCATGCAGGCCGGGCAGGACATCAGCGTCGGCGGCCGGCCCTCGCGCACGCAATACCAGTACACGCTGACCGACACCGACCTGAACGAGCTCAACACCTGGGCGCCGAAGGTGCTGGCGCAACTGCGCGAGCTGCCGCAGCTGACCGACGTGACCTCCGACCAGCAGAACGCCGCGCCGACGGCCCAGGTGACGATCGACCGCCAGCGGGCATCGAGCTACGGCATCACGCCGGCGATGATCGACGCCGTGATCTACGACGCCATCGGCCAGCGCCAGGTGGCGCAGTACTTCACGCAGCTCAACAGCTACAACGTGGTGCTGGAGGTCACGCCGGAGCTGCAGCGCGACCCCTCGCTGTTCGATCGCCTGTACCTGACCTCGCCGATCAACGGCCAGCAGGTGCCGCTGTCGACCTTCGTCAAGCTCGACACCAGCAAGACCGGCTACCTGTCGATCAGCCACCAGGGGCAGTTCCCGGCGGTGACGGTGTCCTTCAACCTCAAGCCGGGCACCTCGCTGGGCCCCGCAGTCGATGCGATCAACGCGGCCCAGGCCCGGATGGGCGTGCCGGCCACCTTGAGCGGCACCTTCCAGGGCACGGCGCAGGCCTTCGGCGATTCGCTGCGGACCCAGCCCTACCTGATCCTGGCGGCGCTGATCTCGGTCTACATCGTGCTGGGGCTGCTCTACGAGAGCTACATCCATCCGCTGACCATCCTGTCGACCCTGCCGTCGGCCGGCGTGGGCGCATTGCTGATCCTGATGGCCGGGGGTTACGATCTCAGCGTGATCGCACTGATCGGGATCATCCTGTTGATCGGGATCGTGAAAAAGAACGGCATCATGATCGTGGACTTCGCCCTGCACGCCGAGCGCGACCGCGGCATGTCGCCGCGCGATGCGATCTTCGAGGCCTGCATCCTGCGCTTCCGCCCGATCATGATGACCACCATGTGCGCACTGCTGAGCGGGCTGCCGCTGATGCTCGGCCACGGCGCCGGCTCCGAGCTGCGCCGGCCGCTGGGCTACGCGATGGTCGGCGGCCTGATCCTGTCGCAGATGCTGACCCTCTTCACGACGCCGGTGATCTATCTCTATCTCGACCGTGCCCATCACTGGTACGTGCGGCGCAAGGCGGCGCGCCAGCAGCGCCGGCTGCCGCCGGTGGCGGGCGGAGTGCTGATCGAATGAAGGTCCTGATCGTCGAGGACGAGCGCAAGACGGCCGACTACCTGTACCAGGGCCTGACCGAGCAGGGCTGCACCGTCGACCTCGCCTTCGACGGCATCGACGGCCAGCACCTGGCCTTGCACTACGACTTCGACGTGATCGTGCTCGACGTGATGCTGCCCGGACTGGACGGATTCAGCGTGCTCAAGTCGCTGCGCAGCGTGAAGAACACGCCCGTGATCATGCTGACGGCCAGGGACGGCGTGGCCGACCGGGTGCGCGGGCTGCAGGACGGCGCCGACGACTATCTGGTCAAGCCCTTCTCGTTCCTCGAACTGCTGGCCCGGCTGCAGGCGCTCACGCGGCGCGGCCGCAGCCAGGAAACGACCCTGCTGCGGGTCGGCGACCTGCGGGTCGACCTGCTGAGCCGCAAGGCGATCCGGCAGGAGCAGCGGATCGACCTGACGGCCAAGGAGTTCGCGCTGCTGGCGGTGCTGGCGCGGCGCCAGGGCGAGATCCTGTCGAAGACGGTGATCGCGGAGCTGGTCTGGGACATGAATTTCGACAGCAACACCAACGTGGTCGAAGTCGCGATCAAGCGCTTGCGCGCCAAGATCGATGCACCCTTCGGCAAGAACCTGCTGCACACCATCCGTGGCATGGGCTACGTGCTGGAGAACCGTGGCGGTCCGGAGCCGGAATGAGGAACTCGATCGCGATCAGGCTGGCCGCGATGTTCGCGGCCGCGGCGCTGGTGGCCTTCGCGCTGCTGGGCGGCGCGCTGCACCGGGTGCTGTCGGGCGAGCTGGCGCGCCACCAGCAGGCCCAGATCGATGGCCGGTTGGAGGACATGGCCTACATGCTCGAGCATGGGCGGGCCGCCGGCCTCGGCGAGCGCATCCGCGACAAGCTCGACACGCTGGGGGCCGCCGATCCGCGCACCCGTTCGTGGCTGGCCAGCGACGACCCGGCCTTCCGCTACGGCGAGGACCTGCCGCTGGTCGAAGCTGCGATCACGGCCGGGCGCGACAGCGTCGAGCTGCCGGTCGGCACGCCGCCCCGGCTGACCCGGATGCGGATCCGTGGCGGAGAGCTGGCGGCCAACGGGGCCCGGCCCGCGGTGCGCTACATCGCCGGCGTGGATGCCGAGCCCTTCGGCGACACCCTGCGCACTTTCGAGACGGCGGTGGTGCTGCTGACCTTGGCCGGCACGGCGCTGGCGGCGGCGCTCGGCTACTGGATCGCCCGCATCGGGCTCGGCCCGGTCCAACGGCTGTCGGCCGATGCCCAGCGCATCGGGCCGGACGACCGTGCGCGGCGCCTGCAGCTGCCGGCGCTGCCGAGGGAACTGTCCGATCTCGGCAGTTCCTTCAATGCCGCGCTGGACCGGCTCGATGCCGCTTACCGGCAGCTCGCGACCTTCAGCGACGACGTCGCGCACGAACTGCGCACGCCGCTGGCCAACCTGATCGGCCAGACCCAGGTGGCGCTGGCCCGCGAGCGCAACGCGGACGCGCTGCGCGAGGTGCTGCAGTCGAACCTGGAAGAGCTCGAACGGCTGCGCGCGATCGTCGCCGACATGCTGTTCCTGGCGCGGGCCGAGCAGGGCGTTCGCGCGCGCGACCTGGTGGCGTCGTCGATCGCGCAGGAGGTCGGCAAGACAGTCGAGTTCCTGGACCTGCTGCTCGACGAGGCCGGGATGTCGGTGCAGGTGGAGGGCGATGCGGTGGCGCCGATCGAGACGTCGCTGTTCCGGCGCGCGCTGACCAACCTGCTGCAGAACGCGATCCAGCATTCGCGGCCCGGCAGCCGCGTGGTGGTCCGGATCGGTGGCGACGAGCGGTCGGCAGCGGTCAGCTTCTCGAACCCGAGCGCGCCGATCGCACCCGAACAGCTGCCGCGGCTGTTCGACCGCTTCTATCGCGTCGACTCTTCGCGCCGCAACAGCGGCGAGAACCACGGGCTCGGGCTGTCGATCGTCAAGGCGGTGGCGGTGATGCACAACGGGACCGTGTTCGCGCGCTCGGACAACGGCATCACGACGGTGGGCTTCAGCGTGGCGCTGAAAGCCTGAACCGGATCAGGCCCGCGGGTTCATCCAGCTGGTGGCCGGCGCGCGGCCCGGCAGGTGCAGCGCGGCCGTGGCGGCCGCTGTTTCGGCCATCAGCCTGCCTTTGCGATAGACCTTGAGCCGGGTCGCCCGCAGCCGGATCGCCTCGACCGGATCGCGCGCCTGCAGCAGGACGAAGCTGGCGTCGCAGCCGGCCTCCAGGCCGTAGCCTTCGAGGTGCATCACGCGGGCGGCGTTGACGGTCACGGCGTCGAAGCACTGCCGGATGCCGGCCTGGCTGGTCATCTGGGCCACGTGCAGGCCCATGTGCGCGACCTCCAGCATGTCGCCCGAGCCCATGCCGTACCAGGGGTCCATCACGCAGTCGTGGCCGAAGGCGACGTCGACGCCGGCGGCCATCAGCTCGGGCACCCGGGTCATGCCTCGGCGCTTGGGGTAGCTGTCGTGGCGGCCCTGCAGCGTGATGTTGATCAGCGGGTTCGAGACCACGGCGACGCCGCTCTCGGCGATCAGCGGCAGCAGCTTGCTGACGTAGTAGTTGTCCATCGAGTGCATCGAGGTGCAGTGCGAGCCCGTGACCCGGCCTTGCAGTCCGAGCCGCTGGGCCTCGAAGGCCAGGGTCTCGATGTGGCGCGACAGCGGGTCGTCGGATTCGTCGCAGTGCATGTCGACCAGCGTGCCGCGCTCGGCGGCGATCTCGCACAGCAGCTTCACGCTGGCGGCGCCGTCGGCCATCGTGCGTTCGAAATGCGGAATGCCGCCGACTACGTCGACGCCCTTGTCGAGCGCGCGCTTCAGGTTGTCGACGCCGCCGGGCGAACGCAGCACGCCGTCCTGCGGAAAGGCCACCAGCTGCAGGTCGAGGTACGGCGCCACCAGCCGCTTGACCTCCAGCAGCGCGTCGACCGCCAGCAGGCTGGCATCGCTGGTGTCGACATGGCTGCGGATCGCGAGCAGCCCCTTGGCCACGGCCCAGTCGCAATAGGCCAGCGCACGCTCGACCAGGGCCTCGGCCTTGAGCAGCGGCTTGAGCTCGCCCCACAGCGCGATGCCTTCGAGCAGCGTGCCGCTCTGGTTGATCCGCGGCAGGCCGTAGCTCAGCGTGGCGTCCATGTGGAAATGCGGGTCGACGAAGGGCGGGCTGACGAGCAGGCCGCCGGCATCGAGGACCTCGCGCGCCGGTGCCTGAAGGCCCCGGCCCACTTCGACGATGCGGCCATCGCGCACCGCCACCGACATGTCGGTGGCGCCGTCGGGCAGGGTGGCGTTGTGGATGAGGAGGTCTAGCATCGTTGCTTATGCGTAGTGCCGATAGACCTTCGAGCCGCCGCCGCGGGTGAGCAGCAGCACGTCGAAGGCGTCCTTCCGACCGCCGTAGGCCGGCCCGTCCATGCCCGGCGAACCCACCGGCATGCCCGGCACCGCGAGTCCTATCGCGACGGGGCGCTCCTTGAGCAGCCGCCTGATCTCTGGTGCCGGCACATGCCCTTCGATGGCGTAGCCGCCGACCAGGCCCGTGTGGCACGAGCCGAACTTGCGGTCGACGCCCAGGCGCTGGCGCGCCGCGTCGTTGCCCGCTTCATGGACCTGGACGGCGAAGCCGCTCGCCTCCAGGTGCGTGACCCAGTCCTCGCAGCAACCGCAATTCGGGTCCTTCCAGACCTCCATCGCCGTCCGCGCGGCGCTGCCTTGGGCAAAGGCCGGCGCGAGGCCCAGGGCCAGCATGGCGGCCAGCAGGGTGCGGCGGGTGTTCGGTGGTGGGTGCATCGGTGGGGTCCTTCGCTTTTCTCGGCTTCCCATGATAGGACCCATTCAGCGCTCGCCCTTCCGATAGGGCTTCATCAGTGCCTGCGGATAGCTCGCCTTGCGCGCGACCAGCACCAGCGCCAGGATCGACAGCAGGTAGGGCAGCATCAGGTAGAGCTGGTAGGGCAGCACGGCATCGCCCGACTGCTGCAGCCGCAGCTGCAGCGCATCGAAGAAGGCGAACAGCAGCGCGCCCAGCAGCGCCTTGCCCGGCCGCCAGGATGCGAACACCACCAGTGCCACGCAGATCCAGCCGCGGCCGTTGACCATGTTGAAGAAGAAGGCGTTGAAGGCCGACAGCGTGAGGAACGACCCCGCGACGCCCATCAGCGCCGAGCCGGCGACGATGGCGCCGGTGCGCGTGGCCGCGACCGACACGCCCTGGCCCTCGGCCGCCTGCGGGTTCTCGCCGACCATGCGCACCGCCAGCCCGGCCGGCGTCCGGTACAGCACCCAGGCGAGCAGCGGCACCAGCAGCAGCGCCAGCAAGGTTAGCGGGGTCTGCGCCGAGAGCACCGGCACCTGAAGCCAGTCCATCGGCGCGAACGGCGTCACGGTCGGTGGCGTGTTGACCTTCGGGAAGCTCACGCGGTAGCCGTAGTAACTCAGCGCGGTCGCCAGCAGCGTGATGCCCAGCCCCGACACATGCTGCGACAGCGCCAGGCCGACCGTCAGGAACGCATGCAGCAGGCCGAACACCGCGCCCGCCAGTGCCGCGACGCCGACCCCGGCCCACAGCGGCGCACCGGCATAGACCGCGAGCCAGCCGGCGAAGGCGCCGGCGACCATGATGCCCTCGATGCCGAGGTTCAGCACGCCAGCCCGCTCGCACAGCAGCACGCCCAGGGTGCCGAAGATCAGCGGCGTGGCGATGCGCAGCACCGCGACCCAGAACGAGGCGTTCGACAGGATGTCGGCGATGTCGGTCATTTCAGGCGCACCCGGTACTGCGTCAGCAGCGTGGCGACCAGCACCGCGATCAGCGAGGCGGCGACGATCACGTCGGCGATGTAGGTCGGCACGCCGATCGCGCGGCTCATGGTGTCGGCCCCGACCAGCACCCCGGCGACGAACACGCCCGCCGCCAGCACGCCGAGCGGATGGAGCCCGGCCAGCATCGCGATCACGATGCCGCTGTAGCCATAGCCGGGCGACATGTCCAGGGTGACGTAACTGGTGCGCCCGGCGACCTCGATCGCGCCTGCGAGGCCGGCCAGGGCACCCGACAGCAGCGCCACCCACACCACGGTGCGCGTCACCGGAACGCCCGCGAAGGCCGCGGCGCGGGCGTTGGCGCCGACCGCGCGGATGTCGAAGCCGATCACGGTGTACTTGAACAGCAGCCAGACCAGCACCGCCAGCCCGGCGGCCCACAGCAGCCCGGTGTGGATCCGGGTCTGGACGACCAGCTTGGCCAGTTCGAGCTCCGACTGCAGCGAGACGCTCTGCGGCCAGCCCATCGCGCTCGGGTCCTTCATCGGGCCGTCGAGCATCGCCGAGACCCCGAGCAGCACAATGAAGTTGATCAGCAGCGTGGTCACCACCTCGTCGACGCCGAGCCGGCTCTTCATGAGCGCCGGCCCCAGCAGCAGCAGCGCGCCGGCGAGCGCCGCCGCCGCCATCATGAGCGGGAACAGCAGCCAGGTCGGCAGCTCGAAGCCGGTGCCGCCATGCAGGCCGCCGACCGCCACCGCGGCCAGCGCCCCGGCATAGAGCTGGCCTTCGGCGCCGATGTTGAAAAGCCGGGCCTTGAAGGCCACGGTGGCCGCCAGGCCGGTGAGGATCAGCGGCACGGCGCGGGTCAGGGTCTCGCTCCAGGCGAAGACCGAGCCGAAGCCGCCTTGCAGCAGCAGCGCATAGGTGCGTCCGACCGGCGCGCCGGCCCAGAGCACGAGCAGGGCGCTCACCAGAAGGGTGAACGCGACCGCGCCGACCGGCGCCAGCAGCAGCGCGGCGCGCGAGCTTCGATGCCGGCGCTCGAGCCTCATGAGCCCGCCATCGCCAGGCCGATGGCCTCGCGCGTCCAGGCGGCGGCGGGCCGCGGCTCGCCGAGTTCGCCGCCATGCATCACGGCGACCCGGTCGCCCAGGGTCAGCACCTCGTCGAGGTCATCGGAGATCAGCAGCACCGCCGCGCCGGCATCGCGTGCCGCGATCAGCTGCTGCTGCACGTAGGCGACGGCACCGATGTCCAGGCCCCAGGTCGGCTGGTGCGCGACGATCAGCCGCGGCGTGCGCTGCTTCGCGCTGGCCGAGGCCGGCGCCATCAGCGCCCGGCCGAGGATCAGCTTCTGCATGTTGCCGCCCGACAGGGCCCGGGCCGGTGCGTCGAGGCCGGCGCCGCGCACGTCGTAGGCCTTCTCGACGCTGCGCGCATGGGCCTTCGCGGCGCCGCGCCGGACCCACAGCCAGCGCGAGAAAGCCCGGCTGCGCAGGCGCTCCGAGACCGCGTTCTCCCACACGGGCAGGTCGCCCACCACACCGACCGCATGGCGGTCCTCCGGAATCCGGGCCACGCCGCGCTGCACCAGCCGGGCCGGCGTGGGCGGCAGTTCGCGGCCCATCAGCCGGACCGTGCCGGCGATGGCGCGCCGGGTGCCGCTCAGCAGCTCGGCCAGCGCCACCTGGCCATTGCCGGAGACACCTGCCACCGCGACGATCTCGCCCGCCCGCAGCGAGAGGCTGACGTCCAGCAGTCGATCGTGGCCGCTGCCCCCGGTGCGCACGTGGTCGAGCACGCAGACCGCGTCGCCGACCCGGCCGGCCGGCCGGCGCACCGTGTTCTCGATCGCATGGCCGACCATCCACAGCGCAAGCTGCGCCTGCGTGGTGTCGCCGGCGCGGGCCTCGGCCACCAGCCGGCCGCCGCGCAGCACCGCGATCCGGTGCGACACCCGCAGCACCTCGGGCAGCTTGTGGCTGATGAAGATGATCGACAGGCCCTGGGCCACCATCTGGGCCAGGGTGGCGAACAGCGCCTCGCTTTCTTGCGGCGTCAGCACCGCGGTCGGCTCGTCGAGGATCAGGATGCGGGCGTCGCGGTACAGCGCCTTGAGGATCTCGACCCGCTGCCGTTCCCCGACCGACAGGCTGCCGACCCGGGCCTCCGGCTGCACCGGCAGTCCGAAGCGCTTCGCCACCGCCAGCAGCCGGGTGCGTGCCGCATGGCGGCGCGAGAAGGGCTGCCAGAGCGGCTCGGTCCCGATCAGCACGTTGTCGAGGACGCTGAGGTTGTCGGCCAGCGTGAAATGCTGGTGCACCATGCCGATGCCGGCGGCCAGCGCCGCCTTCGGATTGCCGGGCGCGAGTGGCCGCCCGAAGACCTCGATCTCGCCCGCGTCGGCCACGTAGTGCCCGAACAGGATCGACATCAGGGTCGACTTGCCGGCGCCGTTCTCGCCGAGCAGCGCCAGCACCTCGCCGCCCTGCAGCGTGAGCGAGATGCCGTCGTTGGCCACCAGTGTGCCGAAGCGCTTGGTGATGCCGCGCAGCGACAGCACCGCGGCGGGCGGCGTCCCGCCGCTCACTTGGCGGTCGACTTGGGCTGGCTGTCGTCCACCTTGATGGTGGTCTTGCCCGAGAGGATGTCGGCCTGCTTGGCCTTCACCTTGGCGACGATGTCGGCCGGCACCTTGGCCTCGAAGGTGCCGAGCGGGGCGAGCTCCGAGCCCTTGTGCTTCATCATCGAATAGGGGCCGTAGTCCTCGGCCGTGAACTTGCCTTCTTTCACGAGCTTGATCGCGCGGTCGGCCGAGGGCTCGAAGTTCCAGAGCGCGGAGGCGACCACGGTGTCGGGGTACTTGTCCTGCGTGTTGATCACGTTGCCGATCGCGAGCTTGCCCTTTTCCTTGGCCGCATCGCTGACGCCGAAGCGCTCGGCGTACATCACGTCGGCGCCTTTGTCGATCATCGCGAAGGCGGCTTCCTTGGCCTTCGGCGGATCGAACCAGCTGTTGATGAAGCTGACGCTGAACTCGACCTTCGGATTGGTCTCCTTGGCGCCGGCCATGAAGGCGTTCATGAGGCGGTTCACCTCGGGGATCGGGAAGCCGCCGACCATGCCGATCTTGTTGCTCTTGGTCATGCCGCCGGCGACCATGCCCGACAGGTAGGCCGGCTCCTGGATGTAGTTGTCGAAGACCGAGAAGTTGGGCGCCTGCGGCTTCAGCGAGGAGCCCATCAGGAAGGCAGTCTTGGGAAAGTCCTTGGCGACCTTGCGCGCCGCGGCCTCGACGCCGAAGACCTCGCCGAGGATCAGCTGGTTCCCGGCGGTCGCGTACTCGCGCATCACGCGTTCGTAGTCGGCGTTGGCGACGTTCTCGGTGGCCGTGTACTCGATCTCGCCGCGCGCCTCGGCCGCCTTGAGTGCCTTGTGGATGCGCCCCACCCATTGCTGTTCGAAGGGCACGGTGTACACCGCCGCGACCTTGAGCTTGGCCTGCGCCAGCGCGAGGCCCGGCGCCCCCGCGGCGAGCGCAGCTGCGATGGCGACCGAACGGATGATCAGATGGCGGCGTAGGGACACAGTGGACTCCTCGTTCTTGAGTTGAAGTTATTTGGTGCCGAAGATTCTGTCGCCGGCGTCGCCGAGGCCGGGCAGGATGTAGCCGTGGCTGTTGAGTTCGCGGTCGATCGCGGCGGTGTAGATCGGAACGTCCGGGTGCGCGTCCTGCATGGTCTTGACGCCCTCGGGGCAGGTCAGCAGGCAGACGAACTTGATCGACTTGGGGTTCAGCTCCTTGAGCCGTTCGACCGCCGCCACGGCCGAGTTGCCGGTCGCCAGCATCGGGTCGACCACGATCGCATCGCGTTCCTCCATGCCGCCGGGCATCTTGAAGTAGTACTCGACCGCGGTCAGCGTCTTGGGGTCGCGGTACAGGCCGATGTGGCCGACGCGGGCGCCCGGGATGACGCTCAGCATGCCGTCCAGGATGCCCGTGCCCGCGCGCAGGATCGACACCAGCACCACCTTCTTGCCGTCGATCACCTTGGCATGCATGGTCTCCAGCGGCGTCTCGATCTCGATGTCCTGCATGGCCATGTCGCGCGTGACCTCGTAGGCCATGAGCATGCTGATCTCGTTGAGAAGCCGGCGGAAGCTGTTGGTGCTGGCCTCCTTGCGGCGCATCAGCGTGAGCTTGTGCTGGACGAGTGGGTGGTCGACGAGGTGGACGTTGCTCATGGATTTGCAGGAAGGCGCGAGGGCGTTCTTGTCGTTGTGAAAAAAGGATGTGAAGTCTAGAAGACGGTGCCGTCGCTCTCGATGCGCAGGGGTGGCGCGCCCTCACGCAAGCGCTGTGCCATGACACGGCCGGCGGCCCAGGTGCCGCCTTCGAGCACGCGGGCCAGGGGCAGGTCTTCTTCACTGAGTTCCATCACCCGGCGCACCCGCGCCGCGACCTCGTCGAGCAGGGCCACGGTCAGCGCCCGCCACTCGACGATGAATTCGTCGCCGACCTTCCACGAGCGCTGCAGAAACGCGGGGCTGCGCGGCACGATCAGGCCGCTGTCGATCAGCAGGCCGCCGTTGCGGTACTCGGGCAGCGCGGTCAGGGCCTCGACGTGGCGCACCTTGACGCCGGCCCACTCGAAGGGCTCGAGCATCGAGTAGGTGAGCCACTGCGACAGCTTGTGGAAAGGCATCCAGCCGTTCGTGAGGCCGGGCCCGCGCACGGCACGGTGGCGCCAGCAGTCGCCCAGTGCCAGCGCCGGATCGCCCGAGCCGATCGCGCCCGCTGCATCGCTGCCGTCGGCCGCGATGCTGTCGATCGCGTTGGCCGCCGGCCAGATGCCCGACAGCGATTCGAGCAGCAGGGACAGGATGTCGTGGGCCGCGATCTCGGCGGTGGGCGGCGCCGCCGGCCCGTACGGCCCGATCAGCGCATCGAACAGGCCCCCAGGCCGGCCGTCGTCGCCGAACACCTCGGGCCGCTCCTGCATCGCTTCGCCGAGCCGGCGCAGCAGCGTGGCCCGGCCCGCCAGCCCGACCAGCGGATTGACCGAGCTGACCTGGAAGGCGTCGCCCAGCCGGTCGGTGACCAGGGCGCGCAGCCCGGCGGCATCGGCCTGCAGCGGATGGGCGGGGTCGGACGAGAACAGTCCGCTGGTGAAGGCATGGAAGCTGGCAATGCCCAGGCCCTCGGAGCGCGTGAAGCGCTGGCCGCTGGTGGCCTCGAAGTAATGCCAGTCGGGGCCGGCACCGGCGTCGAGCAGCACGCTGACCAGCACCAGGTCGAGGTGGGCGCGGGCGCGCTGGCGCGCCGTGACATCGCCGAGCAACTGGTCGAGGGCCGCCACCCGGTTGACGCCGCCGGCCTCGAAATGACGCCAGCGGCTGTGGTAGGGGATCGGGCCCCAGGCATAGCGGTCGCGCGTGACCTCGGCCACCGTGCGGGCCGTGTCCTCGAGGGCGTCGTCGTTGCCGATCGTGAACCATTCGGATTCGCCCGCGCGGGCCCGTGCCAGCAGCGCGGCGGCGCGGCTGCGCACCGCCTGCGTGGTGCGCAGGAAGGCAGCGGCACCGGCCGGGTGCGCGGTGTCGCCGACGAATTCGATCGCCGGGTCGACATGGCCTTCGGCGTCGGCGCTCAGCACGCCGGGATTGGCGGTCGGCCGTTCGGGGTCGACCCCGTAGTTGCTGCCGCTCATTGGTCGAGCCCCCGGCCCTTGGCCTTCTTGAGTTCCTCGGCGTCGGGCACCGCGCCGGGCGTGAAGTAGCCGGCCGCCATCTTGGCGTCCATCTCGACCCGGGCGTCGGCCGGGATCAGTTCGTCGGGGATGTTGACCCGGGTGCCGATCTCGATGCCCGAGCCCGTGATGGCATCGAACTTCATGTTGCTCATCGACACCAGGCGGTGGATCTTGCGGATGCCGAGCCAATGGAAGACATCGGGCATCAGCTCCTGGAAGCGCATGTCCTGGACGCCGGCCACGCACTCCGTGCGGGCGAAGTACTGGTCGGCGGTGTCGCCGCCGACCTGGCGCTTGCGCGCGTTGTAGACCAGGAACTTGGTGACTTCGCCGAGCGCCCGGCCCTCCTTGCGCGAGTAGGCGATCAGGCCGACGCCGCCGCGCTGGGCACCCTGGATGCACTCCTCGATGGCATGCGTCAGGTAGGGGCGGCAGGTGCAGATGTCGGAGCCGAACACGTCCGAGCCGTTGCATTCGTCGTGGATGCGGGCGGTGAGCTCGACCTCCGGGTTGGCGAGGTCGCGCGCGTTGCCGAAGATGTAGAGGGTCTGGCCGCCGATGGGCGGCAGGAACACCTCGAGGTCGGAGCGGGTGACGAGTTCGGGGTACATGCCGCCGGTCTCCTCGAACAGCACGCGGCGCAGGTCGGTCTCGGAGCAGCCGAAGCGCTGGGCCACCGCGGGCAGGTACCAGACCGGCTCGATGGCGGCCTTGGTGACCATCGCCGCGCCGCCGGCGGTCAGGAACTTGCCGTCGGCCTTCAGGCGGCCGCTCTGCAGGGCCTCGATCACCTCGGGCAGGATCACGTGGGCCTTGGTGATCGCGATGGTCGGGCGGATGTCGTAGCCGGCCGCGAGTTCGGTTGCGAAGGCGTCGGCCACCACCGCGCCCCAGGGGTCGAGCGAGACGATCCGGCCGGGCTCGCTCCATTGCGGGTAGGGCCCGATGGCGTCGGTCGGCGAGGTGTTGGTGAGGTCGGCCTTGTGGTGCGGCGAGAGGGCCCCGGCGGCCACGGCCAGCGCCCGGTAGACGCTGTAGGACCCGCTGTGGGTGCCGATGACGTTGCGATGCGCGCGCTTGGTGGTGGTGCCGACCACCGGGCCGCGCTCGGCCGCGGTCGCGGCACCCCACTGGATCGGCAGGGCGCCGAAACCGCCGGCATGCGAGGTCAGGCGAATGTGGCTGCGAGGGGGAGGGGTTCCGGGAAGGGTCGGGGAGGGCGCGGCCGGCTCGGGCGGCACGGCGTCGGGGGAGGGCTGGGAAGCGGTCGGAACGGAAGCGGAAGAAGGAGTCGGAACGGTGTCTACGGACATTGCGGGCCCTCAAAAAACACAATGTACCGATGGCTCCGGGAACTGGCAAGCTGGCGCATACGCCATTTGCCGTAAACCCGGGGCCTCGCGGTTCGTGCTTGCCGTCACGGCACAATCCGGCGGTCTTCTTTTTTTGGCTGCGCCTGTAACCGGCCGCGGCCGTTGCCCGAATGTCAGAGAGAAGCCCGATGGCGAAAAGCGAAGCGGAGTTGCGGCTGCACGGGTTGTTCGTGCGCGGGCTCGCCGGCGACGCGGCCGCCTATCGCAGCTTCCTGGAGCAGCTTGCCTCGCACCTTCGCGCCTTCCTGGCCCGGCGACTGTTCGGCTGGCCCGACGAGGTCGAGGACCTGGTCCAGGAATGTCTTCTCGCCATGCACAACCAGCGCCACACCTACCAGCCCGACCAGCCCCTGACCGCCTGGGTGCATGCGATCGCGCGCTACAAGATGATCGACCTGCTGCGGGCGCGGGCCGGTCGCGAGGCGCTGCACGACCCGCTGGACGACGACCTCGCCGTGTTCGCCGAGTCGGCCACCGAGGCCAGCGATGCGCGGCGCGACCTGGCGGGCCTGCTGGCGACGCTGCCGGACCGCCATCGGCTGCCGATCGTTCACACCCGGCTCGAAGGGCTGTCGGTCGCCGAGACCGCGCGCCTGACCGGCATGTCGGAATCGGCGGTCAAGGTGGGCGTTCACCGCGGACTGAAGGCGCTGGCGCAGAAGATCAGGGGGAGCCGATGAGAACCGACCAACTGGTCGCCCTGCTGGCGGCGGATGCCGCCCCGGTGCGCCGGCGCGCGGTGTCGCGCCGGCTGGGGGTGGCGCTGGCGATCGCACTGCCGGTCTCGGCGGCCTGGATGCTGATGGCCTACGGCGTGCGGCGCGACCTGATCGAGGCCATGTTCTGGCCGATGTTCTGGGTTCGCCTGCTGTTCGGCGCCGGCATCGCGCTGGCAGCGTTCGTGGTGGTGCAGCGGCTGGCGCGTCCGGGCGTGCGGGTTCGGGGCGCGTGGCTGGGGCTGGCGGCGCCGGTGCTGCTGATCTGGCTGCTGGCCCTGGTGGCGTTGCTTTCGGCCCCGGCCGAAGAGCGCGCGGCGCTGGTCATGGGGCACACCTGGCGCAGCTGCACCGTCGACATCGCCGTGGTGTCGCTGCCGATGTTCGCGGCCCTGCTGTGGGCGCTCAAGGGCCTCGCGCCGACCCGGCCGGCGCTGGCCGGCGCGGCGGCCGGCGCGCTGGCCGGCGGCGCCGGGGCGATGGTCTACGCCCTCCATTGCCCGGAGCTGGCGGCGCCGTACATCGCGGTCTGGTACGTGGCGGGCATCGCGCTGCCGGTGGTCGCCGGCGCCCTGATCGGGCCCCGGCTGCTGCGCTGGTGAGCTGGCCGCAGGCTATCGCCTGGTCTTCGAGCCGAAGATCCCGCCCAGCACCCCGCGCAGGATCTCGCGCCCGACCGTCGTGCCCATGGTCCGCACGGCCGATTTCGCCATGGTCTGCGCCAGGCCGTCGTGCTTGCCGCCGCGTGGCCCGGTGGAGCCGAACAGCAACTCGTTGAGGCTGCCCATGACACCGCCCGACTCCGGCGCCGCCGGCGCGCCGGGCTTGCCGGCGGTGGCGGGCGCATCGGGTGCGGTCGCGGCGCGGCCCTTGAGCTTCTCGTAGGCCGACTCGCGGTCGACGGCTTTCTCGTAGACGCCCGCCACCAGCGAATTGGCGATCAGGGCCTGCCGCTGGGCCGGCGTGATCGGGCCGATCTGGCTGCCCGGCGGCAGCACGAAGACGCGTTCGGTGACGCTCGGGCGGCCCTTGTCGTCGAGGAAGCTCACCAGCGCCTCGCCGACCGCGAGCTCGGTGATCGCCGCCTCGATGTCCAGCCCCGGCTTCTGGCGCATCGTGGTGGCGGTCGCCTTCACCGCCTTCTGGTCGCGCGGCGTGAAGGCCCGCAAGGCATGCTGCACCCGGTTGCCGAGCTGGGCCAGGACCGAATCCGGGATGTCCAGCGGGTTCTGCGTGACGAAGAAGACGCCCACGCCCTTGGAGCGCACCAGCCGCACCACCAGTTCGATCCGCTCGACCAGGGCCTTGGGTGCCTCGTTGAACAGCAGGTGGGCCTCGTCGAAGAAGAACGCCAGCTTGGGCTGCTCGGGGTCGCCGATCTCGGGCAGCTGCTCGAACAGCTCCGACAGCATCCACAGCAGGAAGGTGGCGTAGAGCCGCGGCGAGTTCATGAGCTTGTCGGCCGCCAGGATGTTGATCACGCCCTTGCCGTCCACCGACTGCATGAAATCGGCGATGTTGAGCATCGGCTCGCCGAAGAACTTGTCGCCGCCCTGGCTCTCGATCGCGAGCAGGCCGCGCTGGATCGCGCCCACGCTGGCGGCGCTGATGTTGCCGTATTCGGTCGTGAACTGGCTGGCGTTCTCGCCTACGTGCTGCAGCATCGCCCGCAGGTCCTTGAGGTCGAGCAGCAGCAGGCCGTTGTCGTCGGCGATCTTGAACACCAGGTTCAGCACGCCCGACTGGGTCTCGTTCAGGTTGAGCATCCGGCCCAGCAGCAGCGGGCCCATGTCGGACACCGTGGCGCGCACCGGATGGCCCTGCTCGCCGAAGACGTCCCACAGCGTGACCGGGCAGGCCAGGGGCGCCGGCAGGTCGAGCCCGCGCTCTTTCAGGATGCCCGCCATCTTGGCGCCGATGCTGCCGGCCTGGCTGGCGCCGGTGAGGTCGCCCTTGACGTCGGCCATGAACACCGGCACCCCGATCGACGACAGCTTTTCGGCGATGGTCTGGAGCGTGACGGTCTTGCCGGTGCCGGTGGCGCCGGTGATCAGGCCGTGTCGATTGGCCAGCCCCGGGAGCAGGGTGCATTCGATGCTGCCCTGGCGGGCGATGAGGAGAGGGTCGGCCATGGGGTTTTCCGGTCGTTCGAAGGGGCCCAGTCTAGCGAAGCCGGCCTCCTATAATCGCGACCCCATGCGAAGCTTCCTCCGGTGTGACCGAAGGCGTCTTCGCGTATCCCTTTGCGACAATTCCCCAAGACCCGGAGTTCTCCTTTGTCATCGACTGCCCAATCCCCCGTTCCCGCCGCTGGCGACGCCTCCGAACAGTCACCCCTCGAGAATGAATTGGCTGTCCTCCTTGTCGAGTCGCTCAACCTGGAAGTGGCCCCGGCCGACATCGTGCCGACCGCACCGCTGTACGGCGAAGGCCTCGGGCTCGATTCGATCGACATCCTGGAAGTCGCGCTGGAGGTGTCGCGCAAGTACGGCTTCCAGCTGCGCTCGGACGACGAGCGCAACCAGCAGATCTTCGAATCGCTGCGCAGCCTGGCCGCGCATGTCGCGGCGCACCGCGGCACGTCCTGATCCATGTCCCGATGGCGCATGGCGCTCCTGCTGCTGGCGGGGGTGAGCTATGCCTGCGTGTCGCACTGGATGATGCTCTATCACGCGGCCGAGCCCTGGGCCGTCGTGGTCTTGCTGGGCCCGCTGTGGCTCACCGCGCTCGGTCTCGCAGGCAGCCGCTTCGGCCGCTGGGGGCTGGCGCTGGCCGGCCTGGCCGGGGTAGCGGGCTTCGCGCTGGTGCTGCTGGGCGAGGCCGGTGACCCGAATCGTCTCTATGTGCTGCAGCATGCCGGCATCAACGCCTTGCTCTGCGGCTGGTTCGGCAGCACGCTGCGGGGCGACCGGCTGTCGCTGATCGGCCAGTTCGCCCAGCGCGTGCATCCGCTGTCGCCGGCGATGCGCATCTACACCGCCCAGGTCACGCGGGTCTGGACGCTGTACTTCGCCTTGATGGTGGTGGCGTCGATCGCGGTCTACGCGAGCCTGTCGTTCGCGGCCTGGTCGGTGCTGGCCAACCTGCTGACGCCGCTGCTGGTGGCCGGCCTGTTCGTCGGCGAGCACCTGATGCGCTACCGGCTGCATCCCGAATTCGAGCGCACCCGCATGATCGACGCGGTGCGCGCCTTCTATGGTGCGCCGGCGGACCCCTCCGCGCGGCACTGAACCTGGCGAATCCCTTGAGTCCCGACACCTTCCTGCCGCTGCTGGCGCAGCGCGACCTCGACCAACCCCTGGCCTGGCGCGCCGGCACCCCGGTGAGCGCGCGCGAGTTCCTGGCCGATGTCGCCCGCTTCGCGCCGGCGCTGCTGCCGGGTGGTCCGGTCGTGAACCTGTGCGTCGACCGCTACGCCTTCGCGGTCGCGCTGGCCGCGGCCCTGGTGCGCGGCGAAGCCAGCCTGCTGCCCCCGGATGCGCGCCCCGACACGCTGGCGCGGCTGCACGAGATCGGCGACCCCGCCTATGCGGTGATCGACGACCCGGCGCTCGAGACCCCCGGCCTGCCGCGGGTGCGTGTCGACGACCGTGCGCCACGGGCCGACGGCCCGGAGCCGCCGCTGCCGTCCTTCGCCGCCGGCATGCATGCGGTGAGCCTCCTGACCTCGGGTTCGACCGGCGCACCGCAGCCGCATGCCAAGACCTGGGGCACGCTGTTCGGCGATGTCCAGGCCGCGGTCGGCCGCCTGGCCGGCCTGCTCGGACGGCCGTCACTGGCCGGGCTGACGCTGGTCGCCACCGTGCCGGTCCAGCACAGCTACGGCATCGAGTCCTCGGTGCTGCTCGCGCTGCTGGGCGGCGCCGCCTTCGACAGCGGACGGCCGTTCTTTCCCGCGGACGTGGCCGAGGCGCTGGCCTCGGTGCCGCAGCCGCGGGCGCTCGTGACGACGCCGTTTCACCTCAAGACGCTGCTGCTGTCCGGCATCGCGCTGCCGCCGGTCGACCTGATCCTGTCGGCCACGGCCCCCTTGTCGCCCCAGTTGGCGGCCCAGGCCGAGCAGGCGATGGGCGGCGCGCTGATCGAGATCTACGGCAGTACCGAGTCGGGCCAGGTCGCGACCCGCCGGCCGACCCAGAGCGAAGTCTGGGAGACCTTCGGCGAGATCCGGGTCCAGGCCGAGCATGACGCGGCCGGCGTCGAGCGCTTCATCTTCTCGGGTGATTTCATTCCCGAGCCGACGCCGATGGCCGACATCCTGGAACTGGTCGACGACCGGCGCTTCCGGCTGCTCGGCCGGGCCAACGACCTGATCCACGTGGCCGGGCGGCGCAGTTCGCTGGGCTACCTGAACCATCACCTCAACAGCATCCCGGGCGTGGTCGACGGCGCCTTCTGGCTGCCGGACGACGTGGCGGACGGCGTGGTGCGGCCGGTGGCCTTCGTGGTCGCGCCCGGGCTCGATGCCGCGGCGATCATCGCGGCCCTGCGCGAACGGATCGAGGCGGTCTTCGTGCCGCGCCGGGTGGTGCACGTGGCGGCCTTCCCGCGCGAGGGCACGGGCAAGCTCACGGCGCGCTCGCTGCGCGAGTTCGCGCTGGCCCAGCTGGCCGCCGACGGCACGCCGGTGCAGGTCACGCGCGAAGTGCCCGCGGACCACCCGGCCTTTGCCGGCCACTTTCCGGGCCAGCCGCTGATGCCGGGTGCCTTGCTGCTGGCCGAGGTCCTGGAAGCGGTGCACGGCGTGCCCGCACTGGCCGCGCGCCTCGGGGCCGAGCCGACCTTGGCCGCGGCCAAGTTCCTGGCGCCGGTGCGCCCGGGCAGCACGCTGGTGATCGACCTGGTGCCCGAGACCGGCGCCGCCCGGGGCCTGCGCTTCGAGGTCCGCAGCGGCGCGGTGGTGGCGGTCAGCGGACGCTGGGTGCCTGGCGCTACGTTATGAGCGCAACGCCGCCCGAGCCGGGCGATGCGAAGTCGCGCCAGGCCGAGTGGTCGCGCGCGCCCGAGCGCAGCAACATGCTCGCGCTGCGCGTCATCTGCGCCATCGCGATCCTGTGCGGGCGGCCGTTGACCCGACTGATCCTGCATCCGATCTCGCTCTACTTCCTGCTGTTCTCGCCGACCCCGCGGCGCCACATCAAGCGCTACCTGTTCCGCGCGATCGGTCCCAAGGCCGGCTGGGCCGACGGCTATCGCCTGCTGCACGCCTTCGCCTCCACCGTGCTCGACCGGCTCTATTTCCTGCGCGGGCGGATGGACCTGTTCGACATCCGGGTGTTCGGCAATGCGCCGGTCGAAGTCGAGGTCAACGCCGGCCGCGGCGCCTTCATGCTCGGCGCCCATGTCGGCAGCTTCGAGGCGCTGGGCGCGTGCAAGCACCGCGCCGGCGCGCCTGCCGATCTGCGTCCCGCGATGGTGATGTACCCGGACAACGCGCAGCAGATCAACGCGGTCCTCAACGCCATCAGCCTGCCCGAGCTGCGGCCGCACATGATCGCGCTCGGGCGGCCGCATTCGATGCTGGACCTGCGCGACTGGCTCGATTCCGGGGGCCTCGCCGGCTTGCTGGCCGACCGCACCCTGGCCGGGCCCGAGGAGGCGGGCCAGCAGCGCGGCAGCAGCATCGAGGTGCCTTTCCTTGGCCGACCGGCGCTGTTCAACGACGGGCCGTTCCGGCTCGCCGCCTTGCTGCGCCGCAAGGTCTTCTTCATGGCCGGCCTCTACGTGGGCGGCGCCCGCTACGATGTGCTGTTCGAGCCGCTGGCCGATTTCAGCGAGCGCGCGAGCGACCCGGCCGAGCGGGAACGGCGCATCCGCGCGGCGCTCGAAGCCTACGTGGCCCGGCTCGAGGCGCTGTGTCGCGCCTACCCGTACAACTGGTTCAACTTTCATGATTTCTGGCTCGAAGATCCGCATTGAACGCTGGGGCAGGGCGCTGGCCGCGCTGATGCTGTCCTGGCTTTTCGCCTCGTCAGCCTGGGCTTTCGACCTGCCCGAGCTGATGGGCCTGCTGGCGCAGCAGAAGAGCGGCGAGGCCCGCTTCACCGAGCAGCGCTTCGTGCGGGGACTGGAAGGCCCGCTGGACGCCAGCGGCGTGCTGAGTTTCACGGCCCCCGACCGCCTGGTCCGCCGCACGCTGTCGCCGCGGCCGGAGACGATGAGCGTCGAGGGCAATACGCTGACCCTGTCGCGCGGCGGCCGCACGCGCACGCTGGCCCTGGACAGCATGCCCGAGCTGCTCGGCATGGTCGAGGCGATGCGCGGCACGCTGAGCGGCAACGGCCAGAGCCTGCAGCGCTACTTTCGCAGCACGCTCTCCGGCTCGGCCACCGGCTGGCGCCTGGACCTGGAGCCGATCGACCCGCGGCTGGCGGCCCAGGTGCGCTCGATGCGCCTGAGCGGACGCGGCGGCGAGGTGCTGGGCATCGACATGGAGTTCATCGGCGGCGACCGCTCGGTGATGGCGATCACGCCCGAACGCGGCGCCGGCACGGCGGCCGTTCCGTCCGCCCCCTCCGCGGCATCGGCGCGCACCACCCCGTGACCCGAGCCGCTGCCGCGCCCGGTCGCCGCCGTGTCGCGTTGACCCTGGGTCTCTGGCTGCTGGCGCTGCTGGCCGGTGCCACGCTGATCGCGCGCACCCATTTCAGCGCCGACCTGTCGGCCTTCCTGCCGGCCAGCCCCGACGCGCGGCAGCAGATCCTGATCGAGCAGCTGCAGAGCGGCATCGCCTCGCGCACGATCTTCATCGGCATCGAGGGCGGGCGGGACGCGGCGCAGCGGGCGGTGGTGTCGCGCGCGGTCGCGCGTGCGATGCGCGACAGCCGGCTGTTCGACCTGGTCCAGAACGGCGACACCAGCGACTGGAAGGACACCGGCACCTGGGTCTTCGACCACCGCTACCTGCTGGCGGCCGGGCTGACGCCCGAGCGCTTCAGTGCCGCCGGGCTGCGCGACGCGATCCTCGACAGCCTGTCGATGCTCGGCACGCCGGCCGGCAACGCGCTCAAGCCGCTGCTCGACCGCGATCCCACCGGCGAGACCCAGCGCATCGCCGAAGGCCTGATTCCCGCCAGCTCGCCGCGCAGCGAGGAGGGCGTCTGGGTGTCGCGCACCGCGCCGCGGGCGCTGATCCTCGCCACCACGCATGCTGCCGGCGGCGACCTCGACGCCATCGCCCTGGCGATCGCGCGCGTGCAGGGCGCCTTCGACGAGGCCACGCGCGAGATGGCCGGCGACGGTCCGAGCCTCGAGATGACGGGCGCGCCCGTGTTCTCGGTCCAGAGCCGCGACCAGATCAAGGGCGAGGCGATCCACCTGGCGGTGGTCGGCGGCATCGTCATGGGCGCCTTGCTGCTGCTGGCCTTCGCCTCGCCGCGGGCGCTGGTGATCGCGCTGCTGCCGGTCGCCACCGGCGTGGTCGGCGGCACCGCGGCGGTGAGCCTGGTCTTCGGCGAAGTGCACGGCCTGACGATGGGCTTCGGCAGCACGCTGATCGGCGAAACCGTCGACTACGCGATCTACTACCTGATCCAGGCCCGCGGCGCCGCCGTCGCCGGCACCGGCTGGCAGCGCTGGCGCGACATCCATTGGCCCACGGTGCGGCTCGGGCTGCTGACCTCGGTCTGCGGCTTCGCGGCGCTGGTGTTCTCGGGCTTCCCGGGGCTGGCGCAGCTCGGCGTGTTCTCGATCGCCGGCCTGGTCGCGGCGGCGCTGGTCGCGCGCTTCGTGCTGCCGGTGCTGGCCCCCGACGGCGCCACCGGCATGGGCATGCGGCGCCAGATGGCCCAGCTGGCCGGCTTCCTGGTGCGCGGGCTGCCGCGCCTGCGCTGGCTGCTCTCGGGCCTCGGCGTGGCGGCGCTGGCGCTGGTGCTGTGGCAGGGCGGCTATCTCTGGCGCGCCAACCTTGGTGCGATGAGCCCGGTGCCGAAGGCGATGCAGGCGCTCGACGCCGAACTGCGCGAGGACGTCGGCGCCAGCGACGGCGGCACCCTGGTCGTGGTCCATGGCAGCGACATGCAGGCCACGCTGCGCAGCACCGAGGCGGCCGGCCAGCGTCTCGAGGCGCTGGTCGACAAGGGCGATCTCTCGGGCTTCGAGACCGTCACCCGCGTGCTGCCGAGCGAGGCTTCGCAGGCGGCGCGCATCGCCAGCCTGCCGGACGCCGCGACCTTGCGCAGCCGCCTGGCCGAAGCGACGCGGGGCCTGCCGCTGCCGGCTGCGCGCCTCGAGCCCTTCATCGCCGACGTGCAGGCCGCCCGGGCGCTGCCGATGATCCGGCGCGCCGACCTGGCGGGCACGCCGCTCGACGCGGTGGTCGGGGCACTGATGTTCGAGCGCGCCGCCGGCGGCTGGTCGACGCTGATCTCGCTGCACCCGGGCGCCAGCTTCGACCCTGCCCGGCTGGCGGCCGCGCTCGACGGCCTGCCCGACGTGCAGGTGGTCAATGTCGGCGACGAACTGTCCGGGCTCTACAAGCGCTATCTGCGCGAAGCTTTCGTCCAGGTGATGCTGGGTGCCCTCGCTGTGGTGGTGCTGCTGGCCGCCTGGCTGCGCTCGGGGCGCCGCCTGCTGGCGGTCTGCCTGCCGCTGGTGGTCGCCGTGGTGCTCACCCTGGGCGGGATGGCGGCCTTGCACGTGCCGCTGGGCATCCTGCACCTGGTCGGCCTGCTGCTGATCGTGGCGGTGGGGTCGAACTACGCGCTGTTCTTCGACCAGCTGCGCGAGACCGGACGGGCCGACGAGGACACCCTGGCCTCGCTGATGCTGGCCAACCTGACGACCGTGGTGTCGTTCGGGCTGATCGCGATCTCCGACATTCCGGCGCTGTCCTCGATCGGCCGGGTGGTGGCGCCCGGCGCCTTGCTGGCACTGCTGTTGTCGGCGGCTTTCGCGCGCACCGCCGCCCCTTCCGGGACCGGCCCGCGCTGATGGGAAAATCGACCCCCATGGCTGCCGTCGTTCCTGCTCCTTCTTCCGCGACCCGCTGGTCGTGGCCGCCGCTGGTGCGCGCCAGCATCGGCTGGCACCTGCTCGCCTTCGGGGCCGCGGTGACGGTGCCCGGTGCGCTGCCCTGGGCCATTGCCGCGGTGGTGTTGAACCATGTGCTGATCACCGCCGCCGGGCTGACGCCGCGCAGCAGCCTGCTGGGGCCGAACATGACGCGGCTGCCCGCCGCCGCGGCGGCGCGCCACGAGATCGCGCTCACGATCGACGACGGGCCCGACCCGGAGGTCACGCCCCAGGTGCTCGACCTGCTGGACGCCCACGGCCAGCGCGCCACCTTCTTCTGCATAGCGGAGCGGGTGGCCGCGCATCCGGCGCTGGCGCGCGAGATCGTCGCCCGCGGCCACAGCATCCAGAACCACACGGCGGGGCACCGCCACGACTTCTCGCTCCTGGGGCCGCGCGGTTTCGAGGCCGAGATCGCGCGCGCCCAGGCCCTGCTGTTCGAGGTCACGGGCGAGCGGGCGAGCTGCTTCCGGGCTCCGGCCGGGTTGCGCAACCCTTTCCTGGCGCCGGTGCTGCACCGCCTGGGCCTGTCGCTGGTGACCTGGACGCGGCGCGGCTTCGACACCCGCGAAGGCGATCCCGCGATCGTGCTGGCGCGACTCGAGAAGGGCCTGAAGGCCGGCGACATATTGCTGCTGCACGACGGCCATGCCGCGCGCACCGAGGGCGGCCGCGCGGTCGTCCTGGAGGTGCTGCCGCCGCTGCTGGCCAGAATCCGATCCGACGGCCTGCGTGCCGTGACCCTGCCCGAGGCCCTGGCTGAACGATGAACCCGGTTTCCACCGACGCCGCCTGGCGTCAGATCCACGAGCACGCGAGCGCGCCGTACCGCAAGGCGGGCAAGTTCGCCTGGCATTTCGCGCGCGGCAAGCTGGGCCGCGACCCGGTCTTCCGTGGCCTGGTCGAGCGCGGCCTGATCGGCGCGCACCGCCGCCGGGTGGTCGACATCGGCTGCGGGCAAGGACTGTTCGCGAGCCTGCTGTCGGCGCTCGGCACGCTGCAGTCGCGCCCGGGTGCGTGGCCCGCCACCTGGAGCGCAGCGCCGGCCGCGATCTGCTACACCGGCATCGAGCTGATGCCGAAAGACGTGGCGCGCGCACAGGCGTCGATCGGACACCTGCAGCCGGCGCCGGAGTTCGTCTGCGCCGACATGTGCCGGGCCGCCTTGCCGCCCAGCGACCTGGTCGTGATCCTCGACGTGCTGCACTACGTCGACCTCGACGCCCAGGAGGGCGTGCTGCGCCGCGTGCGCGACGCCCTGCAGCCCGGCGGACGTCTCCTGCTGCGGGTCGGTGATGCCGCCAGCCGGCGCGGCTTTGCGATCAGCCAGTGGGTCGACCGCACCGTGACCCGGATCCGTGGCCACCGCGCGTCGCCGACCTGGGGCCGGCCGCTCGACGACTGGATGCTGCTGCTGGAGCGGCTCGGATTCAAGGTCCACAGCATCCCGATGAGCGCAGGCACGCCCTTTGCCAACGTGCTGCTGGTGGCCGATATCAAGGAAGCCGAATGACCGCACCCCAGACCCTCGACCGCGCCGGCATTGCGCGGCGCATTCCGCACAGCGGCAGCATGTGCCTGCTCGACCGTCTCGCCGCATGGGATGCCGAATCCATCCACTGCACGACCGCCTCGCATGCGCATCCGGACAACCCGCTGCGCACCGCCTCCGGCCTGCTGTCGCCGAACCTGATCGAGTATGCGGCGCAGGCCATGGCGCTGCACGGCGGCCTGCTCGCGGCGGAGGGCAGCGAGCCCTCGGCCGGGTTCCTGGCGAGTGCGCGCAATGTGCGCCTGAGCGTGGCCCGCATCGATGACATCGCGGGCGAACTGCAGGTGCATGCGCAGCGGCTCACCGGCGATCAGAGCCAGGTCCTCTATCAATTCGCAGTCACTGACGCCACCGGCCGGCCGCTGGCCGAGGGCCGGGCGGTCGTCGTCCTGAACACCCCGCTTGCCATGGAAAACAACGCATGAGTCTCATCGGAAAACGCGCCCTGATCACCGGCGCCAGCGGCGCCCTGGGCGCGGCCATTGCGCAGCGACTGGCGCGCGACGGCGCCACCGTGCTGCTGCACGCCAACTCGCGGCCGGAGTCGGTGGCGCAACTGGCCGCCACGATCACTGCCGCCGGCGGCAAGGCCGAATGCGTGGTCTTCGACCTGCGCAGCGACGACGCCGCGCAGGCGGCCTGCGAGCGCCTGCTCGAGGGCGGGCCGGTGCAGGTCATCGTCAACAATGCCGGCGTCCACGACGACGCCGTGTTGCCGGGCATGCGGCCCGAGCAGTGGCACAAGGTGATCGACGTCTCGCTGAACGGCTTCTTCCGCGTCACGCAGCCGCTGCTGCTGCCGATGCTGCGCACGCGCTGGGGGCGCATCCTCAATATCTCTTCCGTGGCCTCGCTGACCGGCAATCGCGGGCAGGTCAACTATGCGGCGGCCAAGGGCGCGCTCAACAGTGCGACCAAGGCCTTGTCGCTCGAAGTGGCGGCGCGTGGCGTGACTGTGAATGCGATCGCGCCGGGGATCATCGCTTCGCCGATGGCGGATGGCGTGTTCGACGCGGCGATGATCAACCAGATGGTGCCTGCGAAGCGGGCCGGGACGCCGGACGAGGTCGCATCACTGGCCGGGTTCCTGGCGAGTGATGAGGCGGCCTACATCACGGGGCAGGTGATCTCGATCAACGGTGGGATGATTTAGTTTCGGGTCCGGGTTGGCCCATTGGGACGGGCGCCCGGCAAGCGGTGCGGGCCGAGCGACCCCACTGCGCCGGCCCTTCGGGCTCCCTTGCGGTGCTCGCTCCAGGCGGGGTCCACGCGAAACTCGCTTCGCTCAAACACGCGCGGCCCTTATCCGCCTGAAGCTCCGCTCCTCAGCGGCGCAGAGGGGATCGCCCGTCCCGCACCGCATGCCGGGCTCCGGGGGTGATCAAAGATCCGTGTCGTCTCCAACGCCGATGCAACCCCAACGTGTCAGCGGTGGCGGGCGGTATGCCCCCGGGCCGGCCGTTGAGGCACCGCCGAGCAGCGCAGGGCAGCCGCGAAGCGGCCGGTGACGTCGGCCGGCCCGGGGGCATACCGCCTGCCGCCGCCGCCCCCGCCGCCCCGCCAGCAAGTTCACGCCTGAAACGGCGCCACCCCCCGCAGCTTGCGAATCACCAACCCCGGCAGCCGCAGCACGAACTCCACCATCAGCCGCGTATGCATCCAGGTCAGCAGCAGGTTGTCCCGCCCATAGCGGAAGTGCGACACGCCGCCTTCTTCCGCCGTGAGGTACTTCACCGGCGCATCGATGTTGACCGGCTTGACGCCGCGCCAGGCCAGCCGGACCACCGCTTCGGTGTCGAAGTCGAAGCGGCGCATCCACGGCTGCCGCGCCATGACCGCGATCAGGTCCGCCACCGGGTACACCCGAAAGCCGTAGAGCGAATCGCCCACGCCCGCAAACAGCGTCTCCAACTGCGTCCAGCCGTTCGAGACCCGGCGCCCGCGCACCCGCAGCAGCGGGGCGCTGGCATCGAAGACCGGACGGCCGAGCACCATCGTCTCGGGCCGCGCCTGCGAGGCCTGCATGAACGTCGGTATCAGGTCGGCCGGATGCTGGCCGTCGGAGTCCATGGTCAGTGCGTGGGTGTAGCCGGCCTGCTGCGCCTCGCGCAAGCCATGCAAGACGGCGGCACCCTTGCCCTGGTTGTGCGGCAGCACCCGCACGCGCAGCCCCGGGTCTTCGGCGGCCATGCGCTGCAGCCGCTCGCCGGTGCCGTCGGTGCTGCCGTCGACCACCACCCACACCGGGTTCCATTGCGCACGTGCCGCCTTGACCGTCGAGAACAGGCGTTCTCCTGTGTTGTAGCTCGGGATCAGGACAAGGTGGGTGCGCGAGACGTCTGGCATGCGGGCTGCGCGTCGGGGGCGCGCTGTTCCATGGATTGGCGGTAATAGAGTTCGATCTGCTGCAGCAGCGCGTTGCTGTCCTGCGAGGGCGCGAAACGCTGGCCCAGGCTCAGGCGGAACACGATCGGCAGCGGCGGCACCCGCCACAAGGGCCAGCCCTTGCCCAGGTAAGGCGAGTCGGTGTCGATGAAGACGGTCTGGATCGGCGCCTGCGCGAGCTTGGCGATCAGCGTGACACCCGGCCTGAAGCTGTTGAGCGGGGGCGTGACGGTGCGCGTGCCTTCGGGGAAGATCACCAGCTGGCCGCCGTTGCGCAGGTCGTCGACCGCCAGCCGCACCATCGTGCGCGCCGAGTCGTTGCGGATGTAGCGCGCCAGCCGGGCGCCCGCGCCCAGGAAGATGTTGCGCATCAGGTCGGCCTTCATGATGCAGGCGCTGCGCGGCAGGCGGGCAACCAGCAGCAGCGCGTCGAGCATGGTCGGATGGTTGGCCACCAGGATGAGCCCGCGTTCGTCGCGCAGGGCGTCGAGGCAATCGGCGTCGATGCGCATCATGCCGCTGAGCGACGCGGCGGCC
This sequence comes from Variovorax ginsengisoli, assembly GCF_030486595.1. GTDB lineage: Bacteria > Pseudomonadota > Gammaproteobacteria > Burkholderiales > Burkholderiaceae_C > Variovorax > Variovorax ginsengisoli_B. The sequence continues at coordinate 21,745 of NZ_JAUJZH010000014.1, read as the reverse complement.
CAGAAGAAGCGGTAGGCGAAGGCGATGGCGCGGCGGCCGAGCGCGCGCCCGGTGGCCACCGGCAGCACCGGATAGAGCAGCATCGCGGCGATGTTCCATGGCAGCGAGATGGCGCCGAGCAGCACCAGCAGCGCATACAGCGGCAGCGCGAACGGGATCGACAGTCCCAGACGAAGCAGCCGGTTCATCGATGGCCTCGACCCATCAGGGGTGCAGCGCCCCGCGTGCCACCGCATGGGCCTCGATCTCCACCAGCAGGTCCTGGCGGCAGATGTCGGCTTCGAGGTAGACCGCGTGGCTCACCGTGTGCGCCGCCGGGCCCAGCGCGGCTTCGAGCGCCTGACGCACCAGGGGCGCATCGGCGGCATGGCGCACGTAGACCACGCAGTCGAGTGCCGAAAGATCGAAGACGGCGCTGGTGCGCGCGTTGGCGGCCGCGATCACGGCGGCGAGGTTGCGCAGCGTCTCCTCGACCTGCGGCAGCAGCTGGCCCACGTGCACGGTCTCGTGGCCGACGATGCTGGCCGTGCCCGAGATGAAGAGCGCGACGTCGCCGCCGCCGATCTCGGCCAGCGCCGCGCGCGAAAAGGTCGGTGCGCGCGGCCCGTAGGCCGGCGGATAGCGATAGGCGGAGACCTGGCGTGGATTCTCGACCGCCAGCGGGGCCGTGCGGCCGGCCAGGAAGCGGATGCTCAGCGCGCCTTGGTGGATGCCCAGCGCACAGGCCGCAGGGGCACCGTCGAAGGCCGCCTGGCCAGCGTCGACGAAGGCCTGCTGCCGGCCGGCATTGAACTGCCGGTAGCGCTCCATTCCGCCGCCGTCGCCGTTGATCTGCGGCAGGTAGTTCCAGATCCGCAGCAGGTGGGCGCAGCCGGTGGCTTCCAGCGCGGTGAAGAGATCGCGATAGGCGCGCTCGGCCAGGGCGGCGACGCCGCTCTGCTCGACGTTCTCGTCGAGGTCGATGGCGCCCAGCATCCAGTGGCCGTCGCAGCGCCAGCGCACGACGCCGGTGGTGCCGGACTCGATGTGTTCGCTGGCATGCCAGACATCGGCCATCGGGGGGCCGCCGGTCAGCACGCGGGCGTTCACGGTCGGCATCCAGGCGAGCCCGTCGGGCGTGCCGTAGCCCAATGCGCCGAACAGTGCCGGGCTGTCGGCGGCGAGGGCCAGGCCCTGCGCCAGGCTCAGGCGCTGCACGCGCAGGGGCGGGGTGGTCAGGGGGAGTCGTGCGGTCACTGGGCCTCGACGATGTTTTCGCCGGCGAGCGGCCCGAGATCGCGGATGTTGCGCCGGCGGCGCTGCCAGGCGTTCCAGGTCCGGCGCGGATGCGCGGTGCAGACCGCGAAGTAGATCGTCTTGAGGACGCGCAGCGAGCGCCAGATGGGCGTCTTGCCGTAGATGTCGCCGGCCAGCAGCGACATCAGCGCCTCCTTGACGCGCAGGGGGTTCGATGGATACATGAAGAACTCGCGCATGGTCGGGTTCGTGACGCGGAAGATGAACCACGAGAACTCCCGCGGGCCCTTGCGCATCTCCTCCTCGAAGCGTCGCCGTTCGGTCGCGGCTCGGGTGGGCTGGTCGAGCGCCGTGGCGACCACCTCGGCGCCGACGAAGGCACTGTGCATCGCCAGATAGACGCCGGAAGAGAACACCGGATCGATGAAGGCATAGGCATCGCCCAGCATCAGGTAGCGCTCGCCGCTGCAATGGGTGCTGGTGTAGGAGTAGTTGCCGGTGGCGTAGACCGCGTCGTCGACCAGCGCGGCGTCTTTCAGGCGCTGCACCAGCGGCTCGCACATCGCGATCGTGTCGGCGAAGAAATCCTTCAGCGGCTTCTTGCGCGACTTCAGGTAGTAGGGCCAGCAGACCGCGCCCACGCTGGTGCTGCCGTCGGCCAGCGGGATGTACCAGAACCAGCCGTGCTGGAACCAGAAGATCGTGATGTTGCCTTCGAGCCTGCCCGGCGCCCGCTCGGCGTTGGTGAAGTGGCCGAACAGCGCCGAGCTGTTGTGCTTCGGGTTCTTCTGCTTGGCCTTGAGCTTGTTCGACAGGAAGGTGTCGCGGCCCGAGGCATCGATGACGAAGCGTGCGCGCCACCGGCGCTGCGCGCCGTCGTCCAGCGCCGCCAGCACGTCGGCGCCGTCGGCGTCGAAAACGACCTCGCGCACCCGGCAGCCCTCGACGGCCTGGGCGCCCTGGGCGGCGGCATGACGGAACAGGATCTCGTCCATCTCGGAGCGCCGCACCTGCCAGGCATAAGGCATGGTCTTGTCCCAGGCCTCGGAAAACTCGAGCCGGGTGATGTGGTCGTGGTCCGGCGAGACGAACTCGACGCCCCATTTGGGCATGCCGATGCGCTCAAGTTCGTCGCGCAGGCCGAGCTTGTCGAACAGCGCCACGTTGGCCGGCAGCAGCGATTCACCGATGTGGAAACGCGGATGGTGTGCCTTCTCGAGCATCACGACGTTGCGGCCCTGGCGGGCCAGCAGGGCGGCGGCCGTGGCGCCGGCCGGGCCGCCGCCGATGACGAGCACATCGCACTGCGCGGGTTCGGGCGAGCCGGGATCGGCGGTCGGCGGGGGATTGTTCATGCGCGTGGGCTGGAAGACTGGAAAAGAGGGTCGCGCAGACGCGCATCAGGCTCGGATTATCCCCAAAAGGCACTGGCGCTCCTGTCGGACGGCCCCGGCAGTTGCGTCCGCCGGACAGTAAACTCGCTGCCTGGTTTGAAAACACAAGATTGCGAGAGATAGAGCCATGGCCGGACACAGCAAATGGGCGAACATTCAGCACCGGAAGGGCCGTCAGGACGAAAAGCGCGGCAAGCTCTGGACCCGCGCCATCCGTGAAATCATGGTCGCCGCGCGCACCGGCGGCGGCGACCTGGGCGGCAACCCGCGGCTCAGGCTGGCGGTCGAGAAAGCCAAGGCGGTCAACCTGCCGATCGACACGATCAAGCGCAACATCGACAAGGCCACCGGCAACCTCGAAGGCGTCAACTACGAGGAAATCCGCTACGAGGGCTACGGCATCGGCGGCGCAGCGATCATCGTCGACACCATGACCGACAACCGCGTGCGCACCGTCGCCGAGGTGCGCCATGCCTTTTCCAAGCATGGCGGGAACATGGGCACCGAAGGCTCGGTGGCGTTCCAGTTCAAGCATTGCGGCCAGCTCGTGTTCGGGCCCGGCACCAGCGAGGACAAGGTGATGGAAGTCGCGCTCGAGGCCGGCGCCGAGGATATCGTCACCGACGACGACGGCGCGATCGAGGTGCTGACCGCGGTCGGCGATTTCGAGGCCGTCAAGAACGCGCTCGAGGCCGCCGGCCTGAAGCCCGAGGTGGCCGAAGTCACCATGCGGGCCGAGAACACCATCGAGCTCGCCGGCGACGAAGCCGCCCGCATGCAGAAGCTGCTCGACGTCCTGGAAGACCTGGACGACGTGCAGGATGTCTATCACAACGCCGCGCTGTCCGAATGACGGCTTGGCGAAACGAAAGCCCGCGAATGAAGGTACTGGTGATTGGTGGCGGCGGCCGCGAGCACGCCCTGGCGTGGCGACTGGCGCAGTCGGACCGGGTCAGCCGGGTCTACGTGGCGCCGGGCAACGGCGGCACCCGCTCCGATACGCGCTACGAATGCGTCGACATCACGGCGCCGGCCGACCTGCGGGCCTGGGCCCAGAAGCAAAAGATCGGCCTGACCGTGGTCGGCCCCGAAGCGCCGCTGGCGGCTGGCGTGGTCGACGAGTTCCGCACCCACGGCCTGCGCATCTTCGGCCCGACCCAGGCCGCGGCGCAGCTCGAAAGCTCGAAGGCCTTCTCTAAGGCCTTCATGAAGCGGCACGCGATCCCGACCGCCGAATACGAGGCCTTCACCGACGCCGCGGCGGCGCATGCCTACGTCGACGCCAAGGGTGCGCCAATCGTGGTCAAGGCCGACGGCCTGGCCGCCGGCAAGGGCGTGGTGGTCGCGATGACGGCCGCCGAGGCGCACGAGGCGATCGACTTCATGCTGCTCGACAACAAGTTCGGCGTCTCGCACAACGAGGGCGGGGCGCGCGTCGTGATCGAGGAGTTCCTGACCGGCGAGGAGGCCAGCTTCATCGTGCTGTGCGACGGCCAGAACGTCACGGCGCTGGCCACCAGCCAGGACCACAAGCGCCTGCTCGACGGCGACGAAGGCCCGAACACCGGCGGCATGGGCGCCTATTCGCCGGCCCCCGTGGTGACGGCCGAGGTGCACGCCCGTGCGATGCGCGAAATCATCCTGCCTACCATCCGCGGCATGGAGAAGGACGGCATTCCCTACACCGGCTTCCTCTACGCCGGCCTCATGATCGACGCCAAGGGCCATCCCAAGACGCTCGAGTTCAACTGCCGCATGGGCGACCCCGAGACCCAGCCGATCATGCTGCGGCTCAAGTCCGACCTGTTCGAGGTCTTCTGGCACGCCACCGACGGCACGCTCGACCAGGTCGAGCTCGAGTGGGACCGCCGGGTCGCCCTCGGCGTGGTGATGGCCGCGCACGGCTATCCGCTGGCGCCGCGCAAGGGCGACCGCATCACCGGCATTCCGCCGGAGGCGCCGGACGCCGTGGTGTTCCATGCGGGCACCACGCTCGACGGCGGCGAACTCACGACCAGCGGCGGCCGCGTGCTGTGCGTCACGGTGCTGGCCGACAGCGTCAAGCTGGCGCAGCAGCGGGCCTATGCGGTGGCGGCGCGGATCCAGTTCGATGGCGCCCAGTACCGCAAGGACATCGGGCATCGCGCGGTCCAGGCGCGCGGCCGCGAGGCCTGATGCCAGCCGCCGACGACAGCCGACCCGAGGCGGTGGCCGCCTACCTGCGCGGGCTGCAGAGGCACATCGTGGAGGCGGTCGAGACCGCCGACGGCGGGCGCTGCGTCCGCGACCCGTGGCACAAGGCGCCTGGCGAGCCGCTGCAGGGCAGCGGCCTGACCTGCATCCTCGAAGGCGGCGCGCTGTTCGAGCGCGCCGGCTGCGGCTTCTCGCAAGTGCGCGGGCCGCGGTTGCCGCCCTCGGCGACCCAGCACCGGCCCGAGCTGGCCGGGGCGCCGTTCGAGGCGATGGGCGTGTCGCTGGTCTTCCATCCGCGCAACCCCTACGTGCCGATCGTCCACATGAACGTCCGCATGCTCGCCGCGCTGCCGGCCGATGGCGCGCCGGTGTGCTGGTTCGGCGGCGGCATGGACCTGACGCCGTGCTACGGCTTCGAGGAGGACGCGGTGCATTTCCACCGCAGCTGCCGCGATGCCCTGGCGCCTTTCGGCGACGACAAGTACCCGCGCTTCAAGGCCTGGTGCGACGACTACTTCACGCTCAAGCACCGCAACGAGCAGCGCGGCGTCGGCGGGATCTTCTTCGACGACTTCGCCGAACCGGACTTCGACCAGAGCTTCGCGCTGCTGCGCTCGGTCGGCGATGCCTTCCTGCCGGCCTACCTGCCGATCGTCGAGCGCCGCCGCAACATGCCCTACGGCGAGCGCGAGCGGGCCTTCCAGCTCCACCGCCGCGGCCGCTACGTCGAGTTCAACCTGGTCTGGGACCGCGGCACGCATTTCGGCCTGCAGTCGGGCGGGCGCACCGAGTCGATCCTGCTGTCGATGCCGCCGCTGGCCAGCTGGGCCTATCGCCTCCAGCCCGAGCCGGGCAGCCCCGAGGCGGCGCTCTACAGCGACTTCATCGTCCGGCGCGAATGGCTCTGACTCCGCTGCGCGTCGGTGTCTTCGGCGGGGCCTTCGACCCGCCGCACAACGCGCACCTGGCCCTGGTGCAATCGGCGCTGGCGCAGCTGGATCTGGCCGAGCTGCGCATCTTCCCGACCGGGCAGGCGTGGCACAAGGCGCGTCCGTTGAGCGCCGCGGCCGACCGCCTGGCGATGGCGCGGCTGGCCTTCGAGGGCATCGAAGGCGCCGTGGTCGACACCCGCGAGATCGAGCGCCCCGGGCCGACCTACACGCTCGACACGCTGCGCGAGTTGCAGCGGGCGCATCCCGGCGTGCAACTGGTGCTGATCGTGGGCGCCGACCAAGCGCGTTCGCTGCCGCGCTGGCACGGTTACGAGGCGATCCTCGCGACCGCTATAATTTCGGTAGCTGATCGCGCACTGCCCACGGGCTCCTCCGGCCCATTCGATCCCGGAACGCTGGCACCCCTGCCGTCCGGCGCGCGATTCGAGCAACTCCAAATCCAGCCGATGGACATCAGCGCGACCGACATCCGGGCGCGCGCTGCGCGTGGCGAGGACCTCGATGGTCTGGTTCCGGCGGCGGTTGCACGCTATATTGACAGACACCACCTCTACCGACCCGCCTGATGACCACTGAAGCCGCCGCAAAAAAAGACATCCAGAAACTCCAGAGGGCCATCGTCGACGGACTCGAGGACGTCAAGGCGCAGGACATCCAGGTTTTCGACACTGAACATCTGTCGCCGCTGTTCGAGCGCGTGATCGTCGCCTCGGGCACCTCCAACCGCCAGACCAAGGCGCTGGCCTCCAGCGTGCGCGACGCCGTACGCGATGCCGGCTTCCACAAGCCGCGGGTCGAGGGCGAGGCGAACGGCGAGTGGATCATCGTCGACTGCGGCGCGGCCGTGGCCCACATCATGCAGCCGGCCATCCGCCGCTACTACCACCTCGAAGAGATCTGGGGCGACAAGCCGGTTCGCACCAAGCTCGGTGCCGCCAAGCCGGCCGTGGCCCAGGCCTCCGAAGAGAAGGCGCCCGCGGCCAAGAAGGTGCCGACCTCGCTGCGCCGCTCCAGTGCCGCCAAGACAGCGATCCGCTCGGCCGAGCAGGCCGCCAAGGCGGAAAAGCAGAAGCCCGCCGCCAAGAAGACCGCCGCCCGCAAGACGACCGCGGCCAAGTCCCCCGTGAAGACCGTGGTGGTCAACAAGGCGCCGGCCAAGAAGGCTGCCGCCAAGAAGGCCGCGCCGGCAGCGAAGAAGGCCGCACGCAAGACGACCTCGCCGAGGTCATGAAACTGCTGGTGGTCGCGGTCGGGCAGCGCATGCCCGACTGGGCGCAGACCGCCTGGGACGACTACGCCAAGCGTTTCCCACCCGAACTCAAGCTCGAACTGCGCGCAGTCAAGACCGAGCCGCGCGGCTCCAAGACGCTCGAAACCCTCTATGCGGCCGAGCGCGAGCGCATCGAGGGCGCGATCGCCAAGGGCATGCGGATCGTCGCGCTCGACGAGCGCGGCACGGCGCTGACCACCAAGGCCCTGGCGGCGCGGCTTTCGGCCTGGCAAGGCGAGGGCGACGACGTGGCGCTGGTGATCGGCGGCCCCGACGGCCTCGACCCGGCATTCAAGGCGGCCGCGCACGAGCGCATCCGGCTGTCCGACCTCACCCTGCCGCATGCGATGGCGCGCGTGCTGCTCGTCGAGCAGCTGTATCGCGCGTGGTCGGTCAATGCCGGCCATCCGTACCACCGCGAATGAGTCCTCATTCACCGTTCATTTACCTGGCCTCGCAAAGCCCGCGCCGCGCCCAGCTGCTCGGGCAGCTCGGTGTGCGGCACGAATTGCTGCTGGCGACCGCGGACGAAGACGCCGAGTCGCTGGAAGCGGTGCTGCCCGGCGAATCGCCGACCGCCTACGTGCAGCGCGTCACGGCGCTGAAGCTCGATGCGGCAGTGGACCGGTGGCGGCAGCGCGGCCTGCCGCCGGCGCCCATCTTGTGCGCCGACACCACGGTGGCGATCGGCCGCACCATCCTCGGCAAGCCAGAGGACGCCGCCGATGCCGCCCGCATGCTGGCCTCGCTGGCCGGGCGCACCCACCGCGTGATGACCGCGATCGCACTGCAGCATGGCGATCGGCGGCTGGCGGCCTTGAACGTCTCGCATGTCCGCTTCGCGGCGGTCGGTCCGGCGCGCATCGCCGCCTACGTCGCCAGCGGCGAGCCCCTGGGCAAGGCCGGCGCCTACGGCATCCAGGGCCGTGCCGCGGCCTTCATCGAACACATCAGCGGCTCGCATTCGGGCATCATGGGCCTCCCGATGTTCGAGACCGCCGAACTGCTGCGCCAAGCCGGCTTCGAGAGCTATTGAGACCTTGCAGGACAGGCCAGGAAACTGCGCAGCAGTTTTTGCTCTGTCCTCAACTGACTAGAAAACATGCAAGACATCCTGATCAACTGGTCCCCCCAGGAGACCCGCGTCGCGCTGGTCGAGCACGGCGCGGTGCAGGAGCTCCACGTGGAGCGCACGCTGGAGCGCGGGCTGGTCGGCAACATCTACCTGGGCAAGGTGTCGCGGGTGCTGCCGGGCATGCAGTCGGCCTTCATCGACATCGGGCTCGACCGCACTGCCTTCCTGCACGTGGCCGACATCGTCGCCCCGTTCACGCCGGGCTCGCGGCCGAGCACCCAGGTGGCCGACCGCGACCATCGCAACGGCGGCGCCATGGTGCCGATCGAGAAACAGGTGTTCGAGGGCCAGTCGCTGCTGGTGCAGGTCATCAAGGACCCGATCGGCACCAAGGGCGCGCGGCTGTCGACCCAGATCAGCATCGCCGGGCGGCTGCTTGTCTTCCTGCCGCAGGACAACCACATCGGCGTCTCGCAGAAGATCCCCCCCGACCTGCGCGATGCGCTGCGCAACCGCATGCAGGCGCTGATCGAGGCCGCCGCGGCCGCCGACAGCGGCGGCGTGGTGCCTGCCAACACCGGGGGCTTCATCCTTCGCACCAACGGCGAGGATTCGAGCGATGCCGAACTGGCCGAGGACATCGCCTACCTGCGCAAGACCTGGACCCGCATCCGCGAGCTGTCGGCGCGGATGCCGCCGATGTCGCTGCTCCACCAGGACCTCAGCCTGCTGCAGCGCGTGCTGCGCGACATGACCAGCGAGGACACCCAGACCATCCGCATCGATTCGCGCGAACAGTTCGATTCGCTCCTCAAGTTCGGTCTCGAGTTCATGCCGCAGGCCGCCGGCAAGCTGCAGCTGTACAAGGGCGAGCGGCCGATCTTCGACCTCTATTCGATCGACGAGGAGATCGCCAAGGCGCTGGGCCGCCGGGTCGACCTCAAGTCCGGCGGCTACCTGGTGGTCGACCAGACCGAGGCCCTGACCACGGTCGACGTCAACACCGGCGGCTTCGTCGGTGCGCGCAATTTCGACGACACGATCTTCAAGACCAACCTGGAGGCTGCGCAGGCGATCGCCCGGCAATTGCGGCTGCGCAACCTGGGCGGCATCGTGATCGTCGACTTCATCGACATGGCGCGCGACGACCACCGCGAGCAGGTGCTGGCCGAATTCCGCAAGCAACTGGCGCGCGACCGGGTCAAGACCACGGCCGGCGGCTTCTCGCAGCTGGGCCTGGTCGAGATGACGCGCAAGCGCACGCGCGAGTCGCTGGCCCACATGCTGTGCGAGCCCTGCCTGGCCTGCAACGGCCAGGGCATCGTGAAAACCGCGCGCAGCGTGGCCTATGACGTGCTGCGCGAGATCCTGCGCGAGGCCCGGCAGTTCACGCCGCGCGAGTTCCGCATCGTCTCGTCGCCGCAGGTGATCGAGCTGTTCCTCGACGAAGAGAGCCAGCACCTGGCCGGCCTGAGCGATTTCATCGGCAAGCCCATTTCGCTTCAGGCCGAGCCCGCGATGGGGCAGGGCCAGTACGACATCGTCTTGCTGTAGTGGCCGTTCAGAGAATCGCCGGCTGGCCCGCCGGCGCGGTGCGCACGGCATTGTTCTGCAGCCGCGCATACAGGCCGTCGAGCGCCATCAGCTGTTCGTGCGAGCCGTGCTCGGCGATGCGGCCATGCTCCATCACGACGATGCGGTCGGCATGCTGGATGGTCGAGAGGCGGTGGGCCACGATCAGCGTCGTGCGGCCCTGCATGAGCCGCTGCAGCGCTTCCTGCACCTGCCGCTCGGATTCGGTGTCGAGCGCCGAGGTGGCTTCGTCGAGCAGCAATATCGGCGCGTTCTTGTAGAGCGCGCGCGCGATCGCCAGGCGCTGCCGCTGGCCGCCAGACAACTGGGTCGCGTTGTGGCCCAGCACGGTGTCGATGCCCTGCGGCAGGCCTTCCACGTGGACCGCCAGGTTGGCGGCAGCGACGCATTCAAGCACGCGCTCGCGGTCGATCGCGGCACCGAGCGCGACGTTCGCCGCCAGGCTGTCGTTGAGCATCACCACGTCCTGGCTGACCATCGCGAACTGCGAGCGCAGGCTCGCGAGCTGCCATTCGCCGACCTCGTGGCCATCGAGCAGCACCTCGCCGGCGCTCGGCAGCACGAAGCGCGGCAGCAGGTTGACCAGCGTCGTCTTGCCCGAGCCGGAGGGCCCGACGAAGGCAATCACCTCGCCGGGCTCGATCGCCAGGCTGACGCCGTCGAGCGCGCGCGCCTCGTCGTCGCCTCGGTAGTTGACGCAGACGCGGCGCAGTTCGATGTGGCCGGCCGCGTGTTCGAGCACGAACCGGCCCTGCGTTTCCGACGGAACCTCGTCGATCAGCGCGAGGCCGCGCTCGAGCGCAGCCAGCCCGCGCGTGATCGGATTGGCCATGTCGGCGAGGCGCCGGATCGGCGCGATCAGCATCAGCATCGCCGTCACGTACGAGATGAAGCCGCCGACCGTCAGCCCTTTCTCGCCGGCCTGCCAGAGCGCGATCATCACCACGATCGACAGCGCGAAGGCAGCGAAGAGTTGCGTCAGCGGGGTCATCGCGGCCTGGGCGATGGTCGATTTCACGGCCAGGCGGTTGAGGCTGTGGCTCAGGCGTTCGAAGCGCTCGCTCTGGCTGGCTTCGGCGCGGTGCAGGCGCACCATCTTGTGGGCGAGAACGTTCTCCTCGACCACATAGGCCAGTTCGTCCGTGGCATGCTGCCCCAGGCGTGTCAGGTGGTAGAGCCGCTTGGACAGCACCTTCATGATCCAGGCCACGCCGGGCACCATCACGCCGACGATCAGCGTGAGCTTCCAGTTCAGGTAGACCAGGTAGAACAGCAGCGCAATCGTCACGAAGCCGTCGCGCGACAGGCTCAGCAGCGCCTGCACCAGCAGCATGGCACCGGTCTGCACCTCGTAGACCACCGTGTTCGACAGGGTGCTGGCCGACTGGCGCGAGAACAGCGCGAGTTCCGCTTCGAGCAGGCGCTTGAACAGCATGCGCCGAAGTCCCTGCATGCCTTCGTTGGCGATCCGCGCAAGGGCATATTGCGAGATGAACTGCGCCACGCCGCGCACCAGGAAGAGCAGGATGATCGCCACCGGCACGATCCACAGCGCCAGTTGCCCGCGCGTGAAGCCGCGGTCGAAGAGCGGCTTCAGCATCGCGGCCAGCAGGGGTTCGGTGAGCGCGGCGACCGCGGCGGTCGCGATGCCCAGCGCCCACCAGCGGCGCGAGCTGCCGAACCAGGTCATCAGGCGCGCGAGTCGTCGCGTCAGGGGGAGGCGCACCGTGTCGGTGGCGGGGGAGGGCTGCATGGCGGCGAATTCTACGGGCCGGAACCTGTAGGACCCGACCGCCTCATACACGTTTTGTGACGACAGGGCCATCGCAACATGTACCATGTGCACTGTTTTTGTCCGAGACAAGAAACTTAAACCTCGGAAACCTCTCCGAACTGCATGAAAAAGCCGTTGCAAGACTTTCCCCCAACCCCTTCTTCATCGTTCTTCGCACGCCGCGCGTTGGTCGCGGCCCTCGCTGCCTCCCCCGTGATTCCCGCCCTGGCCCAGTTCCGGGTCGAGGTCTCGGGTGTGGGCGTGACGCAGTTGCCGATCGCGATCGCGCCCTTCCGGGGCGAGGAGTCCTCGCCGCAGAAGATCTCCGCGATCGTGCTGGCCGACCTCGAGCGCAGCGGGCAGTTCCGCGGCGTCGACGCGTCCGGCCAGGCCCTCGATGAAGGTTCCCGCCCCGACCTCAGCTTCTGGCGCCAGCGCACCGCGGATTCGCTCGCGGTGGGCAGCGTCACTCGGCTGGCCGATGGCCGTTTCGACGTCCGCTTCCGCCTCTGGGACGTGGTGCGCGGGCAAGACCTCGGCGGCCAGAGCTACACCGTGCCCCAGGGCGACCTGCGGCTGGCCTCGCACCGCATCGCCGACTACATCTACGAGAAGCTGACCGGCGAGAAGGGCATCTTCTCGACCCGCATCGCCTATGTCACCAAGGGCGGGAGCCGCTACACGCTGTGGGTGGCCGACTCGGACGGCGAGAACGCCCAGGCGGCACTCGCCAGTCCCGAACCGATCATTTCGCCGCGCTGGTCGTCCAACGGCAGCCAACTCGCCTACGTGTCCTTCGAGTCGCGCAAGCCGGTGGTGTACGTCCACAACGTCGCCAGCGGCCAGCGGCGACTGGTGGCGAACTTCCGCGGCTCCAACAGCGCGCCGGCCTGGGCCCCGGACGGCAGCACGCTGGCCGTCACCCTGAGCCGCGACGGCGGCTCGCAGCTCTACACCATCTCGTCCAGCGGCGGCGAGCCGCGCCGTCTCACGCAGAGCAACAGCATCGACACCGAGCCGGTGTTCTCGGCCGACGGCGGCACGATCTACTTCGTCAGCGATCGTGGTGGTGCGCCGCAGATCTACAAGATGGGCGCCGGCGGGGGCAACCCGACCCGGGTCACCTTCAGCGGGACCTACAACATTTCTCCGTCGATCAGCGGCGATGGCCGGTGGTTGGCCTACATCTCGCGCGTCGGCGGGGCATTCAAACTCCATGTGATGGAGTTGGCGACCGGCAACGTGCAGGCGATCACGGACACCACGGCCGACGAGCGCCCGAGCTTTGCGCCGAACAGCAAATTGATCGTCTACGCCACCAAGCTGCAGGGCCGCGAGGCACTGATGACCACGACGCTCGACGGCAAGATCAAGGCGCGGTTGGCGGGGCAGGCGGGAGACATCCGCGAACCGGACTGGGGTCCGTTTCAAAAGCAATGATTAACTTGAGGAGTCCGAAAATGTTGAAACGTACGATTTATTCGCTGGCCATCGTGGCCCTGATCGCTGGCTGCTCGTCCGGCACCAAGCTGAACGACACCCCGGTGGTCGACCGCGGTGCGGCGGGCCAGGGCGGCGGCGCTGCCAGCGGCGTGGCGCCGGTCACCATCGACCCGAATGCGCAGAACGCGCAAGGCCCGGTCGGCGTGGCACGGATCATCTATTTCGACTTCGACAGCTACACCGTCAAGCCCGAGTTCCAGCAGCTCATCGACGGCCATGCGCGCTTCCTCAAGGCCAATCCGAACCGTCGCGTGTCGATCGAAGGACACACCGACGAACGCGGCGGCCGCGAGTACAACCTCGCGCTCGGCCAGAAGCGCTCCGAGGCCGTGCGCCGCGCACTGGTCCTGGTCGGTGTCAGCGACGCGCAGATCGAGGCCGTGAGCTTCGGCAAGGAAAAGCCGGCGGCGCAGGGCAGCGGTGAGGACGTCTGGGCGCAAAACCGCCGCGCCGAGATCACGTACCGCTGATGATGCGCGGCCTTACTTTGCGAGGCGCAGTCCTCGCAGCCGCGTTGCTGTGCGCTTCGCTGGGGGCCCAGGCCGCGCTGTTCGAAGACGACGAGGCGCGGCGCGCCATCCTCGACCTGCGCCAGCGGGTCGAGACCATGCGCCAGCAGGCCGAGCAGCGTCAAAGCGAGGAAAGCGCGCAACTGCGCCGCAGCCTGCTCGATCTGCAGAACCAGATCGAGCAGATGCGCGGCGACATGGCGCGCTTGACGGGCCAGAACGAGCAGCTCACGAAGACCGTCACCGATCTTCAGCAGCGCCAGACCGACACCGACACCCGGGCCAAGAGCAACGAGCCGTCCAAGGTCGCGGTCGACGGCCGCGAGTTCAACGCCGATCCGAAGGAAAAGGCCGACTTCGACGCGGCCCTCGGCATCTTCCGTGCGGGCCAGTTCGCGCAGGCGCAGACGGCATTCGCCGACTTCGTCAAGCGCTATCCGCAGAGCGGCTACAACGCCTCGGCGCTGTTCTGGCTCGGCAATGCGCAGTACGCGACGCGCAACTACAACGAGGCTATCGCCAATTTCAGGTCGATGCTCTCGCTGGCGCCCGACCATGCGAAGGCACCCGAGGCCGTGCTGTCGATCGCGAACTGCCAGATCGAGCTGAAGGACACCAAGGCCGCACGCCGCACGCTCGAGGACCTGACCAAGGCCTATCCGCAGTCGGAGGCAGCGCAAGCCGGCCGCGAACGGCTGTCGCGGCTGCGCTAGCCCCTTGACCACCGCGAGTCCCGTCGTTGCCACGGACGACGCCGACCTGGCCCGCCGTTTCGGCGGGCTGGAGCGCTTGTACGGGGTGGCGGGCGCGGCCCGCATCCGCGAGGCGCACGTGCTGGTGGCGGGCATCGGTGGTGTCGGCTCGTGGGCGGTCGAAGCGCTGGCGCGCAGCGGGGTCGGGCGGCTGAGCCTGGTCGACCTCGACCACATCGCCGAATCCAACATCAACCGCCAGATCCACGCGCTCGATTCGACCGTGGGCCAGGCCAAGGTGGAGGCCATGCGGGATCGCATCGCGCACATCAATCCAACGTGCCGGGTGCTGGCGATCGACGAGTTCGTCGAGCCCGACAACTGGCAGGCCCTGCTCGCCACGGCCGAGGGCGCGAACGGGCCGGTGACCGCGGTTCTCGATGCCTGCGACCAGGTCAAGGCCAAGCTCGCGATGGCCGCATGGGCGCGCGGCGCGGGCGCAGGCTTCATCACCGTCGGCGCTGCCGGCGGCAAGCGCCTGGCGCATCGGGTCGAGATCGACGACCTCGCCCTGGTCACGCATGACCCCTTGCTTGCGCAGCTTCGCCAGCGACTGCGCAAGGCCCACGGAGCGCCGCGCGAAGGCCGCAAGATTGGCGTCGCATGCGTCTTCAGTCGCGAGAGCGTGGCGCCGCCGGACGCCTCCTGCGCGATCGAGGGCGACGGCTCGCTCAATTGCCACGGCTATGGGTCGGTGGTGGCGGTGACCGCCACATTCGGGCAATGCGCGGCAGGGTGGCTTCTCGATCGGATTGCCCGAAATGTCACGTTATAATTTCAGGCTTTGCCGGATTCGACGCCGGCCAAGAACACTGGTATCGGGACGTTAGCTCAGTTGGTAGAGCAGCGGACTTTTAATCCGTTGGTCACAAGTTCGAATCTTGTACGTCCTACCAATAGTCATAAGGGTTAGCCGGTTAGTACCTGTGTGGATTCCGGCAATTCTTGCTCGAATGCGCACGTAATGCCGGAATTCGTACGCGGTCAAATAATGCCGGAACCGGGGCTTTGGAAGGGGCCGATGCACCACCGCAGCGGGCCAAGGAATGGCTCGATGGGTGACTTCTTCGGCCCAGTTGACAACCGTCGTCAGTTTTTGCGATCTTCGGTTGCATGCGCCCACCGCCGAGAAACAACGAGCGACCGCTTGAACAAGAATCTTTCGAAGGCAGAAGCTTGGGCGAACGCAGCCGACATACGAGGCGAGAGGTCGCCATTCAACGACTTCGGGCGCTCATTGAAGAGGGCTTGACGTCGGGGCGTGGCCGAGAGGACGCCGAAGAGGACGAGCGACAGCTTGTTGCTATCGCGCGCGGAGAGATGGCTTGAGAGCTGCACGCCACATCTAGGTGGGAAACAAGCCATAGCGTCGCCTTTTGGTTTCCCGAGTGAGAGTGGTCTGCCATCAGGCAGTTACCAGGCATTGTTCAAGTGGGTCCTGAAGTTGCGGTTCACTGAACTCGGCCGCGGGGGTGGGAGCAGCCCTGCTAAGTTGAGCGTCTGTCGACGTAACCGTTCGAGCCCGCCATTCCTGACTGGGATGCTATCAAGATGATAGCGATCAGCTCTTGGCCTTGATGGGTAGCCGGCCGTACGTTCCTCGAGCTCCTGTCAGTCGCCCCTGAAGAGCGCGGGCAGTTCCTCGTCGCAGGAATCGATGGAATCGGGTGCTTGGAACTTGCCCTTGGCTACTCCGATGCGTTTCCCTTTCAGGTCGTCTTCGAAGGGAACGAGTTTGGCGACAGGCCGACCGCCTCGGACAATGACGATTTCTCGCTCTCGCCCCTGCGCTACGTCATCCACCAAGCGTGACAACCCTGATTTCGCTTGCGACATGTTTACGGGTTCCATCGGAATCTCCCAGTCGCCTAGTCTAGCCAACCCACCGCAGGAGTGGTGTCCGCTGGCCCGGTGTGTGGCTCATTCGGGTGGGCGATAACTGGCTTGTTATCGGCCCCTATCACGTGGACCGCGGCCCGCGCCAAAGTGCGATTCGTCGACGCTATGCTTCGGGCCGCGGTTGGAAGTGCCGCTGCTCTCGACCTGGGCCCTCTCCGCCGGGCCGGCGTGCAGAACCGGGTGGCGTCGAGGCTTCGCGCAGCGATCGCTATCGAACCAAGCCGCCCGCCGCAGGGTCCAGGGGGTCCGTGACGCGTGCGGATCGGCCGACTGCTCGGGCGACTGGGGTGGGGCCGCCCCGCGCGCATGCGAGAACTGGCGCTGCGAACGCGCGCAGCCTTCGCGGCGCCTGCGCGCTGAATCCATTCGTGCGACTCGGCCGTGGCGCCGCGCGTCGGGCCGGCCGCTGGTGTCAACGATGGAGGCTGTCATCTCCTTGGCCTTGGACGACCGGGTCCCGGCCGAGCGCGCCCGTGGCCCCAGATTGGCCCGTGTGCGAAGCAGGCGCGAGGTGCGGCGGCGGGGAAACGGGTCTGCCAGCCAAGCCACCGGCTCGGGCTCGGGCTCGGGCTCGGGCGCCTGAGCCCGCACCAACGGCGCGGCTCGCGCGTGGGGGCGCGGTGCGTCCACAGATGGGCAGTGCAGCGCAAGCGGGCCTCCGCACCAGCCGCACGCCGATTCTTCCGTCAGTCCCTCCGCATCAGTTGGCCTTGATGGCCTTGGTGGCCTTGGCGCGCGGTCCGTGGCGCAAGGCCTCTCGTGGCGCTGAAGGTTGGGAGGCGTGCGGGTTTGGCCACCGGAAGTGCCGAAAGAAGTCCGCCGGCTCGATGGCTAGCCCCTTCAGGATCCGAATCAGCTGGGTGAACCTCGGGTTGCGCCTGCCGCATTCAACGCTGCTGACATAGCTGCGTTCGAAACCGGCGTGGTACGCGAACTCCTCCTGGGTGAAGCCCGCGCGTCGCCGCTCGTGAGCGACAGCCTCCCCGAGGATCTGCGCCGAACTAGCGTCTGGCGAGCGCGAAAGGGCGAGCGGCTTTCCAGCGGACCGGCGCGATGCCTCGGTGGTGTCGTCGGGCAGGCGGATCTCGCGAAAGAACACGGCCGGTGGGGTCCGCAGCCCCTCGAGCACGTCCATCAGTTTGCCGAAGGTCAGGTTGTGTTCCCCACGCTCCACGCCGCCCATGTAGCCACGGTCCATGCCGATGTGCCTGGCGAAGTCCTCCTGGGTAAAGCCTTGGGCGGTGCGCTCGCGGCGCACCGCGCTGGCCAGCATCTGCACATAGTCCTGGTCGCCTCGCGTTCCCGTCGTTGAACTCATCGAGGGAATCGTCGGCGGGCTAGTCGAACAACGCCACGCCGAAGAGCGCCACGCAGAAAAGCGCCACCTTTGAAATCTCCACGGTATATTGATATCATTGCATCACTCCACGATCTGTTCCTCGCAAGTCAGCGGGATCTCTGCGCCGGCGGTCGTGGCCCCTTCCCAAGGGCCCGCAAACGGGTCATGTCAACGCGCATCGGAAGCTTAGCGTCGGCAATGAGATTAATTGGCGAAATGACAGAAACACATTCAAGCTTGTCGATGGTGGCCTCGTCGGTGCCCGAGCCCCGCGAGTTCTCGTCTTCGATGGCGGGGTCTGCACCCGGCGCGAAAGAGGCGAGGGAGGCCGCGACGTGAAAGCCAGCCACCGTGACCATGGCGACGACGCGCCGGCGACAACCGCCGGCTTCGCCATGTGCTGGTTCACCACCTACGAGGAGGGGCGCCAGCCCTTTCAGCTTCTCCTTCCGACCTCCATCGTGGCGTCAATCGAAGAGGAAGTGATGCTGCACGCAACTCAGCAGAGAGAGCGCGAACGCGCTTTGGCTGCCGCAGAGCGGTTGCGCGAAGCCGAAGAGCGAAAGGCATCGAGTGCGCGCGACAAGGAAACGGAGGAGGGTGCCAGTGGCGTCGACGAGGGCACGTTCGTTGCGGAATTTGATCGCCTGCCCTCGGACTACGACCCCTCTCGCAAGCACCAGGTACTGACCGGGTCGGAGGTCTGGGGCGCCGCATCGCGAGCGCGCGCCATGCGCGAGGGAGATTACAAAAAGCACGATGCCGAGTTGCTGGCGCGGATCACCAAAGCTGGCGCTTTCCGGGATGTCGCCAATCCGGCTCGCAGCCCGGATCGCTGGATTCGTGACCTCGCCTTCCTGATGGAGGCGCATCCGCACATGCAAGAGGTGACGCGCTTCGTTGCCAGCCGCGTCGTCTTGTCGATGCACAGCCACGAACCGCTGGTGATCCCGTCGATTCTTTTGAACGGGCCGCCGGGCGTCGGGAAGACGCACTACGCCAAGGATCTGGCCCACGCGTTGGGCGCGCCCCTCCGTGTCCAGTCGATGGAGAACGCCCAAGCCTCGGCGCTGTGGCTGGGGACTGAACGCCATTGGGCCACCGCGTCGCACGGCATCGTCTTCGAACAGATCGTCCTGGGCGGCGCGGCCAATCCGGTCTTCCTGATCGACGAAATCGACAAGGCGCCGCAAGAGAGTCAGTACAAGCCGCTGGCGGCGCTGCACTCGCTGCTGGAGCCCGTGACTGCATGCGCCGTGCGAGACGCCGGCCTGGACATCACGTTTGACGCAAGCCTTGCCATCTACATTGCCACGTCAAACGATGCTGGCAAGTTGCCCGAATCGTTGCGCACGCGATTTCGAGAGTTTTCGATCCTGCCCCCTCGTGGCGAGCAGGCCCTGCGAGCGGCCCATGTGGTCGCCACCGCCGCCGCCCTGAAGCTGAGCGTGCCCAATTTCGCGCCCCCTGAACCCGCGCTGTCACGTAAGCTCGCCCACCTGAGCGCGCGCGAGATCTACCAGGTCGTGCAGGACAGCGTGGCACGCGCTGTCCAAGGCGGACGCCTGCACCTGAGTGCCGCTGACCTGCCTTCCGAAGTCGTCGGCGACGACGCGGCGGGCCCGGTGCTGCATTGAAGGCCCGGTGTGCCAACCACTCTCGAACCCCTGATTATGAGGAAGCGCGAAATGACCATGCCCCATCAGCGAATGGATGCATTCTGTAGAGCCGGCGAGATTCTCGTGGGCATCGTCAAGACCATGCAGCACATGCAGATCTGGGGCGCGGAGCTGCCTGACCGTCTGGTGTCCGAGGCCGAGGAGGCCCTGCGGCACTACCCCAGTTGGCTCGAGCTCAGAGACGCAGCCGATGACCAAAGAAGCATGCACACCTGGATGGTCAGAGTAACGGAGGACACCCAGCAACAAGACGATGCGTACCTAAAGTTGCTGGAAGCCGTTGAACGAGTCGGCGCGGAACTCGCCTCGGATGGCGCGAGACTCGACACCGTGGGCTATCTGCAAGCCTGGCTCGAAACCGAGCACCCTGCGCTCGGTTATCGACAACCCGTCGAGCTCCTGTTCACTACAGGCAACCCCGAGGGAATCGTCGAACTTTTCGAGGCCGAGCATTCCGTCGCACGCGAAGCGAAGCGAGTGTTCAAGACCGAAGGCGTTGCGTACGGCTGGCTGCGAAGCATCCGTTCATCGCTCGGAGGCATCCCGTTTGAAATGCTGGGATCGGAAGCTGGCCGAATCAAGGTCATGGACGAGCTGCGCCGATGTGCGGCCGCGGAAGCAATTCGAATGGCCCGTGTGGCACCCATCGCGGACAGAGCCGCGCACGACGCCGGTCGCACCAACCTGAAAGGCAAGTGACTATGACGATGCCCTATGAAAGACGCAGAGCACTGGATTTCGCAGGTGAGTTGATGAGAGAACTCGCTTTTAAACCCGATAGGCATCAGGAGCTATGGGGAGGATCGGTGCCGCTCAAGCTGCGGCAGGTCGCCAAGCACATCCTGCGGCACTACCCTGAGCCCTGGCAGATCGAAGCGGCCATCAAGAACGATGAGCGGATTGGCTGGTGGATCAGCGATGAGCCGGAGAGGTAGTGCGCGGCGAGCGTACCTCACGACGATCAAGCCGGCAGCGCACGACGAGCCTCCTTTCGAAAGGAGGTCGGCTCGCACGGCGGGCCTGCCAATCAACCCAAAGGAAAAAGCCCATGACCCCGGTCGAGCAACTAGAAGCGCGCTTTCCCTACATGTTTGGGCGCCACACCGTCAGCATGGAGTACTACGACGGGTGGCTCCCGATCTTTGCGCAGGCCTGTGAACAGATCGACGCGGTGCTGGGGGAGGACAAGCGCGACTTTCACTGGGTCCAGGTGAAGGAGAAGTTTGGTACTGGGCGGTTCTACTTTCGAATGGGGAAGTCAGCGCGCCTGGTCGTCGACCTGATCGGCGGCCCAGGAGGCCATGCGGTCATCAAAGAGTCAACCGAGGCGGGACATTCCATTGCGGACCGCATCGATGCCATTGTCGATGGCGCCGAGGCCCGGACGGGAACGACGTGCATGGTTTGCGGAGCGGCCGCCAGAACCCGCTCCTACAACGGCTATTATTTGACGGTGTGCGCGGCGCACGCGCCCGCTGAACGCGACAATCGACAGATCTGATGCCGTGGGCGAGGCGCCCAAGTCCCAGCGCGTGGGCGCGACTCACGGCGAGGTCCGCGATGTCCCGTCAGTACGACTTGATTCCGCTATGCCTGTAGGTCTTGACCCTATGCGCCCCTTGGTGTTCCTCGACCTCGATGACGTGCTCTGCATCAATTCTCCGTATGGCGGATATGACGTCTTCGCGCCCGACCATCCGGTCGACCTCTGGGAGCGGCTGTTCCACCAGCCTGCGGTCGACACGCTCCTTCAAATCATCAATGAGTACAGGCCACTGATCGTTCTGACCACGAGCTGGTTGAGATTCATGGACCGCGAAGGCTTCGAAGATCTGTTTCGCCGCACCGGCCTCGCACAGGTGGCTGCATCGCTTCACCCCTCAGCGTGGGAAGCGCCGCAGGCACAAGGCACCACTCGGCTCGAAGCCATCGATGCGTGGCTGGCGGCGCACCGGCATGGCGAGCGGTTCGTGATTCTCGATGACGAGTTGTCCGGCACCGGACTGAGGGACTCGCCCTTGGCTGAACGCGGCTTGGTGGCCTTTTGCGAGGTCGGCGTCGGGTTGACGCCCAGCCACCTCGACGCGATCAGGCGCGCGCTCGGTCGTTGAGATCGGCGAACGCTGTGTACTTCGCATTCCGATTTGGCATTTGGTTTGTATCCAGGAGAGTCAATGCCTCACGCACCCAACATTGTCAAGGCAGCCGGCGGCGCCAAGCACACGCCCAAGTTGTTGAAGCGCCTGCCGTTCACGATCGACATCGGCCTTGCCGTGGTGCGCAAACTGGGTGAGCTTGGCCGCCTGAAGCGCAAGCCGGGCAGAGCGTCGAAGGTCCTCGATGCAACGACTGGGCCGGCGATCGACAATGCACTCGTCCTGCGCATCGCTCTCATAGCTGGGAAGGTGATTGAAGAGTCGTTGGGGGCTCGAACCGTCGAGGGGAGGACGCTGCGCATGTCTCTGATAGAGCCGGCTCCGGTCGTCTGAACACGCATCGACCTGAGTTAAGTGGATTGGCTGCGGTTTGATTCTTTCAATCTTCAGGCCCCTGCCAGGCCGCCGGAGGCGCCCCGG
>NZ_JAUJZH010000084.1 GCF_030486595.1 Variovorax ginsengisoli | reverse complement strand
ATCAACCAGGCGATCACGCAGATGGACCAGGTGACGCAGCAGAACGCGGCGCTGGTGGAAGAGGCTGCGGCCGCTGCCGGGTCGCTGCAGGAGCAGGCGTCGAGCCTGGTGAAGGCCGTGGGTGTCTTCAAGCTGGATGCGGCCGCTGGCGGACGCAGCGAACCGGCCTTCGGCCGACCTGCTGCCGTCGCGGCGGTGGCGCCGAAGGCCGTCCGAAGGACCGCTGCGCCGGCCATCGAAAAGAAGGGCGCCAGCGCGCCGCAGCTCGCCTCGGCCGCCAGTGCCGCGGGCGACTGGACCGAATTCTGAACTGGAAACACATGACTGGCCTCAAGGCCGCAACAGGGAAAAACATGAATGCGTTCTACAACCTCAGGATCGCGAGCAAGCTCCTGATCTCCTTCGTCATCGTTCTCGCGCTGACCGTGTTCGTCGGCGTCTTTTCGGTGATGCAGTTGGCGAAGGTCAACCAGATGTCGACCGACATCACGACCAACTGGATGCCCGCCACGCGCTCGTTGCTCGAAATGAAGGGCCTGATGGCGCGCTATCGCTCGATGGAGTTGCAGCACATCCTGTCGAGCACCGAGGCCGACCTGGCCGGCTACGAGAAGTCGATGACCGACGCCTGGGCCAGCCTGCAGAAGAGCCGCGGCACCTACGAGAAACTGATCTCCGAGCCGGAAGAAAAGAAGATCTATCCGGAGTTCGTCAAGGCGATGGGCCAGTACGCGCTGGAGCATGACAAAGTCATCGCCCTGTCCCGCGCCCAGAAGAACGAAGAGGCGGTCGCCATGATCCGCGGCGATTCGCTGCGCCTGAATCTGGAACTGAGCAAGATGCTCGACACCCTCGCCGAAGTCAACGAGGTGGGTGCCAGGAAGGCGGACGAGACCGGCAACGCGGTCTATCAGGATGCCCGGCTCTGGGTCATCGGCAGCCTGCTGAGCAGCGTGGCGCTGGGCCTGTTGCTCGCACTCTGGATCGCCCGCATCGTCGCCAAGCCGCTGGCCGAAGCCGTGAAGGTGGCGCAATCCGTGGCCGCCGGCGACCTGACCAGCCGCGTCGAGGCTCGCACGACGGACGAGACCGGCCAGCTGATGCAGGCGCTCAAGGAGATGAACAACAGCCTGGTGAAGATCGTGGGCGAAGTCCGCACCGGCACCGACACGATCGCGACAGCTTCGAGCCAGATCGCCACGGGCAATCAGGATCTGTCGTCGCGAACCGAAGAGCAAGCGAGCTCGCTGGAAGAAACGGCCGCCTCGATGGAAGAACTGACTTCGACGGTGAAGCAGAACGCGGACAACGCACGGCAGGCCAACCAACTCGCGGTCTCGGCTTCCGAAGTCGCCGTCAAGGGCGGCAGCGTGGTGAGCCAGGTGGTCGACACCATGGGCTCCATCAACGCGTCATCCCGCAAGATC
>NZ_JAUJZH010000083.1 GCF_030486595.1 Variovorax ginsengisoli | reverse complement strand
GGCGGATTCAACCGGTCGTCGCAACACTTTCAATCATGGAGGTGTTTATGGGACGACCCGCGGGGTGGATGCAAAAGTTAACGGGGCGAGGTGCAATGCGCTCACCCGGTGCTCCTTCGCTTCGGCGAGAGGTGGAGCGGCAGTTCTGGAAGCAGATTGCCACCGGAATCACGAGTGAGAAGGCGGCCGAAGCCGTGGGCGTGTCGCAGCCGGTGGGCACGCGTTGGTTCCGTCATCGTGGTGGCATGCCACTGTTCATGTCGAAGCCTGTTTCCGCGAGGTATCTGTCATTTTCCGAGCGAGAAGAGATCGCCCTTCTGCGAGCTCAAGACGTGGGGGTGCGGGAGATAGCTCGCGTTATCGGGCGAAGTCCCTCGACGGTCTCACGGGAGCTGACCCGCAACGCTGCGACTCGCGGTGGCAAGCTCGAGTATCGAGCGTCTGTTGCGCAGTGGAAGTCCGAGCTGATGGCCAGAAGGCCCAAGCCGGCCAAGCTGGTGACAAACCCACGTCTGCGCCAATATGTTCAAGACCGCCTGGAGGGCAAGATCCACGATGCTCAAGGGCGCGAGGTCGCCGGACCTCGGCAAGCTGCGTTCATCGGTCGCAACAAGCCTCATCGTGGTGACCGCAAATGGGTCAATGGCTGGTCGCCGGAGCAGATTGCCAACCGGCTGCAGGTCGACTTCCCGGATGATCATTCCATGCGCATCTCCCACGAAGCCATCTACCAGGCCCTCTACATTCAGGGGCGAGGTGCTCTTAAGCGAGAGCTGGTGAGCTACCTGCGTATGGGGCGTGCTTTGCGCGTGCCACGAGCCAGGGCCCAGGCCAAAGCATGGGCTCATGTCAGCGAGGAGGTGATGATCTCCAGCCGTCCCGCAGAGGCAGAAGATCGTGCCGTGCCGGGACATTGGGAGGGGGATTTGATCATCGGCCTGGACAGGTCAGCCATCGGCACGCTGGTGGAGCGATCAAGCCGCTTCACCATGCTCGTGCACCTGCCTCGTGAGGCGGGCTATGGGCTAATTCCTCGGACGAAGAACGGTCCTGCGCTCGCAGGCTACGGGGCCATCACCATGGCCAACGCGCTCAAGAGAACCGTGACCACGCTGCCTGCTCAGCTGTGGCAATCATTGACTTGGGATCGAGGCAAGGAACTCTCCGACCATGCGCGGTTCACCATCGAGTCCGGAGTGCGCGTCTTCTTTGCTGATCCTCACAGCCCATGGCAGCGCGGAACGAACGAGAACACGAACGGGCTGCTGCGCCAATACTTCCCCAAAGGCACTGACCTGTCTCGCTGGAGCGAGCAAGAGATTCAAGCCGTGGCCCGGACATTGAACAACAGGCCGCGCAAAACACTGGGCTGGAAGACACCGGCTGAGACCTTGAACGAGTATCTAAAATCCGTTCGACAACCCGGTGTTGCGACGACCGGTTGAATCCGCC